>CABRHH010000023.1 GCA_902470695.1 uncultured Collinsella sp.
GGAAGCCGCAGGTGCCGGGCAGGCGAGCACTGCGGCCGCACCGGCACCTGCGGCTTCCACGTCCGTATCCGCGGTGTCCGATCGGCCCGCCTCTGTGGCAGCTTCCCGCGAGCAGGCGGCGGCGCGTGCAGCCGAGCTGCGCCATCTGCTGGACTACCACGCCTACCGCTACTACGCGCTCGACGCCCCCGAGATCACCGATGCCGCCTTCGACCGTCTGCTGGTTGAGCTGCAGGGCATCGAGGCGGCCTATCCCGAGCTGGTGACGCCGGGCTCCTACACCCAGCGCGTGGGCGGGTACGTGTCCGAGCAGTTCGCCTCCGTGACCCATATGGCCCGCATGTATTCCATGGACGATGCCATGGACCTGGCCGAGCTTGACGAATGGCTGCAGCGCACGGAGGAGGCGCTCGGCGCGGGCACGGTCGCCTACACCTGCGAGCTCAAGATCGACGGCCTGGGCGTGGCGCTCACCTACCAGGACGGCGCCTTCGTGCGCGCCGCCACCCGCGGGGACGGTACCACGGGCGAGGATGTCTCGCTCAACGTGCGCACCATCCGTGACGTGCCCATGCATCTGGCCGAGGAGGGCCTGGCACACATGGGTGCCGAGCGCTCGGTGCCCATCGAGGTGCGCGGCGAGGTCTACATGCCCAAGGGCAGCTTCGCCCGCCTGAATGCCGAGGCCGACGCCGAGGGGCGCGAGCCGTTCGCCAATCCGCGCAATGCCGCCGCCGGCAGCCTGCGCCAAAAGGACCCGAAGGTAACGGCCACGCGGCATCTGGCCACGTTCATCTACGCCATCGCCGACACCGCCCCGCTCCACGTCGACTCCCAGCATGAGTTCTTGAGCTGGCTGGGTCAGGCGGGCTTCTCGGTCAACCCGAACGTGGCCCGTTGCACCTCGCCTTCTGAGGTCCACGCGTTTTGCGCTGATGCCCTGGCGCATCGCGCCGATCTGGACTACGACATCGACGGCGTGGTGGTGAAGGTCGATTCGTTCACGCAGCAAGGTGAGCTGGGCTTCACGGCTCGTGCGCCGCGCTGGGCCATCGCGTTCAAGTTCCCGCCGGAGGAAAAGACCACCGTTCTGCGTGAGATCCGCATCCAGGTGGGGCGCACCGGCGTGCTCACCCCGGTGGCCGAGTTCGACCCGGTAACGGTTGCCGGCTCCACCATCGCGCGGGCGACCCTGCACAACCTCGATGAGATTCGCCGCAAGGACGTGCGCGTGGGCGACACCATCGTGGTTCACAAAGCCGGCGACGTGATTCCCGAGGTGGTGGGGCCGGTGGCCGATAAGCGCCCGGACGGCGCCGAGCCGTGGGAGATGCCGGCGGCGTGTCCGGCCTGCGGCAGCCCCGTGGTGCATGAGGACGGCGAGGTGGCGTACCGTTGCGTGTCGCTCGACTGCCCGGCGCAGCTGAAGGAGCGCCTGCTGCATTGGGTGAGCCGCGGCTGCATGGACGTCGACGGTGTGGGTGACGAACTCGTGGACAAGATGATCGAGGCGGGCCTGCTGCACGACGTTGCAGACTTCTACCACCTGACGGTGGACGACATAGCCGGGCTCGACACCGGGCGCACCTACTTGAAAGACGATAAGAAGAAGGGCGTGCAGGCGGGGGACTCGATCCGCGTGGGTGCCACCATCGCGCAGAAGGTGGTTGACGAGCTGGCCGCCTCGCGCTCGCAGCCGCTGGGCCGTGTGCTGTTCGCGCTGGGCATTCGCCATGTGGGCAAATCGGTGGGCGAGCTGTTGGCCAAGCGGTTCCTTACCATCGACGCCCTGGTGGCGGCCAACGAGGAGGATATCGCGCAGATCGACGGTATCGGTCCCAAGATCGCGGCGAGCGTGAAGGAGTTTTTGGCGGTGCCCGAGAACCTGCAGGTGCTGGAGCGCCTGCGCCAGGCGGGCCTTGCCCTCGAGGAGGATTTGGGGGCTGCGGCTGCCGCAACCTCTGCTCAAACGGGCGTGGCCGGCGAGCTCGTAGAGGCCCAGCCGCTTGTCGGGCTCACCTTCGTGCTCACCGGAACGCTCGAGCTCCGCACGCGTGACGAGGCGGGTGCGGCCTTGAAGGCGCTGGGCGCCAAGGTTACCGGTTCGGTATCCAAGAAGACGAGCTTTTTGGTGGCAGGCCCCAAGGCGGGCTCCAAGCTCACCAAGGCCGAGAGCCTGGGCGTGCCTGTGCTCAACGAGGCTGCGCTGGAGCAGATTTTGGCAACCGGCGAGGTGCCGGCAGCGGAGTAGACGCAAGCCGTGTGCGAGATGTCGGCTGCGGGGTAGATTCGGGCACGCGTCGGTTGGGTTCCGGACGGTCGGTGCCTGCTTCGGCTTGCTTCGGTTGCCTGCCAACCGGGATGCTGCGCCGTCGCGCGCTTGTTCCGGCGCGCGCATGCGATGCGCGTGCAGCGGCGCTCATTGTCGGTCCAACCAGCTGCTCATGAGCATACGGGTTCCGCCCGTTGGCTTGCGCCCCCTGTTCGCTTGTCTGCTCGCCGGGTGAGGTGTGTTTCCATCGTGAATGCGCCTTGCCCGGCGTTTGCTTCGGTGGTAAAACCTTGATATATCAATAGTTGATATATCAAGGAGTTGGAATGTTGACCTTACACAGACGCCCGGCGGCCAGCGCGCGCGATGCTGCTGTGCCGGGCACGGATGTCGCTGCCAGCGGGGCCGCCACCCGTGCGCTCGCCGACCCCACTGCCGACGCACCCGCCGACCCTACGGCCGACGCGCGCGACAGTGCCGGACCTGCTGCCGCATCTGCAAACGCAGCGCTGTCCGGAGCCGTATCGGGCACCTCCGCGGCACCCCTTGCGCTGGGGTTTTCCCTCACCGATCTGCACATGCGCATGAACATGGCGCATCACATGCAGAAGAGCCGCCTGCACGCGCGTGCCGCCGCGCTCGGGCTGGGCCCGGGCCAGCCGCGCATGCTGTCCTACATCGGGGTCCACGCTCCGTGCACCCGCGCCGACCTGGCGGCCCATTACCGCATCGATCCGGCAGCGGTGACCCGCATGCTCGATGCCCTGGAGCGCAACGGGTTCATTGCCTCGGTGCCCGCGCGGCCCGGTGCCGACCGGCGCAAGAAGGCCGTCGAGCTTACCGAGCGCGGCCGCGCCACGCTGGGGCTGTGGGATGTCGCCTGCGCCCAGGCCGACGAGATCATGACCGAGGGCTTCACGCCCGCCGAGCGCGCGCAGCTCAGCGATCTGCTCGAGCGCGTATGCCGCAACCTCGCGGAGGCTGATCGGGCACGCGCCCATCAGGCTGCATCTGGGCGCAGCGAGGAGGCAACCCATGCGTGAGCTACGCCGCCTCATTGGCTACCTGGGTCCGTATCGCCGCGATGCCGCCGCCGGCGTGATCATCGTGGCGCTTGAAACCTCGCTCGAGCTGTTCATCCCCGTGCTCATGGCCCGCATCATCGACGAGGGCATCGCCGAGGGCAGCGCCGCCATCATCCTGCACCAGGGTGCGCTCATGATGCTGTGCGCCCTGGCGGCGCTCGTGTTGGGCCTTGCCTACGCGCGGTTCGCCTCGCGTGCGGCCACGGGTTTGGGCGCAAACCTGCGCCAGGCCGAGTACGAGCACATCCAGGCCTTTTCCTTCGGCAACCTGGACGCGTTCCAAACGTCATCGCTCGTCACGCGCATGACCACCGACATCACCGTCATCCAGAACGCCTTTTCCAGCGGCTTCCGCCCCTTCGTGCGCGGCCCGGTGATGCTCATCATGGGCCTGGCCTACGCGTGCTCGATGAACATGGAGCTCGCCGGGGTGTTCTTCGTCATCCTGCCGGTGCTCGCCGTGGCGCTGGCGCTCATCACGTTCACGGTTGCTCCGCGCTACCGCACGCTGCAGGCCTCGATGGACCACCTGAACGGGGTGGTGCAGGAGAACCTGACCGCGGTGCGCGCCGTGAAGGCCTATGTGCGCGCCGAGCACGAGTGCGAGAAGTTCAACGAGGTCAACGGGGAGGTGGCCCGCACATCCACCTATACGTTCGGGCGCGCGGTGCTCAACCTGCCGGTGTTCCAGGCGTCCATGTATACGGCGGCGACGCTCGTGCTGTGGCTCGGCGGCCAGATGATCATCGCCGGCACGCTCACCGTGGGAACCCTCACCGGCTTCATGAGCTATGTGCTGCAGATCATGAACTCCCTCATGATGATCTCGAACGTGTTTTTGCTCACCACGCGTGCTCTCACTAGCGCCGCGCGCGTGGGCGAGGTGCTGGACGCCGTGCCCGAGCTGGCCGCGCCCGCGCCGGGCGAGGCGCGCATGAGCGTGGCGGATGGTTCGGTTGCGTTCCGGGACGTTTCGTTCAAGTACCGTGCCGACGCGGCGGAGGAGGTGCTCGAGCGGGTGTCGCTGACGATTCCCTCCGGCGCCACGGTGGGCATCCTGGGCGGCACCGGCTCGGGCAAAAGCTCGCTGGTGCAGCTGATTGCGCGTCTGTACGACCCGAGTGCGGGCGCGGTGCTCGTGGGCGGGCACGACGTGCGTACCTACGACCTGGCGGCCCTGCGCAACGCGGTGGGCATGGTGCTGCAGAAAAACGTGCTGTTCACCGGCACCGTGCGCGACAACTTGCGCTGGGGAGACCCCGAGGCGAGCGACGAGGAGCTGCTCGAGGCGTGTCGTCTGGCGTGCGCCGACGAGTTCCTCGACCGCATCGGCGGCCTGGACGGCGACTTGGGTCAGGGCGGGGTGAACGTCTCGGGCGGCCAGAAGCAGCGGTTGTGCATCGCGCGCGCCCTGCTCAAGCATCCGCGCATCCTGGTGTTCGACGACTCCACCTCCGCGCTCGATATGGCCACCGAGGCCACGGTCCGCGCAAATCTGGCGGCGATTCCCAATACCACGGTCATCATCATCGCCCAGCGCATCACCTCGGTGATGGACGCCGACCGCATCTTCGTGGTGGACGACGGGCATATCGACGCGGCGGGCACGCACGATGAGTTGCTTGCGGGCAATGCGATCTATCAGGAGATCTACGCTTCGCAGATGGAGTTCGCCGACGGTGCGGCGTCCGAGGCGACAGGGAAGGGAGCGGCGTCGTTCGCGCCAGATGCCGCGCTCGATGGCGCCGCAGCGCGTGAGGCAGAAGAGGTGTCCGGACCCGCACTTGCGCTTTCGACCACCGCGGCTGAGGGGAAGCGGATGCCGGTGCCTGCGCGTTCGACCGCTGCGCATGAGGATGCCGAGTTGAAGGGAGCTGGTCGCGATGCCTAAGACCGATGCTCAGGCGCGCCCGCAGCAGCTGCGCCACACCGTGGGCCGTCTGCTCGCCTACATGGGGCACGCGCGCTTCTCGCTGCTTGTCGTCGCGGTGCTCGTGAGCATCTCGGCGGTGGCGAGCCTGGTGGGCACCTACATGGTGCGCCCGATCGTGAATACGCTGGCGGCCGGCGACACGTCGCAGCTGTCGGGGCAGATCGCGTTCCTCGCGGCCGTCTACGCGCTGGGCGCCCTCTCGGCGCTCGGCTACACCCAAACGATGGTGCGCGCGGCGCAAAAGGTGGTATTCGACATCAGGCGCGACCTGTTCGCCCACCTGCAGAAACTGCCGCTGGTCTATTTCGATCGCATGCGCACGGGCGACATCATGAGCTTCTTCACCAACGACGTGGATACGGTGGCCGAGGCGCTCAACAACAGCTTCGCGAATGTGATCCAGGCCGCCATCCAGATGGTCGGCACGATCGCGGTGCTGTTCGTGCTCAATTGGCGCCTGACGATCATCACGCTCGTGTGCGACGTGCTCATTGCCTGGTACGTGCGGTTTTCCGGCATACGCAGCAAGCGGTTCTTCGCGGTGCAGCAGGAGGCGCTCGGCGGCTTGGACGGCTATGTCGAGGAGATGGTGTCGGGGCAGAAGGTCGTCAAGGTGTGCAACCACGAGGCGGCCAACGTGGCCGGATTCGCGCGGCGCAACGAGCGGCTGCGGGAGGCCGGTGCATCGGCGCAGGCGTATGCGGCCACGATGGTGCCGGTGACGGTGTGTGTGGGGTATGCCAACTACGCGATCGTGGCGGTGGCCGGCGGTCTGTTGGCGGTGCAGGGGCTGGCCGATGTGGGCGCGCTTGCCAGCTACCTGATCTTCGTGCGGCAGGCGGCGATGCCCATCAACCAGTTCACGCAGCTGGGCAATTTCCTGTTGAATGCCCTGGCGGGCGCCGAGCGCCTGTTCTCCGTGATGGAGATGGAGCCCGAGGTGGACGAGGGCAGCGTACGTTTGGTGCGCACCGGTACCGACGCCTGGGGCTGGGAGCTGCCAGCTGGCTACGGCCTGGGGGCATACGGCAAGCTGATGCCGATCGCGAGTACGGCGCCGGCGGGAGCGCGCGCTGAGGAGGTGCCGGCGCAGGGTTTCGCTATGGCAGGCGCAGCCGAGACGCGATCGGTTGGGCGCGGCGGTGACAGGCGCTCGCAGGCCATGCGCGCGGGCAAGGCGCCAGCAGGTGGCGATGGCGTCGGGTTGGTTGTGCGGGGGACTGCGCCCGACGGCGGCACGATGACAGGATCGGCTGCTCGTGCGGGGGAGGTGTCTGCGGCTGCTTCCGGCACCGCATGCGCGGACAAAGCGCCTGCGCTCGCCTCCGGCGCCACGTTTGCCGCAACCGCGCCGGCCGCCGACGGCACGGTGCTCGCCTGCGGCACCATTCCCCTGCGCGGGGACGTGCGCTTCCACGCGGTCGATTTTGGCTACGTGCCCGAGGTGCGCGTGCTCACCGGGCTCAACCTGTTCGCGAAGCCCGGGCAGAAGATTGCGTTCGTGGGGTCGACCGGTGCGGGCAAGACCACCATCACGAACCTCATCAACCGCTTCTACGATGTGCAGCGCGGCGAGATCACCTTCGACGGTATCGACGTGCGTTCGATCGCGAAAGACGATCTGCGGCGGTCGCTTGGGATTGTGCTGCAGGACACGCACCTGTTTACCGGCACAATTGCCGACAACATCCGGTTCGGCAAGCTCGATGCTACCGATGAGGAGGTGCGCGCGGCGGCCGAGGCTGCCTGTGCAGACTCGTTCATTCGGCGTTTGCCGCAGGGCTACGCGACGCCGGTGACCGCGGACGGCGCGAACCTGTCGCAGGGACAGCGCCAGCTGCTTGCCATCGCACGCGTGGCGGTGGCAGATCCGCCGGTGCTGATTCTAGACGAGGCCACGTCGTCGATCGACACGCGCACGGAGAAGCTGATCGAGCGGGGGATGGACCGCATCATGCGCGGGCGCACGAGCTTCGTGATCGCGCATCGGCTGTCCACCGTGCGCGACGCGGATTGCATCTGCGTGCTGAACCACGGTTGCATCATCGAGCGCGGCACGCACGAGGAGCTGTTCGCCCAGCGCGGGGAATACTGGCAGCTCTGTCAGGGCTTGAAGGAGCTGGACTAGCCGAAGGGCCGTCAGCTGGGCCGCCCGCGGGTGGGCGCGCTTGGCTGACGACCCTGATGCCGGTCCCGGCCCGGGATTCGGGGCGCGGCTCCGAATGGCTGCGCGGCGAACCCGGGCGACGTCGGGGCGGACCCGGATTATCTTCGAGCGTCGGGCCGTTTCCAAGATCACGGGTTCGTTTCCTGTCCATCCGGGAAACCCGGGTTCGGATTAAGTCCATCCGGAAATCCCGGGTTCGTCCCCCGTCCGTTCAGGGCCGTTTTTCGCCTCCAGACGGACACGACGCGAACCCTGGATTCGGGGCGCAGCTCCGAATGGCCGAGCGGCGAACCCTAGATTTCGCCGATGCGCACCGATGGACGCGCAACGGACCCGGGATCAGGCCCGCACCGACTAGACGGACGTGGCACGAACCCTAGATTCCGCCCATGCATCCGGACGCATGCGGCATGATCCCCGGACGCCGCCTCCGGCCCTGCGGCAGCCGACGTCCAAGATCCCGGGTTCGTTTCTACTCCATTCGGGAAACCAGGGTTCGGCTTCTACCCATACGGGAAACCCGGGTTCGGCTTCTACCCATACGGGAAACCCGGGTTCGGATTTCGTCCGTCCGAAAATCCCGGGTTCGTTTCCCGTCCATTCAGAAAATCCGGGTTCGGCTCTCGTCCATTCAGAAATCCCGGGTTCGTCCCCTGTCCATCCAGGGCCGTTTTTCGCCCCCAGACGGACATACGGCGAACCCCAGTTTCCCAGATGGACAGGAAACGAACCCGGGATTTCACCGCCGTGCCCCGATGGACACGCGGCGAACCCTGGATTCCGCCAGAGGCCCCGATGGACACGCGGCGAACCCGGGATCCCGTCCTTAGCTTCAGATGGATGCGCAACGAACCCGGGATTCGGCTCCGAGCCCCAGATGGACGCGGCCGGGCCCCAATCCGCTTCTGCGTGGCGTCTGGTCCGAGGCGCTACCGGCTGCGCCGACGCGGCAAGCGCGCCAAGTGTATTAAGTGTGTCCGTTGCAGACGGCATTGTCGCGATGCGGTAAGCGCACCGGACTCCCGTTTCGGCCAGCACCGCCAACGTGGCCGATACACCCGATTCGTGCCGTGGCCGGCACCCGTTGCTGGCGGTGCTGCCCTTAGTTTTAGGCGTCCGTCATCTCTGCCGCGGGTTTCACGTCCTTGGCGCCTTCCTCGCTGGTCCCGTCCTCATCGGCTTCCAAACAGTGTGCGACGATGGCCGCTTTGAGCGCATCGATGCCCAGCCCGGTGGAGGACGACGTGACGATCACGTGGTCGGCGGGCACCGTGAGCTGCTTTTTGATAGCAGCTGCCTGGCGGGCCTGCTGGGTGCGGCTGAGCTTGTCGGCTTTGGTGAGCGCCACGATGAAGGGGAAGTCGTTCTCCTGCAAAAACCCGATCATCTGGTGGTCGAGCTTGCTGGGATCGTGTCGGATATCCACTAGCGCCACCACCAGGTTGAAGCTGCGCTCCGACTCGAAGAAATCGCCGATGAGCTTGGCCCAGCGGTCGCGCTCGGCCTTGCTGCGCTGGGCGAATCCGTAGCCGGGCAGGTCGACGAAGTGCACACCGTCGGCCTCGAAGAAGTTGACGTTGGCGGTCTTGCCGGGCGTGGATGAGACCTTGACCAGGCCGCGCCGGTTGAACAGCTTGTTCATGATCGAGGACTTGCCCACGTTCGAGCGGCCTACGAAGCTCACCTCGGGGCAGGTTGACGGCGGAATCTGGGATGCCTTGCCGTAGTTGGCAACGAAGCGGACCTTGTTGTAGTTGATGGCCTCTGCCATGGAATGCTCCAAACGGGTTGAGGGTTGCCGTGTTACAGGGTTGAGAGTTGGGGGGAGGGTTGCAGTGTTGAGGGTTGCAGGGATACGGGCTGTAGATTGAGGACCGCAGGGCTGCGGATAACGGACCGGGGCCGCAGGACCGCAGGGCTGCGGAGCCAAGGGATCGCGGACCGAAGACCGCAGAGCCACGGTGCTGCGGGCCGAAGGCCCGCGAGAACCGCAGTGTTACAGATCGGGAGTTGCCGGCTGCAGGTGCCCCGGCAGGCGCTCCGCGATCTCCAGCGCGATCTCGCTGGCATTGCGCGCGTACGATTCGAGGTCGAACACCCGGGCGGACAGGGCATCGTAGGCCTCGTCGCAATTGTCCGAAATCGCGCGCAGCACCAGGCAGGGCACCGCGCATTTGGCGGCGACGTGCGCCACCGCGGCACCTTCCATCTCCACGCAATCAGCCTGCGTGGCGGCCTGCGCCAGCGCCTTGGTCTCCGCTCCGGAGACGAACCGGTTGCCCGTGGCGATGGTGCCGCGCAGGAACTGCAGCGCTCCGGATTCGGCGCCGTTGTCGGCCGGCTCGCGGTAACCGCGCGCGGACAGCACCTCGGCGGCAATTCTTATAAGCTCGGGCGTGCTGGCAAACTCCTCAAGCTCGGGCGCCGATTCGGCGATGAGGGCGGTGTCGGTGTCCAGGTAGCGCAGGCGCGCACCCACCACGATGTCGCCGATGTGCAGGGCGGGGTTCAGGCCTCCGGCGATGCCGGAGAACACGATTGCGCTCGCTCCGTAGGCGCTGATGAGGTGCTGCGTTGCCGCTGCGGCGTTCACGGTACCCATGCCGGCACAGGTGGCAACGATGCGCGTGGGGCCGTAGGTGCCGCACACGATGTGCAGCCCCATCTCGTCGCACTCCTCGCCGCCGTCGAGCGCCTGATAGATGTGGCGCACCTCCTTTTCGAGGGCGCCGATGATGGCGATTGTGGATGCCATGCTGCTCCAATCCCGTATCGATTCATTCGTTCGAAAGTGTAACAGGCGCGTTTGCGCAGGCGGCACGTCGTGCGCGAGGCTGCATCCAAAACGCGCCACCTGCCCGGCCCCTCGGTGCAGCGGCCGCCCGTCCCCCGCGCACCTTCATCCTGATGCACGCCGGGAGCCATCTGTCCTGGTGGCCTCGCATAGGTCGAGGACAGGGGCTGTGTCGCTGAACGGGCGCAGGCGTGCCGCGGCGCGGTGTTCACCCGCCCAGCGCCCTCTCGGCGCGGTTGCGCGGCCGGGGCGGCAGTTGGTAAGCTGAAACCATCTGTGACAAGGGAGACGTGATAATGATGTCCCGCGATACCGCGCAGCTGCAAGACGAATCGAATACGGGGCCAAGCGAGCGCGGGGGCGGCGCGCGCGGTCGTGTGCCCGGCGCTCCTGGTCGCGGCGAGTCCAGCAGCGTTGAGGATGGTGGGCTGGCTGCCCGCACCCGCATGTTTCGGCCGAGTCCGCAGCCTCGGCAGGCCCGTCGCGTGGCGGGCCTGCGCCCGGTGGAGTTTGTGCATCGCGTGGCGCTCATCCTGCTAGGCTCGGCGATCTTCACCTTCGGGGTGCACAACATCCACGAGGTGGTGGGGATCACCGAGGGCGGCGTGATCGGTTTGGTGCTGTTCGGCGACCATTGGCTGGGCATCCCGCCGTCGGTGGTGTCCCCGGTGCTCGACGCGGCGTGCTACCTGCTGGCACTGCGCGTGCTCGGCCGCGGCTTTTTGGGCTGGTCGGCGGTGGCGACGGTCTCGGTTGCCGGCTTCTACCGCATATGGGAGCATCTGCCGAACCTGCTGCCCGATCTCTCCGGCACCATGATCCTCGCTGCGGTGCTCGGCGGCCTGTTCGTGGGCGTTGGCGTGGGCATCGTGATCCGCCAGGGGTCCTCCGCTGGCGGCGACGATGCGCTCGCGCTGACGATCTCGCGGCTCACGGGGTGGCGCGTGGGCCGCTGCTACCTGTTTACCGACCTCACGGTGCTCGTGCTATCGCTGAGCTACATCGAGCCGGTCAAGATCGCCTGCTCGCTGGTGACGGTCACGGTGTCGTCGGCGGTGATCGACATGGTGAAAGACGCGTCGTGGGATCGGGTGGAGTTTGCGGCCGAGGCGCTGCGCGAGCGTGCGCGCCGCCGTGGCGGGGGCCTCGGCCGCAGTCGGCGTAACTAGTGGATGAAGCTTGTCCAGACGCCCGGCTCCTGCGCGGGCGGCTCGATGCCCGCAGCGCGGCCCGCCTCGAGGGATTTGAGCATCCACGCCATATTGCGCCCCAGCTGGCGCATCGTCCACAGGCCCTCTTCGTCCTGCTCAACCTCCTCGGGGGTGCATCCGTGGACCATGTTCCAGTAGCGCGAGCTCACCACGGGCATCTGTGAGATGGTGAAGAACTTGGCGATGTCGTCCAGCGATGCGGTGGTGCCGGCGCGCCGTGCGGAGACCACGGCGGCTGCAGGTTTGAAGCGGAAGGGGTGCGGCTTGCCCGCCTGCCCGCTTGAGTAGAACAGGCGGTCCATGAAGCCAAGCAGGCCGGCGCCCGCATGCGCATAGTGCACCGGCGCGCCGAAGATGAAGCCGTCGGCCTCAAGCGCCCGCTCGCGACACTCGTTCACACGGTCCGCCTGCACGCAGGACCCGGTTTTGCGACACGCGCCGCAGGCGGTGCAGCCGCCCTTGGGGGCGGCGCCGATCCAGAAGATCTCGGTATCGATGCCCTCCTGCTCGAGTGCGCCGGCCACCTCGGCAAGTGCGCGGTGCGTGCATCCGAGCTGGTGGGGACTGCCGTTGACAAGCATGACCTTCATGGGGATTCCCTTCGTGCGGCCTCGCGGTTCAGGCGTGCGCGGGGCGGTTGTGCGGTGTGCTACGGGTATACCCAATGTCCGGCTTGGGGAGTACGCCGGGCGAGCAGGGTTCCAGTGGGGAGATCTGGTTACGCGATCTGCAAGTCCCCGTGCTGTCGTCACCGATTGGCCTGCCGGTCCTGGGGCTATCGACGTTGGCCAGCCTGCCGGTCCTGGGGCTATCGACGTTGGCCAGCCTGCCAGGGCGCGGCGAGGACGCGCACGTCCGTGTGGAGGGGCGGGGTGGGCGGGATCTTCCAGGGCAGCGCGCGTCCGTTTTGGGGTAGGACAGGCAAGTCCCGCCCAGCAACGCCCGGCCGCGCACGCCCGTTTCGGGGTAGGGCAGGCGGGTCCCGCCCGGCAACGCGCGTTGGTCATACTTCTTTTCAAGTTGACTAACATTATGGTCACCTATGCGCTACAGTGGCAGTAGAGAGCCGACGTCGAGAGGGTGAGATATGACAACGCTGACGGTTGATGTGGAACGGGCGGAGCGCGTTGGGCTGGCGGACGCGAAGGCCAATCTGAGTGCGCTGGTGGCGTGTGTTGAGGGGTCGCGAGATTCGTGTGTGCTGATGCGGTACAACCGACCTGCTGCTTTACTGGTTCCCTTGCCGGATACGCCTCCGAGAACAACCCGAGCGCGCGGCTCTCTGGCTGAGTTCGCCAGCGCTGAGCGGCGCCGTGATGAGGCAGGCGCGTTTGCACGGGCGGTGATGGCAAAACATGGCCGTGGTGCTTGATGCGAACGCGGTGCTGCGCTACGTGCTCGAGGATGTGCAGGACCAGGCCGATGAGGTGGCGGCTGCGGTGATGCGCGGGGCTGAGGTCACCGTTGAGGTGATCGCCGAGTGCGTATACGTGCTGGAAGGGGTCTACCAGGTGCCGCGCTCGCTGATCGCCGAGAGTCTGGGCCTGCTGCTTGACGAGGTGGACTGCCGGCGGAAGCGGGTGGCGGCAACAGCCCTTGGGTTCTACCGTGCGAGTTCGTTCGATTTCGTGGACTGCGTGCTCGCTGCTGCAAAGGAGGTGGAGGGCGCCGAGGTGCTGACGTTCGACAAGAAGCTGCGCCGCCTGCTTGAACAGGTAGGGGAGTAGCTGCGGTTACAGTTTGTTTCCAGGCTATCGACGCTGGTTGGCCTGCCACAGCAGCGCGAGGCCGCGCAGGGTGAGGGAGGCGTCGACGGTCGTGCGGTGCTGGAGGAGCTTGGCGATGCCGACGGCGTTATCCCCCGTGATCACGATGGGGGCGTCCGCTTCCAGCTCACGGAGGACTGCGTCGAGCAGACCGTCGATGCGCGCCGCCTCGCCCAGTACGATGCCGGCCTGCATCGCCTCCCGCGTGCTGCGGCCGATGGCGCGTTTGGGGCGCATGAGCTCGATGACGGGCAGGCGCGCCGCGGCGTCGGCGAGAGAGCGCGCCCCGAGCGCGGCGCCGGGCGCGATGATGCCGCCAGCGAACGCCCCCGACGCATCGATGACCTCGATGTTGGTGGTGGTGCCCAGGTCGACCACGATGGCGGGCGCTCCGTATGAGGCACGCGCCGCCACGGCGTCGGCGATGCGGTCGGCACCCACCTCGGCCGGGTCGTCGTAGCGCATGGCTAGGCCGGTTTTGAGGCCGGGGCCCACGGTGAGGGGGCGCGATGCCGAGCTCGCAGCTAGCGCGTGGCGCCAGCTGCCGGTAAGCGCGGGCACCACGCAGGAGAGGATGGCGCCGGCGGGCGCGGCGGCGGGCAGCAGGCTGAGCGCCTGCGCGAGCTGGATGCGCGCCTCGTCGACCGTGAGGCGTGCGGGCGTGGTGAGCTCGCAGGAGCCCATGAGCTCGGGTGCGCTGCTGCCGGATATGCTGAACAGGCCGAACCCCGTGGTGGTGTTGCCCACGTCGACGGCTATCACCTGCGTGCGCGCTGCCTGCTCCATGAACCCTCCCTGGTTGCGATCGGTCAAGGCGATTATACTGTACGCGCCACACCGTAACCCGACTCCCCGATTCGAGGGGGAGCGGATATGCGAAGGAGTATCTATGGAAAAGCAAGGAAGCCGCGCTATGCTGCGCGGGCAGATCAGCATGGCGGGAATCGCCATCGGGTGCGTGGGCTGCGTGATCATCACCGCGTCGTCGGTGTACACGGCGCTCAAGATGGGTGCACTGCCGTGGCCGACCATCTTCACCTCGGTGATGGCGTTGGTGCTGCTGCGCGCCCTGGGCAAAACAAGTCTGAACGAAGTGAATATCACGCAGATCATCATGTCTGCCGGGTCGATGGTGGCCGGCGGCCTGGCGTTCACCATCCCCGCGATCTGGATGATGGGCGGCTCGGCGCCCGACGGGTCGGCAACCGGATGGCTGCCGCTTCTGGGCGCGGCGCTTGCCGGAACGCTGTTGGGCCTGGTGGCTACGGCCCTGATCCGCCGTCGGTTCGTGGATGAGTCGGACCTGGAGTTTCCGATCGGCGTCGCGGCGGCCGAGACGCTTGAGGCCGGGCGCGCCGGCGGCGGCGTTGGCCGCAAGCTGTTCGGGGCGATGGGCCTGGCCGGCGCGTGGTGCGTGCTGCGCGATGTGGTGGGGGCGGTGCCCGCCCTGTTCGCCAACCTGTCGGTGCCGGGGGCGAGTGTGGCGCTCTACAACTCGCCCATGCTGGTGTCGGTTGGCTTTTTGCTGGGTGGAGCCTCAGCGGTGCTGTGGCTGATCGGCGCCGTGGCGGGCAACGTGGGCATTCCCGTCATTGGTGCGCTGACTGGCGCGTTCGATGCCGCTACGGCGCAGGGCATCGTGGCGAGTCTGGGTATGGGGCTCATGATGGGCTCGGGCGTTGGCGTGGTGGTGCGCGACATCCTGCCGAAAGCGGCGGGCGTGTGGCGTCGTGGTGCCGCGGCCGGCGATGCGGATGCGGCCGCCTCGGCAACGGCCCCTGCGGCCGGCGCGATGGCCGATGCGGATCATGCGGCGGAGGTCGACGCGTCGGCTTCGCCTGCTCAGCCTGCCGGCCACGCCGCCTCGGGCGCCCGGCGCTTCTCGCGCGTCGATGCAGGCGGGCTGGCGCTCATGGTTGCGGCGGCGGCGCTGCTCGCATGCATGGTGCTGGGGCTGGCGCCGGTGGCCGCACTGGCGCTGGTGGCGCTCGCGTTCGTGACCGCAATCATGAGCGCGCAGTCGGTGGGCAGCACCGGCATCGACCCCATGGAGATTTTCGGCCTCATCGCCCTTTTGGCGGTGGCGGCAATCTCGGATGCGACGCCGGTGAGGCTGCTGTATGTGGCCGGTGTGGTGGCGGTTGCCTGCGGGCTTGCGGGCGACGTGATGAGCGACTTCAAGACCGGTGCGCTGCTGGGCACGAGCCCGCGCGCGATGTGGGCCGGCCAGACGATCGGTGCGCTGCTGGGCACCGTGGTTGCGGTGGCAACCATGCTGACGCTGTTCGCCGCCTACGGGCCCGAGGCGTTCGGGCCGGGCAAGCTATTCGTGTCGGCCCAGGCCAGCGTGGTGGCTACGATGATGGCGGGCATCCCGTGCCTGCCGGCGTTTGCGGCGGGGCTTGGCGCCGGCGTGGTGCTGCACTGCCTGCGCGTGCCTGCGATGATGCTGGGCCTCGGCGTCTACCTGCCGTTCTACATGTCTGCGACGGCCTGCGTGGGCGCGGCGATCCGCGCGGTCTATAACCGGGTGTGCGCCGCACGGGCGTCTCGCTTGCAAGGGGTTGACGCTGCGTCAGCAGCCCGGCAGGTTGCCGCGGATGACGAGCGCGGCACCCTGATCGCTTCGGGCATCATCGGCGGCGAATCGATCGTGGGCGTGCTGGTGGCGCTGGTGTCGGTTGCGACGGGGCTTCTGGCTTAAGGAGACTGCCTGCCTGTGCTCACACGCGCCCGCAAGCAGGGTGCGGGATGCCATGTGGGCTTCCGGGTTCATCCCGGTGTTGAGAAGCGGGCGGAGAGACAGCCTGTACAAACAATATAATCCCAGGTTGCGGGGGAGGGGGGTACCGGGTCATTCAAAACCGGTACCCCCCGGTCTCGCTGCTTGACAAAAATAGTTAACCATACGTAACTTATATACGGATACGATGGGTGCGCGGAGCACGCCCGCGCACACGAGTGTGTTGGGAGGTTGACATGGCGAAGTCGGCGTCAGACCCGCAAGCCAAGCGCAAGGAACTGCTGGACGGGGTGGCGAACCTGGGGTTCGATGTCCCCGATGACGTATGGGCACAGATCGAAGAACGCGTGGGCAGGAGCTTGGAGGAGCCCATCGATGTGGTGACCTTCACCAAGGAGTTCTTTGCCTACTCGGGGGCCGCATGGAGCCGCATGGGCGTCTCCATCGTGCTGTCGGTTGTGGGATACGCCCTGTCGCTGGCGAGTGCGGTATATGCCGCCTATGTCCTGTCGTGGATATGGCAGGCGGCGCAAGGCGGAGCGCCCCGGTACGAGGACCTGTTCCTGGCCACCGCCGTCACGCTGCTGGCCCTTGTGCTGCACCTGGCGCTCACGGCGGCGAGCAGCCTCATGTCGCACAAGATCTCCTTTGCCGCGATCAGCAACCTGCGACGTGTGCTCTTCGAGCGCCTGGGACGCGTTCCGCAAGGCTATCTTATCGAGCATCCGATGGGCTATGTCCGCTCGCTGGTGCTGGATCGCGTGGGCAGCTTGGAGGACTGGGTGGCCCATATCATGCCCGAGTTCCCCGGTCGCATGACGGTGCCGCTGGCCGCTTTGATCGTGCTGTTCGTCATCGACTGGCGCGTTGGGCTGGCTACCTTGGCGCCGGTGCCGCTGGCGGTCATCGGCATGGGCATCTCGATGGGCAACTACCAACCGCGCATGTTCTTGTGGATGAGCTCCAAGGCGGCCTTGGCGTCCCGTGCCGCCGAGTACATTCGGGGCATTCCGGTCATCAAGGCGTTTTTGCAGACCGATGCATCGTTTAGCCGATTCGCCGAGAGCGCGCGCTTCTACCAGGACAGCACGATGGCGTGGTGGCGGCGCTCGTGGGTGGGCAACGCCGCCCTGTTCGCGGCCATGGCCTCGCCGTTTCTGGCGGTGGTCCCCGTTGCGTTCGTCCTGTTCTCAGCAGGTGCGCTGTCAGCGTTCGAGCTGGGTTTGTGCCTGACGCTGCCGTTGGGCATCCTGCAGCACTGTTATCTGCTGATGTCGTGTTTCGAGTTGTTCCAGATGACGGCTCCCAGTTGGGCGGAGATCAGGACCCTGCTCGACTATCCCGAGCTTGAGCGTCCGGATGCGCACCAGCGCGCCGAGCTGGACCCGGCCCGGGGCGTGGAGTTCTCCGATGTTCGCTTCTCCTATTCCGAGGGTACGGAGGTGCTGCACGGCGTGAGCCTCACGGCGCAGCGCGGAGAGGTCACGGCGCTCGTGGGGCCTTCGGGTTCGGGAAAGTCCACGATCGCACGGCTCGTCGCCTCGTTTTGGGACCCCGACGCCGGATCGGTTTCGTTGGGCGGGTGCGACCTGCGCCAGATGCCGCTCGATCAGCTCATGGAGGAGATCTCCTACGTGGCGCAGGACACCTACCTGTTCGAGGGCACCATCCGCGACAATATCCGGCTGGGGCTTCCAGATGCGACCGATGAGCAGATACGGCGCGCTGCCGTGGCGGCCCGCTGCGACGAGTTCATCAGCCGGCTTCCGCAGGGATACGACACCGATGCCGGAGAGGCCGGAGACCTGCTCTCCGGTGGCGAGCGGCAGCGCATCGCGCTGGCCCGGGCGATCCTGAAGCCGTCCTCGTTCGTCATCTTGGACGAGGCGACCGCCTACACCGATCCGGAAAACGAGGCGCAGATCCAGGAGGCCATTGGCGAGGTGGTGCGCGGCCGCAGCCTGATCGTGGTGGCGCATCGTCTGAATACGATCAAGGGCGCGCACAAGATCGTCGTCATCGAAGATGGTCGGGTTGCAGCCCAGGGAACCCACGATGAGCTCGTGGCATCGAGTTCCCTCTACAAGAACATGTGGAAGCGTTTCAATGGAGAGGAGCTCTAACATGAGCCTGATCGGATCCATTCGCCGTCAAACGCCTTCACCGCGTCGGTATCTTCTGGGTATCGCAAGCGGCGTGGTGCAGCATCTGGGAACCCTCATCAGCTTCATAGCTATATACCTTGGATTCCTATGGGTCCGCGATCTCACGCCCGCGCGTGCGTGGATGCTGGCCGGCGTGCTTGCCATAGGGTTTCTCGTCTCGTTCCTCTTCGGGTGGGGATACAACGTGGGCTCGGCGGGAGAGTCGTTCAAGGCGTACTGCGCTTACCGCATCAAGATCGCCCGCAGCCTCAAGACCGCGCCGATGGGCTTTTTGAGCGAGGAGAGCCTGGCCGGTCTGCTGTTCGGCGTCACCACGACGGTCGATCAGGTCGAGTCGTTCTCCACCATGTTGATCCAGTCCTATATCCAGGCATACGCCTCGGGCTTCTTCGTGCTTCTGGGCATCTTCGGCACGAACGGAAAGCTGGGTGTGATAGCGCTCGTGCTGCTCATCGTGGTGGTCGCGGCCTCGCGCCTGGTGTACAAGATGGGCGCGGTCGAGATGCCCCGCCTGTACGCCTGCGAGGCGCAGCTGTCCGCCGCGTTCACGAACAGCTTGCGCGGCATGTCGGTGCTGCGCACGTTCCCGGCGCGCGGGGGGCGGGCGGTGGAGCGTATCCACGGCGCCTTCTCCTCGGCCGCAGATGCCTTGAAGGAGCAGCAGGTGCGGGCGGAGACGCGCTACTCGCTCCACGAGAAGCTCTACACGCTGCTGACGCTGGTGGCAAGTTCTGTGGTGGCGGTGTGCGCCGCATGGCTCAGCGCCACGGGCGAGATCGCCTTGCCGTCCGCGCTCACCCTGGCGGCCGTTGGCCCCATGCTCTTTGCGGGCATGCAGGCGCTTACGATCACGGCTATGCTCACCGCGCGCGTCCCCGCAGCGATGCGCAACTTGGATCGCCTGGCCGCCATTCCTGCCATCGCCGACGGCGCCCGCGCGTCTGCACCCCGTGATGCGGATATCACCTTCGATCACGTGACCTTTGGGTATGACGCGGCGCGCCCGGTGCTCAAGGACATCTCCTTCAAGATCCCCGCAGGCTCCAAGACCGCGATCGTCGGCCCGTCCGGTTCGGGTAAGACCACGATCGTGAACCTAATCGCGCGCTTCTGGGATCCCCAGGCCGGCCGCATCGGGTTAGGGGACGCCGGAATCGAGGACTATCAGACCGACACCTTGCTTTCGCAGCTTTCCCTGGTGTTCCAGGATGTGTACCTGTTCGATGAGACGGTGATGGACAACATCCGCATCGCCCGTCCCGGTGCCACCGACGAGGAGGTTGTCGAGGCGGCCCGCCGTGCCCGGTGCGAGGAATTCATCCAGGCTCTTCCCGAGGGGTTCCAAACGCGTGTGGGCGAAGGCGGCAGCCGCCTGTCGGGCGGCGAACGGCAGCGCATCTCCATCGCGCGCGCCCTGCTGAAGGACGCACCGATCATCCTGCTCGACGAGGCGACCAGCTCGGTTGATCCGGAAAACGAGCACGAGATCTTGAAGGCGCTGGATGAGCTCACCGAGGGTAAAACCGTTATCTCCATCGCCCATAGGCTCTCGACGGTGACCTCGGCCGACCAGATCCTCGTCATCGCGGATGGTCAGGTCGCTCAGCAGGGAACCCATGAGCAGCTTGCCGCGGTTCCCGGCATCTATGCCGATTTCCTGGCGGCCAGAACGCGCGCGGCCACCTGGACGCTCGTCTAGGCGCCTCGACACACATAACCCGATGCGTGCTCGCGTCGTATCTCCAGGCTGTCGGCGACCGTGTCGGCAGCCTGCTGCGTTGCCGTGATTTGCGACCGCCGCGGTTGGGTATCAGCATGTGGTACGATTTCGAGCTGCTGTAACGACGAAAGGAGCCCACCGTGGCTGTGAATGAAAAGCTCCTGAAAGAGGTGCTCGAGGAGATTCGCCCCAACCTGCAGGCGGATGGCGGTGACATGACCTATATCGGCGTGGACGATGAAGGCGTGGTGCAGCTTGAGCTGCAGGGCGCCTGCGCCGGCTGCCCGATGAGCTCGCTCACCCTGTCCATGGGCATCGAGCGGATCCTGAAAGAGCATGTGCCCGGGGTGACGCGCGTGGAGCAGGTGGGCGGCGGCGAGGCCGCAGACGACCTGTACGACGAGTACGCGCCGTTCTAGGAACCACGGGTTGTGCGCCCGCTGCCCTGTTGCGGCGGCGGGCGCTGCGGTATAGGAGGCAGCCATGGTGCTTTCGGACCACGATATCAAGATCGAGATGGCAAGCGGCCGCATAGCGATCGAGCCGACCGTCGACCGGTTTATCCAGCCGGCCTCGGTTGACCTGCGCCTGGGCAGCGACTTCCGGGTGTTCCGCAATTCGAGCCATGTGGCGATTGATCCCGAGCGCGATCAGCCCGACCTCACCGAGCGCATCGTGATCGCGGACGACGATGCCTTCGTGCTGCATCCGGGCCAGTTCGCCCTGGGCACCACGCTCGAGTGCATCACGGTTCCCAACGATATCCTGGCCAAGCTGGAGGGCAAAAGCTCGCTCGGCCGCCTGGGCCTGATGATCCATTCCACCGCCGGCTACATCGACCCGGGCTGGACCGGGCAGGTGACGCTCGAGCTGTCGAACGTGGCAACCCTGCCCATCCTGCTGCGCCCCGGCATGCGGATCGGTCAGATCTCCTTCGAGCGCATGTCCTCGCCGGTGGACGTGCCCTACGGCTCGCCTGAGCTGGGGAGCCACTACCAGGGGCAGCGTGGGGCCACCGCCGGCCGCCCGCTCGCCGACCGCATGCGCGCGGCGCAGTAGCGTCCGCCCGCCACCATACCGAGAAAGAGGGCATCTGTGCTCAACGATCTGTACCATAGCCTCGATCCGGTCGCGTTCTCGGCCGGTCCCATCACCATCTACTGGTACGGCCTGGCCTACATAGCCGGCTCGATCGTCGCCGGCGTCATGCTGTACCGCACGCAGCGCCGCTGGAAGATGGGGCTTTCGGTCGATGACGTGATGAGCGTCGTCATCGGCGTGGTGTTTGGCCTGCTGATCGGTGCACGCCTGTTCTACGTGGTGTTCTACGGAGACGGCTACTATTTCGCGCACCCGCTGGAGATCCTCGCGGTGAACCAGGGCGGCATGAGCTTCCACGGCGGTCTGGTGGGCGGTATCGCGGGCGGCGTGCTGGCATGCCGGGCGCTGCGGCTGTCGGCCTGGACCGTGGCCGACATGGCCGTGGTGGGCGCTCCGCTCGCCCTGTGCCTGGGCCGCTGCGCGAACTTCGTGAACGGCGAGCTGTGGGGCAAGCCCACCGACCTGCCCTGGGGCGTGGTGTTCGGCGGTGCGGCGGGCACCACGCCGCGTCACCCCTCCCAGCTCTACGAGGCGCTGCTCGAGGGGATCGTGCTGTTTGCCATCCTGTATGCGATGAGCCGGAAGAAACAGCTGCCGCCGCAGGGGGCGTTTCTCGGCGTGTTCGTGATGGGCTACGGCATCGTGCGCTTCCTGGTTGAGTTCGTGCGCGTGCCCGATGCGCAGCTGGGGTACCTGTTCGGCTTCATCACCATGGGACAGCTGCTCAGCCTGCCGCTCATCGTGGGCGGGGCCGCGCTGCTGGTCTATGCGTACCGCGCGCACCGTCCGCAGCGGGCGCGCCTGGATTAAGGACGCGTTCCGCGGTGTAGCGCGGCCGCGTGCATCGGGGCGCGCTCCGCGGCGCCATCCGGCCGCCCCGCATCGTCTCTTTCTGTGCGGATGCGCGCGCCCGTCTGGAAAAGCGGGGCGTCTGCAAGTAGCATGGCAGGGTACGAAACCCGATCACTGAAATGGGGCCTTGGATGAAGTACTTTGGGACGGACGGCTTTCGCGGCCTGGCGAACGTGGGGCTGACGGTCGATCACGCGTTCAAGATCGGCCGGTTCATCGGTTGGTACTACGGGCTGCGGCTCGACCGCAAGACCAAGGTGGTCATCGGCAAGGACACGCGCCGTTCGAGCTACATGTTCGAGAACGCCCTGATGGCCGGTTTGGTGGCAAGCGGCGCGGACGCCTATGCGCTGCGCGTGACCACTACGCCCTCGGTGAGCTACGTGGTCCGCCACGGGGATTTCGACTGCGGCATCATGATCACCGCCAGCCACAACCCCTTCCACGACAACGGCATCAAGCTGATCGACTCGGGCGGCTACAAGATGAGCCCCGAGATTCTCGAGCAGGTCGAGTCCTATATCGATGGCGAGCTCGAAGTGCCGCTGGCCTGCGGCGAGCAGATCGGTCGCGCGGTGGATTACGTCGAGGGCCGCGTCCGCTACACCGAGGCACTCGTCGAGTCGGCCCCGTTTTCGCTCGAGGGCCGCCGCGTGGGCCTGGATTGCGCCAACGGTGCGGCGACGCCGATCGCGCCCGAGGTGTTCCGCCAGCTCGGTGCCGAGGTGCACGTGATCGGCGACGAGCCCAACGGCTTCAACATCAATATGGCCTGCGGCTCCACCCACATCGAGCGCCTGCAGGCGTTCGTGCGCGAGGAGGGGCTCGACGTGGGCTTCGCCTACGACGGCGACGCCGACCGCTGCATCGCGGTGGACGAGTACGGCAACGTGTGCGACGGCGACGCCATCATGTACGTATGTGGTGCACACCTCGCCGCCAAGGGCGAGCTGCCCGATAACACCGTGGTCACCACCGTCATGAGCAATATCGGCCTGTACAAGGCGCTCGAGCGCCTGGGGCTGTCCTTTGAGACCACCGACGTGGGCGACAAGTACGTGAGCGCCTGCATGACCGAGCATGGCTACGGCCTGGGCGGCGAGCAGAGCGGGCATGTGATCTTCTCGGCGTACAGCGCGGCGGGCGACGGCATCAACACGAGCCTGCGCATGATGCAGGTGATGGTGGAGACCGGCAAGCCGCTTTCCGAACTCACCGAGCCGCTGACGATCTATCCGCAGCTGCTGAAGAACATCCAGGTGGCCGACAAGCACGCGGTGATGGAGAGCCCGGTGGTCAAGGAGGCCACCGCGGCGGTGTCCACCGCGCTCGAGGGCGACGGTCGTGCGCTCGTGCGTGCCTCGGGCACCGAGCCGCTCGTGCGCGTGATGGTCGAGGCTCCCACCATGGAGCTGTGCGAGCGCTACGTGAACGAGGTCATCGCGGCCATCGAATCCCTGTAGGAACGCGCATCCATCATGGCTGATCAGGCGGGCGGGCGCCCGGGCGGGCAGGCAGGCGGTCGGAGGGCACCTCGGCGCCGCGCGGCAGGCACGGCAGATACGGCGGGCTGGGAGCGCTGGCTGCGCTCCTACACGGCCGGGCAGACGCTTGCCGCCTTCGCGCTGGCGCTTGTGGCCACCGCCGCGATCTCCATGGACCCCACCCAGGCCAGCTACGGGGCCATCCGCGAGCTCGACCCGTCCGCCACCGGCGCCCTGTATATCTGCTACGAGGTTCTGCTGTCCTTTGCGGGCCACACCGATGCGGTGCTGCTGCTCGCGCTCGCCTGCCTGCTGGTGCTGCCCGTGCGCTATGTGCTGTTCGGGCGCAGCGAGCGCCTGCGCCCGTCGGTTGCGCTGCCGGCGGTGGCCTTTGCCGCCTGCATGGTGTTCGGGAAAAGCTACGACATGACCGACAGCGCGCGGCTCGTGCTCGGCGGCATCAGCCAGGCGATCGAATCTGCGATCGCAGGCGCAGGCTGGACGGTGTTGGGCGTCACGGGCCTGACGCTGCTGTTCGAGGCATTCGACTGGTTCGGCCGGCATCGGCTGCCGTTTACCGAGGGCCGCTACGGGCGCGTGTGGCGCCTGGCCGACGTGCTGCTCAACCGGCATCCCTTCGCCGTTCCGCTGCTGGTTGTCCTGCTGGCCTGGTTGCCGACGTTTCTCGCCAGCATGCCCGGCCTGTTCATGGGGGACACCGGCGCGCAGATTCGCCAGTGGTTCAACCTGCCGAACGGCACGAGCGACTACCTCAATCTCATCAACCCGCAGGTGCTGCTCAACGGGCATCATCCGGTGGCCCATACGGCGCTGCTGGGCACCTGTGTCGAGCTGGGCATGCACCTGTTCGGCAGCGAGAACGCCGGCCTGCTCATCTACACGACCCTCCAGTTCGCCGTGACGGCCGTCACGGTTGCCTATCTGGTGGCGAGCCTGCGTCGCTTCGGCGTGGGGCTCGTGCCGCGCGCGGCGGTGCTGCTGTTCTTCGTCGGGATGCCGCTGTTTTCCAACTATGCGGTCCTTATCACCAAAGACGTGCTGTTCGGCGATGCGTTCGCCGCGCTGGTGGTGCAGACGGCGGTGCTGCTCGCCGCGCTGCGCCCGGCCGCGGCCCCGCAGCTGTCCATCGAGGCCTCGGGTGCTACGGGCGTGCGCCTGGCCGGCGTGGCGGGTGCGGTGCGCATGCGCCGCCGCGACTGGGCGGTGCTCGCGGCGGGATGCGTGGGCTGCGCGTTTCTGCGCAACGGCGGCGTCGTGTTCCCGCTGGCCGCCGGCGTGCTCGTGGCGGGCTTCGGCATCGCTGCCACGAGGCGGGCGGCTCGCAGCAGTTCCCGTGAGGCCGGGCGCGTGTTGCGAGTGTGGATGGGCGCCGTGGCGGTGGTCGCGGTGGCGGTGGCGGCCAACATGGTGTTCACGCGCGTGGTCATGCCGGCGCTCGACATCACGCCGGGCAGCCGCCGCGAGGTACTCTCGATTCCGTTTCAGCAGACGGCCCGCTACGTCCTCAAGCACGACGGGGCCGCCGCCGGCATCACGGACGGCACCGGGGCGTCGGACGGCACGGTCACCGACGAGCAGCGCGCCGCGATCGATGCCGTGCTGGGGTACGGCACGCTCGCCAGCCGGTACGATCCGGATAAATCCGATGCGGTCAAAAACGGCTACAACGAGGACGCCACGCCCGGGCAGCTCGCCGCCTACCTGCGGGTGTGGGCCCAGATGCTCGTCCAGGACCCCGGCAGTTACCTCTCGGCGGTGGCGAACAACTACTATGGGTATTTCTATCCCAGCAGCCGGGACGTGTTCACCTACGACGTGGTGACGAGCGCCGAGACCATGGCGCGCCCGAGCAACCGCGCGTACTTCGACTTCCATCCTGTCGATAGCGGCCTGGTGCGCGCCTGCGGGCATGCGGTCACGCTCTACCGCGTGGCCATCCAGCGCATCCCGCTGCTCTCCCTGCTGCTGAGCTCGTCGACCTACGTGTGGCTGCTGCTGGCGGCCTGCGTATACCTGCTGCGCGAGCGGCAGTGGCGGGGCCTGGCGCTCATGGTGCCGCTGCTGGGCGTGCTGGCGGTGTGCCTCATCGGCCCGTGCAACGGCTCCACCTACATGCGCTACCTCTATCCGGCGATTCTGGCGCTGCCCTTCGCGGTGCCGGTGGCGCTGGTGTGGCCGCGGATGCTCTGGCGCGATGAAGGGCGGCAGGGCAGGTAGGTGCGCTGCGGTGCCGCTGTGTCGGAGTCGGCCGGTTTTGTGTCGCATGCACCGGGGGCGGCCGGCTCGGTGCAGGGGTGTCCATGTGCCGGGTGCCGGGCGCGGGCGCCGCGGGGTATTGTCGGTGCATGAATGGGATGGTGTCGTAGGGCGCTGCCGTCATGCGAAGGGGGGGGGCGCGGCGGCGGTCCTGCTCGCATTGAAGCCGGGTGCAGAGCCGCAGGTGCGGTGTGCATCGCGTGCGCGTGCGAAGTGGTACTTTCGCGGCGGCGGTGATGGGTATATCATGCACTATCGTATGTATGTACGTGCTCGCGGCCAATACAGGGTCGGCGGGCTGGGATAACCGAAGGAGATTCGTATGTCCGGACACTCTAAGTGGGCCACAACCAAGCATCGCAAGGGTGCGCAGGACGCCAAGCGTTCCGCCCTGTTCTCCAAGCTGAGCCGCAACATCACGGTTGCCGCTCGCCTCGGCAACGATCCCAACCCGGAGAACAACGCCAGCCTTGCTGCCGCCGTGGCCAAGGCCAAGGCCCAGTCCATGCCCAAGGACAAGATCAAGGCCGCCATCGACAAGGCCTTCGGTGCCGGTGCCGACGCCGCCGTCTACGAGAATATCGTCTACGAGGGCTACGGCCCGGCGGGCGTGGCCGTCTACGTCGAGTGCCTGACCGATAACCGCAACCGCACCGCGGCCGACGTGCGCTCCGCGTTCAGCCATGCGGGCGGCAACCTGGGCACCTCCGGCTCGGTGGCGTTCCAGTTCGAGCGCCGCGGCCAGGTCGTCCTCGCCAAGGAGATCCTCGATCCGAACGCCAAGAAGGAGACCATGATCTCCAACGGCGCTGCCGGGGACGAGGAGGAGTTCATGATGGCGGTCGACGAGGCCGGCGGCAACGATTACGAGGACGCCGGCGAGGAGTGGATCGTGTGGACCGCTCCGGGTGACCTCATGGCCGTGTCCAAGGGTCTGGAGGCCCAGGGCATCGAGGTAAAGGGCGCCGAGCTCACGATGGTTCCCACCACGCCCACGGCGGTGGCCGCGGCCGACGCCAAGAAGGTCCAGCGTCTGATCGACCGCCTGGAGGAGCTCGATGACGTCCAGGACGTGTACTCCACGATGGATATGACCGACGAGGTCCTCGCTGCCCTCGAGGAGGAGTAGACGCCTCGGTTGAGTGCGACCGATTCGTATCGGTTGATGCAGGTCGAGCCGGGTCCGTGCTGTGCGGGCCCGGCTCGTATCGTATGCATTCAACGTGCGCGTGTGCGCGTACTGGTGGGGAGATTGCGCATGGTATCGTGAGGTGTGCGACGACGGTTGCCGCACGTGCCCCAGTGGGTACAAGAGATGAACCTGCGCCGCGGCGCCTATGAGAAGAGGAGGACCATGAGGGGTATCAGAAAGGCGGGACTTGCGCTCTACCTGCTTGCGGGCACGGTGGTGGCGGGCCTGCTCGCGCTTTTGCTCTTCGGTCCCGAGGACGAACGGCTTGCCGGGGCGCTGCAGGTTCCATGGGTGCGCGTGGCCGTGGCGGTGTGCCTGGCGATCGTGGTGCTCCAGATGGCACTCGTGCTCGTTTGGATCATCCTCGATAAGCCCGAGCCCCGCTGCGTGCGCCCCCATGGCCGCGAGGACATCGAGGTGACGTGTGCAGCGATTGCCTCGGTTGCGCGCGCGGCCGCCGCGGAGCGCGACGTGCTGGTCGAGCACGTCGAAGCGCGGCCCACAGGCCGCGGCGACGACGGCGTGCGCGTCTCTGTTGAGGCGATAGCGCTGGTGAATTGCGGCCTGGAGGGCATGGCGCATCGCGTGCAGCAGCGGGTGCAGACGGCATGCGAGCAGATGCTCGGCTGCGAGGTGGCACGCGTGCGCGTGCGGTTCCTGCCGAGCAAGACGGTGGTTGTATCCAAGGAGGAGACACGGTGAGTGAGAGCAGAAACGGGACGCCCCGGGCCCCGAAGCCGGTGATCGAGCAGGAGCCGGCCTCGGACACCGGGGCAAACGGCGCCTCGGCGGCATCATCATCCGAGCGGGCATCCGGCTCTGCAGGTGCCTCCGCGCACGGGTTCCAGGATACGACGATCGGGTTTTTCAGGAACTTCGGCGCTCGTGCCTGGGAGTTCGCCGACTCCAATCCCCATGCGGTGCTCTACGGCCTGTTGGGCTTGGTGATCGCGGTGCTCGTGCTGTGGTGCGGCCTGTGGGCCACGATCGTGATGGCGGTGTTTGCCGGCATCGGCGCCCTCATCGGCCGGGCGCGCGATCGCGAGCACGGCGGGTCCGATACGCTGAGCCGCATGTTCGGCAAACGACGGTAGGAATGTGAGCGGGACCGCTGTGCGGTCTGTTGCCGCATGCGGGGCGGCGCGAGAGAAGGGAAGATCCCATGGCTGAGATGGTTGAGAACAACGAGCAGGCGGATGCCGATACGGCGCGCGAGCAGGAGCTTGCAGCCGCGGAGGGCGCGTCTGCGGCGCCGGTGGCTGCTGACGAGGGCGCATCGACGCCGGAGGCGCCCGCTGCGGAGGCGGCGGTTGTCGAGGAGCTTGAGGAGTCGGAGGATTCGCTCACCTACTCCAACGGCGTGATCGAGAAGATTGTGGCCATGGCCACGCGCGAGGTCCCGCACGTACTGGGCATGAAGGGCAACCTCATGCACTTCGTGCAGGAGCAGTTTGGCGCCGAGCGCCTGACCAAGGGCGTGACCGTGGATGTGACCGACGACAACCGCGTGATCGTGAACATCTCGGTGATCATCGAGTACGGCTGCTTCGCGCCGGCAATCTTCGAGGACGTGAAGGAGCGCGTGACCGAGCGCCTGAGCGCGATGACCGGTCTGGAGGTTGCGGGCATCAACCTGCGCATCGAGGACGTGGTGACGCGCGAGGAGTTCGAGGCGAGCCAGAAGCACGCCGCCGAGTGACATGCGGTTGCACGCGCCTCTCTTTATTGCAGGTGTGTTTCATAGGTTGTGAGCACTCCGGCGTGCTGCTAAGCTAAACCCCATGATTACGTTTGGTGGACATATCGCGATGATGGTCATGGAGATGCCCTCGCCCGGGCACTCTGACCTGCTGTGCCGATAGCACGGCTAGACGGAGACCGGGCGCCCTGCTAGGCTGTCTCCGGCGGGAGTCAGCCCGCCTTCTTTTTTCGCAGACCATCATCGAGCGGAGTTTCACTCGTGATCAGCATCCAGCATGTTTCAAAGACATTCGAGGTGTCGGGGTCCCGCGCGGACGCCGATTGCGTGCAGGCGCTTGAGGACATCAACCTCGAGATCGCCGACGGCGACATCTTCGGCATCATCGGCATGAGCGGCGCCGGCAAGTCCACGCTCGTGCGCACCATCAACCTGCTTGAGCAGCCAACCGCGGGCAAGATCGTGGTCGACGGCCGCGACGTGACCGCGCTTTCCGGCACCGACCTGCGCGTCTACCGCCGCCGGGTTGCCATGATCTTCCAGAGCTTCGGTCTGCTCGCGCAAAAGACCGTGCTGGATAACGTGTGCTTCCCGTTTCTCGCCGCCACCGGCAAGGTGACGCCTGAAAACCGCGAGCGCGCGCTTGCCCTGCTCGACCGCGTGGGCCTGCGGGAGAAGGCATCGAGTTACCCCAGCCAGCTTTCCGGCGGCCAGCAGCAGCGCGTGGCGATTGCCCGCGCCCTGGCCTGCGAGCCGGAGGTCATCCTGTGCGACGAGGCCACCTCGGCGCTCGACCCCGACAGCACGAACACGATCTTGAAGCTGCTGCGCGACATCAACCGCGAGACGGGCGTGACCCTGGTGGTCATCACCCACTCCATGGATGTGGTGAAGAAGATCTGCAAGAACGTGGCGGTGCTCGAGCACGGGCACGTGGTGGAACGGGGACCGGTGGAGCGCGTGTTCGAGGCTCCTGTCGCCGAGGCAACCCGCGTGCTGCTTGGAAAGGTGGAGTGGGATGCTTAACGAGTTCATCTCCGAGTTCGGCGCGCTGCTGGCGCAAGGCACGGCCGACACCCTCGTCATGGTGTTCGTCTCCACAGCGATCGCGTATGTGATCGGCATCGCGCTGGGCGTGGTGCTGCACCTCACGGCCCCGGGCGGCTTGCGCCCCATCCCGGTGCTCAACGCGGTGCTGGGTTGGGTGGTGAATATCGGCCGCTCGCTGCCGTTCATCATCCTACTGATCGCGCTCATGCCGGTTACCCAGGCGCTCGTGCAGACCTCCACCGGGGTGGTGGGCGTGATCCCGCCGCTGGTGGTGGCCACGGCCCCGTTCGTGGCGCGCATGGTGGAGCAGTCGCTCGCCGAGGTGAGCCGCGAGGTGGTCGAGGCTGCCGAGGCCTGCGGGGCGAGTGTGCCGCGCATCGTGTTCTCGGCGCTGCTGCCCGAGGCTGCCCCGAGCATCGTGCGCGGCGTCGCGGTGACGCTGATCGCCGTGCTGGGCTACACTGCCATCGCCGGCGCGGTGGGTGCCGGCGGCTTGGGCGACATCGCCATCCGCTATGGGTACTACCGCTACGAGAACGATGTCATGATCGCGACCGTGGTGCTTTTGGTGATGCTCGTGCAGCTCATTCAATCCGTATGCAATCTGATCGCGCGCCGCATCGACCATCGTTAGCGCGCTTGCGCGGTGCCGCACCCGGCGCGTTCGGCACCCTCGTCTTCACATCCTGAAAGGAATTCATCATGCAGAACTTCAACGCTTCCATCTCCCGTCGCTCGCTTTTGAAGGGCACCGTCGCCGGCCTGGGCTTCGTCGCTCTGGGCGGCCTGGCCGGGTGCGGCGGCACGGGCACGGGCTCCGGGTCCGCTTCGAGCGCATCGACCAAGCTCACCGTTGCGGCGAGCCCCACGCCTCATGCCGAGATCCTGAACGACTTCGCCGCCGACAAGCTCAAGGAGCAGGACATCGAGCTGACGGTGAAGGAGTACACCGACTACATCCTGCCCAACCGCGACACCACGTCCGGCTCGGTTGACGCCAACTACTTCCAGCACATCAACTACCTGGATAACTACAACAAGGAGAACGACACCGACCTGGTGTCCGCGGGCGCGATTCACTACGAGCCGATGGCCGTCTACGCAGGCCGCTCCAAGGACCTGGACGCGATCGCCGACGGCGCCTCCATCGCCATTCCAAATGACCCCACCAACGAGGGCCGCGCGTTGCTGCTGCTGCAGGATCTGGGTCTGATCACCTTGAAGGACCCCGAGAACCTCGAGGCGACGCCCAAGGACATCTCCGACAACCCGCACAACATCTCGTTCCAGGAGCTCGAGGCCGCTGCGGTGCCGCGCGCGCTCGAGTCGGTCGATTTCGCCGTCATCAACGGTAACTACGCCATCGAGGCGGGCTACCACGTGAAGGATGCGCTTGCCCACGAGGAGACGGGCTCTACGGCGGTCGAGCAGTACGCCAACATCATCTGCACGACGCCCAAGAAGAAGGATGATGCGGCCGTGAAGGCGCTCGTCGAGGTGCTGCAGTCCGACGACTTCAAGGACTACCTGGAGAAGACCTACGGCCAGGACGTTCTGCCGGCGTTCTAAGGGCGGGCGTTCGCGGTGTCACGGGAGCGCCAACAGCATATCGTCGCCTGTCTGAGCGGCGAACGCGGATGGATGCGCGGCAGCGAGCTGGCTGCCGCGCTTTCCGTAAGCGTCCGCACGGTACAGCTGGAGATAGCGCGCATCAACGAACAGGGCGACCTGCCGGCAATCGAGTCGAACCGCCGGCTCGGCTATCGGTTGCGCAACGCGGATCTGCAGCGCGTCTCTATCGATCAGGCACATGCCGGGGAGTTGCTCGGCGAGCCGCTTGCGTATCTCTTCGAATGCCAGATCATCATGGTGCTGCTGTTCGAGCGGGGCTGGGTGAGCCTAGCCGAGGTGGCGCGCCGCCTCAACGTGGCGCGTTCGACGGTTGTGGCGAGCCTGCCGCGCGTGCGACGCATCATTCCGCGTACCCCGGGTGCACGGTTTGTCGCGCAAACGGGGCATGGGGTGCGTATCGAGGTGCATGAGCATGCGGCCCGCGCGATGCTCATGAAGATCCTCGGCATGCGGTTCGACGCCGAGCTGTTCTACGGCATCGGCCATTTCGATGGCATTCAGCGCGATGTCGAGGATTTGCAGTCGGCCTTGGCGGAGCTGCCCTTGCGCGCGCAGGTTCCCTATACGGGGGCGGCGTTCGCCTCGCTCGCCAGCTATATCGCCATCTCGATCCTGCGCTCGTGCTTTGGGTTTGCCCTGTCCGGCACCGAGGTGTATCCGGATAGTCCGTTTGTGGCCGAAATCGCAAAGACGGTCGAGCTGTGGTGCGGCTATCGGCTCAGCGCGCCCGAATGCGCACAGGTGCTCGAGCTGCTCAACGGGTCGAGCGTGATCTCCGCCGAGCGTATCGATGCGCCTGCCTCGCCGTGGGCCCGTGCGGCTACGGTGCGGTTCGAGGAGGCTGCCCGAACGGGCTGCGGTGTTGATTTTGGGTTCGATGAAGAGGCACGCACGGCGTTTGCCCGCCATCTCGATCGGCTTCGCGTGCGCCTGGACGCCGGCATGGTCAACGTGGGGCGTGAGACCAATGAGCTGTTCTGTCGGTATCCGCTTGCTGTGCACATGCTGCGCACCTGCTTGGACCCTGTGTTCGGCACGCGTATCCCCGATGCCGAGCTGGGCTACATGGTGCCCTATCTTACCGAGGCGATTGAGGGCCGTCGCAAGCCCCTGCAGGTGGCGTTGGTAAGCGACCGGAGCGCGGGGTCTATCCTGCGCCTGCGGCGTGCGTTGGCAGCCGCCGCCGGCACCGATCGCGTTGAGGTCACGTGCCTGCCCGGCTATGCGCTCGCCCGCGCGCTGCCGGCCCAACAGACGAGCGCGGCGGGGTCCTGCTCGCTGGATTCTGCTGCGCCCGATGCCGTGTTCACGACCGAACCCCGCCTTGCGCTGCTGCATCCGCAGATGATGCTGATCAGCCCCGAACGGCCGGAAGAGGTGGCCTCCTCGCTGCAGGAGCGCATGCAGGCGGTGCGAGAGGCTGTTCGAGCGCGTCGGCAGCACAAGATGGCGCAGCGGTTTCCCATGGGCTCGTTCGACCGGGCGCCGGGGGATGCATTCGCAGATGCGTGCGCTCGCGAGGACCGCGCAGAGCTGGCGCGGCGCTTGGGAAGCTACGTCGCCGTCCAGCCGCAGGATATCTCGCTTGAGCCGCTCGACCCAGCGAGGTTGTGCATCATCGCTCATGCCCCGGCCGACGCCGGAACGAGCATGGTGGCGCGGGGTGACTGCGCACCGTTTCAGTACCGCGGCAAGGCCATCAACGAGTTGGTGGTTGTCGTGTTCGCACACGATGTCGATGTGGTTGAGTTCTTCACCTATGTGCGCACGCTGCTTGCGTGAGGAGTCCGCCGCGCTGCGCCCGTGCGCCGTATATGCTTCTGCGCCGCTCTGCGTTCCGACGTGCTGCCTTCGCGATGCCGGCGGACCCCTCACGTTCCCTGCCGCCCCATGGCAGATAGACCGATTCTATGCGGAACTGGAATAACAAAAGCGTAATCTTCTCGGGCCAACAGGCTCTCGGTATGCTGAGGTGGACGCGGATGGCCCGCGTGTTCATCGGTGACAAGGAGAGTCGAACATGGCGAAAGACTATGCAGCGCTCGGCGAGCGGATCTTGGAAGGGGTCGGCGGAGAGCAGAACGTCTCGAAGCTCTTCCACTGCGCAACGCGCCTGCGCTTCAAGCTCAACGATTCCAGCAAGCTCGACACCGCGGCGTTGAAGGCGATTCCCGAGGCGCTCGGTACGGTTGACGATGCGGCCGGTATCCAAGTGGTGATCGGCAACGACGTCTCGCGCGTGTTCGCGGCGATCGTTGAGAGGCATCCCGCGCTCGCCGAGGGTGCGGCGGGTTCGAATGAGGCCGTCGCCGAGGGAGCTGCGCATGCGAACCCGCTGTCGCGCCTGCTCAACGTGCTGTCCGCGATCGTGGGGCCGGTGATTCCGCTGATCATGTGCAGCGGCCTGATTTCGGCGCTGTTGGTGATCCTCACGCGCTGGGGCGGCCTGGATGCCGAGAGCTCCACGTACACGATCCTCAATATGGTGGGGACCGGTGCGCTGTACTTCCTGCCTGTGATGGTGTCCTATACCTCCGCCAGGCGCTTCGGCTGCGACCCCATGATCAGCCTGTTTCTGGGAGCGCTGTTGGTGAGCCCTACGCTCATCGGCCTGGTTGAGCAGGGCGATTTCGTTTCGCTGTTCGGCTTGCCGGTCAAGACGGGCGACTACACCTCCTCGCTCATCCCGGCGATTCTCACGATCTGGGCGTATGCGCAGGTGGAGCGGCTGGTGAGTCGCGTTGTGCCCGATGCGGTCAAGTTCGTGTTCCGCCCGTTGCTGAGCCTGGCCATCATGATCCCGGTATCCCTGTGCGTAACGGCTCCGCTGGGCAACTACATGGGCCTGCTGCTCATGGACCTCATGAGCGCCATCAACGGCGTGGCTCCGTGGGCGAGCGTGCTGGTGGTGGGCTTCTTGGTGCCGGCGCTGGTGCTCACCGGTATGCACTTGGCGCTGATCCCGCTTGTGATGATGCTGTTCTCCACCGTGGGCTACGACAACCTGCTGTTCCCGGCTTTCATCGGGATGAACTTCTCCACGTTCGGAGTCGCGCTTGCCTGTTTCTTCAAGTCGCGCAACCCCAACCTCAAGGCGTTGTCCCTTTCCTGCGCGATCACGGCGTTTTTCGCCGGCGTGACCGAGCCGGCGCTCTACGGCATCTGCGTCCGCATGAAGCGCCCGCTGTTTGCCGTGTGGGCCGCCTGCGTGGCCAATGCGATCTTCTGCGCGGTGTTCGGCGTGGTCGTGTACCAGTTCGGTGCGCCGTCGTTCTTCACGATGCCGATCTTCTTGAATCCCGACGGCTCGATGGGCAACTTCTACTTCGCCATCGCCGCGGTGGCAATCACCATCGTGGTGGCGTTCGTGGCCACCTGGGTGCTCGGGTTCGACGACAGCGTGTACGGTGAGGCCGAGCCTGCGGCAAAGGAGGCGTGAGGGGTATGCGATCAACGGCTGTGAACCGGGTGCGGCAGATCGATTCCGACCTCTACGAGATCACCGAGACCGACAGCGTGCACTGCTATCTGCTTGTCGGCTCCGATCGCGCGCTGCTGTTTGATATCGGGTACGGCTACGAGGACATACACCCGCTCGTTCGCGAAATCACCGACAAACCGCTCATGCTGGCGGTAAGTCACGGCGACCCCGATCACAGCCTGGGTGCAGCCTGGTTCGATGAAGTGTGGATTCATCCGCTCGATGTGGGCAAGATGCTCGCCAATGACGACCGGGACCTCAAGGAGCGCGCCGTTGGGTACCGGCTGCAGAAATGTCCGGAGCTTGTGGGCGTCATCGATGTCGAGGCGTTCATGGGCCGACATCTCGACCAGGTTCGCCCCCGGATGCTGCGCGGTGGAGACACGGTCGATCTGGGCGGTCTCTCTCTGGAGGTCATCCATGTGCCGGGTCATAGCTACGGCCATATCATGCTGCTCGATTCTTCCGGACGCCTCTTTTCCGGTGATGCGGTGACCAGGCACAACGTATGGTACTTCATGTCATCCGACGAGCAGGCGCCGTTTGCCCAGGCGGTGGCGGCCCTGCGGACGCGTCTGTTGCCGCGTCGGTGTGAGATCTGTGCAATCTATCCGGCCCACGACGTGTATCCGTTGGGCGTTGAGGCCATCGAGGAGCAGATCGCGTGCCTGGAGGACGACCTGCCCCGGACGTATCACGAGGACACACCGTTCCACTCCTTCATGGGGGATGGCTACCAGCATCGGTATAAATCGGTTGAGTTGATCTACTCGGATGAGCGCTTGGCTGAATGGCTGGGCCACGAGATCGTTCGATAGGTGATTGCGGGCTCCGCGGTGCGGGGCCCGTTGTGTGAGATGCGTCAGCGAAGGGCCGTATTCACACGGTATGCGCTCGCATGACGCAGAACGTCGACATGAGGGGCGGCTTTGTCCCAGACGGCAGAAAGGACGGATAGCATGCCGTTTCCAGATGGATTTTTGTGGGGCGGCGCCACTGCGGCCGCACAGGTCGAGGGCGCGTGGCGTGCCAGCGGTAAGCAGCCGAGCATCCAGGACCGCGTGCGCGGATGTGCGGCAGGGGAGAAGCGCATGTTCAACCCCGTGCCGCACGAGGACGCCTACTATCCGAGCCACGAGGCGGTGGATTTCGCGGGGCACGTGGACGAGGACCTGGCTCTCATGGCGGAGATGGGCTTTACCTGCTACCGCATGAGCATCGCGTGGTCGCGTGTGTTTTCCGACGACGAGTGTCGGGTGCCCAACGAGGAGGGCCTGGCCTTCTACGATCGCATCATCGACCGGTGCGTGGCGTATGGCATGCAGCCGATGGTCACGATCAACCACTTCGACATGCCGTTGGCGCTGGCGTGCGCGCATCGAGGGTTCGTGGACCGCGCCTGCATCGACGCCTACCGCCGGTTTGCCGAGCTGTTGCTGCGCCGCTATCGCAGCCGCGTGCGGTACTGGCTGCCGTTCAACGAGATCAACTTCGGCATCATGCCCATGGGGGCGTTCAAGGCGCAGGGCATCGTGCCGCGTGAGCTGGCCGAAGCCGACCGCTGGACCCCGTCGTCGGCGATCGGGGCCACCCTGCCCGAGCAGGTGCAGGCGCTTCACCATCAGTTCGTGGCGAGTGCGCAGGTGGCGGCGCTGGCGCATGCCATCGACCCGGACAACCGCGTGGGCTGCATGATCGGGCACATCACGCAGTATCCGCTGACCTGCGACCCCGCCGATGTGCTGGCGTGTCAGGAAAACGATCGGCTGCTCAACAAATGCTGCGGCGACGTGCTGGTGCGCGGCACCTATCCCGCCTACATGCGTGCCTGGATGGAGAAGCGTGGCGTCGCGCCTGCCATGGAGCCCGGCGATGAGGAGCTCCTCGCCGCGCATACGGTGGATTTCTACGCGTTCAGCTACTACATGACCAACTGCATAGCGGCGCGTGACGCAGGCGAGCGCGTGGACGGCAACCTGATGGGCGGGCTCAAGAACCCCTATCTGTCCGCCTCCGCCTGGGGCTGGCAGGTCGACCCGCAGGGCCTGCGCTACACCATCCATCAGCTGAGCGATCGCTACAGTGTGCCGCTCATGGTGGTGGAAAATGGCCTGGGCGCGCGCGATGAGGTGGCGCAGGACGGATGCATCCACGACGACTACCGCATCGCCTACCTGCGCGACCACATCGCCGAGATGCGCCGTGCGGTGGAGGAGGGCGCCGACGTGATGGGCTACACCGCGTGGTCGCCCATCGATTCGGTGAGTTCGAGCACCGGCCAGATGAGCAAGCGCTACGGCATGGTGTATGTGGACCGGCACGATGACGGATCCGGTACGGGCGAGCGGATGCGCAAGGACAGCTTCGCATGGTATCGGCGCTGCATCCGTTCGAATGGTGCCGACCTGGCGTAGGGGCGGACTGCGTGCGACCGCTCGCCGAACGCTTTAGCCGCATGGATTGCATTCCTGTCCCGGCGCGCTACCATCAGGGCGCATGGGGAGCCAAGGCGCACAGGGGTGCGCGGTAGAGGGTGCAGACATGGCAGAGTCACAGGTCGTAGCCGCCGACGGGATGTATCGCATAGCCGAGGGGGATCGGCCGCCGGTTGAGCCCATGGAGCAGCTCGTGACGCCCGAGGACATCGCCCAGGGCGAGCGCGCGGGCGCCAAACGCAGCCAGGATCCTCGTTTCCTGCAGTTCTTCGGCATGCTGAACGGCGGCCTGATCTTGACGGCCGCCTCCATCGTCCTGTTCAAAACGCCGAACCACTTCGCCTTCGGCGGCACCTCCGGCGTATCGGTGATCCTGTCCACGCTTTTCCCGTCGCTTCCTGTGGGCGCCTTCATGTGGATCATCAATATCGTGCTGGTGGTGCTGGGGTTTATCTTTCTGGAGCGCCGCGCGATCCTGTGGAGCGTGTTCGCCTCATTTGCCCTGTCCGCCTATGTCTCGCTGTTCGAGATGCTCTTCCCGGGAGCCTCGGCGGTCTCGGTGACGGGCGACATGTGGCTCGATCTGTGCTTCGCGGTGCTGCTGCCGGCCATCGGCAGCGCCATGGTGTTCGACATCGGCGCGTCCACCGGCGGCACGGACATCCTCGCCATGATCTTGCGTCGGCACAGCACACTGGAGATCGGCCGTGCGCTGCTGCTGGTGGACATCGGTATCGTGGCGATCGCCGCGGTGCTGTACGGCCCGCGCGTGGGGCTGTACTGCGTGCTGGGCCTGTTCGCCAAGACGCTCGTGGTGGACAAGGCCATCGAGAGCATCCATCTGCGCAAAGTGTGTACCATCATCTGCCGCGAGCCGCTTACGGTGGAGAAGTTCATCGTGCGCGACCTCAGACGCACCGCCACCATCAGCCGCGGGTACGGGGCGTTTTCGGGCCGCTGCGTCACGGTGATCATGTGCGTGCTGTCCCGGCGCGAGGCCGTGAAGCTGCGGCGGTTCGCCCGCGAGGTCGACCCCGGCTGCTTCATGACCATCGTGGACAGCTCCGAGATCATCGGGCGCGGCTTTCGCGGCGTGAACTGAGCGCAGCGGCCGGTCGGCGGATGCTTGCGGCCGCGGGCTCGGGAGGCTGCGGGCGGGGCAGGGGTGCGCCCGCAGCCTATTCGGCCAAAAAGTCGACGGCGTACTGTGCTGCGAGCATCGCGCCTTTCACCAGGACGGATTCGTCGACCTTGTAGTAGCAGGAGTGCTGGGCGAAGGTGGCGCCGATCTGGGGGTTGCGGCAGCCCACGAAGGCGAGCACGCCCGGCACACGCCGCAGGTACTCGGAGAAGTCCTCGCCCGACAGGGTGCCCCGGTAGTGGCCTTCGGCCTCTGCTCCCAGCACCTTGCGCACGGCGTTCAGGCATCGTGCACTGGCGGCCGGCTCGTTTTCGACCTTGTAGTTGGCGATCGTGTAGTCGGACAGCTCGGCCTCGGCGCCATGGGCGCGGGCGGTGTGCACGGCGATGCGCTCGATCAGGCCGGGCATGAGGTCGTGGGCGGTGTCGCTGTAGGTCCGCACGGTGCCGGACAGGTAGGCCTCGCCGGCGATGACGTTGCGCGCGGTGCCACCATGCAGCTCGCCGACGGTCACCACGGCCGGTTCGTAGGGCGACAGCTCGCGCGACACGATGGTCTGCAGGGCGTTGACGATCTCGGCGGCCACCATGACCGCATCGGCTCCACGCTGCGGCATGGCTCCGTGGCAGGAGGTGCCGTGGACGTCCACGCGGAACCAATCGGTATTGGCCATGCGCGGCCCGGGCTCGCAGGAGATCTTCCCGGCGTCGATCTCGCTCCAGACATGCATGGCAAAGGCGCCGTCGACCCCATCGCACACCTGCGCCTCATCGCACATGAGCTTGGCGCCGCTGCCGTTCTCCTCGGAGGGCTGGAACACCACGCGCACCTCGCCATGCAGCTTATCGGCCAGGCGCTGGAGAATCTGCACGGCTCCCAGCATCATGGCGATGTGGCAGTCGTGGCCGCAGGCGTGCATGAGACCCTCGTGCACGCTGGCGAATTGCTCGCCGGTTCGCTCGGTCACGGGCAGGGCGTCGATGTCGGCGCGCAGCAGCAGGCGGCGGCGCGGGGTGCCGTCGGCGCGGTAGGCGTCTGTGGCGGTGCCGCGCACGGTGGCCACCAGGCCCGTTTTGAGGGGGCGCGTGTAGGGGACGCCCAGCTCGTCGAGCTCCTCGGCGATGTCTGAGGTTGTGCGGACCTCCTCCATGCTGAGTTCAGGGTATTTGTGGAAGTGGCGGCGCTGGCGGATGATGGAGGGCTCGAGTGCGCCGGCGATCTGGCGGATGGTGGCGGCAACGGTGCCCTGGGCGGGCTCTTGCGTTGGCTGGCCGGCTGGCTGCTGGGGGTGGGTGTCCGGCATGCGCGGGCTTCCTTTCCGTAGCGCTTGCAATATGCGCACAGGGCGCAAACCGGATTCTCGCCCGAAGCGGGTACGTGAGGCGAATGCGGCTGCGGCACCGTGGCGCGCTTGGTTTCACTCTAGCACGATAGGGGCGCGCACGCCGTGCTGCGGCGGGCGGCCGCAGTTGCGGGACGCCGCCCGTCGACCGCTTTGCTGGACGATGCGTCGGGGCTGCGGGGCGCGTGCGGGCAACGCACTGAGCTCGTGATGCACGGCGCGCTGCCTGCGGGCTGCTCAGAGCGCTGCGCCCCTGGCGGATTGCCGGGCGGTTTCGGCCGTGTGCCCGCGCTGTTTGCTGCAGGTCCCGGCGCTATAATCAGGCGATGCCATGAGGATGGGAGCGGTTCTCAGCGTTGCCGGGGCGCGGCCGCATAGGGGCGGCTGGCCCGCGGAGCGGCTGGAGCATGATAGAGGGGAGCGCCGAGCCATGGATGCGAAGGTTGACTTCATCGTGCAGTCTGCGCACGTGTTCACGAGCGCGCCGGGTGAGCGGGCTGCGCGCCCGCGGGCGTGCGCCGTGGCGGGCGACCGCATCGTACGCATGGGCGCCCCCGATGAGATCCGAGCCACCTGTCCCGCCTTCACGCCGGTTCTCGACTTCGGCGATGCGTTCATCTGCCCGGGTTTTCACGACGCCCACCTGCATTTCTTTCACACTGCGCTCGGGTCGTCGCCCTACCTGTTCATGCACCGGGGCGAAAGCGAGGCGGAGCTCGTGACGGCTACGCGTGCGTTTGCCGCGGGCCTGCCGCCGCATGCCTGGGTGGTCACGCAGGGCTGGCGCGATTATCGGTGGAATCCGCCGGTACCGCCCACCAAGCGCTCGCTCGACGAGGCGTTTCCCGATCGGCCCTGCGTCATGTATTCCGGCGACGGTCACACACTGTGGATGAACTCGCGCGCCCTCGACGAGCTGGGTGTCACGCGCGATAGCGTGCCTGCGCAGGGCGGCAGCTACGACAAGGATGCATCCGGTGAGCTCACGGGCATCGTGCGGGAGGCGGCGGCCATGGAGCTCCTGCCGCGCTGCCTGGAATGGCTCACGCCGCACGACATCGCCGCCGCCTACGAGGCGCAGCTCGCGCGCATGGCCGAGCAGGGTATCACCTCGATGTGCGACATGGCGCTCATGCCGCACGAGGGCTGCGATTTCATTCGCGATGACATCTACGAGGACCTCGAGGCGCGCGGCAACCTGACCGTCCGGGCTCATCTGTTTCCCACGCTGCTTGACGACCAGTCGCGCCTTGAGGGGCTGCAGGCGCGCTACCGGGAGAGCAGCCTGTTGCGCGCGCCGGGATTCAAGCAATTCTTCGACGGTGTGTCGAGCCAGCATACGGCGTGGCTGACCGAGCCCTACACCAATGCGCGCGTGCCCGGCGACTGCGGACGGCCCACGGTGGACGCTGCGCGCATGCGCTCGCTGGTGCTCGCAGCGGCCGAGCGCGGCCATGCGGTGCGCATCCACACCATCGGCGACGCCGCGATCCATGCGGCGCTCGACATCTTCGAGGAGGCCCGTGCGCGCTTCGGGGCGCCGCGGCAGGGGCACAACACCCTGGAGCACCTGGAGAACCTGCTGCCCGCCGACATCGATCGCCTGCGCGACCTCGATGTGCTGGCGAGCTCTCAGCCCGGTCATATCACACTCGACCCGGGAGGCCCTGAGCGCGATCTGGGGCCCGAGCGCGCCCAGGTCATGTGGCCGTTTGCCACCTACCTGGCTCGCGGGGTGGCTCAGGCGTTCGGCACCGATTCGCCCATCACGCCGGTGACCTCGATGGATGTGCTCTATGCGGCGGTGACGCGCCAAGACCCTGCAAGCCATGAGCCGGCGGGCGGCTGGTTGCCGGCGGAGCGTATCCCGGCCGCCGACGCCCTGCGCATCTACACGGCCGGCAGCGCCGATGCGGCGGGGCGCGCGCATGAGCTGGGCCGCTTCGACGCCGGTTACCTGGCTGACTTCGTGGTGCTCGATGCCGACCCGCTGGCCTGTGCGGCCGACGAGCTGCAGGGCATCCGGGTGCTGGAGACCTATGTGGGCGGTCGTCGGGTGTTCTCGCGGCGGTAGGCGGGCGTTGCGAGCCCTGCTGCCGTTGCTGTGAGCCCTGCGGCTGTCACCCGTGCCCTGCCGCAGCCGTGCGGGTCCCCGTTGCTGTCATCCGAATCCTGCCACCGCCTCTGCCGCTGTCTTTACGGCTCTTTGCGGGACGGCAGCTGTACCTGGGATTCCTGGTAGCGCTTGGGCGTGATGTGCGCGACCTTCTTGAAGGTGCGGGAGAAGTGCGAGGAGTCGAAGAAGCCGAGCGCCGTGGCCACGTCGGTGACGGACAGCCCGCTTCTGAGCATGACCTTGGCCTCCTCGATCTTGCGCTTCATGATGTACTGTTGGATCGTGGCGCCCGTCTCGGCCTTGAATTTCTTCTGCACGGCCGAGGTACTCAGGTGGAACGCGTCGGCGATCTGCTGCACGCGCAGCGCGCGGTTGGTGTTGAGGCCGATGAACTGCACGATGCTCGTGACCAGCTGCGAGTAGCCGTGCGCGCGGGTTTTGCCCACCTCGGCGGTAAAGAACACAATCGCCGCGTCGCGGATCTTCAGCACGCCCTGCAGGGTGTGTGCCTCCTCTGTTCGGCGGATGAACGCGTCGCGCGCCAGCGTGGACTCCACGATATCGCAGCCGGCGTCGATGCCGGCGCGCGATAGCTTCTGGAACACCACGATCGAGTAGTTCTTCTCGCTGCGCAGCATGTCGCCCGAGGTGCTGGGGATGACGGCGTTGCCCAGACGGAACACCATATCCTTCAGGTCCTCCACCTTGCCGGCGTTTACGTAGGACAGGATTTCGGACTCGTAGTAATACAGATACGACTGCGGGTCGAACGTGCGCCCGTCGTACTTGCCGATGCGCTCGCGGTCGAAGTCCATGTAGAACGAGCGCACGTAGGCGTGCAGGTCCTCGGACAGCGGATCTTCCAAGCTGCCGGTGAAGCAGTAGTTGATATGCGTGATGATGTCGCGTAGGTCGCCCAGGGCGTACAGGGGCAGCTCCTGCAGGTAGGTGGTGAGCATGCGCCACTCGCGCTGGGGAATATCCTGCTCGGCGAGCTTCTGCTCGAGCGATTCGCGGTCGATCACATTGCAGCGGAACGGGCCGAACAGCGCATAGCGGTCATCGATGGAGTACAGGATGAACATCTCGCCGAAGCTGCCGGTCAGGATGCTGAACCCACGCTCCTGCATGGAGGCGTCCGACGCCATGCGGCGGAAATCGTAGTTTACGATTTTTGCGGTATCGGAGGTGAACGATGCGATAAGATTAAACGACCTATCGAATAGGTGAATTGGCATGTGCGATAGCACGTGGATCGACTTCAGTATCTTCTCGGTGCTCATTCAGCCCTCCCTCAAACAGTTGCATCTGTCCATCATGCGACAAATTCTCTGTTCGTACAAACCGGTGGGCATGGATGTAAATCGAGCGGCAAATGCGCAGGTCAAGAGGTCTAACCATCCATATGTGACATGCTATCTTACAAAACTGTTGTAGCAAAAGTACCATCTATGCGTGCTCTATACAAAAAACTGTCAATAAACTCGCGCGCTTTGTACCGTCAAGGCCGATACGTACATTTGCTATGGGCGGAGCCGCAATACCATGTCGTATTCAAAAGGATGCCTCGCGTTCGCGAGGCCCATGACGACATGCGAAAGGCGCGTTACATGGTACAACGGAACTCGGCTCAAGACGAGCTGCAGCAGGCGGCACGCGAGGCGGTCCGCAACGAACTGCGCAGCAACCGCGAGCATGGCCGTGCACGCAGCTGGCGTGGCGCGGCGGCGATGGTGCTTGCCCTATCGATGGCGGGTGCGGCGGTGCCGAACCTGGCCATGGCCGACATCCCCACGGCCAACCGAACGATGGATATCACGACTCACTATGATGTCACTGGCGTGGAGAGCTCTTCGCTGCGTTATGCGTTCACGCGCTACAACAGCGTGGATGCCGACGGCACGATCCGCCTCACGGTCACCAAGTGGGCGACGGGTGCGACGGACTGGGGTACAGACAAGAAAAACCCCTATGCCGGCCAGTACATCCTGAGCTTCACGAACGAGGAGTTCTACAAGCAGATCGAGAGCATCCAGATTGACGGCGGCTCGAAGGCATTCCTCACCAAGCACGACGACGGCGCCATGTGGATGGTGCCCGCCAACGCGGCGAATCTGCAGACGGGCCTGATCGGCGTGGTCACCAATCGCGACCTCAAGATCAAGCTCAAGGACGGCAAGACCCTCGAGAGCCTGGGCATGGACGGCACGCCGATTGGCTTCGAGTCGGTGTGGATCAAGGGTAACGGTGCCATCGCGCGGGAGTCCGTCTCCACCGGCTACATCCAGCAGAAAGGCTCGATGAGCAAGGCTGAGATGGACACCGGCTTCACGCGGGGCCAGATGGGCAACTCCGTCATCATGGATACGCACAACATGCGCATCCTGTCCGTGCACAGCTTCAAGCCCAACGAGAACTACCTGCAGAGCGACTACCAGTGGGTGCTCTACATCAAGGAGCAGATCCCCGAGGCGCTGCTGCCCTATATCGAGCCGGGCGAGGTCGAGATCTACAGCTCCGACACGCAGGGCAGCCCTAGCAGCGGCCGTACCGTGTTCAAGGTGAGCGTGGACAACAAGGGCCTGGTGGACACGAGCCGTGAGCCGGAGCTGACCATCATCGGCAACAACACGAGTGACCAGCGTTCCAAGGTGCGCAGCAACAACGATCAGATTTTCTGGGGCACGCTCGGCCAGAGCCGCAACTACACCATCTCCTACAAGGTGAAGGAGGGCGTGACGCTCGGGGAGTTCTCCCGCGCGCTCAACGACTACATCACCGAGCACAACGAGCGCATGCTGTTCAGCTCCTGGCTTGAGGCCGACTATCTGGACAACGAGGGTACCAAGAAGGACGGTGGCGCCGCGCCCAAGCAGCTCACGGGCAGCTACGCCAACTCCTACCTGCGCACGAACGACTCGGACAAAGATGGGCTGTTCGACTTCGTGGAGTTCGAGTACGGCACCAACATCCGCAAGGTCGATACAGACGGTGACGGCGTGCCCGACGGCCAGGAGGTACTGGTCGACAAGATCGGAAGAGCGTCGTGTAGG
>CABRHH010000024.1 GCA_902470695.1 uncultured Collinsella sp.
CGGGTAAAGAAGCGCGGCCGCTGCGCGAGAAGCGGCAACATCAATATAGGAGGAGAACCCAATGGAGTGGTATGACAAGGGTCGCATGCTCGTGCAAGGCGGCGGAGGCGGATGCAGTGCATACCGTCATTCAAACGCGTGCACAGTAAAGACCAACGTTTGCATTACCAACACCTGTTTCATCCGTTTTTAGCGTATGAAACACGAGGTGCCGAGGTTCCTCACCCTCGGCACCTCGGACTTTCTAGGGGCGATGACGGACAGCCCGATGCAATTCGGTGCTATTCGATATATGAGAGTTGGAAGACTATGGAATTACGCAAAGGATCTGAATCGGAAATCGTTCGCTTCCGCGATGTGGGTAAGTGCTACGGCAGCGCCAATGCATTGCAGCATGTCGACTTGGCGATCGAACAGGGGGCCGTGTGCGCCCTGATCGGAGAGAACGGTGCGGGTAAATCGACGTTGATCAGGATCCTTCTTGGTCTGTCGGCTCCCACATCGGGAAGCGTCGCGCTCTTCGGGCACACGGATGCGGCGGAAGTTCGCGCGGCGCGGGCGCGCATTGGGTATATGCCCGATCTCAGTGGGGCATGGATGCACCTGTCGGCGCGCGCCAACATGAAGGCACGCTGCGCCGAGTGGGGCATGCCGAGCGACTGCATCGACAGCCTCTTGCAGTTCGTCGGCCTTGCCGAAACGGGACGCAAACCAGTCCATTCATTTTCGCTGGGGATGAAGCGCCGCCTCGACCTTGCCATCGCTTTGCTGGGCAACCCGGACCTCATGGTCTTGGATGAGCCCATCAACGGTCTCGACCCGACCGGCGTTGCCGCCATACGTGATCTGCTCGTGCATCTGAACCGCGACATGAAGAAAACCGTTTTGCTGTCCAGCCACAATCTCGACGAGCTGGATAAGGTTGCCACCCAGTTCGTCTTCATTAAGCGCGGGGCGGTAGTTCGGTCGCTTTCTAAGGCTGAGTTAGAGGCTGAGCGCGCCGGCGCCTTCATGGTGGAGGCGGTTGACGGGCGCCAAGCGGGACGTATCGCCGAGATTCTTGGTGCACAGTATGCGCCTGCGGCCCACGGCGAGACAAAGCTCGAGATTGCGTGTCCCGAGGGTTGCGAGGCGGATCTGCTCACGCGGCTGGCGACGAATGGATTGGGAGTTAAAGCGGCATACCGGGAGCGCATGGCGCTCGATGAATACTATCGCAGTTTGCTCGTTGAAAGTGAGGCGGCATGATCGACGTGATGCTGAGCGAGTTTAGGCGCCTGCGGTACGCACGTGACATGTGGCTCATGGCGGGAAGTGCCTTCGTGTTGACGGCCCTGTCTGCGCTGACAGATATGACCTCGTTCATCATCACGCGCGAAGGTGAGAACGTGGTCGGCTTTGTTGGCGGCCAACTTCTATGGTCGCTCGGGATGGTGGACACCTGGTCGGAGGCGGCCGCATCGACGGTCGGCATGTACTCAGCTTTATGGCTTCCGATTGTCATGGTCGCATCGGTGATGTTTTTGGCAGGCAATAGGGGAGAGCAAAACACGCTCGTATCGCTCGCCCGCGGGTCATCTCAGCTGCGCCTCGATGCGGCAGGCATCATCGTTCGCATCGTGGCCTACCTCGTGGTATACGCCCTTTTTTGCATGGCAACGTTCGTGTTTGCGCTGGTTCGCTACCATGAGGCCCTTGGAGCCGTCAATGTGCTGCCGCTCATCGGCGTGTTTGTGCCCACGGCAGCTCTCCTTATCGCCGCCATGGCGCAGTCCTGTGTCCTTGCCTGTGTAACAAGAAGTTCGGTGGCTAGCCTGGGCGTGATGCTGTACCTGTATTTCGATGTCATCGCGACGTATGTCCTTCAAGTTGGGTATGGTCGGGCGGCGGTCCTCTTTGAGGAGGGAGGACTCGAGTTGTTGACGTCGGTTGTCCCGTATGCCATGCACGCTTCGGTGCAGGTGTATGACGTTGTCACTTTGGGAGATATTGCACGGTTTGCCATCAGCGCTATTGCGGTGTCGTTTGCGATTGTGTTCGTGGTCCGCAGTGTGGGGAGGAAGTTGTCATGAAGCTGAGTCGATGCATTGCCGCGGAGTTCAAACGAGGTGTACATCCTGCTGCTCTTCTGCTTCCCGTCCTCGTGTATCTGGCGCTTTTGTATCTTGCGCTGCATGTAGGCGGAGCGTGGGAGTGTTTTCCAACGCAGGGTAGCGAGGCGCTGGGGTTTTTCCCCAATCCGTATTTCATGTTGTTGCCCGGTGCCGATTTGGTTCCATTGGCTCCGCTTGCGTACGCGATGGTGTTTCCGGCGGTTGCGGTTTTTTCTCTTGGGAAGTTGATGCCGACTCCGTTGGGAGGGCCGGAGTGCACGGTGTCTGCTGCGAGGGGCAGCGGCTACGCCACGTTGCTGGCCGCCCGCTGCGTAGCGGCGATTGTGTACGTCCTCGGCCCCTTCGCCCTGTTCTGCGGGCTCGTCGCTTGCGGGATGCCGTGGTTGTTCGAGGTTGAGGTAAGCGTATCACAATGGCTGGAGTTGGCGTGTCGGGGTGCGCTGATGCTTGTGGTGGGGGCCTCGTACGTCGTAGTCGTCGTCTCGGCGATCTCTGCATTCGGTGCAACCGATGCGGTCTTAGGGGTGTTGCTGTTTGTCGCATACCTGAGCCAAGTGATGTCAGAGTTCAGCGGCATACTGATTCCTGGCCATGCGTCACTGTTTATGTTGACATGTGGATCGATTGCTTTGGATGCATCGCGCGTGGCATTAATCGTCGGCTTTTCTGTTGGAAGCGCACTGGTTGCCGTCTGCGCGTGCACGCTGCTCTGGCGCCGCGTTCTCGCCCTCCGGTAGAGTAGAAAGTTGGACTGTCAAATGAAGTTGTCTCGATATAACGCTGTGCATGAAACCGAGGACGGCTGCATGCTCATGAATGCGCGCAGCGGAGCGGTGCTCGGTGATCCGCAGGTCCGAACCAGAGGTGCCCTTGCGGCCTCGATGCGGGAAACCTGCGCGTTCTGCTATAGTAGCCTGCAAACCATCTTGTGCTTGGAGGCCGATCGAACCTGATGCCAGACTCGAGTGACAGTCCCTCGCCGCGATCGGACGTCGCGGCTGCCCCTGCTCCCATCGCGCGCGCCGATGCCGCGTCGCGGGCGCAGCGCTTGCTGCGCATTGCCAGCTCGGGTGCCCACGGCGCCGTGGCGGTGGTGGGCGCGCCGGCCCAGGCTGCAGCCCGCGCCGTCAAGCGCCACGTGCCGCCTCAGTACACGGTGGGCGAGGAGATTGCGAACTCGGTCACGCACGGTATCGGGGCCGCTTTGGCGGTTGCGGGCCTGGTCATCATGGTCGTGAAGGCTGCCATCGACGGCGCCCATCCGGCATCGCTTGCCGCCGCGTTGGTTTTCGGCATCGCCCTCATCTTGGAATACCTCGCCTCCACGCTCTATCACGCCATCGTGCCGCAGGCCGCCAAGCGAATCTTCCGCATCATCGACCACAGCTGCATCTACGTGCTCATCGCCGGCAGCTACACGCCGTTTTGCCTGGTGACGCTCGACGGTTCCGGCGGCCTGGCTCTCTGCGCCGCCGTGTGGGCCATCGCCGTGGCCGGCGTCGTGTTCGAGATCATCATGCGCGAGCGCCAGCCGCGCTGGCTCACGATCGTCATCTACCTGGTGATGGGCTGGCTGGTGGTGTTCCGCCTGCCCCAGCTGGCGGCGGCCCTGCCCCTGCCAGCCCTGGTGCTGCTTGCCTGCGGAGGGCTCTGCTACACAGCGGGCACGGCGTTCTACCTCATGAAGCGTATCCCCTACATGCATAGTGTGTTCCACCTGTGGGTGCTTGCCGGCAGCGTGCTGCAGTTCCTGGCGGTGGTCCTGTTCGTGATCTAGCGAATCGAATCCCCGGCGCGCGGCTCCGCAGGGCGCGGCCGCGCGCAGCTGCAGTGCCTGCTCTCATTTCTTGGAGGTCGAACCTGTCCCCATGGACATAACCATCAGCATCCTGACCACCCTGGTCCTCACCATCGTGAACGGCTACTTCTCCATGTCGGAGATGGCTCTCACCACGGCCAAACGCGCCGTGCTCGACCACGATGCCGAGGCGGGTGACCGCCGCGCCGCCCAGGCCGCGCAGCTCGCCTCCGACTCCGGCAACTTCTTGGCCACCATCCAGGTGGCCATCACGCTCGTGGGCTTCGCCTCCTCGGCGGTCGCCTCCACCAACCTATCCGATCCGCTGGCCCGCTGGCTGGCCGGCTTCGGCATCGCCCCGCTCACCGCGCTGGCACCCGCGCTGGCGCCGGTGATGATCACGCTGATCGTTTCCTACCTGTCGATCGTGGTGGGCGAGCTCGTGCCCAAGCGTATTGCCCTGTCCAACGCTGAGGGCGTGGCCAAGCAGGTGGCCGGCACGCTCGCGATCTTCCAGAAGATCGCCCGTCCGCTCGTATGGCTCACCCAGACCTCGGCCGAGGGCCTGGCGCGCCTCATGCGCATCAAAAGCGGCGACGACCGCCAAAACGTCTCCGAGGAGGAGATCAAGTACATGATCAACGAGCAGGAGACGCTGCTCGACGAGGAGAAGCGCATCATCCACGAGGTCTTCGACCTGGGCGACGCTGTGGCGCGCGAAGTCATGGTCCCGCGCGTGGATGTGACCATGGTGGAGGACACCGAGACGGTGGCCGCCGTGATGGAGCTCATGCGCCAAACCGGCTTCTCGCGCCTGCCGGTCTACCACGAGGACCAGGACGGCGTGGTGGGCATCGCGCACATCAAGGACCTCATCGGCCCGGCGATGGATGGGGGCGGCACCCAGCCCGTGGGCGCCTTCGTCCGCGACGCGACCTTTGTGCCCGACACCAAGGACATCCTGCCGTTGCTCTCCGAGATGCAGACCGCGCACGATCAGATCGTCGTGGTGGTGGACGAGTACGGCGGCACGGCCGGTATCATCACCATCGAGGACATCGTCGAGGAGATCGTGGGCGAGATCGAGGACGAGTTCGACCCTGACAACAAGTACCTCACGCGCCTGTCGCGCCGCGAATGGCTGGTGGACGGCCGCTTCCCGTGCGATGACGCCGAGGAGCTCGGCTGGCCCATCGAGGAGAGCGACGAGTACGAGACGATCGCCGGCTGGATTCTGGAACTCTGCGATTCGGTGCCGAACATCGGTGAGGTCTTCGAGGCGGACGGGTACAAGTTCAAGGTGCAGTCCATGCGCGGGCAGCGCATCTCGCTCATCCGCGTGATCGCGCCGGCCGAACCTGAGCCCGCCTCGGGCGAGGGCGATGCGGCTGCCGCAGACAAGGATGTGGTGCGCGCCCAGGTGCGCGAGCAACGGGAGCGCGTGCGCGCGGTGCGGGCGGGTGCTAACATGGCCCCTTCCGACATGATGCCCGCGCGCGATGACGTATCGGTGCCCGACCCGAGCGCGAACGAATAGAAGGAGACGAGTATGGCAGAGCTGTTCAATATCATGAAGGTAACGGTGGGTGCCTCGAAGCTGCGCGCTCGCGTGCTGGTGAACCCGGGCATGCCGCTTCTCACCTCCGAGAACGTCGAGGCCACGGCGCGCGTCTACTATCTCGCTCCCGCCATTGCCGACCACCTGTGCACCGGGGACGCCGGCCCGAAGTTCCAGGACTGCATGGGCCACACCGAGCTGGCGCACCTGCTGGAGCACCTCACCGTGGAGGTCATGAACGAGACCGGGCTGGTTGCCGGCGCGGTGAGCGGCAGGACCCGGGCCGACGAGGTAGACCCGCGCCTGTTCGACGTGGAGCTTGCGTGCCCGGACGACGCTTTGGCGATCGGCGCGTTGTCCTCGGCGATGTTCATGATGAACTGGGCGTTTCTGCATGCCGACCAAACGCCACCCGACATGGCGGGCACCGTGGCCGCCCTGCGGCACCTGGTGCTGTCGCTGCGCGGCGAGCAGGATGAGGCCGATTCAGGTGCCGCCGCAGGTGCGACCGCCGCGGGGGCAGATGATGGCCCGTACGCTGAGCAGCCCATGGTGATCGACACCGAGGGGGCGAGCGTGCAGGCGCGTGACGACGTGTCCGCGGCCGTGTTCGGCGGAGCTGCCGCCGGGGAGGACCAGGCAGCGCAGGCTCCGGCGAGCACCGATGCCCCGGAGGCGTTCGACCCGGATGCGACGGCGGCCATGCCGGTGCCGCGCGGATAGGGTGCGCGCCCGCCCGGGCCGGGTATAATGGTCGAACGACGTTTCGTTTGCAATCACAGGAGGATCTGACATGGGTAAGGGTTTGAGTTTCATCGCCGGTGCGGCATTCGGTTCAGCGGTCGGCGTGGCGCTGGGCATCCTGTACGCCCCGCGTTCCGGTTCCGAGACCCGCGCCATGGCGGCCGACATGGCCAACGACGCATGGGATTCCGCGCGTGACATGTACGAGCAGGGCATCGACCAGGCCCGTACCGCCGCGAGCGACTTCGGCCCCATGATGGACGCCAAGACCGATGAGCTCCGCGCCAAGGTCGACCTGGCCCGCGAGCGCATGGACCAGCTGCGCGAGCAGCTCAACGACGCCGTTTCCTCCGGCAAGGTGACGCCGGCGGCCGATGTGGTCGTTGAGAGCGTCGCCGCGGCCGACGAGGCAGCCCAGGCTTAAGCGCCCACCGGGTTCGAACGATATAACCGAAGGAGCGGCGCCGATGCTCGTTGGCGATTTCCAGGGGCTCAAGATCTATCGGATCCCTGCGGCGGACAAGCGCACCAAAAAGGACGGCACCCCGCGTGAGCCGAAGAAGATCGGCCGCGTGCACCATCCGGTGTTCACGCCGGAGGGCACGCGCCTGGTGGGCTTCATGGTGAGCCTGCCCGACATCGCGGGGATGATCAAGCAGGGCGACCGTTTCGTCGCCTACGATGCCGTGCGCGTGTACGAAGGCGTGCTCGCCGTGCCCGACGAGAAGGGCTCCTTCGACGCCGCAGCTGCCAAGCGGCTCGGTATCGAGCTGGACTGCTGCCTGATCTGGACCGGCATGGACGTGCGCACCGTCGGCGGTGAGCGCGTGGGCTATTGCGCCGACGTCGCCGTGGGCGGCAAGAGCGGCGCGGTGCAGTCGTTCGTTCTCACCGAGGGCGGGGCCTCCAATGCGCTGGTGGGCCACCGCGAGATGCCCGTCTCCTGCCTGCGCGGCTACCGTGACGGGGCTATGATCGTGGCCGACGAGGTGCTCGACCTAGCGTTTACCGGCGGCGCGGCCGCGCGGGCCGCCGAGGCGAGCGTCAAGGTGAAAGCCGAGGTCAAGCGCGGTGCGAAAGCGCTCGACGAGCATGGCTCGCGCGCCGTGGACCGCGGCAGCCGCGCACTGGGCCGCCAGCTCGGGCGCACCCGCGGCATGTTCGGCTCATTCATGAGCGAGTACAAGAAGGCCTCCGGGTCGTCCGGGGCGAGCGGGCACCGCAAGCAGTAGCGTGCCTTATCGGGGATAGGAGATACGTTGCCCACCTACACCACCTCCTTCACCACCAAGCGATCGGCCAGGCTGCGCGGGCGCGACCCGATGCGCCTACCGAGCGCGGCCCGGCGCCCCCAGCGCAGGCGTGGCGCCCAGTACCTGCGCCATTCCCAGGGGTTCGGCGGCCGCGGTTCTCGGTCCCGAGGCGGTCGGGCCTCGGGCGGCAATTCCCGGAAACCCTATGCCATCATCGTGGTGGGCTGCGCGTTGCTGCTGTTCGCCGCGAGCATCCTGTGGTATGCGAACCGCAGCGTAGACATCACCTTGAATGGCGAGCGCACCTCGGTGCGGATCGGCGCCACGATCGAGCGCATCATCGATGACGAGGGGCTCGACCTGAAGGCGGGCAACCTTCTGGCCGTGGACGATTCGGTGCTCACCAAAGGCGGCGGCTCCGCCTATACCGCCACGTTGAACGGCAAGGAGCTCAGCGCCAAGCAGGCCGCGAAGCTCAGCATCGAAGGCGGGGAGGAGCTCGAGCTCGCCGACGGGCACGACACCTACGAGGACCACGACGTGCAGGCAACCGAGATCAAGCCGACGTTGACGGTGGACGGCACGGGCGCGGTCCAGTACGTGGAAACCTGGGGCGTGGCTGGGCGTTCGGAAGTGTGGACCGGGCACGTCTCGGGCAAAACGGTGGACAAGGGCGTTGTGGCCGAGCCCGTGAACTGCGAGGTGAAGGCCGCTTCCGTCTCGCCGAGCGAGCGCGGCAAGAAGTACGTTGCGCTCACCTTTGACGAGGGCCCCAGCTCGCGCACGGCAGAGATCGTCAAGATCTTGCAGGACAAGCAGGTGGGCGCCACGTTTTTCCTCTCGGGTGAGGCTGCTGAGGCGAACCCCGCGGGTGCTGCGGCCATCGCCGACGCCGGGTTCGAGATCGGCTCGAACGCATATACCGAAACCGATCTGAGCACGCTGTCGGCCGATGAGCTGCGAAGCCAGCTCACACGCGGCTTCGATGCGATCGAGCAGGCCTGCGGGGTCAAGACCGCGCTGCTGCGCGCGCCGTTGGGCACCTTCACCGATCAGATGTGGGCGGAGTCGATGGATCTGCTGGGGGCGGTGGTGACCTGGAACGTCGATTCGGGTGACTGGCTGCTGCCCGGGGCTCAATCGGTCGTTGAGACGGTGCGCGGCTCGGTGAAAAACGGCAATATCGTCGTGCTGACCGACAACGACACCACGGCCGCGCAGACCATCGAGGCGCTGCCGCAGCTGATCGACGCCCTGCAGGAGGACGGCTATACGCTCGTATCCCTTTCCGACCTTATCAAAACGGACAAGAACCTGGCCGATGCCGTGAAGCTCTCGGCGTCTTCGATGCCCAACGATGCCGTGCTGCCGCAGGTTCCTGCCACGACGGATGCGGCGAGCTCGTAGGGAGCCGGCGCGTAGCTGACAGATTCGTCATTCTCCGCTGTTTGGTGCCGGGCCCCTTGGGGCATATGTGAAGATATTGACGACCGGATCGATACCGTCAAGGAAACTGGGTGCAGGAGCATGACGGATACGAACAGGAACAGCAACGACGCCGCGACGCCGCGCGCGGAGCGCCAGCAGGCGCGCCTGGTGCACGTCACGCCGGTGCACATACGCACGAACACCGCTTCTCCGCGGCCGCATCGCCGCCATGAGACGGGTAGCCCGATCTCCTACGATGAACCGACAGGTCGCCGTCACGAGGCGCCCGCGCATCGCGATGCGGCACACCGGGACGGCGCTGATCACGAGGGCTCCGCGGTTGTGTCCGCCACGCGCCGTGCCCGTCAGGCCCTGCGTGAGGGGGCGCGTGCTGCGTCGCCGGTGAAAGACAAGATTTCAACACTGGCCGGAGACGCCAAGGGTGTGCTCTCGGCTGCCCGTCGCCCGAGCTTCATGGATGATGCGGAAGATGCGCAGGATGCTTCGGCTGCGGATGCCGCGGGCGCTGCGGGTGCGGCATCCCCGTCCCGCGCGGCTGTGGCCTCACGGGTGAAGGGCGCCGCCAAGCGCCTGAGCGGGCTGCGGCGCGTCGAGCGGGACCGCGGTCCCAGTCCGCGTGCCACCCGCGTCATGCTGGGCCTGGCCGGCTGCCTGGTGCTGGTGGGCGCGCTCGGCTGGTGCTATGCCACCATGTGGCGCCAGATCGGCGTGACCGTGAACGACCAGGCCGAGCAGGTCAAGGTGGGCACGACCCTCGAGGAGCTGCTGAAATCCAAGGACTACTACGGCGTGGCCCCCGGGCGCTTGCTGTCGGTGGGCGGCAACGTGTTGGACGAGCAGGGCGGCACGCGCTGCACGGTCACGATGGGCGGCGATGCGGTGGATGCGAGCAAGCTCGCCGAGACGCCGGTCAAGGAGGGCAGCACGGTGACGGTCGAGGCCGGCGCCGACGTCACCGAGGACTACACCGCCGAGGAGGTGCCGATCGCGCCCGGGATCCAGATGGGCCGCGGCGGTGCGATCCAGTACGTCTCGCAGTGGGGGCGTGCCGGCAAAAAGACCGTGTGGCACGGGTCGAAATCGGGCGAGACGGTAGACCATGAGGTCACCGCCGAGCCGCAGGACATGATCGTGGAATCGGTCAACGTGCATCCGCAAGGGGACAAGAAGTACATCGCGCTGACCTTCGACGACGGCCCCAGCCCCTACACGCAGGCAATCCTCGACATCCTCAAGGAGAAGGGCGCGAAGGCCACCTTCTACAACCTGGGCCAGGCCAGCGCCGCCTCGCCGGACCTTTCGCGCGCCGTGGTGGACGGTGGGCATGAGCTGGCGAGCCACACGAACCGCCATCAGAACCTGCCCACGCTCGACCGCGATGCGCTGCGCGAGGAGATCACCTCGGCCTTCGATACGCTCGAGCAGTCCTCGGGCAAGCGCCTGCAGATGATCCGCGCCCCCTACGGCGCCTTCACCGCCACCGAGTGGGCGCGCTCCGGCGACCTGATCAGCTGCAACGTGCTGTGGAACATCGACACGCTTGACTGGAAGCGCCCCGGTGCGCAGGCCATCACCAGCCAAGTGCTGAGCCACGCCTTCAACGGCGCGATCGCGCTCATGCACGACGGCGGCGGCAACCGCAGCCAGGATGTCGAGGCACTGCCGGCGATCATCGACGGGCTCAAGGCCGCCGGCTACGAGCTGGTGACGGTGAGCGAGCTCATGCAGACCGACCCGTCCATCCCCAAGGACGTTGCCAGCGGCACCGTGAAGGTCCCCAAGGACGCGGCCCTGCCCGAGATGTAGGCATCCGGCACGTGGGGAGGCGCGGGACCTCTCGGCATGCGTGCTGGGCCCGTGTCGCCCGTGCATCGGCAGCGCCGCCCCGTTTTCGGTACCATACAATCTCCTTACCGTTGCGGGCCCGCCGGTGGGCGCGGGCCGATGGTATACTGTCGAACGGCTGCGCCGAGGCGCGGCGCGTTGCCGGTGCGGCTCCAGAGCTGCCGCGTCGCACATATCTGTGGGTCACGAGAAAGGCGTTAGGGTGAAATCGAAACCCCGACCACATAGTCGCTGACCCCTTGCGGTGCCCTTCATGCCGGCGCTGCCGGGGGTTTCATATGAAGGAGCACCATGAACTACCTGTCTGAGATGCTGCGTCTGCCCGTCGTCGATTCCGATGGCGAGAAGATCGGCGTTGTGAACGATTTGGGCATCGCCACCGGCGAGGTCTTTCCGCGCGTGACGGCCCTGGCCTTCCAGGGGCCGGGCAAGACGCCGTTTATGATCTCGTGGCGCAAATATGTCGAGCGCTTCGACGACGAAGGCGTGCGGCTGCGCATGCCGGCAACCGATATCCGCTTCTCCTACCTGCAGCCCGATGAGGTGCTGCTGGCGCGCGACATCATGAACAAGCAGATCGTGGACACGCAGGGCATGAAGGTGGTGCGCGTCAACGACATCAAGCTGTCGGTGACCGGTGAGAACCAGCTGCGCCTGCTGGGAGCCGAGGTGGGTGCGCGCGGCCTGCTGCGCGCGGTGCACCCGGTGCTCGAGCGCGCGGCAACCAAGGTGGCCCGCATGCTCGGTCGCCCCCTGCCCGAGGAGATCATCGCGTGGTCCTACATGGACCTGCTGGAGCGCTCCACCAAGCAGATCAAGCTCTCCGTGTCGCATAAGACCCTCTCCGAGCTGCACCCGGCCGACATCGCCGACATCATCGAGCAGCTCGACCCGCGTCTGCGCACGCAGGTGTTCGCCCAGCTCGACACCGAGCAGGCGGCCGAGGCCATCACCGAGCTCGATGACGACGAGCTCATGACCGAGATGCTCGAGGGCCTGTCCGATCGCGAGGCCTCCACGATGCTGGCCACCATGGACCCCGACGACGCCGCCGACCTCATCGACGAGCTGGATTACGAGAAGGCCGAAAAGCTCCTGCGCCTTATGGGTGTCAAGGAGGAGAAGGCCATCCGCACCCTGCTCGGCTACGAGGAGGACACCGCCGGCCGCATCATGACCAGCGAGTTCGTGGCCTGCCCGGTGAACGCGACGGTGGCCGACGCCATCGAGGCGATCCGCGGGCTGGACGAGGACTTCGAGAGCGTGTACTACGTCTACACGGTGGATGCCGACGGCGCGCTGGCCGGCGTGCTCTCCCTGCGCTCGCTGATCGTGGCCGATCGCGCCGCCCGCCTGAAAGATCTGGCTTACAAGGACGTGGTGTGGGTTTCCCCCGATCTGGACCAGGAGGAAGTGGCCGAGGAGATGGCCAAGTACAACCTGGCCGCCATGCCCGTGTGCGACGAGGCGCGCCACATCCTGGGTATCGTCACGGTGGACGACGCCATGGACGTCATGACCGAGGAGCACGCCGAGGACCTGCAGATCGCCGGCGTGACGGCGGGGGAGAACACCACGGGCGAGTCGGCGCATGCGATCACGTGGTTCGCCCAGCGCCAGTACTGGTTCGTGGTGTGGGCGGTGGCCGCCGCCGCGCTTGCCGCCCTGCTCGAGAGCGCCACCACAGGGATGTCCTATCTGGTGGCGTTCCCGCTCATGGCCATGCCGGTGGCGCTGCTGTCCGCCGCCCGCGTGGTGTCGTTCGTGAAGAACTACTTCTTGGAATACGATGCGCATGACGACGAGAAGCCGCCGTACCTGGGCTTCTTCTTCAAGACGACTTGTCTGGGTGCGGGTATGTCGGCCGTGGTGTACCTGTGCGCGCGCCTGGTTGCCTCCACGGCGTTCCCGCAGGCGGCCTCGGTGGAGCATCAGGTGTTCATGGCCTGCTTCGCGGTTTCGGCGGCGATCTGCCTGTTCAACTACATGTCGGCGGTCGTCTACCTCAAGCTGCTGTTCTGGCGCGACGAGCACGACCGCAGCACCTCGGGCACCTCGCTGTCGTTCAGCGCGCAGTTCATCGCCGCGACGCTGAGCGTGATCGCGGGCGCCTGGGCCGTCATCGTCTTCGCGCATCTGTAGGGGCGCGGAGCTATGCAGGAGAAGACGAAACGAAACCTGACGGTCGGCGCGGTGCTGGGGGCCATGGGCCCGGGGCTTTTGGCGGCGCTGTCCGGCAACGACGCCGGCGGCATCGCCACCTATTCGAGCGCTGGTGCCAGCTACGGGTACCAGACGCTGTGGATGCTGCCGGTGATGGCGCTGCTGCTGATCGTGGTGCAGGAGACGGCCGCGCGCTGCGGCTGCGTGACGGGCAAGGGCTTCGCCTCGCTCATTCGCGAGAAGTTCGGCGTGCGCAAAAGCGCGCTCGCCATGGCGGCGCTGCTAATCGCCAACACGGCCGTGACCATCTCGGAGTTCGCCGGCATCGCCAGCGGCCTGGCGCTGTTCGGCGTGCCCAAAACGGTGTCGGTGCCGCTGGTGGGCCTGCTGATCTGGCTGCTCACCATGAGCGGCAGCTTCCGGCGCATCGAGAAGATCCTGCTGCTGGTGAGCTGCGTGTTCGTCACCTACGTGGTGGCGGCGTTTTTGGCGGGCCCCAACTGGGGTGAGGTGGCGCTGGCCACGGTGACCCCGCGCATGAACGCCGACCCGAGCTATATCTCGCTGCTGGTGGCAACGATCGGCACGACCATCGCCCCGTGGATGATCTTTCTGGCGCAGAACAACGTGGTGGACAAAAACGCCGACGAGTCCGACATCGTGCTGCAGCGCATCGACACCACCACCGGCTCGGTGATCGCGTGCGCCATCGCGTGGTTCATCATCATCACGACCGGCGCGGTGCTGCATCCGGCGGGCATCGTGGTGGCCGACGCCGCCGATGCGGCGAGCGCGCTGGAGCCGATCGCGGGCGAGTTCGCCACTGTCCTGTTCGCCGCCGGCCTGGTGGCTGCGAGCTTTTTGGCTGCTTGCGTGCTGCCGGGCGTGACGTCCTCGGCCATCTGCGAGGCGTTCGGTTGGGAGCGCGGCGCCGACCGCACCTGGAGCGAGGCGCCGGTGTATCGCGGCATCATCACCGTGATCATCGTGGCCTCGGCGCTGCTCGTGATCATGCCGGGGGTCGACCTGTTTCAGATCATGATGAGCGCCCAGGTTATCAACGGTGTGCTGCTGCCGATCCTGCTGGTGTTTCTGGTGTTTATCGCCCAGGACCGGCACATCATGGGGCGCTTCTCGAACGGGCGCGTGTGGAATGTGCTCACGTGGGCCACGATCGTGTTGATCACCGTGCTGACCGCCGTGATGTTCTGGCTGCAGGCGATGGGGTACTGAGTCTGGGGCGCGCGGGTGCGGGCCCGTGCCAAGTCCATCCGATCGGCGCTGCCTGCGGAGCGGCTCGTACGGGTCCTGCCGGCTGTTCGAGCCGGTGGGACCCGTTTTGCTGGGTGGTCCGGTTTGGCGACTGCCCCGTGTTTGCTGGGGTGCACTGCCGCCCTGTACGGCTGCACTGCGCGGCTGCCGTTTCCGGCCGGCGTTCTTCCACAAGTTAGTGTGCTTCAACTTACTGTGAAGGTCATGCGAACTTTTGAGAATCATTCTCAATATGAATCCGATTAGGTCCCATTTGGTCATAATAGATGGCGTACCGCATGCAGCCCGGAAGAGGGCCCGTAAGGGACCGGGTGCGCATGCACATCGCCTGTGACCGAAAGGATCAAACCATGAAGTTCGTGTGCCCCGTTTGCGGTTACGTTGAGGAGTTCGACGGCGAGGAGTTGCCCGCCGATTTCAAGTGCCCCCAGTGCGGCGTTTCCGGTGACCGTTTCACCAAGCAGGACGGTGAGATGAGCTGGGCTGCCGAGCACGTTGTGGGTGTGGCTCACGAGGGCAACGTGTCCGAGGACATCATCGCCGACCTGCGTGCCAACTTCGAGGGCGAGTGCTCCGAGGTGGGTATGTACCTGGCTATGGCGCGCGTGGCGCACCGCGAGGGCTACCCCGAGATCGGCCTGTACTGGGAGAAGGCCGCCTTCGAGGAGGCCGAGCACGCTTCCAAGTTCGCCGAGCTGCTGGGTGAGGTCGTGACCGACTCCACCAAGAAGAACCTCGAGATGCGCGTTGAGGCCGAGAACGGCGCCACCGCCGGCAAGACCGACCTTGCCAAGCGCGCCAAGGCTGCCGGCCTGGACGCCATCCACGACACCGTGCACGAGATGGCGCGCGATGAGGCCCGTCACGGCAAGGCCTTCGCCGGCCTGCTGAAGCGCTACTTCGGCTAAGATCCGCCTCCTTTGCAGCGAAGGGGCGTCGGCGGCCTGTGCGTCGCAAGCCCCCACGCTGTACGGCAAGCCCGGTTTCGCCTCGGTGAAACCGGGCTTTTTCGTGCATGTGGCGCGAGGTGGCAGCAGGCGTCGGAGCGCGCCAGCTCAGCGGCGGCTTGCGGCGACAGATGCTCCGCAGGTGCCCTGCATGTGACGCGGGGCGTGCCGCGTTTGTCACAAGGCTGTTACAAAACCCGGCTCCGCTGCGCTCTTCTGCGCTAAAGCAGCGTCCTTTCCGCTATCCTTATGACCTGTTGCAAGCGATTGCTACATCGCTGCGGCTGCCCGGCCGCGCTGTCTACACGCCCGGGCCATCTGTACACCAGCCGTCCGGACCGACACGGGGCGGCACAGATCGAAGGAGGAGCCGTGGAGCACACCAGCTCGGCTAACCCTGCCAACATCCATTCCATGCATACCCGCACCTGCGGTGAGCTCAGGTGCGAGCACGTGGGGGAGGAAGTCACCCTCACCGGTTGGGTGAGCCGCCGCCGCGACCACGGCGGCCTGATCTTCTGCGACCTGCGCGACCGCGAGGGCATCACCCAGATCAACTTCGACCCCGAGCACTCAGGCGGCGACGCCTTCAAGATCGCCGAGACCATGCGTCCCGAGTGGCCGATCCTGGTGCACGGCGTGGTGCGCGACCGCGGCCACGATGCGGTGAACCCCAAGCTCGCCACCGGCGAGATCGAGGTGCTCGTGGACCGCGCCGAGGTGCTCAACCGCTCCAAGACCCCGCCGTTCCAGATCGAGGACGGCATCGAGACGGCTGAGGACACACGTCTGCGCTACCGCTATCTTGACCTGCGCCGGCCCGAGATGGCCGCGCGCCTGCGCCTGCGCTCCGACTTCGCCTTCGCGATTCGCTCCGCCCTGCACGAGCGCGCCTTTACCGAGGTGGAGACCCCGGCGCTGTTCAAGTCCACACCCGAGGGCGCGCGCGACTTCGTGGTGCCGAGCCGCCTGCAGCCGGGCAGCTTCTACGCGCTGCCGCAGTCGCCTCAGCTGCTCAAGCAGCTGCTCATGGTGGGCGGCGTGGAGCGCTACTACCAGGTGGCCAAGTGCTTCCGCGACGAGGACCTGCGCGCCGACCGTCAGCCGGAGTTCACGCAGGTGGACATCGAGATGAGCTTCGTCGAGCAGGACGATGTCATGGCCCAGCTCGAAGACGTGCTGGCGGCCGCCTTCGCGAAGATGGGTGTGGAGATGCCCTGCCCGCTGCGCCGCATCTCCTACTGGGACGCCATGGACACCTACGGTTCCGACAAGCCCGACACGCGCTTCGGGATGGAGCTCGTGGACCTCACCGACGTGTTCGCCACCTCGGCCTTCAAGGTGTTCGCCAGCGCCGCTACCACCGAGGGCCACGTGGTGAAGGCCATCAACGCCAAGGGTGCCGGCAGCTGGCCGCGCGCGCAGATCGACAAACTCGCCAAGGTGGCGTCCACCTTCGGCGCCAAGGGCCTGGCCTGGATCGCGTTCCGTGAGGACGGCTCCATGAACAGCCCGATCGTGAAGTTCTTCACGGACGAGGAGATGGCCGAGCTGCGCCGTCGCTGCGATGTCGAGCCGGGTGACCTGGTGATGTTCGCCGCCGGTCCGCGCCTTGCTTCCGACGAAATCCTGGGCGGCATGCGCATGCACATGGCCGAGGCGCTCGAGATCCCGCGCGAGGGTCACGACTTCCTGTGGGTGGTGGACTTCCCGCTGTTCCATTGGGACGAGGATGCCAAGCGCTACGAGGCCGAGCACCAGCCGTTCACCCTGCCGCACCTCGATGAGCTGCACCTGCTGGAGGAGAACCCGCTGGCGATGGGCAGCTGCACGTATGACTTCGTGATGGACGGTTTCGAGGCCGGTGGCGGCGGCATGCGTATCCACGACGCCGAGCTCCAGCTCAAGATGCTCGAGTTCATGGGCTTTAGCGAGGAGCGGGCACGCGCGCAGTTCGGCTTCCTCATGGAGGCGCTCGAGTTCGGTGCGCCGCCGATGGGCGGTTTCGCGCTCGGTCTGGACCGCGTGTGCATGCTGCTGGCGGGCACCGACTCCATCCGCGACGTCATGGCCTTCCCCAAGACGAGCAGCGGTTCGGACCTGATGAGCGCCGCGCCGTCTGAGGTGAGTGCGGGGCAGCTGAAAGAGGTCGGCCTCCGCCTCGAGTAGCTCGCTTCCCCACGCACCCCACCTCGCCCTTCACTCGTCGGGCGCCGCACGCAAGGCGCGGTACCCTCCTCGTTCAGGGCGATCTGGGGCACGTGGGAAACCGAGCAGGGCGCGTGGGCCTATGCCCTCGTCTTTCGGGGCAATCTCGGGCACCTCGCGCAGCCTTGGTGATCGATGCGGGCAGGGTGTTAGCGGTGCCGCACGCAAGGCGCGGTACCCTCCTCGTTCAGGGCGATCTGGGGCACGTGGGGTACGGGACAGCCGGCCTACGGTCGGCGGGCTTGCGGGCCTGCGGTATATTGTTTCAAAAAACGGCCGCCATCGGGATGAAGCCCGATGGCGGCCGTTGTGCGTTTGGGGGAGCCGAGTGCGGGTGGCTGCCTGCGCGCGAGGACACCTATTCCGCGATGGCGGCAAGGAAGGTTTCAACCTGGTCGGCGAGCTGAGCGCGCTGCTCGTCGGTGAGCTCGAGGATGTCGGTGGTCCAGGCGCTGGGGTCCACCGAAATGCCGACACCGGTCTTGCCGATGGCTTCAACGCCCATGGCGGCGAAGAGCTTTTCCATGTTGTTGCGCATGCCGGCGGTGGCTGCACGGCCGCCCACGCCGCTGATGGTGGCGCGCTTGTCGCGCAGGATGCTCGGCGAGGTGTAGTCGGATTCGTCGGTGGGGCGCGACAGCCAATCGAGCAGGTTTTTCAAGCCGCCGGGGATGTTGTAGTTGTACTCCGGCGAGCAGATCCAGATGCCGTCGGCGGCGGCCACGGCATCGCGGGCGCGCTGCACGGGTGCGGGGGTGGGCCACTCGGCGTCCTGGTTCATGAAGGGAACGTCGTCCCAGGTGAGTTCATGGATCTCGGCGCGGTCACCGATCATACCTCGAATCTCGTCCATGAGTTGGCGGTTGAAGGACTTCTTGCGCAGCGACCCGCAGATCATCAGAACATGTGGCATAGGGAGGCTCCTTTTCGGTTGGGGGTTGCCGGGTGGCACCGTGCCATCGGGTGCGATGTCGCCCGGGTGGTTTGGCGGTGTCTCTATACCCTCGTGTACCCGGTCGTCGAGCGTCTATGCCGCAGGATGGAGCGGGGCGTTGCTGCGGGGGTGGGCAAAGCGGTGCGATGCGGCCGTTCTTGTCCGCGCACATGCAAGTGCGCTGCGGCTACTGCCAGCGTTACTTGGTGTTTTCGAGAACACTCATAAACCGGGCAAAGCTCGTTGCGGTCAGGATATCTTGCTGCAAACGTCGATTGTTGGTGATGTCGAGCAACAGGTCGTAGAGGTGCTCGATGTTTGAGCGGTCCCCGGCCTGGACCGCCAAGAGGAATACGATGCGAACATCTTTAGACCCAGCGTTCCAGTCGAGCGGGTGGTCGAGTACCGCGACGGCGACTTTGGTTTTGGCGCTTGACGGGCTAAGCGAGTGAGGTATGGCGAGCAGCGGATCCATGGTGGTATCAGAGAGCGTTTCGCGTTCTAGCACGGAGGAGAGGAAACTGGCATCGGTATAGCCATTTTTCTCAAGCTGGGTGCAAAGCGTTTCCAAGACCTCTCCTTTTCCGAGGGGGTCTTCAAGGTGGAAGAAAAGCTCCTGGTCAAAAAATGAGCTGATATGGGAATTCCTGTGCTCTTCAAGTCCATTGAGCATGCGGGAAATCGTTTCAGTGTCTTGTGTACTCAGGCTGAAGTCGACAAGGACGTGCGGCAGCGGTGCCGACTCAAGCGGTACGGTAGTGACGATGAAGGCAATGCCATCCAGGTCGGTTGCGGAAAGCTCCTTAAACTCCCGATAGGAAATACATCGGGCGATGTCGATTCGGTCTCCGAAGTAGGTAAGAAGCCGGCTTTCGAGCATGCGCGCAATCGAATTGCTTGATCCGCATACGAGCATGATACTGTGCAGGGGACGGTCGGCGGGGCTGTGGCGCTCAATGGCTGCTCCGAGGTGAAGTGCAACGTAGCCAACTTCGTCCTCGGAAAGCGTGTACGGTTCGGTTGAGAACACCTTGCTTGTACTGGCCAGCGCGATTTCAAATGCCAGCGGAAAGCTTGATCTGATGGTGTTGAGCAAAGGGTTCTTTTTGATGATTTTCAAATCTTTGCTGGAGAAGGTCGAAGCGAGGTGTTGGAGTAGGCTTCGCTTCAGCTCGACATCGTCTCGCAGGTCAAAGCCATAATTAACCATCACGGAGTCGAGCAAAGCATCGACATCGGTCCGAAAGAGATGGTCATCGATGCCAAGCCGATCGAGATTGGTATTGCTGAGAATGTGGAGCAGCAGGTAGCCGCGTTCAGCTTGGCAGATGGAGATCGAGAAAGCTTGCTCAAGTTCCTGGCAAGTTCCATCGAGAAAAATGGCAACACGCGTGCTTGCCGCTGCATCTTCACTTGACTCGATGGTGCAGCCGCTCATGATGCGATGCACCATGAGCGCTGTGTGCACCAGGATATTCTTGAAGCCGTAATCGGTTGAAACGATGCCTGATTGTTCGAGATGGCGGCGAACGATGCGTTCAAGCTCTCCCAGATCTATATGGGGAAACAACCTGGCCTCATCTTCGGTAAAGCCTTTTACATACGAGCGCATGTTGCGGACGAGAACTCGTTCCATAAAGCAGCGTCGGCGATTATCTTCGCGACCCAGTACTTTAACTCCCTTGCCGGGTTTGACGAGTAGGGCTAAATCGTACTCGGTGAGGATGTCTTTGATTTGGCGAATATAGTTTTGCAGGGTATTGTCGCCCACGTAGATGATCTCGGCGAGCTCATCGTATGGGCGATAGTCATCAGAGACGAGAAGCGCGTGCAGAAGGAAACGAATGCGTGCGTCCGCGCTCGATAGATCCGGTTCGGATGTTGCACGCTCGCACGTTGTCGCGAAAAAGTCGTCAAAGAGCTGCTCGTTTTGAATGACCAGATGGTAACCCTGTCCGCGTTTGATATCGATAAACGCGCCGTGGTCTTCAAGAGCTGTATTTATTTTTGCGATGTCGCTGCGGAGCGTGCGCTCCGTGACATCAAAGAGCTCGGCCATGCGTGCAGCAGGTGTGTAGCTCGCGTGCTGCACTGTTTCGAAAATCGCATGTAGGCGCTTGTTGCCAAACAACGCAAGACTCCCTTCGCACCTTTCGAGGCCGAACGCATATACATCGTGAATCGAAGAAATTATCCCATGCGAAAAGTCGCGGTGCGTGCCAACCCATTTCCGCATCGAAGCGGAAATGCCGGGGTATTCGTATGTTTCATTTCCACATGCAACTGGAAAAACCCGCAGAAAAAGATACGTGCCATTTCCACTTGAAGGCGGAAGCCGGGGAGGTTGAGTCGCCGGTTGTGCGATTGCATCATGAGGGGCGTCAAGAAGGGAGATCGCGATGGAGCAAGTTTTCACACGAGATCAGGTGTTGCTCGGACTCGAGGCATCAAGCCAGGAGGATATCTTTCGCGCGGTTGCCGAGAAGGCGGAGGCGTTGGGGGTTGCTCCGGCGGATGGTGCCTACAGCGGGCTTGTTGAGCGCGAACGCGAGATTGCGACCGGTCTGATGGATGGGTTTGCCATTCCGCATACGAAATGCGCCGCAATCCGTAGGCCGGCAATGTTCTATGTCCGGACGGCGGCACCGCTGGAGTGGCAGACGATGGATGGGCTTCCAGTCCAGCATCTGTTCGTGCTGATGGCCCCCGACGGGGCCGGAGGTCGGGATCATCTGCGGGTGCTGTCCGCGTTAGCGACATGCCTGCTTGAAGATGAGTTCAAAGAGGCGGTCGCGCACGCTGCGACGCCGCAGGACGTGGTGGAGCTCGTTGGTGAGCACATCGAAAAGGAGGATTGATTGGGATGAAGGTAGTAGGTGTTTCTGCATGCCCTGCGGGGCTTGCCCATACGCCCATGGCCGCAAAGGCGCTCATGAAGGCGGGCGAGAAGCTCGGCTGGGACGTCAAGATCGAGCAGCAGGGCTCGATGGGTCAGATTGATGCGGTGACCGACGAGGAGGCCGCAGCGGCTGATTTCGTCCTTATCGCCTCGGATCAGAAGATTCAGGGCATGGGGCGTTTCGAGGGGAGGCCTGTGATTCGTATCGATATCAACATGTGCATTAAGGCTCCGGAGGCCGTGCTGAAAAAGTGCGCCGCCGCTGTTGAGGCAAAGAAATAGGAGGACCTCATGAAGAAATTCTTCTCTGAGTTCAAGGGTCACTTGATGACCGGCATTGGTTACATGCTGCCTCTCATCATCGGATCATCCTTGGTAGTTGCGATTCCAACGTTGATCGGCTTGGCAATGGGCTGCACAAGCCTCACGGAAGACATGACGGGCGTTCAGGGATTCCTGTATCAGGTGCAGCAAGTTGGCTGGACGGGCATCGGTATGGTCAATACCGTACTCGCTGCCTTCATCGCATACTCAATTGCCGACAAGCCTGCTATCGGCGCCGGCTTTGTGGGTGGCGCGATCGCGACGAGCACACAGGCAGGATTCTTGGGTGCGGTGCTCTATGCGTTCATCGCCGGCTATATCGTGCGCTGGGCGACAAAGACCATCCACGTCAAAGGCGCCTTCCAGCAGACGATGCCCTTGGTTATTCTGCCGTTTCTGGCGACGGGTGTCATTGCGCTCATCGGTGTGATTTTGGCCGAGCCCCTAGCGTTCGTGAACGAGTCGATTGTGAACTGGCTGCGCGAGATGTGCACGAGCGGAACGAGCAAGGTGCTCATGGCTATCGTGCTGGGCGCCATGATCGGCTTCGATATGGGCGGTCCGGTGAACAAGGCTGCTTGGATGGCTGGTAATGTTTTGCTGCTCGAGGGAATCTACACGCCTGCCGTGTTCGTGAACTGCGCAATCACGATTCCGCCTCTGGGTTATGCCCTCGCCGCTCTGCTTCGTAAGGATCGCTTCTCTCAGGCGCTGCGTGATTCGGCGGCCGGCAACTGGGTCATGAGCTTTATCGGCATTACCGAAGGCGCAATTCCCTTTACGCTTATCAAGGCGACGCGCCTGATCCCGGTGAACGTGATTGGTTCCGCCCTGGGTGCGGCGCTCGCTGCCCTGCTCGGTGCCGATGCGGTTATCCCTCCGCTTGGTGGCTGGTATGGGTGCATCACCATGGTGAATCCGTGGGCGTACCTGATCGGCATCGCTGTCGGATCCCTGTTCATTGCGTTTGCCTCCACCGCGCTGGTCGACTTCAATGTCGATCCCAATAACGTGGAAGAAGATGTGGACGAGGAGGATATCGAGATCTCGTTCGAATAGCACTGACGTTGCGAGCCCCGTCCCTGGGCAAGGTGGACCGTTGTCTTGTTTCAATGCAGGAGCTGTTCACGGCTCGGGTCGGGGCTTTGTTTTTGTAAGCCTCGCAGGCTATAAGCACCTAGCTACGAGTTTATTTGGAAGGAATCGGATATGGGCAAGAATATTCACGTGATTCCACATAGCCATTGGGATCGCGAGTGGTACTTCTCCACGTCCCGGTCTAAGGTCTATCTCATGTGCGACCTTGCGGATGTGTTGGATGTCTTGGAGACAAAACCAACGTTTACGACCTGGATGCTCGATGGCCAGGCGTCGCTGCTCGACGACTACCTCGCTTGGAGGCCACAGGATGAGGAGCGCATCAAGCGGCTGGTCGCTGATGGCCGTCTCATAATTGGGCCATGGTACACCCAGACCGATCAGATTATTATTTCCGGCGAGAGCATCGTGCGTAATCTCACCTACGGCATGCGTCGGTGCGAGGAGCTCGGACCGTACATGAACGTGGGCTACATGCCGGATTCTTTTGGCCAAGCGGGCAATATGCCGCAAATTTATCGACAGGCAGGTATCGAATCGACACTGTTTTGGCGCGGCGTATCGAACGATATGGTTGAGAAGCTGAGCTTTACGTGGCGGGGAGACGACGGGTCGACCGTGTTCGCCACGCAGATGCCTACCGGTTACTATATCGGCGGCACGATGCCGGAAGAGCCCGAGGAAAATGATGCCTGGTGGCGTGCGGAGGCGCTCGACACTCTGGCACCGCGTCACGTGACCGAGAACGTGTACTTCCCCTGCGGTTTCGACCAGGCACCCGTTCGCGCAAATCTGCCTGAACTGATCGCCGCTCGAAACGCACGTGATTCTGAGAACACGTACTGCATGAGCAGCCTGCCCGCCTATCTCGATGCAACGCGTGCCGCAATCGAGCGTGATGGCATTGAGCTTGAAGAGGTTCATGGCGAGCTCTTAAATGCCAAGCACATGCGCATTCATCGTAGTATTTGGTCGAGCCGGTCTGACTTGAAGAAGCTGAATACGCAGATACAGCATTACGTTGTCAACGTGCTTGAGCCGTTGCTTACGCTTTCACGCGGCATGGGGAACGCGTATCCCCATGCTGCCGTCGAGCACGTGTGGAAACTCCTATTTGAAAATGCCGCGCACGACTCCATCGGATCGTGCGTCGCCGATACGGTTAACGAGGATGTCCGCTTGCGCTATAAGCAGGCAAATGATATAGCCACATCGTTGGTGGAGCTTCATAGTCGCCTGATTGCAACGAGCATCGATGCCAAGGGCGCCCCTATGACGTTTACGGTGCTCAATCCGTTGCCACAGGCCCGCTCTGGGGTGGTGATCAAGAAGATGTATCTGCCTGGCGACGGGTTCTCCATTGTTGATGAGGCCGATCGTCCGGTGGCATATACGTTGATTGAGAGCCACGACCTTACCGAGTATGTGCGGGCCCAAACGATTCGCCTCAACCCCAGTGCGCCCATGTATATGCCGGAGCGTATCATCGAGGCGACGATTGCGCTCGAAGCGCACGAGGTGCCGGCGCTTGGATATGCGCAGTATCGTCTTGTTCCCGATGGGGCTGCAGCTAACGAGCTTCGCAGGCTCGATCGGTCCGCCTCGCTTGAAAACGAGTTCTATTGTATTTGGGTGAACGCAGATGGCAGCCTGCGTGTGGAAGATAAGGCAACGGGCGTTGTGTACGATCGCCAAGCGGTGCTTGAAGAGAATGGTGACGACGGTGACTCGTTCAACTACTCTCCGCCCCGTGCCGACATGGTGATTCGCTCGTGCGATGGAGGTGCGCCTACGGTGCGCCTTGAGGCGGGGGACGTGTATGGCCGTGCGGTAATCGAGCATGTCATGGCTGTGCCGGCAACGCTTGAAGAGCGCGCCAAGGGAGTGCGCTCCGCTGAGATGCCCGTGACGCTGACGGTCGGGTTGCGCCGCGGCAGCCGCGTGGTCGATGTGAACGTGCATGTTGAAAACACGGTGGGCTCACACCGCCTCTGCATCCTGTTCGATGCCCAGATGGCGACGAGCGTGAACTATGCCGACCAGCAGTTTGGCGCTATTTGCCGCGACAACGTACATGCCGAGGAGATGGCTCTCTACAGGGCATCGTGCGCGGCGGCTGAAGGCTCGTCGGTTGCCGAGGATGCGGCGCTACCTGCCAACTGGCGCCAGAATATGGAGACCTGGCAAGAGCCGAGCATTTCGATTGAGCCTACGCAAACGTATGTGGCGCTTTCCGACGGCAAGCGCGGGCTTGCGGTGCTGCCTCTTGGCGTTCGCGAGTATGAGATTGTGGGCGATGAAGGCAACCAGATTCGCCTTACCGTGTTTCGTTCCTATGGTTTCATGGGCCGAGAGAACCTGCTGTATCGTCCCGGCAGGGCATCGGGCGAGCGCACCATGGAGACCCCTGACGCCCAGCTCATCGGTCCCCATGATTATCAGCTCGGGTTTACCGCGTTTGCGGGAGACGTCGATGAGGGTCGTGTGGCCGAACTCGCTCGTTCGTACGATGGCGGATTGCAGGTGTACGAGTACGCAGAGTTCCTTAATGGTCGACTCATCTTCTCTGAGCCTGAGATTGTGGGGAGCCGTTCGGCAGCCGACTCGCTGCTTGAGGTCGAGGGCACCGCAATCGTGTCTGCCGTCAAAGCGGCAGATGACCCTACGCGTCCGGGCATCGTGATTCGACTGTTCAATGGCTTTAATGAAAAAAGCGCTACAGCGGAGCTTGTGTGCGCCACCCCGATCAAGCGTGCTTGCCTTTGCGACCTGCGCGAGCGACCGCTTGAGGAGCTGCACCCCGACGGGCGTCACGTTCGACTGCCCGACTTGGGACATTGTGCCTTTATGACGGCGTACGTGGAGTTTTAGCCGCTTCGATCGGGAAGCGTTGCTCCGTGGGCGCGCAGGTGCCGGGTGACGTGGGTCCATCCCATGTCACCCGGCATCCCGTTCGGCTTTGAATGCGGATGCCATGGGCGACTGCGCGTCGTTGATGTATTTGGGTTTCGGGGGATGTGGGCCGTACGGAACGGCATGGGGTCGCGTCCCGCGGTGACGCATGTGGTACATGGATAATTGAGTGTTTGGAGAAGAGGTCCAGCAATGAAGCATGAACTCATCGGCGCAATCGAGGCGGGCGGCACCAAGATGGTGCTGGCCTGCGGATATGCGGACGGCACCATCGTCGAGCGTGCGAGCATCCCCACCCGGGAGCCGGCAAAGACCATCCCGGCTATGATCTCCTGGTTCGCTGCGCGCGGGCCCGCCGCCTTGGGCATCGCGGCGTTCGGGCCCACCGGGGTGCGGCCGTCCTCGCCCGACTACGGTCGCATTCTGCAAACGCCCAAGCTCGCGTGGCGCGGGTTCGACTTCCTCGGGGCCGTGCGCGACGGCCTGGGCGTGCCGTGCGGCTACGATACGGATGTGAACGGCGCCTGCCTGGGTGAGGTGCTCTTCGGCGCCGCTCGCGGCCTGGAAACCGTGCTCTACCTCACGGTAGGCACCGGCATCGGCGCGGGGGTGTACGCGGAGGGGCATCTGCTCCACGGCATGCTGCATCCCGAGGCGGGCCACATCGAGCTCGCCCGCGTCCCGGGCGACGAGACCTTTGCCGGCGTGTGTCCCAGCCATCCGAGCTGCTTCGAGGGCCTGGCCTCGGGTCCGGCGGTGATGCGGCGCTACGGCGTGCCGCGCGCCTCCCAGCTCGCCGACGACGAGCGCTTCCTTGAGCTGGAGAGCTCCTATATCGCCCAGGGCCTGCTTGCCTATATGCACGTGCTGTCGCCCCAGCGCATCGTGCTCGGCGGCGGCGTGCCCGACCACGCGCCGGCCCTCTTGCCCCGCGTGCGCGCCAAGGTGCTCGAGCGCAACGCCGGCTACCTGTCCGCGCCGGAGCTTGCGGACATCGACGCCTACATCGTGGCGCCCGGCTGCGACGGCAGCCAGGGCGTGCTCGGCGCCATCGCCCTCGGCGCCGAGGCGCTCGCGCAGGTTTCCTAGACGCCGCACGCGTGGCGCGCGGTCGCTGCGTGCGCGATACCTGCCGCGAAAGCAGCAGACGATGCTACGCGCCCCGGTATCCCGTTCAGTTCCGAACGCGGACGCCGGGGCGGCCTGCACCAAATAACGGGCTGTCGTTCAGATTCTTGAAGCCCGATGTGCGCGCCGGCGGGTCATACGTTCTGACGCACGGCGGTATCGCGGAAGCAGAAGTGGTCGAGCCGGTGGCGCGATTGCGTGAACTCGATCATCGTCCCCTGCGCATCGAACGTCTGGCTGCTGACCACGGCAAGGTAGTCGACCTCGCCGAGGTCGAGGAGCTTGCGGTCGCATCCGTCTGCTCGCTCGCCGGTGATCTCGCGCTTGCTCATGGCGATGGTGATGCCGACATCGTGCTCGAGGTAATCGTAGATCGACTGTTCGGCGATTTCGCGGGTCAGTCCCGGCATCTCGCGCGTCAAGAAGAAGTTTCGGTCGAGAATGAGGTTTTCGCCATTGATGGAGCGAACGCGCTCGATGGCGAATAGCTCCTCGCCTGGGGGAAATCCGGTCATATCCGCGATCGCGTTGCTGGCCGCCATGCGCTCAAACGTGATGACGCGCGTTGAGCTCTCGAAGCCGCCTCGATCGCGCGCCTCCCGAAACGACTCGATGCCGCCGACGAAGAACGTCTCGCGGTCCGGCTCCCGATATATCACGCGAACGCCTTTTCCATGCACGGGCTGCACGTAGCCTTCGTCTCGCAGCAGGGCCAGTGCCCTTCTGACGGTGTTATGCGAGCAGCTGTATGCGCGCGTGAGTACGGCTTCCGAGGGGAGAAACGATTGATAGGCGTAGTCTCCCGCCTCGATGGTCCTGCGCAGGTTGCGGTAAATCTCGTCATAGCGTGCCTTCATGGATGCTCCTCGATATCCGTATGCAGGCCCATCTTATCTGAATCAGTGCGCCAGTAAACCCGTGTTTCGTCGATAGCCAGGCAGCGGTTGCCCCATCGCCTGATCGTTCGAGGGGAGTTGGGAGGGCGGCACGCCGTTTACCGACGTTTTCATGCCGCTCGCCCGGTTGATGAACTTATTCAAATGAGATGTGGCAGACTAGCATTAACTTATTCAAATAAGTTGCCGAGCGAGCAGAGCGGCAACGGAGGGCGAGCAGGAGGGCAATATGGGCAAGTACGTAGACGATGCACGAGCGCTGCTTCCGCTGGTTGGTGGAAAGGAGAACATCTCGGCGGTGACGCACTGCGTGACGCGCATGCGCTTCGTGCTGGTGGACAAGGACCGTGCCGACGTGGCGCGCATCGAGGAGCTCCCGAGCGTCAAGGGCACCTTTACGCAGGCGGGTCAATTCCAGGTGATCATCGGTAACGATGTGGCGGAGTTCTACAACGATTTCACGTCCGTTTCCGGTATCGAGGGCGTGTCGAAGCAGACCGCCAAGGAGGCCGCAGCGTCTAACCAAAACCCGCTTCAGCGCGCCATGAGCGTGCTCGGTGAGGTCTTCGCCCCGCTCATCCCGGCACTCGTCTGCGGCGGTCTCATCTTGGGATTCCGCAACATCATCGGCGAGGTCAACTTCTTCGATGCGAACGGTGCGTTCGACCTTGAGCATGGCGTGAGCTCCATCGCGGACGGCTCGACGTTCTGGATGGGCGTGTACAACTTCCTGTGGCTGATCGGCGAGGCGGTGTTCCATATGCTGCCCGTAGGTATCTGCTGGTCGGTGACGAAGAAGATGGGCACCACGCAGATTCTCGGCATCGTGCTCGGCCTCACGCTCGTGTCCGGGCAGCTGCTGAACGGCTTCTCGGTGGCGGCCACGCCTGCGGCGGACATTCCCGTGTGGGATTTCGGCTTCGCGCAAGTCCAGATGATCGGCTACCAGGGGCAGGTCATCGCCGCCCTGCTTGCCGCCTTTGTGCTGGTGGGCCTCGAGAAGTTCCTCACCAAAGTCTGCCCTGAGGTGGCGAGCATGATCGTGGTCCCCTTCTTCGCGCTCGTGCCCTCCGTCATCATCGCCCATGTGCTCGTCGGCCCGATCGGCTGGACGTTGGGCAACGCGATCGCGGATGCGGTGAACTGGGGGCTTACGTCCAACGTTCGAGTGCTCTTCGCCGCTGTGTTCGGCGCCCTGTACGCGCCGGTGGTCATGACGGGCCTGCACCACATGACGAACGCCGTCGACACCCAGATGGTGAGCACAATGGGCTACACCATCCTGTGGCCCATGATCGCCTTGTCAAACATCGCCCAGGGCTCCGCTGTCCTTGCCATGGCGTTCCTGCAGCGCGGCAACGAGCGCGCGCAGCAGATCAACGTTCCGGCGCTGATCTCGTGCTATCTGGGCGTGACCGAACCCGCCCTGTTCGGCGTCAACCTCAAATACCGGTTCCCGCTTGTGTGCGGTATGATCGGCTCCGCCTGCGCGGCGATGACCTGCACGGGCCTGGGCGTTCAGGCGCTTTCCATCGGCGTGGGCGGCCTTCCGGGCATCCTGTCGATCAAATTCGAGTATTGGGGCGTGTTCGCCCTGTGCATGCTGGTCGCCATCGTCGTGCCTTTCGTGCTCACCTTTTTGGCGGGCAGGAAGAAGCTGCATGAGGTCGAGCGCCAGGCGGCGTAAGGCTCGCTGCGCGCCCGGCCGGTTCCGTTCGGGTGCGCGCAGCGAGCGTGGTGCATGCGTGGCCGCAGGCGAGGCCATGCGGATGCGCAGGTGGGAGGAGGTAACGATATGACCGTTGCGGGGGATCGCGACCCTAGGAACAGCATTGTGTACCAGATATATGTCAAGAGCTTTTGCGATAGCGATGGCGATGGCATAGGGGACCTGCCCGGTATCACGAGCAAGCTCGATTACTTGGTTGACCTGGGCGTCGATTGCGTGTGGCTCACGCCGTTCTACCCCTCCCCCCAGCGCGACAACGGGTACGACATCACGGATTACTGTGCGGTCGACCCACGTTACGGGACGATGGAGGACTTCGATGAGCTGGTGCGCGAGGCGCGGCTGCGCGGTATTCGCGTGATGCTCGATATGGTGCTCTGCCATACCTCCAATCAGCACGAGTGGTTTCGGCGCGCGTGCGCGGGAGAGGGGCGGTACCGGCGCTACTACATCCTGCGCGACGGGCGTGGGTCGACGGGCGAGGGCGATCCGGGCGAGCCGCCCACCAACTGGCAGTGCGCGTTCGGCGGCAGCGCCTGGGAGTGGGAGCCGCGCCTCGGCAAGTGGTATCTGCATATGCACGATCCTTCCCAGCCGGATGTGAATTGGGATAACCCCGATGTCCGTGACGAGATGGCGCGCGTCGTGCGCTTTTGGAAGGATCGCGGGGTTGAGGGATTCCGCTTCGATGTGGTGAGTCTCATCTCAAAGCCCGAGGTGATCGAGGACGTCCCCGGAGACGGCACCGCCTGCCGCAGCCTCGTCGCAGACGGCCCCCATGTGCACGAGTATCTGAAGGAGCTCGTGTCGAACGCCGGGATCGACGGGATGCTCACGGTGGGGGAGATGGCGGCGAGCGACCTGGAGAACTGCATTCGCTATTCCAACCCCGCCGAGCACGAGCTGTCCGAGACGTTCAGCTTCCACCATCTCAAGGTCGATTATCGCGACGGCAAGAAGTGGCGCATCATGGATCCTGATATCGATGAGCTGCGCCGCTTGCTGGGCGAGTGGCAGGAGCAGATGCAGGCGGGCGGCGGTTGCTGCGCGCTGTTTTGGGACAACCACGACCAGCCTCGCGCGATTTCGCGTTTTGGGGGGCGCGAGCTCGTGGGCGAGCGCGGCGGGTCGTGGGAGCGCGTGGGCAAGGCGCTCGGCATATGCTTGTTTGCGATGCGCGGGACGCCCTACATCTACCAAGGCGACGAGCTGGGCATGACCAACGCCGGCTATGCAAGCATCGACATGTTCGATGACGTGGAGAGCCTCAACAACTACCGCACACTCGTGGAGGATGGCTCCACGCCCGAGGAGGCGCTGTTCGCCATCAACGAACGTTCCCGCGACAATGGGCGCACGCCCATGCAGTGGACCGCGGGCGCGAACGCGGGATTCACCACCGGTGTGCCCTGGCTTTCGATTCCAAAGAACCATGCTGTGGTCAATGCGGAGGCGCAGCGGCGCTCAGAGGGTTCGATATTCGAGTTCTACCGTGCGCTGATACGCTTGCGCCACGAGCTCGCTGTGCTCAACGATGGCACGATCCGGTTCCTCGATGCCGGTGCGCACGCGCCGAAGGTGGTCGCATTCGAGCGTGTCCTGGGCGATGGACGCGTGGTCGCGGTGTGCTCGTTCGATGCGGAGCCCTGCTGCGCGGACGCTCGCGCACTCGGCATCTCCGACGCCGGGCAGCGGCTGATCGCCAACTACGATGAGCCCGCATCTGCGGAGGGTGGCGTTTTGCCCCTTCGCCCGCACGAGGCGATGCTGCTTCGCTGGTAGCTCGCCCGGCTCCCGCTTTCGCTCGATGCCGTCTTCGAGGACTTTGAATCGATGGACGTTCCGAACCCCGTTGCACTATACTTGTCTGCGTACCAACGGGGAGCTGGCGGACGCCGGCTGAGAGGAAGCCCTGGTGCCGCTTTCGCGAGCATCAACCGCTTCGACCCGCAACCTGATCCGGGTAATGCCGGCGTAGGGAAGCAATGCTTGCGGTGAAACGAGCGGGCCCTACGATGATCGTGGGGCCCGTTTTTCGTGCCCCGGGAAGGAGTGGCATGGAGGCAAGTGTCGCGATCCAGGTTCTGCCGCAGGGCGTGGACGGCAACGAGGAGGTCGTGCGTATCGTCGACGAGGCGATCGCCTACATCCAGCAGTCGTTCCCCGACGCCTACGTGGGGCCGTTCGAAACGACTATCCAGGGCGATTACGACCGCTGCATGGAGGTCGTGGCCGGGGTGAGCCGCATCTGCACAGATGCCGGGGCGCCCGAGGTGGCGACTTACGTCAAGATCTTCTTCGCGCCCGAGGTCGGCGTCATGACAACCGAGCAGAAGATCTCGAAGTACCACGAGAACGATTAGCATGGCCGCCTCTGCGCGCGAAGGGAAGACCGTGACTCGGCCTGCGGCCGGCGGTGCCGATACGGCGGCGGGCGACAGTGCTGCGGTGGCCGGCGGTGCCGATACGGCGGTGAGCGGCGATGCTGCAGTGGCGGGCGGTGCCGCAGCTGCCAACGTCGCCCTGCGCGGTGACGCGCTGTCCGCGGGGCGCGGCAACCGCACGTTCGGCCGTGGGCCGCGCGCCCATATGCTTGCGGCGCCGGTTGCGCTCATCGTGCTCGTCGCCCTGTGGCAGGCGGTCTGCAGCTTGGGGCTCGTACCCGCTTTCATGCTGCCGAGCCCGGTGGCGGTGGTGCGGGCACTGGTGGGCGATTGGCCGCTGCTTATGACGCACGCTGCAACCTCGCTTGCCGAGGCGGGCGCGGGCTTGGTCGCAGGCGTGGCCCTGGGCGCTGCGGCTGCACTCGCCATGGACCGCTTCGTACTGCTGTACCGCGCGCTCTATCCGCTGGTGGTCCTCACCCAGACGATTCCGTCGGTGGCGATCGCCCCGCTTCTGGTGCTGTGGTTCGGCTACGGGATGCTGCCCAAGGTGGTGCTCATCGTGGTGGCGACGTTTTTCCCCATCACGGTGGGGCTGCTCGAGGGCCTGCGCTCGGTGGATGCCGACCAGATCGACCTCATGCGCTCGATGGGGGCCACGCGCTGGCAGATCATGCGCCATGTCAAGCTGCCCGCGGCGCTGCCGCACCTGTTCAGCGGGCTCAAGATCTCAGCCGCCTACGCCATCGTGGGCGCGGTGATTGCCGAGTGGCTCGGCGGGTTCTCGGGGCTGGGCGTGTACATGACGCGCGTGCGCAAGGCGTATTCGTTCGACAAGATGTTCGCGGTGATCTTTTTGATCTCGGGGCTCAGCCTGGCGCTGATGTGGGCGGTCGAGGCCCTGCGGCGGCTGTTCATGCCCTGGGATCGCATCGCACGTGACCGCGACGACAGGTGAACTGCGAGGTGGGGCGTGCCCGCGCGGTCGGCGGCTGACTCGGAACCTCTGCCGCCGCGCAGCGGCAAGTGCCCCGCTATGGAAAGGATTTGTGGGAAGGAATGATTGAGATGAAGCATTTCACAAGGGTTGATGCCCGTAAGATGGGGGCGTGTGCGTACGGGGCGGCAGCTCAGGGGCCGGCCGGACAGCGCGGACCGGTGCGCGCTGCCGTTGCGGATGGGCGAGTGGGCCTGCTTGGTCGGCCCCTTTCCCGCCGCGGGTTCGTGGGCGCCGGCATGGCCGGGCTCGGCGCCGCGGCTGCGGGCCTGGCGGGATGCGCCGGCGGCGCGCCGGCGGGCTCGGCTGCGGGCTCCTCGTCCGCCTCGGGCTTGAAAAAGGTGACGTTTGCCCTGGATTGGACGCCCAATACGAACCACACCGGCGTGTATGTTGCCGCCGACCGCGGCTACTACCGCGAGGCCGGCCTAGACGTTGAGATCGTGCAGGCGCCCGAGGACGGTGCCGACGCGCTCGTGGCGGCCGGCGACGCCCAGTTCGGCGTGAGCTTCCAAGACACCATGGCCGCTTACGTGTCGGGTTCCGACGCGCTGCCGGTAACTGCGGTGGCGGCTATCATCCAGCACAACACGTCGGGCATCATCAGCCTGAAGGAGAAGGGCATCACGAGCCCTGCCAAGATGGCGGGGCATACCTATGCCACCTGGGAGATGCCCATCGAGCAGGGCGTGATCCAGCGCTGCGTCGAAGCCGACGGCGGCGATTTCTCCCAGATCACGATGGTCCCCTCAACGGTGACCGACGAGGTGAGCGCCCTGTCGAGCAACCAGGTCGATGCCATCTGGATCTACTGGGCGTGGGCGGGGGAGAAGTGCAAGCTTGCGGGCCTCGACACCAACTACTTCGCCTTTGCCGACATCGACGCGGTGTTCGATTTCTACACGCCGGTCATCATCGCCGGCAACGATGTGATTAAGCAGGACGAGAAGCTGGTTCAGGCGTTTGTGGACGCCACGCGCCGCGGCTACGAGGACTGCATCGCCGATCCGGACGCCGCGGCCGAGGTGCTACTCAAAGCAGCGCCCGAGCTCGAAAGCGAGCTGGTGCATGCGAGCCAGAACTACCTGGCCGATCAGTACCAGGCCGATGCGAGCAGCTGGGGCGTCATCGATCAGGACCGGTGGGATGCGTTCTTCAGCTGGGTGTCTCAGCAGGGTTTTGCCGACAAGATCGAGCCGGGCGCGGGGCTTTCCACGAAGTTTATCGCGTAGGTACACGCAGCTGGGAAGGGGTGAGCCATGGCGACGCTCGAGGTGCACGGGGTTTCGCAGGCGTTCGACGGAATGGGTGTGCTCGACGGGGTCGACCTGCGGGTCGCGTCCGGCGAGATCGCCTGTTTGCTGGGTCCGTCGGGCTGCGGCAAGACAACGCTGTTCCATGTGATCGCCGGGCTCACCCATCCCGACGCCGGGACGGTGACGCTGGGCGGTAAGGCGCCCGCCCCGGGGAGCGTGTCCTACATGCTGCAGAAGGATCTGCTGCTGCCGCACAAGCGCATCGTGGACAACGTGTCGTTGCCGCTGGTGTTGCGCGGCGTGGCGCGCGATGAGGCGCGCCACGCCGCCTCCGAGTTGTTCGAAACCTTTGGGCTGGCGGGCACGGAGATGCGCTGGCCTGCCGAGCTGTCCGGCGGCATGCGCCAGCGTGCCGCCCTGCTGCGCACCTATCTGTTCTCGCAGGAGTTCATGCTGCTTGATGAGCCGTTTTCTGCTCTGGACACGTTCACGAAGGACGAGATGCACGCCTGGTTCCTGCAGGTGGTTGAGCGGTTCGAATCGACGGCGCTCGTGGTGACGCACGATGTGGACGAGGCAATCTGCCTGGCTGATGTGGTATTCGTCATGCGGGGTGCTCCGCAGCGCGGGATGCCGTCGCACATCGTTGGCTCCGAGCGAATCGCGTGCCCGCGCAGCCGTCGCGCTGCGTTTGCCCTGACCGAGGAGTTCCTCGCCCATAAGCGGCGGATTCTTGATATGCTCTCTTAGGAATATCATCATGTTCACATTCGGTTATCTGTATATTGATTTCAAATAGGGGGTTATTAAGAAAAACGCCTCGCGCAATGTGGTCGCAAAAGGCATCTAATGGGTGTCTGGGGCACGATCATCGCTCGCTGCGGGTGCCCGGATAGGGGTTTTGGCCCCACTGGGGGAGTGGAACGGTGCTTCCTCGGCGGGTTTTGGTGCGCCGAGGCCGATATGCATGCGCTATGCAGGCCCTGAAACACCCATTAGACGGCATTTGCGACCACGCTGCGGCGCCTCCTTTTGTAACAGACCCCCTATAAAAAAATATAAACCCCCTTTTGTGCGAGTTTGACGTGCTGCCGGCTCCGAGCTACATGCGTATGCTAGTGCCCTCGAGCTCCGCGCGTGTGCTGTCGGCTTCGAATTGCGTGCGCGTGCTAATGCCCTCGAACTGCATGCGCGTGCTGGTGTCCTTAGGCTTCGTGCCCTCGCTTGGCCTGAGGCCGTAGCCGTCCGGCGCCACGCAGCCGGATGGCCCGCCGTTCACCGAGCCGCGCCCACCGTTGGCCGGTTTCATGAGTACGAAAACACCCACAGGGTGCACACTGGACAGTGGACCTTTGTGCAAAACCGCGCCGTCCGCCGGACGGCGTGTTGCCGTATGCGAACTCCGCTTCGCATACGGGACGGATTTCAGTCCGCATGTGGAGCGCAAAGAAGATAGGGCCTCCTAGGGGAAGGAACGGTATGGCCAACAGATTGACACGAATACTGTGCGCGACGGCGGCAACGCTTGTTGCCTGCGTCGGCATGCTCGGCGCAGCCGGGGTCGTGCACGCTGAGGAGAACGGGTACCAGATCTACCCGACGCCTCAAAGCGTACAGTACGCAGACGGCACCCAAACGTTGCGTGAAAAGGCAACGGCCGTCATCGAGGACGGTATCGACGAGGCAACGGTTGCGCGCCTGGACGAGGCCATGGCTCTCAAGGGCATCACCTATACCAAGGCCGACGCCGTGCCCGCCAAGAAGGGCGCCACCGCGATCCTCGTGGGCGTCAAGGGCTCCGGCGGTGCGGTGGACAAGCAGGTCGACGCGCTCGTGAAGGCCGGCAAGCTCAAGGTCGCCGATGACCTGTTCGGCCACACGGACTCCTACGTCCTGGCCTCGCTGCCGTCGGACGGCACGGGTCCCGACCAGGTGATCGTGCTGGGCAACAGCACCGATGCCGCGTTCTACGGTCTCACCACGCTCTACCAGATCCTGCAGCAGACCTCCGGCTCCAAGCTGCGTGCCTTCACGGTTGCCGACTACGCCGACGTGATCACCCGTGGCTTCATCGAGGGCTACTACGGCAATCCCTGGAGCACCGAGGACCGCGTGAACCTGATGAAGTGGGGCGGCTACTACAAGCTGAACGCCTACGTATACGCGCCCAAGGACGACCCGAAGCACAACGCCAAGTGGCGCGAGCTCTACACGCAGGACGAGATCGACACCAAGATCAAGCCGCTCGCCGAGGCGGGTAACGCCTCCAAGTGCCGCTTCCTGTTCGCGTTGCATCCCTTCATGTACAACCCCATCACCAAGGCGACCTACGACGCCGACTTCGAGGTCATGAAGGCAAAGTTCAAGCAGGTCATCGATGCCGGCGTCCGCCAGATTGCCATCCTGGCCGACGATGCGAGCGATCAGGGCTCCGACCTGTACACCAAGCTCTGCCAGGACACCACGGCGTGGATTCGCGAGCTGCAGGCCGAGAAGAACGCCGACGGCTCCCTCAAGTACCCGGGCCTCAAGGACACGATCATCTTCTGCCCGGTGGCCTACTACGGCCAGGGCGAGGCCTGGTACAAGAACCTGCCCGACAACATCCAGGTGGTCAACACCGGCGGCCAGGTGTGGGGCAAGGTCCGCAAGTCGTTCCTGGACCGCTTCAGCGCGAACTCCCAGGGCGTGGCCCCGTTCATGTGGGTCAACTGGCCGTGCTCGGACAACGACAAGGACGCCCTGCACATGGGAGGCCACAACAACTTCCTGGGCGCGGATGTGCAGCCGGGCTCGGTCAAGGGCGTCGTGCTGAATCCCATGCAGCAGTCTGAGCCCTCCAAGCAGGGCATCTTCATGAACGCCGACTTCAGCTGGAACCTGTGGACCTCCACCGAGCACGCCGACCAGGCGTGGGAGGACTCCTTCAGCTACGTCGACCATAACTCGCCGCTCGACACGAAGGGCTCCCGCGCGCTGCACGACCTGTCGACCCACATGCGCCGCATGTACGGCGGCGGCGTGACCTGGCTGAACGACGAGAGCGCCGACATCAAGGACCAGCTCGCCGCATTCACGGCGAAGCTGAATGCCGGCACCGTCGAGGAGGCCGATGTCGACGAGATGGTGAAGATCTTCACCAAGCTGCAGGCAACCGCGAAGGACTTCCGCGCGAACGCCGGCAACGCCGACATGCTCGAGCAGATGGACCCGTGGATCTCCACGTGGGACGACCTCACGCGCGCTGCCCTCGAGGAGCTCGCCGCGCTCAAGGCGAGCCTCGCGGGCGACAACGCGGGCCTGCTGTCGCATCACGGCGCCGGCACCACCGCGCTCGCGGCAGCCAACAACCACGGCTTCCACTACGTCGACCACACCGAGTACGCGCGCGTGGGCAAGGCCTACATCACGCCCGCGGTGAACGCGCTCAGCACCTACGTGGCCGAGCAGGCGACGCTCGCCTCCGATCCGAACGCGGTGATCACCAAGTTCATCACGAGCCGCACCGATACGCCCGACGGCGGCACGAGCGACGTCGTGTTCGACGGCGACGCTTCCACGCAGCTGATCTACAAGGCGCCGAACACCTTGCAGAAGGGCACCTATTTCGGCGTGCAGAAATCCAAGGCTTTCGACCTGGATAACGTGACCTTCCGCCAGGGCGGCGGCAAGGACTTCATGGACCGCTCCAAGATCCAGTACTTCGACGGCACGGATTGGAAGGACGTCCCCGGTTCCCAGGAGTACACCACCTCGGTGGTGACCGCCAAGAACCTGGGGCTCAAGGGCGTGTACGGCGTCCGCCTGATCGCGGTTGCCGACAACGCGCAGGACGCATGGCCCACGATCGCCGAGATCCAGGTGAACGTGGACGAGGCGGCGCAGGACAAGGTGTATACCGGCAACGTCACCTTCGCAAACCAGGTGGTGGCCGACGCGAGCCATCCGGCGGCGAGCGCCTCCGACGGCAAGGACGCCACCGAGGCCTGGTTCAAGAACGCGAACTCGGGCGACAATAAGGATACGACCCAGCCGGGCGCTTCGGTGATCGTGACTTTCGACGAGCCGCACGCCATCGACGCCATCGTGTTCAAGCAGGGCGGCAGCGTGACCGACGTGATCGAGTCCGGCAAGGCGTCCTACCAAACCGCTGACGGCACCTGGCACGACGCGGGCGCCATCACCGCCGAGAAGTCTCAGACCCTGAAGCTGGCCGCCCCTGTGGAGGCCAAGGCCATCAAGGTCGAGAACAGCCGTGCCACGGCGAAGTGGTGGCGCGTCGGCGACCTGCGCGCTGTGAAGCTGGGGACCGTAACCACGTCCAACAACGTGGTCACCACCATTCCCGATCTCAAGCTGACCGCAAAGCTGGGCGAGGGTACCGCCGCGCTTTCCGACGGCAAAGCGGTCTTTCCGGATGACGGCGGCGTGGTCGCGATCGATCTGGGCTGCATCCGCAGCGATGTCGCGCTCAGCGCCGGCACCACCGCGCTGCCCGAGGGCTTCGAGCTCGTGTGGTCCCAAAACGCCTGCGAATGGAACACCTGCAAGGCGGGCACGCCGGTCGATGCGCGCTTCGTGGGCGTCCGCTCTACCAAGGCGGGCACGGTGACGTTCACCGGCTTCTCCGCGACCTTCGCCCATCGCAGCGAGCCGAGCTATGTCTCGGGCGACCTGGGGACCTTCGACGCCTCGGCGATCTTCGACGGCGACGTGTCCACCGCATTCAAGAACAAGCAGGGCGCCACCGCCGGCAACACGGTCGTGTTCGACCTGGGCTGGGAGCGCACCATCAATTCGGTGGCCTACTACGTGCCCGAGGGCAGCCTCGACTTCATCCGCAACGCGGTGATCGAGGTATCCAATGACCCGAAGGCTGCCGACGACAAGTGGACCGAGGTGCTGAAGATCAACGGCAGCACTCCGGTGGAGAACGTGTTCAACTCCGATACGGCCAAGACGGCCGCCTGGCTCACCCATGACCCGGCCCATCCGGGCAACATGATGACCGCCAACCCCAAGACGGAGGTGAACGCGGGCAACGAGGCCGACCCCAACGGCACCGAGAAGCTCAACGTGAAGGGCCGCTACCTGCGCATCCGTTTCACGGGCACCTACACCTACCGGTGGATCGAGATCGGCGAGATCCAACTCAACGGAGGCGAGTACATCTCCCCCTATATCGACGCCGATTTCGAGCAGAGTGCCGTCGAGCTGCGCGGCATGACGCCCGACAAGCTCGTCGACGGCAGCACCGCCACCCTGTGGCAGTCCTCGGCCAAGACCGGCACGCTCACCTACCACGTGTCCGAGCCGCTCACGGATGCCGGCGTGCCGAAGCAGGGCGTGCGCATCCTGTCGTCGGGTACGCCGTCGGGCGCCACGGTGAAGGCCGTCGTCTATACCGACGACACCTACTCCAAGACCGCCGAGGTGACGCTCGGCAAGCTCGATCAGCTGCTGTCCGAGTTCACGTTCTCCGCTGCCACGACGCGCGCGGCGACTCCGTTCGAATGCGTGAAGGACGTCACCGTTTCCTGGGAGGGGACCGCGCCGCAGCTGGCCGAGATCTACCTGCTGGACGAGGCCGCGGCTGCCAACAAGACCGGCCTGCAGGATATGTATAACCGCGTGAAGGGCACCGACACGAGCGGCTGGACCGCAAAGACTGCCGAGGCGTTTAAGGCGGCGCTGGCCACCGCAGCCGAGGCGCTCGGCAACGCCAACGCGACGCAGGAGTACGTGGACGCGGCGACGGCCACGCTCAACGAGGCCTTCGACGCCCGCACGGAGCGCTATGCTGCCGATGAGCTTGGCAAGCTGGTGGGTGCCCATGTGGCAAACGACGGCAACGTCTACACTGAGGCGAGCTATGGCACCTATGAGGAGGCCTACAACGAGGCCGTCTCGGCGCTGAAGGACGCGGCGAACCTGTCGCGCGCCGACGGCGAGGCCCTGGCGCAGGCGCTTGCCACCGCCCGCGATGCGCTGACGTTCAACGCAAGCGCGGCCGACCGCGCCGAGCAGATGCTTGCCGATGCCGAGGCCATCTATGCGCCCGGCACCTACACCACGGCGAGCCGCAAAGCCTTCGACGATGCTGCGGCGGCGCTGCAGAAGCTGGTGGACGCCCACGAGGCCGATCCGGCCAAGCTGACGCCCGCGATGGATGCGCTGACGGCTGCCGAGGACGGCCTGGTTGACACGGCGGCCCTCGTCGCGGAGCGCACGGCGTTCGAGCAGGCCGACGAGGGCGCCTACACCCCGGCGTCGTTTGCCGCATGGCGCGCTGCCTACGATGCGTCCGATGAGGTGCTTGCCTCCGGGTCTGCCGAGCAGGTCGCCGCTGCCGTGAAGGCGCTCCAGGATGCGAAGGTCGCACTTCAGGCCCTCGACATCGATGCGTTGATCGCCGAATGCGGCAAGCTCAATGCCGATGATTACACCGCGGCGAGCTGGAAGGCGTTCGCCTCCGCGCTCGATGCGGCCAAGGAGCACCGCGACGGTGCCGATGCGGGCGCGTATGCGCAGAAGCTCATCGACGCCCGTGCGGCGCTCGTGAACGTGGAGGCCCTCAAGGACGCCATCGCGCAGGGCAAGGCCATCGACGCGAAGGCCTATACGGCCGCTTCCGTGGACGTGCTCAACAAGGCGGTCGCGGCGGGCGAGGCCCTGTTGAAGGACGGTTCGGCTGCCGATGTCGAGGCTGCCCGCCAGGCGATTCTCGATGCGCTGCATGGTTTGGTGGCGAACGGCGGATCGGGTCAGGGCGGCTCCACGGGTCAGGGCGGCTCGAGTGACCAGGGCGGCTCGAACGGCCAGAAGCCCGGCTCGGGCTCGGGTGCCGGCTCGGCCGGTAAGGCCCCGCTGCCCAAGACCGGCGATGCGAGCATGCTCATGACGTGCGCGGCATCCGCTGCGGGCGTCTGCTCGCTGGCCATCGGCTACGCGCGTTCGAAGAAGCGCCGGTAGCCGGATAGCGGAAAACCGCTTGAACCTTCAGGGCCCCCGAGGCATGTACGTCTCGGGGCCCTGTTTTCGTTTGGGACGCTGAGGTGATTGCGGCGTGCGGCCGCGGGCGCTTGCGTCGCACGGGGCACGGGCGCTTGCAGCGCGCCGTTTGCCGCGGGGTGCGGATGTCGGGTTGTGCGCGGCTTGCCTCGGACGCTTGGCTGCGTGCCGCCTGCCTTGGGCGTCGGGTTGCGGCCATCCGGCCGCAGGCGTCGGGTTGCGCTATGCGCCCCAGACCTGCTGGGCGATCCGGCGCACGAGCGCGATCTTCGCCCACTGCTCGTCCTCGGTGAGCTTGTTGCCGATCTCGCAGCTGGCAAAACCGCACTGCGGCGACAGGCAGAGCCGGTCGAGTGGCACGAATGAGGCGGCCTCGTGGATGCGCGCGATGACGGCCTGCTCGTCCTCGAGCTCGGGGCGCTTGGTGGTGATGAGGCCGAGGACCACCTTCTTGCCGTCCGCTACATGCGCCAGCGGCTCGAATCCGCCGGAGCGCTCGTCGTCGAACTCCAGGTAGAAGGCATCGACGTTTTCGCGAGCGAAGAGCACCGGCGCCACGATGTCGTACGGGCCGCTGCTGGCGTAGGTGGAGTGGTAGTTACCGCGGCAGACGTGCGTGGTCACCGTCAGGTCGGCCGGGCGTCCCTCCAGGGCAAGGTTGTTGACGCGCAGGTAGGTCTCGGCGGTCTGCTCGACCGTGGACCCGGCGGCCACGATGCCCGCCTGGAAATGCTCGTCCACCAGAGCACCCCAGGTGCAGTCATCGAGCTGCAGGTTGCGGCAGCCCGCATCGTAGAGCTTCTGGATGAAGGTGCGGTAGGCGGCGCCGATGTCGGCGAGCAGCTCGTCCTCGTTGGGGTAGATGCTGCGCGTGCGCTCGACGGCGGCCTCGTTGCGGTAGAGCTCGAGCAGCAGCTGGGCGGGCGCCGGGATGGTCTGCTTGGCGGTGTGCTCGGCATCTTCGAACTGCTTGACGAAGGCGAAATGCTCCAGGAACGGATGCTCGCTGCAGCCGATCTTGCCCGTCAGGATCGCCGAGCCGGGCGTGGTCTCCTCACCTACGAACAGGTAGCCCTGGTCGAGCTCGACGTGCTCGATGCCGTCGAACCCCCACATAAAGTCGAGGTGCCAGTAGGAGCGGCGGAACTCGCCGTCGGTGAGAAACGGCAGGCCGGCGGCTTTTTGGTGCTCAATGAGCTGGGTGATGCAGGCGTCCTCGACCTGCTTGAGGCCCGCGTCGTCAAGCGTGCCGGCTGCGTGCGCCGCGCGGGCCTCCTTGAGTGGGGTGGGGCGCAAAAAGCTGCCGACGACGTCGTAGCGGCTGGGTGCGTGCTGGGTCATGATGGGTCCTTTCGAGGTTGGGGGTTTTCGGGCGCCTTCGTGTTGGTAGGAGTATGCCGCGTTTGCGAGCGATTGGGAAATACGGAAAAGAATGGTCGTTCCATAGGATATAGCTATGGGATGGTTTTGCAGCGCCGCGGGAACGTGGGCCGGGGCCGTGGGGAAACCGGGGCCTGCGGGGGCTGTGGCCGTCTAGACGGGATGTAATGTGCCTGTCGCTTGCTCGGCCTGCGCAGACGGCCTGGATACGAACCCTGGATGCGTGTGGATGGCCGATATGCGAACCCAAGACGAATAGGGTTCGCCCCTTGGTCGTCTGGAGCCCAAAAACGGCCCCAGATGGACAGGGCACGAACCCTGTATGCGCGGATGGACACAAGACGAACCCGGGATGCGCAGATGGACGCAAGGCGAACCCGGGATCGCCATGAGGGTCTCCGGATGGACGCATGCCGAACCCGGATCGCGCAGGTGGACGGGATACGAACCTGAGTTGCTTGGGCTTCGCATTTCAGCCATCCGAAGTTCGAAAGCGGCTCTGGATGGATGCGCTCGGGACTGCGGACAAAAAGTTGGACGCTGCAGGGCGTCCGGACAGGAGGTGCGCAT
>CABRHH010000025.1 GCA_902470695.1 uncultured Collinsella sp.
GCGGCGGCCCGTCGTTATGCTCAGCCAAGATCCCCATAGCGTTCGACCATCGGGAGCAGCTGGTGCCTCAGTAACGCCTGCTTGGTTTCGAACCCGTTCGTCCGATTGCGGTACCGCAGGTTGGCGGCGCGGTAGAGGTCTGCGACAAGCTGCCTAAAAAGATGCTGTTCAACAAGGTCCTCATACCAAATGTTCAAGATGGGCATGCCCGAGCCTACGAGCTTGTTCTGGCGGCGATCGTCCCGGGCGGTGCGCTCAATCGAGTGGCTGTGCCTGCCTTTATACTCAAGCCCTACGTTGAGCTCCGGGAAGGCGATGTCCACGTAGCGCGGCCCCACGGGCGTGACAATTCGGTAGTTCATCTGCGCGCCCGTGAGGCCCAGACCGCCCAGGCGTCGCGGTGCGCAGAGCAGCAGTGCCACAATGGTTTCCATGGGAGAGTTCGATCGGTCCAATACGAGGTTCAGAGCCTGGCAGGCTTGTTGCGGCTTGCCACGCGCGGGAAGGGCATCGAAGGCATGCCGTATGTTCTGAACGCTCGTGCAGGGTGTGTCCGTGTTCACGAGGCCGTCCCATGAGGTGTCGAGTACATAGGTTCCGCACAGCTCATAGCCGATGAGTGCCAGCTCGATCAGATTGCAGTCGGGTGAGGCGGCGAGGGAGATGAACGTCAGCTCGGGTGAGGTGACTGCCCAGGTGCCGTCAAGGTGGATGATCGAGCGCGCGGGCGGTGGGCGCAGCATGGTGTGGCATGCGATGCCGGCGCTCCGGTGCCGGGCACGTTGCCGGCCAACGAGCAGATGAACGGGCCTCCCGTGTACACCAAAGCGCGTCAGGTCGTCTTCGATGGACGCCAGCGCATCAACGCGGCAGCGTCGAAGGTCGGAGCTGCGCGGTTTGTCCATGATCGAGGGAAGGAGCCTGCCGCTGGCGCGGATAAGCTCGAGGGCCGATATGTTGCACAAGCATCTCATGGTGCCTCAGTACCATACCGCACTTTTGGACAAGAAGAGGGGTGAAAATATACATGTCTGTAAAATCGTGTTGCAGGTGCAGCCTGCGCACTGTTTTACGGCAAGAAATGAGAAAGAACCGGCACAGTCGGTTGTTAGATTTCTTCTTGAAGGAGGTACTCATTGCAATGTTCTATCGTCGGTGCGAATAAGTAGGGTGCTAAATATATATCAATAGAGGCTGGCTATGCCGCTGGTTTACCGCGGCTTTCCGAGGGGGTGCCTGGTGTGCGAAGAGCGCATCGCGGCATCATGCGAGGTTGAGCAGGCGCGCTGGTCTGGGCGGCGGCATCGGGCAGATGCTCGGACTCGGTGCGGCGGATGGGTGCCGCCTGCGCAGCCATGCATGAGCGTGTCGCGCGAGATTGAGCGGGCGCGCTGGTCAGGGCAACCGTGTCGAGCAGCTGCCCAGGTTCGGCGCGGTGAAGGGAGGCCGCCTGCGCAGCCATGCATGAGCGTGTCACGCGAGGTTGAGCAGGCGCGCGCTGGTTTCAGCAATGGTGTCCAAAAGCTGTTCGAGTTCAATGCCGCGGATGGCCGCCAGCTGTGCAGCCGTGCGCATGAGCGCGCCTTCCAGCACTTCTGCCGAGACTGCCACACCGGCGCGTGCGGGAGCGTCTGTTTCGAGCAGCAGGCGGTCGAGCGGCATCTGGCGCGCATATTCTCGGCCGCGCTTGGTGGCAAGCATCCGCTCGTTTACCGAAACGTAGCAGCCGTGTGCACGCAGGCGCGCAAGGTCGTTCGAAGTGCCTGAGAACCAGTGGAATATGCAGCGTGCATGGGTGATGAGTCCGGTCCGTTCCAGGATATCGAGCGCCGTTTCGGTGGAGCGCACGGCATGGATGGAAATCGTGCGCCCTGGGCGCGGGCGCTCGGCGCAGGCGCGCGCCAGCCGCTCGAATGCCTCGGTTTGCAGGTGTGCGGAGGCGGTGTGAGCGGGGGAGAAATCGAGCCCGACCTCGCCGATAAAGCTGCTGGTGCTCGCAAGTTCGACTGCCCGGTCAATCAAACTGCGGCCGGCTGCGGAGTCCTCGATCCACCAGGGATGTAGTCCCAGGCCCACGCGGACATTCGGGTGGGTGGCGAAGTGCTTGCGTGCCGCAAGCGTATCGCGTGGCGTGACGGGGGTGCAGAGCAGGCCGATTCCGCGTTCACGTGCCTCTTTGGCGACTGCGGTGGCCTGCGCTATCCAGTCCAGATGACAGTGCATGTCCGCCAGGCGCAGGGGCGAGGCATGGTGCACCGCGGCGAGGGCGGGCGCCTCCGTGGCCTCGCCGTCCGTCTGCAGGCATCGTTGCCGTTCGGACCCACCGCTCACTTCCGACCGCCTTTGCGTCCCGCCAGCGCCCCGCGCTGGGCGGCGTCGTGCATGGCGAGCGCGGATGAGGTGTCGTCGTTCGCGCCCAGGCCCGAGATGTGCCGCAGTACCTCGCCGGCGATCATCTGACCCATGATGGGCGGCATGAAGCTTGCCGTGCCGAGGTCGGTGCGCTCGGAGCGGGCGGCCCCGGGCGCGGCAGCGATGCGCACCGGTTCCTCGCAGGAGTAGAGAACGCGCAGGTGGCGGATACCGCGCTTGCGGCATTCCTTGCGCATGATGCGCGCCAGCGAGCAGTTGACCGTTTTATGCACGTCGGCGATGCGCAGGCATTCGGGATGGATCTTTTTGCCACCGCCCATGGAGCTGATGAGCATAAAGCCGCGTTCCTGCGCGAGCGCGGCGAGGGCGAGCTTGGTGGAGACGGTGTCGATGGCATCGACCACGTAGTCGATGCGCCCGCCCGCCTCTGCCAGGCAGGTGTCGTACAGCTCGGCGAGGTTTTCGGTGAGCACGAAGGTGTCGTGCGCGATCACGCGGCAACTGGGGTTGATGTCGGCGATCATGGCGGCCATCACCTTGACTTTTCGCCGACCCACGGTGCTTTCGAACGCGATGGCCTGCCGGTTGATATTGGATGGCGCCACCACGTCCTTGTCCACGATGACGAGGGTGCCCACGCCGCCGCGGGCGAGCGCTTCGATGCAGTTCGAGCCCACGCCGCCGCAGCCGAACACGAGCACGCGCGCATCCTCGAGTTTTGCCAGGCGCTCATCGCCCATGATGATGCGCAGGCGGTCTTTCATCGTTTCCATGGGGGTCCTTTCGTGCAGCCGGCAGGTGCGAGGGGGTGGCTGCGTGCCTGCCGGTCTTGATCTTGCCATGTTGTCATGCGGAGCCATTGTACCCGTGCCGGTCGATGCGTGCTGGGGGCGACGGAGCGAGGGCGGGTGACGAATGCGCAATGCGTGCTGGGGGCGACGGGGTGAAGCCGGGCGACGGGCGTGCAATGTTCGCTGGCTGTGCCGGGGCGAGGGTGGGTGCTGAGTGCGCGATGCGTTATGGGCGTGCGGACGCCGCCATGGATTTTTAAGATCGACCGCCAGTCGAAAATGCTATTATGTCGACAACAGTTAGCACATGGAAACTTATGGGCGTGAGCCACACGAGAATGCGGGAGATGCAGAGGCCATGGGGAAGAAGTACAACAGCGGGGACAAGAAGCGCGGTGCCGACAAAGTGCGCGCCGTGGAGAAGAAGCGCGGTGCCGGTAAGACGCGCGATACGGACAAGAGGCGCGGCGGTTCCGACAAGGAGCGCGCCGTGGAGCAAAAGCGCGGTACTGACAAGGTGCGCGCCGCGGACAAGAAACGCGGTGCGACAAAGGCTGGCAAGGCGTGTAAGGCGAACTTCTCGAGTAAGTCATGCAATGCCTCCGAGGCGCATGGGGACACCCGCCCGGCGCTGAGCGAGCCGAGCGTGAAGGTCAAGGTGTGCAAGAAGTGCTGCGGTGTCTCGGCCAAGAAGCTGAACAGGGAGCTGGGGGCGGACGTGTGCACGAAGGGCTGCATGGGTGCCTGCTCGCGGCGGGTGCGCGAGCGTTGCGGCACGGGCGTCTGCGCCCGCATGGGCAAGCGTCTCGTATTCGCCGAGGATGCCTCGGCGCTCGCTCGGACCATCCGCGCGGCATAGCGGCGGGCGACCGGCCAGCCGCCGCGCCGGTTGCCGAGGGGTTGTTGGCAGCTTCGGGCTTCCGGTCATCGCCTCGGGCTTCCGAGGAGCCCTGCCGCTGCCGACTATGGTGTGACTATACACGGTCGCGCGGACACGAATTTCCGCGCCGCGTGCAAATCGGTTCTGGGGACATTATGGTTCCAGGGGGTCTCATGAGACAATAGGCAGCGTTAGACCAGTTAAATCCCAGAAATGGAGCCAACCATGGCCGAATTCATCTACCAGATGTACCAGGCGCGCAAGGCGCATGGCGACAAGGTGATCCTCGACGACGTGACCTTGTCTTTCTATCCGGGCGCCAAGATCGGCGTCGTGGGTCCCAACGGCATGGGCAAGTCCACGCTGCTCAAGATCATGGCGGGCCTCGAGGAGGTCTCCAACGGAGATGCGCGCCTCACGCCTGGCTACACGGTGGGCATCCTGCAGCAGGAGCCGCCGCTGGAGGAGGACAAGACCGTCATCGAGAACGTCCGCCTGGCCTATGCCGACCTGGCCGCCAAGGTCGAGCGCTTCAACCAGATCTCGGTGGAGATGTGCGACCCCGACTGCGACATGGACGCCCTCATGGCCGAGATGGGCCGCCTGCAGGACGAGATCGACGCCGCCGACGGCTGGGATATCGATTCCAAGCTCGGTCAGGCCATGGACGCCCTGCAGCTACCCGATTCCGATATGCCGGTGAGTGTGCTGTCCGGTGGCGAGCGCCGCCGCGTGGCCCTGTGCAAGCTGCTGCTCGAGGCCCCCGACCTGCTGCTGCTCGACGAGCCCACCAACCACCTGGACGCCGAGTCCATCCTGTGGCTCGAGCACTTCCTCAAGAACTACCCCGGCGCCGTGCTCGCCGTCACGCACGACCGCTACTTCCTCGACCACGTGGCCGAGTGGATCTGCGAGGTCGACCGCGGTCACCTCTATCCGTACAAGGGCAACTACTCCACCTATCTCGAGACCAAGGCCGCGCGCGTGGCCGCCCAGGGCCAGCGCGAGGAGCGTCTGGCCAAGCGCATTGCCGCCGAGCTCGACTGGGTGCGCTCCTCCCCGAAGGCGCGCCAGGCCAAGAACAAGGCCCGTCTGGCCCGCTACGAGGAGATGGAGGCCGAGGCTCGCGCTAGCCAGAAGGTCGACTACACCGACATCCGCATCCCGGTGGGCCCGCGCCTGGGCTCCAAGGTCCTTGTGGCCGAGCACCTGCACAAGGAGTTCGACGGTCGCGTGCTCATCGACGACCTCTCCTTCACCCTGCCGCGCAACGGCATCGTGGGCGTGATCGGTCCCAACGGCGTGGGCAAGACCACGCTGTTCAAGACCATCGTGGGGCTGGAGCCGCTCACGAGCGGCAACCTGGAGATCGGCGAGACCGTCAAGATCTCCTATGTGGACCAGATGCGCGGCGGTATCGACCCCGACAAGACCCTGTGGGAGGTCGTGTCCGACGGCCTGGACATCATGCAGGTTGCGGAGAACGAGGTGCCGAGCCGCGCGTACGTGGCGAGCTTCGGCTTCAAGGGCTCCGACCAGCAGAAGCGCGCCGGCGTGCTCTCCGGCGGCGAGCGCAACCGCCTGAACCTGGCGCTCACCTTGAAGCAGGGCGGCAACCTGCTGCTGCTCGACGAGCCCACCAACGACCTCGATGTCGAGACGCTCTCGGCGCTCGAGAGCGCGCTGCTGGAGTTCCCGGGCTGCTCCGTGGTCATCTCCCACGACCGCATGTTCCTCGACCGCGTGGCGACGCATATCTTGGCGTGGGAGGGTACTGACGAGAATCCCGGCACCTGGTATTGGTTCGAGGGCAACTTCGAGAGCTATCAGGCAAACCGTGTCGAGCGCCTGGGCGAGGACGCGGCGCGTCCGCATCGCGTGCGCCGCAAGCTGACGCGCGACTAGGCACGCGGCGTTGTCGGCGTCGTGAGGGTTTGTCGGATGCGGCCGTGGGTCCCCGGGCCGTTGTCCTCGGCATCTGTGCATTGTAACGATCCGAGCGCCCCTTGGGTGTGTGGCCCCATGCGCCGCAGCGACCTGGGCGTCCTTGCATGGGCTTATGTGGTGTCGCGAGCTGCAGCAATCCGAGCAGCCTTGCATGGGTTTGTGCGGTATTGCGCGCCCTACCGGCCTGAGTGCCCTTGCGTGGGTTTGCGCAGACCCACGCACCTTGCCAATCTGGGCGTTCTTGCATGGGCTGATGTGGTGTCACGCGCCTTGCCAATCTGAGCTCTCTTGTACGAGCTTGTGCGTTACTCTGCGCTGTTTCAAGTTCTGGGAAGGGTGGCTGCAACTCCGGGATTCGGGGTTGCAGCCACCCATTTCCAAGTGCCCAGGCACGATTCCTTTCGTGTTTTCAAGTGTCCTGGCACGACCCCCTTCGCGCCTTCAAGCGTCCAGGCACGATGCCTCGCGTGCCTCCAAGCGCCCAGACTCGATTCCTTGCTTGTGAAGTTTGTTCGTTGCGGCCTTGCCGCTCGAGTGCGAATGGGCGGTATGACCGAGTTCTCTGAGGGAGTTGGTCGATACGTGTGGGCGCAGCGGGCCCTCTTGTCGTCGATTGGAGAGGGCTGTTCTCGCTGGTGGTCCAGGTGCTTGCTGCTGAAATCAACCAAGACTCTCAAATATAAATAGTGTTGATGTATTATCCAGAATTGTGACTCATTGTAACATGAAGATGGGGCTGTGGCGCGTCTCGTGGGCCCGAGTGGTCGCAAACTGCATTTAATGGGTGATTGGGACCGCATGCAGACGGTGAAGAGAGCCCGATGGGCAGCTTCAAAGCGCTTGTTCGCATCTTTTCGGTTGTTTCAAAGCGTCGGGGACTTGGAATTGGTGCAATGAATACGATTGTCGGTGACGGAAACACCCATTAGATGCGGTTTGCGACCACAAGGATGCCGCAATTCGGCGGTACAAAAATGCTGATTGGAAATACCGAATATACTGCAACAATATCATAGTTATCTGTATGGCGTATCTATGGAGTGCCGGGGATTGGCTCAAATGGCTCAGACGACGCAGCAAAGGGGGATAACATCGCCTTCGATGCCCGGATGCCCGGATGCCCGGATGCCCGGATGCCCGGATGCCCGGATGCCCGGAATTGACGTGACGGCGGTTAGCTGGTCTGGCCGGCTCTTTTGTCGCGTGCTGCAGCCTGTGTTGAGGGTGGAGCGCAGCGCCGGCGGCGCCTCGACATTCAACGTCAAGGTGCCGCCGGCGCGGGTGGATGCATCGTGCGGGCAATCGCCGTGCGGTCCGTTGGACGGGGCAGGTGTCTGATCAGGAGACGTCCGTCAGACCCCAGGGCAAGCCGGTGCCGGAGCGCTTCTGCAGGGTAACCTCGATGGGCGCGGTGCGGTCGCCATGCTCAATGCGCAGCGGAAACGTGACGCGCCCACGTGTGCCCCAGGCAAGGTCAAGATCGCGGGCGCGCTGATAATCTGCAGCAAGCAGCGTGTGCGGGTCACAGCCGAAGGGGAGCAGCGCGCCCAGCGCAGCGACTTGCTCTCCGGGGCAGTACACGTCACATGAAAAGCTGTTCGGCCAGGAACGCAACGCCGCCTCAGTGGGGGCGGGGTGGTTCGAGCGCAGGTTTTGGTCGGTATCTGTGCTGGCGTTTTGTGACGTGGGGGCCGCATGCAGGTCGCGTGCGGGTGCGGCGGCGCGCGCGTCGAGCGGAGCGGCAGCGCTTGCACCGTGCGAGGTGGCGGCGGTGGCGCTTGAGCTGTGCGGAGCGGCGGTGTCCCGTGCGGCGGAGAGTGCCTGTGAGTTATGCACGCCAGCGTCGGCACTCGAGGCTACGGCATCACTTGAGCTGCGCGGAGCGGCGGTGCCCTGTACGGTGGGGACTGCCTGTGAGTTGTGCGCGCCAGCACTGAAGCTCGATGCCGCGGCATCACTTGAGCCGTGCGGTGCAGCGGCGTTGCGCGGGGCGGCGGTGGCGCCCGAGACGGGTGGGGCGACAGCGGCGTGCATGTTGTGCGAGACGGCTGCACCGTCTGGCTCCTGCGGACCGCTGGTCGCTCCAGGTTTTTGTTGGTTATCGGCAGTTCTCGATTGCGCATCTGCGGGTACGCCGTTCCGAACGACGCTTGCAGGTTGCGCAGAACGGGCGCTCGGCTTGACTACGGGGGCCGGTGAGCTGGTCTTTTCCTGCTCGGACGTCGTCGACTCGCGCGCGGTCGTATCGACGGCTGCGCCGGCGGCAGCGACGGCGGCGTCGCTGCGCACGGGCGTTTTGGGGGCGGTTCCGCTCGCTACCAGCGGTGTTTCCTCGTCGACGCCGCTGTATGGGTCGTAGGTAACCGTCAGCGAGATGGCAGGAGCTGCCTCGGGTGCAGCGGGCGGGGTTGCGGGCGCATCGGGCGTCGATTGACTATCCGATTCGTCGTCAACAATAGGGGCCGCACCGAGCCCGTCGCTGTGGCCTGTCGCGGCGTCCGCGCGTTTGCGATCGCGGTCGCTTGTGGGCGAGGGCGCCGCATCATCGGCGCCCATGGTTGCGGTTGCGGTGCCGTTGGCGTCGGCATCGGCTGCTGCGATCGCGGTGTCGTCACCGCCTGCGGCGGCAGCCTCAGCCGTGGGCTCGGGGTCGCGCTTGACGCGTTTGGGCTTGATGGGCTTGAGCGCGCGGTTGCCCTTCTTGCGTTTCCAAGGCTTGGCCGAAGATGCGCCCGTCGTCTTGTCGCCCTTTTCGGCGGCAGCCGGCGCTTCGTCCCACGCCGGCTGCGCTGCAACCGTGGCGTAGATGCGCCCGCCCTTGAACACGGTGAGCGTCACGAAGGCGTCGAGCGCCTCGAGCAGGTCGCGTGTGGAGGCGAAGCCGAGCTCGTCGGCGCCCATGCGGTCGGAGTCGAGCGCCTCCTCGACGCGCGTGATGAAGGTCTGCTTGCCGCAGCCGATCGTACGGGAGAGCAGCTGGTACAGATAGATGAGATTGCCCTGAGAGAAGGTCGGTTGTTGCGTGTCGCGTGCCATGGCGGTCTTTCTTCTCGAAGTCACGATTCCATGGTAGCATGCGCGCTCGTGCTGTCCTGGCCCGTCCCGTTTTGCGTGCCGCTGCTCGTTCCGTCCGAGGATGTGCCGGAGTCGCTGCTCGAGTTGCCGGTTCCCGAATCGCCGCTGCTCGAGTCGGACGTGCCGCCGCCGGAGGTGCCCGTTGAGGAATCGGTGCCTCCCTGGGAGCTGTCGCCGCTGGAGCTGTTTCCGGAGCCGGAGGTTCCGGAGTTGCTGCTGTTCGTCGAGTTGTTTGAGCTATTTGAGTTCTGCGAGCTATCGGAGCTCGACGTGCCCGAGCTCGATGCGTTCGCGTCCGAGCTCTGCTTGCCGGCCGCGTCCGAGCTTGCGGTGCCGGTGCCCTGGCTGGACGAATCCTGCGCGTTCTGGCCGGATTGCTGGTTGCTCGCGCTTGCGGTGTCGGAGTTCGCTTGCGTGAGCAGCGGGGTCACCTTGTCGCCCAGGCCTTCGCCGGCGGTGGCGAACAGGATGACGCCCGCGGTTGCTGCGACGGCGGCGATGGCGAGCACGATGGAGACGGCGATCACCTTTTTCTGCGTGGCACTGCGGGCCGCAGCGGCCCGGGCTTGCAGCTTGGTGGGCGCGACGCGGGCGCCGTTGCGGCTTGCGCGCACGTTTCCGGCGCCCGCGCGGCCGGAAACGCCCCGGCTGTCGAGCGTCGTGGTTGTATCGAATGCCGTGTCTGCATGCGGGGCTGCCCCCGGGTAGCTGTTTTTCGCCTGCTTCTGCTTGAGCTTCTCGGCGCTGGCGTCGAGTGCGCGACGGTAGAGCTGGGAGCAGATGATGGTGACAGCCGAGCTCACCGCAGCGCCGATGACCGATCCGGCGATGCCGATCTTCGAGGACAGCAGCATCGAGGTGGCTGCGGCCGCCGCGCCGGCGATGACCTGCGCTACGGACAGTCCGTCCATGACGCCCTTGGGGCGGGAGAGCGGCTGGGTGAACCCGATGCGCTCGTCATGTTGTGTCTCTGCGTGCTGTGCCTTGCGTTCGCGCTGGTACACGCGGGTTTGCTGCTGTTGGTCATATTGCATCGGCATGGGTGCCTGCCTTTCTTCGGTGTCCATGATTCTCGTACCCGTCGTCCGGCGAAACCCGTCCCGTTTGCAAAGCAACGCAAACTTCGAACAGACAAGGAAAGCTTGTGTAATCGCTCGGTTTTCAATGCGGAGATGTGGAGACGGGCGGCGCAGCATGCGCGCGTCGCTCGGCTACAATAGGGGCATTGCAGCATGAGGAAAGGGTATCGATGAGCGAGCACCTTGATGATATGGGCGAGTATCTGGACGGGGAGGGCCGCCCCGCCGCAGCGGCGGACGGTCTTTCGGGTTGCGAGCGCACGGCGCACGGTGGTGCCAACGTGCCGGAACACGACGGTTTCTTGCGCGTTGCCGCTGCGACGCCGGCGGTACGCGTGGGCGACGTCGCCGGCAACGCCGCCGCAATCCTTGGCGCCGTGCGGGCCGCGTACGAGGCACACGCGTCGGTCCTGATTCTGCCCGAGCTCTGCCTGTGCGGCTATACCTGCGGCGACCTCTTCCACGACGCTGCGCTGCTCCGCGCCTGCGACGATGCGCTGGCTGAATTGCTGCGGCAAACCGCCGCGCTGCCCGTGCTGTTCGGCGTGGGCCTGCCCGTGGCGCACCGAGGAGCCGTCTACAACGCGGTGGCCGTGTGCTGCGCTGGGCGCCTGCTCGGTTTGAGTGCCAAGGTGCACCTGCCCACCTATCGCGAGTTCTACGAGGCCCGCTGGTTCACGCCCGCGCCCGCCCGTCCGGCGCAGGTGCTGTGCGCCGGTCAGTCGGCTCCGTTGGCGGCGGGCTTGGTGTACCGCTGTGCGGACGCCGGGTGTGCCGACGTGGCCGTGGGCGTTGAGGTGTGCGAGGACCTGTGGGTTGCCGCGCCGCCCTCGATCGAGATGGCGCAGCGCGGGTCGACCGTGATTTTGAACGCGAGTGCCTCCGATGAGGTCATCGGCAAGGCGGCCTACCGCCGTAACCTGGTGAGCGGGCAGAGCGCGCGGCTCTTCTGCGCCTACGCCTATGCGGATGCCGGTGAGGGCGAGTCCACCACTGACGTGGTGTTCGCCGGTGAGAACCTCATTGCCGAGGATGGGACGCTGCTTGCGTCCACACCGCTGTTCAGCCGCGCGATGGCTGTCGCCGACATCGATCTGGAGCGCCTGATGGCCGAGCGCCGCCGCACGACAACCTGGGTGGACGCCGCCTGCGATGCGGAAAGCGGGCTCGAGGTGCCGTTCAGCTTCGCGGCGGCGACCGCCCCGCCCGAATCCCCGGTCTTCCCGCTGCGTTCCGCCAGCGAAATCGACCGCGTCTACCCGCGCCTGCCGTTTGTGCCCGCCGATGTCCACGACCTTGCCGAGCGCTGCGAGACCATCCTCAACCTGCAGGCGGTGGGTCTGGCCACACGCCTCGCGCACACGGGTACCCGCAGCGTGACCATCGGCTTGTCCGGAGGCTTGGACTCCACGCTGGCGCTGCTCGTATGCGTGCGCGCCTTCGACCGCCTGGGTCTCGCACGCACGGGCATCCACGCGGTGTCCATGCCCGGCTTCGGCACCACGAAGCGCACCAAGTCGAATGCCGAGCGTCTTGCCGGCCACTTGGGCGTCGACTTCCGCACCATCTCGATCGCTGCGGCCGTTGAGCGCCACTTCGCCGACATCGGGCACGACCCGGCGGTGACCGACGTGACCTACGAGAACGCGCAGGCGCGCGAGCGCACGCAGATCCTCATGGATCTGGCCGGCGAGCTCGGCGGCTTCGTGGTGGGCACCGGCGACCTGTCCGAGCTGGCGCTGGGCTGGGCAACCTACAACGCCGACCACATGAGCATGTACGGGGTGAACGCAAGCGTGCCCAAGACGCTCGTGCGGCACCTGGTGCGCTATGCGGCCGATGCCCTCGGTGGCGAGGCAGCGGCGACCCTGCTCGACATCCTCGACACGCCTGTGTCGCCCGAGCTTCTGCCGCCCACCGGTGACGGCGAGATCGCGCAGCGCACCGAGGACCTGGTGGGTCCCTACGAGCTGCACGATTACTTCCTCTATTACCTGCTGCGCTTCGGGTTTGCGCCCGGACGCATCTACCGTATGGCCTGCCGTTCGTTCGCGGGCGCCTACGAGTCGGCGCAGATCCTGTTCTGGCTTCGGACGTTCTACCGGCGCTTCTTCAGCCAGCAATTCAAGCGTAGCTGTTTGCCGGACGGACCCAAGGTGGGCAGCGTGACGCTGTCGCCCCGTGGCGACTGGCGCATGCCGAGCGATGCGAGCGCGGCGCTGTGGCTGGTCGAGCTTGACCGTCTCGAGGCGTAGGCGCATCGGACGTATCCGTTGTGGCCTCGGGCGCCGGCGCCACGCCTTACGAATGCAGGGGCGCGAAGCGGAAGACGAGGCCGCGATGCGAGCCCCCTGCGTTTTGCGACATCCGGCCCGCCGTCTGCGCCCGTTGCCGTATCGCACCCGCCTCCTCCGCCTGCCACGTCGCCTTCGTTTGCTCCCGATGTTGCCGCCTCGCCCCCGCTCGCGGCGTGCAACCTGCCGCCCGCGCCGCCGCCAGGAATCGCCGCGCTTTTCACGGGGCCACGGCTTCAAGAATGCCTATAATGAGCGGGTAGGAATTGCAAGGATGAATCGGTGAGCGTTGCCGAATCGTCCGTGAACGGTGCGGTTTGATGCCGCACCGATACCCCAGCCCGTCTGCTTCGGGTGGGAAGAGAGGATGTTTGCTATGGTAAACGATCGGAAAGTTGCAATCGTCGGCTGCGGTTTCGTGGGTTCTTCCTCGGCATTCGCCCTCATGCAGAGCGGCCTGTTCTCCGAGATGGTCCTCATCGACGTGGACCGCAACCGCGCAGAGGGCGAGGCGCTCGACATCGCGCACGGCGTCTCGTTCGGCAACCCCATGAAGATCTACGCGGGCGACTACTCCGATGTGTCGGACGCCGCGGTCATCGTGGTCACGGCCGGCGCCGCGCAGAAGCCCGGCGAGACCCGCCTGGACCTGGTGAACAAGAACGTCTCCATCTTCAAGAGCATCATCCCGCAGATCCGCGAGAGCGGCTTTGCCGGCATCCTGCTGATCGTGTCCAACCCGGTCGACGTGCTCACCTATGCCGCCGTCCAGATGTCGGGCCTGCCCGAGGGCCAGGTCATCGGCTCGGGCACGGTGCTGGACACCGCCCGCCTGAAGTACATGCTCGGCGAGCACCTGGATGTGGACCCGCGCGACGTGCACGCCTACATCGTGGGCGAGCACGGCGACTCCGAGGTTGCCGCCTGGTCGAGTGCGACGGTGGCCGGCGTGCCGCTGTCGGAGTACTGCGAGCTTCACGGCCACTTCGACCACGAGGCCGCCGAGGCGCGTATCGCCGACGACGTGAAGAACAGCGCCTACAAGATCATCGAGAAGAAGCACGCCACCTACTACGGCATCGCCATGTCGGTGCGCCGCATCTGCACCGCCATCATGCGCGATGAGGACTGCGTGCTGCCGGTTTCGAGCCTCATGGTGGGCGAGTACGGCTTGAACGACCTGTGCATCTCGGTGCCGACGGTGGTCGGCCGCGGCGGCGTGGTGACCCGTGTGCCGGTTTCGCTCGACGAGCAGGAGTGCGCTGAGTTCATGAAGTCGGCCGACGCCCTGAAGGCCATCATCGACCAGGTCGATTTCTCGGCGTAGTCGCCGGCGGAGCGAACAGTTGAAAGGAGCCGCACGCATATGAAGGTCAACCACGCCATCCTGCATATCCTGGATTTCGATTCGGCTGTCAACGTGATGAGCCAGCGCGAACTCGACCTGGATACGCGGGCACAGCGCACCTTCGTCACCTCGCATCTGCGTCGCGCCCGGGTGAGCCCCGATAACCGGCGCGGCTCTTTCACCGAGGACAGCGCGTTTGCCGGCGAGCTCAAGAGCTTCCTGTTCGGCGAGCGTGATTTCATCGACCTCTCCCAGCAGATCGCCGAGTTCTTCGCCGGCGAGCTCGCCAAAGCGGACAAGGCCGAGTCGACCGACGTGCTGGTGGCCGATTTCGACGACGATGACGACGTGCGGTGGTTCGCCGTCCTGCTCATGAACAGCCGTACCGCTTTCATGCACGAGGTTGCACGCGAGGGCGGCGAGGTGCGCAACGACATCGCCAAGCGCTATGCGATCCTGCCGGCGCCGTCCCAAAAGGTGTCCTCCTACGCGCTTGTGCGCGCGAGCACCATGGAGGTGCACTATGTGGACAAGAAGCGCAAGATCGCCGGTGAGGAGGTCCTTCTGATCCCGGATGGCCTGCTGCAATGCAGCGCGGGCGTGTCGGGCAAGGAGGTCATCGAGACGGTGACGCGCATCGTCGAGGAGGTTGCCGAGGAGCACGGGGCCAACACCGCGGTGGCGCTGGCGCGAGCCAAGGCGGTGGTGGCCGAGAAGGTCGAGGCCGACGAGGAGATCGCGCCGTGGGACATCGCCGAGGACGTGTTCGAAGACGAGCCGGTGATGCGCGAGCGCTTCGAGGAGCAGGTACGCGAGGAGCGGCTGCCCGAGCGGGTGCCGGTGGAGCGGGTGCAGGTGGAGCGCGCCGCGGTGCGCAACCATAAGATCCGGACCGACACGGGTATCGAGATCAGCTTCCCCGCCGAGATGCTCAAGAACTCCGAATACGTGCAGTTCGTCAACGAGCCGAATGGGCTGATCTCGATCGAGCTCAAGAACATCGGGAGCATCGAGAACCGATAGCCGGGCGGGTGGCGCGGCCTCGCGGTTGCCGCGGTCTGCCGGCTGACGACGGGAGGCTACCAGGCGAGGGGTCGGCTGGAGCGGGCTGTTCGGCGAGAAGTCGGCTGGCGTTCGGCTCGGTCGCCGTTCCGGCAGCACACCCGGCTCGCGTGCTTATGCGGTTGCCGTTCCGGCGGCATACCCGGCTCGTGTACCTCTATTTTGCGTTCACGCGCGCGCCCTGCGGGTTTACCGCGGGGCGCGCTGCTGTATCTCCACTTGCATCTTATGAATCTTATGCGTCTTATGCACTTTATGCGTTTTATGCATCTTATGCGACGGCTCGGGTGTCCACCTGTGACCGCCGCCTGCACAACGGCTGTGGCGGCGGGTGCGTCGCCCTGCGGTTTGCGTGCCGGGTGCCGCAAGGGGCGTGCGGCTGGGTATAGTCTTGCAAAGGACATGCAACCCAACGTTTGAAGGGGTAAGGTACATGAAGATCAAAGTATTCGAACTGCGCGAAGACGAGCGTCCGGCCTATGAGCGCGTGTGCGCGGGGCTGCCGGCCGATGTAAGCGTTCAGGCCGATCCCGAGCCGCTCACGCAGGCGAGCCTCGATGACCTGGACGGCTTCAACGCGGTGGTGATCGTGAACCGCTCGCCGCTCGATGCCGGGATGCTCGAGCAGCTCGCGGCCCGCGGCGTGCGCTATGTCGCCACGCGCAGCATCGGGTACAACCACATCGACATCGAGGCCGCCAAGCGTCTGGGGATTCGCGTGTGCAACACGAGCTACCCGCCCTACGGCGTCGCCGAGTTCGCCGTGATGCTCATGCTCATCGCCCTGCGCAAGTACAAGCCGGCCATGTGGCGCCAGCAGGTGAACGATTACTCGCTCGCCGGTCTGCAAGGTCGCGAGCTGCGCAACCTCACCGTCGGCGTGATGGGTACCGGGCGCATCGGCCGCGCGGTGGTGGACTACCTGACGGGTTTCGGCTGCAAGATCGTGGCATACGACCCGTATCCGTCCCAGGAGCTGCGCGAAAGCGGCAAGGTGGACTATGTCGAGCTCGACGAGCTGTACGCGGCAAGCGACCTGATCACCATTCACATGCCGCTCATGGCATCCACGCAGGGCATTATCGACGCGGGCGCTCTTGCCAAGATGCGCGATGGCGTGGTGCTGGTGAACGTGAGCCGCGGCGAGCTGATGGATGTCGAGGCGCTGATCGAGGGTATCGAGAGCCAGAAGATCGGGTCGCTGGCCATGGATGTGTTCGCCGAGGAGGACGGCATCTACCATGTGAACCGCATGCACGACATCCTGCCGAACCGCCAGATGGCCTACCTGCGTCAGTTCCCCAACGTGGTGCTCACCCAGCACATCGCGTTCTATACCGATGTGGACGTGCACAGCATGGTTGAGCAGAGCATCGGCGGCGTGGTGGCCATGGCGGCCGGGGAGTGCCCCACGGAGCTGTAAGACGTGCGTCGACGGGACCCGTGCTCCGGCGCGGTGGCCCGTGTGTAGGGCGTTTCATAGCGTTTTCAGCGAGGGTCGTACCGGCAGCACCCGGCGCATGCGTTGCGTGGCGACCGATCTGTTCGGCGCGCGAAGATTGAGTGCCGGTGTATGTGAGTGGAGCCGCGTCGCCGCTGGGGCAGCGCGGCCCTGTTTCCGACGTGTTGCAGGTTTGCAAACTCCAGGCGGCTCAGGGCTGCCGCGCCTGCACGCGGGCGTATCGTAGGGCGCGTATCACACACGCGCCCCGCGCCCGACCGAGAAGGCGAGCCGCCATGCAGCAGCTTTCGAATCGCACCGCCACGTTTACCGATTCCGTCATCCGGCGCATGACGCGCATCTCGAATGTCTACAACGCTATCAACCTGTCGCAGGGCTTTCCTGATTTCGAGCCTCCAGCGGAGCTGCTGGCGAGTTTGCAGCGCGTGGCGTCGCGCGGGGATGTGCTGGGGCACCAGTATTCGATCACGTGGGGTGCGCAGGCATTCCGCGATGCCCTGGCGGAGAAGCAGTCGGCGCGCATGGGCGTCGACATCGACCCGAACGAGCATATCGTGGTCACGTGCGGTTCTACCGAGGCAATGATGGCGGCCATGATGACGGTGGTGAATCCGGGAGACCGGGTGGCGATTTTCTCGCCGTTTTACGAGAACTACGGCGCCGATACGATCCTGTCGGGTGCGGAGCCCGTCTATGTGCCGCTGGTGCCGCCTGCCTACACGTTCGATCCCGCTCGGCTTGAGGCGGCGTTTCGCGACCAGGGTGCCAAAGCGCTCGTGCTGTGCAATCCGTCCAACCCCTGCGGCAAGGTGTTCACACGGGCGGAGCTGGAGACCATCGCCTCGATTGTGATCGAGTACGATGCCTATGTGATTACCGATGAGGTGTACGAGCATATTGTGTATGCGCCTCACGTGCATACCTATATGGCGAGCTTGCCTGGGATGTGGGAGCGCACCATTTCGTGCAGTTCGCTGTCCAAGACGTATTCGATCACAGGGTGGCGCTTGGGCTACACCATCGCGCCTGCCGAGATCACCGATCGCATCAAGAAGGTGCATGACTTTTTGACGGTGGGAGCGGCGGCGCCGCTGCAGGAGGCGGTTGTGACCGCGCTGCGATTCCCGCAGGCGTACTATGACGGACTGCTGGAGCTGTATGCATCAAAGCGGGACCTGCTGTGCGAGGGGCTCGACCGCTTGGGGATCGCGCATAACGTGCCCGAGGGCGCCTATTACGTAATGGTCGATATCTCAGAGTTCGGATATGTCAGCGACCTGGCGTTTTGCGAGGACTTGGCGCGTCTGGTGGGCGTAGGCGCCGTGCCAGGTTCGAGCTTTTTCAAGGAGCCCGAGAACCGTTACGTACGCCTGCATTTTGCCAAGCGCGACGAGACCCTGCAGGCGGCGCTCGAGCGGCTGGCGCGGCTGCGGGAGCGTATCCCCGTGCGCGGGGCAGGTGTTGCTGCGGAGTGAGGCGCTGCGGGGCGAAGCGGACACGGCAGAGTGAGGCGTACGCCTGGCGCAAACGCGACCGCGTCGTGCGGTCATCGAGGGACGTATTGGTATTCTCGATGGACTGGATTCGCGTTCGCGTTTGGCTGTGTGTGAGCACGGGCTGCCGATGCCGCGCAAGTGCGTGCCGCGATACACATCGACCCGCGTATTGTCCGCGCACGGCCTCCTCAACCAAAAAAGCCGTCGGCCCGCAAAACGGGTCGACGGCTTGTGCTTGCGTGCCGAGGCGCGCATGAGCAGCGTTCAGATGCTACTCGTTGATCGCGGCGTTCACGGCGACGGCGCAGGCGACGGTGGCACCGACCATGGGGTTGTTGCCCATGCCGATGAGGCCCATCATGTCAACGTGCGCAGGCACCGAGGAGGAGCCGGCGAACTGGGCGTCGGAGTGCATACGGCCCATGGTGTCGGTCATGCCGTAGGAGGCGGGGCCGGCGCCCATGTTGTCCGGGTGCAGGGTACGGCCAGTGCCGCCACCGGAAGCCACGGAGAAGTACTTCTTGCCAGCCTCGAGGCGCTCCTTCTTGTAGGTGCCCGCGGTGGGGTGCTGGAAGCGCGTGGGGTTGGTGGAGTTACCGGTGATGGAGATGTCCACGTTCTCGTGCCACATGATGGCAACGCCCTCGCGGACGTCGTCGGCGCCGTAGCAGTTGACGGCAGCGCGGGGACCATCGGAGTAGGGGATGGTCTCGACGACCTTGAGCTCGCCCGTGAAGTAGTCGAACTGGGTCTTCACATAGGTGAAGCCGTTGATGCGGGCGATGATCTGAGCGGCGTCCTTGCCCAGGCCGTTCAGGATGACGCGCAGCGGCGTCTTGCGGGCCTTGTTGGCGTTGAGGGCCAGCTTGATGGCGCCCTCAGCGGCAGCGAAGGACTCGTGACCGGCCAGGAACGCGAAGCACTCGGTGTCATCGGACAGCAGCATGGCGCCCAGGTTGCCGTGGCCCAGACCGACCTTGCGGTCCTCGGCGACGGAGCCGGGGACGGTGAAGGCCTGGATGCCCTCGCCGATGATGGAAGCGGCCTCGGAAGCGCTCTTGGCGCCCTTCTTGATGGCGAGCGCGCAACCCAGGGTGTAGGCCCACTCGGCGTTCTGGAACGCGATGGACTGGGTGTCGTGCACGATCTCGCGGGCGTTCACGCCCTTGTCGAGGCAGATTTGCTCGGCTTCCTCGAGGGAGGCAATGCCGTTCTCAGCGAGGCAGGTGTTGATCTTCTCAACGCGGCGCTCGTACCCTTCGAAAGTTACAGCCATGGATATATCCCTCCCTTTCTACTCGTGAACCGGGAACACGTTGGCGACGGAGTGGGTCTCCTCGTCCGTGCGCGGATCGATGTACTTGGCGGCGTTCTCCCACTGGCCGTAGTGGCCCATGGCGCCGGCGATGGCCTCCTCGGGGGTCTTACCGGCCTTGAGGGCGTCGGTGAACTTGCCGAGGTTCATGAACTCGAACGCGATGATCTCGTTGTTGGCGTTGAGCGCCATGCGGGTCACGTAGCCCTGGGCGAGCTCGAGGTAGCGAGCGCCCTTGGCCTTCGTGCCGAACATGGTGCCGACTTGGGAGCGCAGGCCCTTGCCGAGGTCGTCGAGGGAGGCACCCACGGGCAGGCCGCCCTCGGAGAACGCGGTCTGGCTGCGGCCGTACACGATCTGCAGGAAGATCTCGCGCATGGCCACGTTGATGGCGTCGCAGACGAGGTCGGTGTTGAGGGCCTCGAGGATGGTCTTGCCGGGAAGGATCTCGGAAGCCATAGCAGCGGAGTGGGTCATGCCCGAGCAGCCGATGGTCTCAACGAGAGCCTCCTCGATGATGCCCTCCTTGACGTTCAGCGTGAGCTTGCAGGCGCCCTGCTGCGGAGCGCACCAACCCACACCGTGGGTGAGGCCGGAGATGTCCTTGACCTCCTTGGCCTGGACCCATTTGCCCTCCTCGGGGATGGGCGCGGGGCCGTGGTATGCGCCCTTGGCGACGGGGCACATGTTCTCCACTTCAGATGAGTACTGCATGCCTCTCCTCTCTTTCGTGTTGGTGTTCGACGCGCCCAGGCGAGAGCGGAGTCGAACAAACCTGACATGCAGCCCCATTTTAGCGCGATTTACGCGGGTGTTTTCTCAGAACCGATGTATTTTCAGGAATGGAGCGCTTCAATATGTGGTGGTGCGAGCGATAGTCGACCGTATGTCCCAGCAGCCTCAAGATGAGATCGAAGGCAAGCGCAAGTAGGACGCAGCAGGCGGTGGCGGTCACGATCTTTTCCATATGAAGGCTTCTCAGGCCGCTGAAAAGCAGGGCGCCGAGGCCGCCGGCGTTGATGCCTGCGGCGACAGTGGCGATGCCCACACAGGAGAGGGCGGCAAGACGGATGCCGGAGATGATGGAGGGCAGTGCCAAGGGGATGCGGATGCGGAGCAGAAGCTGGCGCGGGCTCATGCCCATGCCCGTCGCCGCCTCGATAATCGCGCGGTCGACACCGAGCAGGCCGCCGAGCGCATTGCGCACGAGGATAAATTGGCAGTAGATGGTCATGACTGCGACCGCAGTGGTGGTCCCCAATCCGGTAAGGGGGATGAGCAAGGCGAACAGCGCGAGGCTCGGTATGGCGTAGAGGGCGGCTGCGACCTCGGTGACCATGCGCGCGAGGCGAGGCCGCGCAAGGCAGGCGCAGACGAGCACGCCCGCCACGGCACAGGAGATGCCAAGGGTTGCGCATACGAGCCCGGCGTGCTCTGCTGTGGCGCTCAACAGGTCGTCAGCATGGCGTTCGAGATAGCGCAGCAGCTCGTGGGTGCCGTTCGCCCCCGTCATCGCTCGCACCGACTCACGTGTCCGGAGACCCCTCGCATCAGCTGTTCGACAAACGGCGTCGCAGGGCGCTCGTATAGCTCGTCAAAGGTGCCGTACTGCTGGATGCGCCCTTCGTCCAGCACAAGCACGCGCGTGGCGAGACGCCGCGCCTCCTCGATATCGTGCGTGACGAAGAGGAAGGTCTTGCCGCTGTTGCGGTGGATATGGAGCAGCTCGTCTTGGAGTGCGGTCCGCGTGATGGCGTCAACGGCGCCGAACGGTTCATCGAGCAGCATCAGGGCTGGCTCGGCGGCAAGTCCGCGCGCCAGACCCACGCGTTGCTGTTGCCCGCCGGATAGTTGCGCGGGATAGCGATTGCGGAATCGACTGGGTTCAAGATGCACGAGTTCGAGCAGCTCGTCCACACGTGCTTCGATGCGCGCCTGTGTCCATCCGAGGATATGCGGCACACAGCCGATATTCTGCGCGACGGTCATGTGGGGGAACAATCCGGACTGTTGGATGACATACCCAATGCTGCGGCGCAGCTCGATTGGGTCGATACGGGACACATCGCGACCGTTCACGAGCACCTGCCCCTCGTCGGGCTCGATGAGTCGGTTGATGAGCTTGATGAAGGTGGTTTTGCCGCCGCCCGACGTGCCCAGCACACAGACGAGCTCGCCTGCGTCGATGGATAGGCTGATCCCATCGAGCGCCGGTGGGCCGGATGCACCGAATCGTTTGGTAACGCTGTTGAATGTGACGGCAGGGGTCATGCGCGGAGTCGCTTTCTGGGTGGCTATTTGCAGCGGTTCGAGGCGAAACCGCGTTTACAGGGACTGGAAGAAATCGGCGGCAACATCTTCATAGTCTTCCTTGTCGATGTCGACGCGAGCGTTCAGCGTGGTGAGCGTCTCGGTGGTGAGCGCATCGTTCACGCGTTTGAGCGCCTCGGCGATCTGCGGCGTGCGCTCGAGCACCTCGGTTCGCACCACCGGGGCGACGTTGTAGGGAGGCCAGACATGCAGGTCGTCTTCCAGGAGGGTGAACGCATCGTCTACAAGCTGGGCTTCAGTGGTATAGGCGGGCGTGACGTCGGCTTTGTCGGCTTTCAGGACCTCGTATTTGAGGCCCTCGTCGTACACCTCGTGTTCGGCCCAGGTGAACGGACCGTACGCCTGCTCGAGCGCGGCAAGGCCGTCGGTGCGTTCGTCGAACTGTCCCTGACTGGCAAAGCGGAGCTCGTGGGCATGGAGCTGCAGGTCGCTGATCGTGGAGATGCTGAGCTCGCGCGCGGCCCTAGTGGTGATGACGAGTCCCTGACCGTCGGCTGCTTCGGAGCGGTCGAGCCAGATGAGGTCGTATTCGCTCTGGTAGCCATCACGGACGGCTTCGAAGGCCTCGTCGGGATCGGCAATGGGGTCCTGTTTGAGGATGGAGATGAGGCCTGTTCCGGTGTACTCCGGGTACAGATCGATATCGCCTGAGGTGAGCGCGGTGTGGATGAGCGCGCCCGAGATCTCGAAGGAGCGCTTTACGGGGATGCCGGCGTCTTCGAGGGCGAGCGCGTAGAGTTCGGAGAGAATGACGCCTTCGGTAAACGCTTTTGAGCCTACGGTGACGCGCGCAGCATCGGATTCATCGCTGCCTGCGCAGCCGGAAAGCGACAGCAGGCCCATGCCGATGGTTCCTGCTCCGATAGCGGCGAGCGCGCCACGGCGTGTAAGGGTCGAGTGCATGGCGGTTCCTTTCGTCAGCGGTTAGAGGACCGCTTCGGTCGATGTGGGAGAAGGGGTTGCCGCTGCGAGCTCATGGCGCCGCAGGCGGCGTCCGATATGCGCCAGCAGGCGGTTGACGAGAATGGAGAGCATGGCGACCGAGAGGCCTCCGATCCACAGCAGATCGAATCGAAGCGCTCCGATGCCGGTGTAGATCAGCACGCCCAAGCCGCCTGCTCCGATATAGGATGCCAGGGTAGCCGACGCGATGACTTCTGTCGCGGCTGTTTGCACGCCGCTAAAGGCGAAGGGCAGGGCCAAGGGGGCATGTACGCGGGCAAACACCTGCCAACGGTTCATGCCCATGCCCCGGGCGGCTTCGAGCACCGGTGCGGGTACGCTTTGCAGGGCGGTTGCCGTGTTGATAAGGATGGGCGGGATGGCGAGCATGGTGAGGGCCACGATGGCTGGGATGGGGCCAACCCCCAGGTAGGGGACGCATAGGATGAGGACGGCCAGGCTCGGCACGACCCTCATCACGCCGGCGAGAACGCTTGCCACGGCGTCTGCGATTCTGCTGCGCGCCGCAAGGGCGCCTGCGGGCACGGCGATGACGGTTGCCAAAATCAGCGCGATGCCGCTGATGGACACATGTTGGATCGCGAGTGCGAGCCATTCTGCGCCATCGGTGGTGAAGTAAGCGATGACCTGTTGGAGCATCATTGGGCGTCAAGGATGCTGTTCAGTGTGCGCCAGGCGAGCTCGGCGCATTTCACGCGGGCGGGCATGTGGGAGATGTCCTGCAGCTGCGCGGCCTCATCCAGGTCCTCGAAGTCCGTCTCGGATAGCTTGTCACCGCGAATCATGGCGAGGAAGAGCTCCGACAGGCGCCGTGCTTCCTGAAGGGTCTCGCCGGTGATGAGCTCGGCCATGATGTCGGCGCTGGCCTGGGAGATGGCGCAGCCGTGTCCGGTGAACGCCGCCTCCTCGATCACGTCGCCCTCGATGCGCAGCGACAAGGTGAGCTCATCGCCGCAGCTGGGGTTGACGCCGTCGTGGGTGTGGGTGGCACCTTCCATGGCGTACTTGTAGTCGGGATGGCTGTTGTGCTCCATGAAGGTGGTTGAGTTGTAGAGGTTTCCCATTGCGGCTCCTTTCAACGGTTGGGAACGGTTGGGGACGGGGTCGATTCGGGCGTGGGTCTCGCTTTGGGGACGGGGTCGATTCGTATATTTGACGGCGCGTTAGCCGTGCTTTTCAGTTGCGCTTTGACGCCTTGAGAGTGGGGCCGCTGCATGCCCCGCAGACCCAGTGTGCGAAACGGCCCCGTCCCCAGATTGAAAATGTGCTCGCCGCGCTTTGGGAATGAGGGGATGGGGTTGTTTGCGCCGCCGCGGCTGCGACGAACGAAACGACCCCGTCCCCAAACTGCCGCGACAAACGAAATGACCCCGTCCCCAAACTGCACAAACTGCGGTTAGCTGTGGAAGGTTGCCCAGACGCGCTCGAGGCCGTCGATGAAGGCGTCGATGTCGTGTTTGTCGTTGTAGAAGGCCAAGCTCATGCGACAGCAGGCGAGATTCTCCACGCCGAGCCACGTGAGCAACGGCTGGGCACAGTGGTGTCCCGCGCGGATGCACACGCCGTCCATGTCCAGGATGCTGGCGACATCGTGTGGGTGGACGCCGCGAACGTTGAAGCTGATGGCGCCGTGGTGCTGGTCCCAGTAGATGGAACCGATGATATCCACGAAGGGTAGCTCGACCAGGCGCGTCATGGCGTAGTGCACCAGCGCGGCCTCACGGGCCTGGATCGCCGGATAGCCCACGGTGTTCACCAGGTAGTCCAGCGCTACGCCCGTGGCGTAGATGCCCGCCGCGTCCTGGGTGCCCGCTTCGAACTTCTCGGGCACCGGCGCCCACACCGCGCCCTGCTCGGTGACCGAATCGATCATCTCGCCGCCGGTGAGCATGGGGTCGGTGCGCTCCAGCAGCTCCGCACGCCCCCATAGCACGCCGACCCCCATGGGACCCAAGGCCTTATGGGCGGAAAACGCGAGGAAATCGGCTCCGAGCCGAGCGACGTCGAGCGGCATGTGCGGCACGGACTGCGCCGCATCGACCACCATATAGGCGCCGTGGGCATGTGCAGCCGCGGCCAGGCGCGCGATGGGCAGCTCGACGCCCAGGACGTTGGAGACGTGCGCGGCGGCGACGATCTTGGTCTTGGGGCCGATCTTGGCGCTGATCTCGGCATCGGTCAGCTGGCCGGTGGGTGTGGGGTAGAGGTAGACGAGCTTCGCCCCGGCCGCGGCACAGGCCTGCTGCCAGGGAATCAGATTGGAGTGGTGCTCCATGATGGTGATGGCCACCTCGTCACCGGCCTGCAGCACGTGGGGCGCGAAGCTTTTGGCCACCAGGTTCAGCGACTCGCTCGTGTTGCGGGTGAACACCACCTCGGATGCCGAGGAGGCGCCGATAAGCTCGGCGATCTGGGTGCGCACCTGGGCGATGGCCTCGGTGGCCTCAACCGAGAGCGAGTACAGGCCGCGCAGGGGGTTGGCGTTCATCGTCTCATAGAAGCGCCGTTGCGCGTCGAGCACGCAGGCGGGGCGCTGCGCGGTGGCGCCGCTGTCCAGAAACGCGATCTGGGGGTGTGCGGCGAACAGCGGGAACTGCCCTTTGTAGGGGTTTGTCTCGATGTCGACGCGCGGCCAGGCACGCGAGGCGGCGTCGGAGGCGTCGAGCACAGGTGCGGATGGGGCGGTGCAGGTGTCGCAGGATGCGCGCTCGGTGTCGATCATGCGAGTTCCTCCTCGAAGTCGGGAATGCGGGTCCGGGCCAGGCGCGCCACGGCGGCGCGGGCGGCATCGGTGGGTGCGCTCATCCAGGCGTCCTCGAATTTGGAGCGCATGAACAGCGCCTCGGTCTGCTCGGCGGAAAGGCCGCGGCAAGCGGCGTAGAACAGCTGCTCCGGGCGGACGTGGCCGATGGTGGCGCCGTGGTTGCCTGCCACGTCGTCTTCGTCGCACAGGATGGTGGGCACGGTCTTGTTGCCCACGCCCTCGCTGGCCAGAAGCACCGTCTCGCGCTCGTTGCCCTCGGCGCCCTTCGCACCGTGGATGAGCTCGATGGTGCCGCGCAGGCACTTGCGGGCCTGGCCGGCGAGCACCCCGTTGGCGTCCATGTTCGAGATCGTTTTGCGCCCGCGGTGGCGGATGACGTAGTTGAAGTCGCGCTGCTCGCTGCCGGCGGCCACATAGCGGGTGTCGATATCGATGCGGGAGCGGTCACCGCGCAGGTCGGCGGCAAGGCCGGTGATGCTCACCTGGCCGGCCAGCACCACGTGCCGCACGCGCACGCGGGCGTCTTCGGCCAGCACCAGGCCGGCGTCCTCGATGACCGTGGTCTGCGGGCCGGCGCAGACGTAGACGGTGATGTCCACGCTCGCGCGCTCGCCGGCGAACACCCGCATGGTGGAGCCGGCCAGCGCTGCGGCGTCCGTGTCGGCATCGATGGTGAGGTCGAGCTCGATGGTGGAGCCCGCTGCGGCCACAACGTCCAGGCAGGCCGACGACGCGGTGCCCGTCGCCGCCTCGACGCGCACGGAGGCCGCGGCTTTCGCATTCGGCTCGCTGGCGAGCACGGCGGCGCCGCCGGCGAGGAAGGTGAGGTAGGAGCGCGCGTCGGTGCCCACGCCGCCGGCGAAATCGGCACCGATGTTGTCGGCGAGCTCGCTGAGGACGGCGCGGCGCTCGTAGGTGGACAGGGCGGGGATATCGAGCTCGGCTGCCCCGTCATCGGCCCCGGTTGCGGCCAGCGCCACGGCGCGGCCGTCAGCTGCCGCCGTGCACGGGGCCAGCTCCAGGTGCTCGGAGAGCGCCTGGACGGCCCCCTCGAAGCTCGCGTTGGTTTCCAGCAGGTCGTCTCCCGCATCGATCTGGACCTGGCAGCGGCGCTCGAGGCCGTCTGGGATCCGGATGTCGGTATCGTTCATCTTCAGCCAGCTCCACGTGGGTGCCGGCATGGCGTTAGCGTGCCGTATCGTTAAGGCTTCCATGTGCATCTCCATCAGCATTCCGGTTTATGCGGATCGCGATTACGGGTTCAAGCAAGGGGTGCGGGTGCCCGCGGCGTCTGCGGCCCCTCGGATCGCCATGAAGGGGGCCGCACCCCTTCGCGTACGGCGGCGACCGAAGCTCGAGCGCTGTGAGGGGCGCTGCGCGCAACCGCGGGGATTCATTACCCTATGGCCCCTTCCATCTCGAGCTTGATCAGGTTGTTCATCTCGACTGCGTACTCGAGCGGCAGCTCCTTGGAGACGGGGTTCGCAAAACCGTTCACGATCATGGTGCGGGCCTCCTCCTCGGAGATGCCGCGGCTCATGAGGTAGAAGATCTTGTCGTCGCCGATGCGGCCGATGGTGGCCTCGTGCCCGATGTCGACGTTCTTGGCGCGGATGTCCATGGCCGGGATGGTGTCGGAGCGGGAGCTGTCGTCGAGCATGAGCGAGGCGCACGAAACGCTCGCCGCCGAGCCCTCCGCGTCCGGCGTGGCCACGATGGAACTGCGAAACGTCGAGATGCCGCCGCCCTTGGAGATGGACTTGGTCTCGACGCTCGCCGAGGTTTCGGGGGCGGCGAGCACCACCTTGCAGCCGGTATCGAGGTTTTGGCCGGTGCCGGCAAAGGTGATGCCGGTGAAGCTCGAGCGGCTCTTGCGGCCGGCCAGCACGCTCATGGGGTAGAGGTAGCCCACGTGGCTGCCGAAGGAGCCCGAGATCCACTCGATCTCGCCGGCCTCCTCGCAGCGGGCGCGCTTGGTGTTCAGGTTGTACATGTTCTTCGACCAGTTCTCGATGGTCGAGTACCGCAGGTGGGCGCGCTTGCCCACGAACAGCTCCACCGCGCCGGCGTGCAGGTTCGCCACGTTGTACTTAGGCGCCGAGCAGCCCTCGATGAAGTGCAGGTCGGCGTCGTCCTCCACGATGATGAGCGTATGCTCGAACTGGCCGGCGCCCTTGGCGTTCAGGCGGAAGTAGCTCTGCAGCGGGAAGTCGAGCTTCACGCCGGCCGGTACGTAGACGAAGCTGCCGCCGCTCCACACGGCGCCGTGCAGGGCTGCGAACTTGTGGTCCGTGGGCGGGATGAGCGTCATGAACTTGTCGCGGATCATCGCCTCCCATGTCGGGTCGGCCAGGGCCTCCTCGATACCGGAGTAGACGATGCCCATGTTGGCGGCCGTGTCCTGCATGTTGTGGTACACGAGCTCGGAGTCGTACTGCGCGCCGACGCCGGCCAGGTAGGAGCGCTCGGCCTCGGGGATGCCCAGGCGCTCGAAGGTGCTCTTGATGTCGTCGGGCACCTCGTCCCAGCTCGCCTGCTGGTCGGTGTTGGGCTTCACGTAGGTGACGATGTTGTCCATGTCCAGGCCGTCGAGCCCCGGGCCCCAGGTGGGGTTGGGCATGCGATGGTAGATCTCGAGCGCTTCCAAGCGGCGCTCGAGCATCCAGGCGGGCTCGCGCTTGCGCTCGGAGATCTCGCGCACGATATCGGGCGTAAGGCCGGCGTCCAGGCGCTCGAAGCCCTCTTCGCCGTAGGAGAAGTCGTAGAGGCTGCGGTCGATATCCGCCACCTCGGAGCGTGATTTCGTCATGTGCGCCGCCCCCTAGCGCGCCTGGCCGTCGGCGGCCTGTGCGGCGGCGTCGCGCTCGAAGGACTCGAAGCCGTGCTCGTCGATCCAGGGGATGAGCGAGGCGTCGTCCTCGCGCACGATGCGACCCTCCACCATGACGTGCACGCGGTCGACCTGCAGATGCTCGAGGATGCGGGTGTTGTGGGTGATGATGACAAGCGAGCCGTCGGTGCGGGAGCGGTAGGCCTCCATGCCGCGGGAGACCACGGACAGCGCGTCGACGTCCAGGCCCGAATCGGTCTCGTCGAGGATGGCGAGCTTGGGGCTGAGCAGAAGCAGCTGCAGCATCTCGACCTTCTTCTTCTCGCCGCCCGAGAAGCCTACGCCCAGTTCGCGGTTGAGGTAGGCGGTGTCCATGTCGAGCTCGGCGGCAAGCTTCTTCACGCGGCGGCGGAACTCCTTGCCGCGCATCTCCAGGCCGGGACGCCCGGCTACTGCCGCGCGCAGGAAGCTCGACAACGGCACGCCGGGGATCTCGACCGGCGCCTGGAAGGAGAGGAAGAGCCCGGCACGCGAGCGCTTGTCGGGCGTGAGACCGGTGATCTCGGCACCGTCGAAGGTGATGGAGCCCTCGTTCACGGTGTAGACCGGGTTGCCCATGACAACATGGCCCAGCGTGGATTTGCCGGCGCCGTTGGGCCCCATGATGACGTGGGTCTCGCCGGCTGCGACGGCGAGGTCGACGCTGTGCAGGATGGTCTTGTCGTCGACCGAGGCGGTGAGATGTGCAACGTTGAGCAGCGGATTTCCCGTCATGCGATGTCCTTTCGGTTACGATTCAGCGGCTCGTGCGCGGCGGCGCCGCAGGCGATGGGGCGCGCGTCCGCTTAAACTCTAGGAATTCACTCGGATTAACGATAAGATGATACCTGATTTCGTCAAGGATTCGCCACAAGAACGCCATCGTTTTTCGCGACGTCGCGGGCTGTATCGCCCGTATGCGCCAATGGGGGACAGCCAGCGCGGCTTGCGGCGGTGCGAGGAGATGTTCGGGATGCTTATCACATCGAAAGGGCGCTATGCGCTGCGCCTCATGATCTATATCGCGGCGTTCGGCGGTGCGGAGGGGCGCATCGCCCTGCGTGAGGTTGCCGAGCGCGAGAGCATCTCGCTGAAGTATCTGGAGCAGCTCGTCCGCCCGCTCATGCGCGCAGGCCTGCTCACGAGCGTGCGCGGCAAGGGCGGCGGCTACGTGCTGGCTCGCCCGGCCGACCAGGTGCGCGCCGGAGACATCCTGCGCGCTGCGGAAGGGGAGCGCCCCGCCATCGCCTGTGACGGGCTGGAGGGTTCCTGCGGACGATCCGGGCTGTGCACGACGGTGCGGTTCTGGGCGGGGCTCGAGGACGCGATCGACACCTACGTGGATGGAGTCACGTTGGCCGAGCTCGCCCGCGTGCCCGACCTGGAGTGGCCGCGCGACCGCGACCCCGCCCGCTCAACGCCCGCGTAAGCGCCGCCACGTGCGGTCCCGGATCGAGCTCACGGCCTTTCGTGCGTGATTCCCCGCGCTTCGGATGCGTCCGCTCGGGGGCGCACGCGTGGCGCATGGGGATATTCGCGGTGCCGCCCCATGCGCCACGCATCCTGCCGGCGTGCTTGCATGGCGCAACAGACGCTGCCGCCCGCAGGGCCCCTAGGCGAGCTTCTGATGCAGCTCCAGGGCATAGCCGTCGGTCATGGAGCAGATGAAGTCGAGCGCCATGAGCGCGCGCTCATAGGCCCCCCGCGCGGGGCTCCACGGCCTGCCGTCGTGGCGTGCGGCGTACTCGCTGCGGCGCTCGAGGTAGTCCAGGCGGTAGCGCAGCGGGATGAGGCCCACCGCGCCGCGGGGCTCGTCGGTGGGCTCAGGGCACCGAACGGCGGCGCTCACGAAGCGATCGAGCAGGTCGTTCAAGATGGATTGCGCGAGCGCCTCGGTCTTGATGCGGTCCTCGGAGCGGAACACGAAGTGGTCGGCGGCGAGCTTGGCGAGCTTGACCGTATGGATGCGGTTGCCGAACAGGTCGTCGGGGTTCTGGATGCCGCCGGGCTCCCGTGCGAGCCGGACAAACGAGCGGGCGGTGGAGAAGTACAGCCAGCGGCGCATGACGTCCACCCAGCGCGCCACATAGGTTTCCTGCATCTGGTGACGTTCCTGCGCGTTGATCTTCGGATGCTCGCCCAGTGCCTGAATGAAGGTGTGCACCGGTGCGGCGGGCGCACCGAGAAACGCCAGGGCGTCACGTTCGTCGCGGTCGTTGTGGTTGAAACGGCCGAAGTCGACGGTGCGGCTCCCGTCGGAGCCCTCGATGACCTCATAGGGGCTGCTGGAGCGACCGGTGGCGATGGGCGAGAACCGGCTCGATGCGGCGAGTGCGGCCCGCAGGTTTTTCATGCGCGCGATATCGCTGCGGTCGCCGGCGAGCAGGGCGAGCAGGTTGTAGTCGGAAACCGTGTAGGGGTCGATGAGAAGGTCGGTGTCCACGAGCTTGCTGGGGCGGTAGCCGGGCAGGGAATCGATCGCGGTGTCGGTGTCGATCGGCGTAAAATCGAATAGGTACTCGAACAGCTCATGGAGGGTGAAGGTGTCCATGCGGAAGGAATCTTCGAGGTCGGAGGTGGCGTAGGAGATGTCATCGGCCGCCTCGAGGATGTAGGACAGCGGATGGCGTTCGCCGTCGAGCAGGGCCGGCATGTGGGGGTCGGCGTCGAGCAGCGCCTTGATGCGATGCAGGTCGGAGTGGAAGAAATTGAACTTGTGCTTGCGCTCCGCCTGCGGCGCGCGTGCGTCCCAAGGGTACTTGACGAGCGCGGCTATGGTGGTGCCGGTGAGGTTGAGTCTGCGCCCGTCGAACATGCAGCTGCTGGCGAGCGCGATGCGCAGAGAGTTCGCGTTGCCCTCGTAGGACTCAAGGTCGCACATGAGCTCGGCAAGCTCGGGGTCGTCGGCGGGGACGCCCACGGCTTTGGCGAGCGCGGCGCGGTGGGCTTTGAACCAGCGCCTGATGATGAACTCGCCCTCGTGCCCGAAGGGCGGATTGCCCGTGTCATGCAGCAGGCAGGCGGCCATGAGGGAGTTGCGCAGCGTTTCGATGTCGTCGGCGCAGGCGAGCTGGCCGGCTACGGATTCATCGGCCTCGCATAGGCCGCGGGCGCCGTCGGCGCGGCGGGCCATGATCTCGGACAGCAGCCGGCTGGCGTTGGTGGCGACCTCGTAGGAGTGGGACAGGCGCGTGCGGACGAAGCGCTCCTGCTCAAGGGAGAACACCTGCGTTTTGTCTTTGAGGCCGCGCAGGCTCAAGGACAAGATCACGCGGCGGTAGTCCTCGAGCGCCTGGGCGGCGTCGCTTTCGGTTTCCGATGACATGTAGCCGTCGGGGCAGAGCAGGTAGGCATCTTGATAAGTGGGCTCGGCGTGCATACGCGTGCGGGCGATATGCCACCATGCCCGGGTGAAAGGCTGCGCCTGCGTGGCGGATGAAGAGCTGTGCGACATGGTGGACCCCCAGGGTAGGTGCGCGACCAAACAGATGTTTGCAGGTGCTTCTACCCAGCCGCGCGCCATTTCATGCGCAGGCCCCTAGGCGAACTGCGCGCGATAGGCCTGGCAGACCTCGTCCACCGGGCCGTCCATGCGCAGGTCGCCCTTCTCGATCCATACGGCGCGCTGGCAGATGCGCTCGACCTGCTCGAGTGCATGGCTTACGAACAGGACGGTCACGTGCCCGGAATCGATGAAGTTCTGGATGCGCCGTTCGCACTTCTCCTGGAAGAACACGTCACCCACCGAGAGCGTCTCGTCTACGATCAAGACGTCGGGCTCGGTGACCGTGGCGATGGCGAAAGCGATGCGCGCCACCATACCCGAGGAGAAGTTTTTCATGGGCATGTCGACGAAGTCGGGCAGCTCGGCGAAGTCCACGATCTCTTGGAAGTGCTCGTCGATGAAGGACTCGGTATAGCCGAGCAGGGCACCGTTCAGATAGATGTTCTCGCGTGCGGTGAGCTCGAGGTCGAAGCCGGCGCCCAGCTCGATGAGCGGCGCGATGTTGCCGTGCACGCGGCAGGTGCCCTCGCTTGCCTCCAGCACGCCGGCAATGATCTTGAGCATGGTGGACTTGCCCGAGCCGTTCGTGCCCACCAGGCCCACGACCTCACCGGGGCGAACGTTGAACGAGATGTGCTTGAGCGCGCGGAACTCGCTGAAGAACAGTTCTCGGCGCATTAGCTTGATGAAGTATTCCTTCAAGCTGTTGAGCTGTTCCGAGGCCATATTGAAAACCATCGAGACATCGTTGACCTCGATGGCGTATTCGGAAGCGGTGGGTGTTGCCATGGGGGATTCCTTATCGTGGATGCGCGACTAGATGTACAGGATGAACTTGTGCTGCGTCTTGCGGAACACGAACACGCCGATGCCGAGCATCACGAGTGCCCAGCCGAGGCAGAGCCCGAGCGTCTGGAGCGACGGGTTTTGGTTCCACATGAAGATGTCGCGCATGAAGGTGACGAATGCGTACATGGGGTTGTACTCGACGAGCGCCATGACGCCGGCGGGCGCGCCGGACTGGGCGAGCTGGCTGGGAACCCAGAAGATGGGGGTCAGGTAGGTCCAGGCGGTGAGTATGACGCTCCACAGGTGGATGACATCGCGGAAGAACACGGCGAGCGAGCCGATGACGAGGCCGATCCCGATGCAAAAGACGATCAGCAGCCCCAGGCAGACGGGCAGCCAGATGAGGTGCCAGGTGGGCGCCACGCGGAACCACAGCATGACGATGGCCACGGCTACGAGGGAGAAGGTGAAGTTCACGAGCGCGAACAGCACCTTCTGAACCGGGAAGACGAAGCGCGAGACCTTGACCTTTTTGAGCAGGGGCGCCGCTTCGAGGAACGAGCGCAGGGCGGCGTTGGTGGAGTCGGACATAAAGGAGAACGTGATGTTGCCCAAGATAAGGTAGAGGGGGTAGTTCTCAACGTCCGCGCGGAAGATGAACGAGAACACGACGCTCATGACAACCATCATGAGCAGAGGGTTCAAGACCGACCAGGCGACGCCGAGCACGCTGCGGCGGTACTTGAGCTTGAAATCCTTGGTGACGAGCTGCTTGAGGATGAAGCGGTTCTTCTCGCGTTCATTCTTGGCGTACGGCGCGCTTGCCGGTGCGGTCGAGAGGGTGTCAGCCACGTGCGTTGCTCCTTGAGCGGATAGGGTGAGTTCACAACAGTTCAGTCTACCATGCAGGTGCTGGGCGCACGGTATCTGCACGCTCGCCTGAGCCGTGCGGGAGTATTGGCGTCCGGAACGCGCCCGCTGCCGTGCGCCATCCGCCATGGCGCACGGTCGAAGCGGCGCGGTCCGTACCGGCTCCCTAGAGCTGGCGCAGGCTCTCCACCAAACCGGTCTTGCTGTCGGTTTGCCCGTCGCGCATCTTGATGACGCGCGCGGGGACGCCGGCCACCACGGCCCGCGCCGGCACGTCTTCCACCACCACGGCCCCTGCGGCCACCACGGCCCCTGCTCCCACGTGCACGCCTTCGAGCACCACAGCGTTCGCGCCGATCATGACGTCGTCGTCGATGCGCACCGGGGTGGCGCTGGCCGGTTCGATCACGCCAGCCAGCACCGTGCCCGCCCCGACGTGGCACCGCGCGCCCACGATGGTCCGCCCGCCCAGGACCGCGCCCATATCGATCATCGATGCGGGGCCGATCTCGGCGCCGATGTTGATGATCGCCCCCATCATGATGACCGCGCCGTCGCCGATTGACACGCGGTCGCGGATAATCGCGCCCGGCTCGATGCGCGCGTTGACGCCTTTGAGGTCGAGGAGGGGGACGGCGGAGTTCCGGCAGTCGTTTTCGATGTCGTAGCTGACGATATCGTCCGCGTGCGCCTCAAGCACGGGGGCGAGCTCGTTCCAGTCGCCGAACACGACGGTGCCCGCGGGCGTGCCGTAGACCCGCGCCGTGCCCCAATCCACCTGCGCGTCCGGCAGCAGGCGCACGAAGAGCTTGACCGGGGTCTTTTTTTCGGCGTTAGCGATGAAATCGATGATCTGTTGGGCGTCCATGGCTGTATCTGACATACGAGATCCTTTCACGGTGAGACGATGCTGAGGGGTGCGAGGGAGGGCACGCGGCTATCCGAACATGAGCGCATCGAAGGTGTAGAAGCCCGCCGGGCGTTCGACGAGCTTCACGGCGGCGGCGAGCGCGCCGTTCGCGAAGATCTGCCGGCTGGCCGCACGATGGGTGAGGGTGACCTCCTCGTCCGTCCCGAAGAAGCCGACGGTGTGGACGCCCGCTACGGTGCCGCCGCGCACCGCGTGCACGCCGATTTCGTCTGTCGCGCGCGGGCCGCACAGGCCTTCACGGCCGAACACGGGCGACAATGCACCGAGCCCCATGGCGGCGCGTGTCTCCTGCACGGCGTCGACGAGCATCGAGGCAGTGCCGCTGGGGGCGTCGGCCTTCCGGTTGTGGTGGCATTCGATGATCTCGACGTCGAATCCGGGAAGCTCGCGGGTGGCTTGGGCAACAAGGTGCCGAAGCGCCGCCACGCCGATCGAATAGTTGCCGCTCCATACCACCGGTACGTCCGCCCCGAGCGCGCGCAGCTCCGCTGCCTGCTCGGGGGTGTAGCCCGTGGTGCCGGACACGAGCGCGCATCTGCAGTGCGTCACGTAGGCTGCCACGCCCGCCAGGCACGAGGCGTGGGAGAAGTCGATGAGGACGTCGGCGGCAGCGGCGCTTTCCATAGCGTCGGCATCCGAGCCGTCAAGGCAGGCGACCACCTCGAAGACGGGGGTGCCCTCGTGCGTGCGGGCCGCCTCGGCGGTCGTGCGGATCAGCGAGCCCATGCGGCCCGTTCCCGCAAGTGCGATTCTATGCAACAAGGTCGGCCTCCTTCATCGTGCGCATCAGGTTCTCGCGCGCCTGTTCGCCCATGGGCGTGAGTGGCAGGCGGTAGGTGCGCTCGAGCAGGCCCATCTGCGCGAGCGCCTCCTTGATCGGAATGGGGTTCACCTCGCTGAACAGGGCGCGGATGAGCGGCAGCCCGGCCAGCTGCAGCGAGCGCGCCCGTGCGAAGTCGCCGGCGAGCGCCGCGGCGCACATCTCGTGCACGAGGGCAGGCTGCACGTTGGCCCACACCGAGATGGTGCCCGAGGCCCCCAGGCTCATGAGCGGCACCGTGAGCGCGTCTTCGCCGGAGTACAGGCGGAAATCGTCCGACAGCAGGGTAGCGATGCTCGCGGCGTAGTCCATGTTGCCGCTGGCCTCCTTGATCCCCATGATGCGGGGGTGCCGGCTTAGGCGCTCGACGTTCGCCACGCTGATGCCGCATCCGCACCGCCCGGGGATGTTGTAGAGGATGCAGGGGATGTCAACCGCGTCGGCCGCGCTCGCCAGGTGCCGATAGATGCCCTCTTCGCTGCTCTTGTTGTAGTAGGGCGTGATGAGCAGCAGCCCATCGGCCCCCAGGTGCTGGTAGGCGAGGGACTTCTCGCGCATGGTCTGGGTGCAGTTCGAGCCGGACCCGGCGATGACGGGGATGCGCCCCGCTGCCCGTGCGACCACGCAGCGGAGCACCTCGGCGTCCTCCTCGTGCGTCATGGTGGAGCTCTCACCGGTCGTGCCCAGCACCAGGATGCCGTCGGTCCCGTGGGCGAGGTGGTAATCGACCAAGCGCTCAAGCGCGGCGAAGTCGATGCCGCCGTCTGCTGTGAAGGGGGTGACGAGCGCCACGATGGAGCCGGTGAGGGTGCGGATGTCACATGCCACGGGATGCTCCTTCCTGCGCGGGTGCGGGTTGGTTGGGGTGTTCGGCTGCCGCGCGGCGCGGTGCGGTTGCGGTGCGTGCGGCAGCGTCATAGCTGCGCGCGGCTTGGTCGCCGGCGTCACCGCCATGCGCGGGTGGCGGCGACGCCGTCTGTGCGGCCTCAACGGCGGTGCGCATGATGCGCTCGTGCACGTCGGGCAGCACGTCGAGCGTGGCGAAATAGTCGGCCGGGGTCTCGGCGCGGCGGATGAGGTCGCAGCTGCCGTTCTCGCGCAGCAGCACCTCGGCGTGGCGCAGGCGGCCGTTGTAGTTGTAGCCCATCGTGTGGCCGTGGGCCCCGGTGTCGTGGATGACGAGCAGATCGCCGCGTTCGACCTCCGGCAGCGCGCGCTCGCGGGCGAACTTGTCGTTGTTCTCGCACAGGTTGCCGCATACGTCGTACGTGCGGGTTGCGGGCCGGCGGCTCTTGTCGGGTCCGCCCGCCTGGCCCATGACGGTGATGTGGTGGTAGGCGCCGTACATGGCGGGGCGGATCAGGTCGCAGGCGTTTGCATCCACCCCGATGTAGTCGCGATAGGTGCGTTTCTCGTGGATGGCGCGCGTCACCAGGCAGCCGTAGGGCCCCAGCATGAAGCGGCCCATCTCGGTGTAGATAGCCACGTCTTCCATGCCGGCGGGCACCAGCACCTCTTCGAAGGCGCACCGCACGCCCTCGCCGATCGCGCGGATGTCGTTGGGCATCTCGTCAGGCCGGTAGGGGATGCCCACACCGCCGGAGAGGTTGATGAAGCCGATGTGCGCGCCGGTTTCGCGCGCGAGGCGCACGGCGAGGTCGAACAGGATGCGCGCGAGGGCGGGGTAGTAGTCGTTGGTCACCGTGTTGCTGGCGAGAAAGGCGTGCAGGCCGAAGGTGGTGGCGCCGCCGGCGCGCAGCATGCGGAACGCTTCGAAGAGCTGCTCCTCGGTCATGCCGTACTTGGCTTCGCCCGGGTTGTCCATGAGGCCGTTGGCCAGCCGAAACAGGCCGCCGGGGTTGAAGCGGCAGCATACGCGCGCGGGCAACGGACCCACCTGCTCCTGCCAGAAGGGAATGTGCGTGATGTCGTCGAAGTTGACGGTGGCGTCCAGACGCGCAGCCAGGCGGAAATCCTCGGCGGGTACGTCGTTGTCCGAAAGCATGATGTCCGCGCCGTGGCAGCCGAGCGCCTGGGCGAGCATGAGCTCCGTTGCGCTCGAGCAGTCCAGCCCGCAGCCGTATTCCTGCAGGATGCCGATGAGCATCGGGTTCGGGTTCGCCTTGACGGCGAAGTACTCGCGAAAGCCCGGGTTCCAGGCGAAGGCGTCCCGCACCGCCTCCATGTTGCGGCGGATGCCGGCTTCGTCATAGAGGTGAAACGGCGTTGGGTGGTGCTCGGCGATGTGGACGAGCTGGTCTTTGGTCACGAAGGGTGCTTTGGGCATGATGCCTCCTGTATGGATAGCGCTCCTGCAGATGCAGACAGTCCTGCGGGTGTTTCCCGCAGGCCCACTCCGTGCGCCGCGCCCGGTGCCCGGAGTTCGGCGGAATTGCCCGGGCGCAGGGTCGGGGCCTGCCGGCTCACCTGCGCTTCATCGCTTCCGCACCTCTATCTGGTGAGTACTTTAGCATGACAAAGCGGCCGCGACACCCCTGCGGATTCGTGCGGCACATCTGCAACAGGTTCGTAACAAAGCGGATGCGTCGGCGCGGGTTGCGGCGCGCTGGCTATACTGGCTCAAAACGAGCGGGCTGGTGGGAGAGGAACGAGCGATGAGGGGAACGGGCGGGTGCGCGCATACGAGCGGCGTCGGTGGTGTGGTGAAGGGCGCGGGTGCGCCGGTCTGCGGGTCCGTCCCGCAGCTCATGGAGCCGGCCGAGGAGCTTGAGCTACTGCGAAGGTTTCGGCGCGACCTGCATCGGATTCCCGAGCTCGATCGCGACGTGCCGCGCACGCTCGCCTACATCGAGCGGGTGCTCGCCGGGCTTGCCTGCGAGGTGGCCCATCCGTGTCCGGGTTGCGTGTGCGCCCATTTCGATCTGGGCCGCACGGATTGCGTGGCCATCCGCGCCGACATCGACGCGCTGCCGATCGCGGAGCAGACGGGCTGCTCGTTTGCATCGGAACATCCCGGGCGCATGCACGCGTGCGGGCACGATGCGCACATGGCCATGGCGCTCACCTGCGCCGTATGGGTCGACCGTGCGCTGCGGGAGCGGCCCGAACTGCTGGCGCATAACGTGCTGTTCGTGTTCCAGCCGGCGGAGGAAACGACCGGCGGGGCGCGGTCGGTATGCGAAAGCGGGGTCTTTGCGCGCTATGGTGCCCGCGCCGTCTTCGGCTTCCACGTCTGGCCCGACCTGCCCGCCGGCATCGTGGCCTCGCGGCCGGGTGCGCTGTTGGCGCGTTCGAGCGAGACTCATGTGCGGATTTTTGGCCGCAGCCTGCATATCGCCAAGACGCTCGGGCTGTCCGATACCGAGCTGGCCGATGCGGGCCTTGCCGCCGCGCGCTTTGCGGCGGGCACGCGTGAGCTCATGGGCCGCCTGGCGCAAGACGAACCTTGCATCTGCATGTTCGGCCAGCTGCGGGCCGGGACGGTGTGCAACGCGGTGGCGGGCCGGGCGGAGCTTGCCGGGAGCCTGCGCGTGTTCTCCGAGGCAATGTTCGACCGGGCGCGCGCCGAGCTGCGCGCGCTGCTCGATGAGGTGTGCGCGGCGTGCGGCTGCACGGGCGAGATCTCCTTCGCCGAAGGGTATCCGGCCGTGGCGAACGACGACAAACTGTTCGCGCGCGCGGAGGCGGCGCTGTCCGGTTTGGCGCGCGTGGAGCAGCCCTTGTTGATCGCTGAGGATTTCTCGTTCTACCAGAGGCACCTGCCAGGCGTGTTCTTCCTGCTGGGTGTGGGTGAGCCGGCGGTGGGCACGGCCGACGGCCCGGGTTGCGGCCGCGGTTTGCTGGTCGATGCCGGAGTGGAAGGCGCCGATGCAGATGCGGACTTCCTCGGGTACGCGCGAAGCGGGCTTCATACGAGCACGCTTATGTTTGACGAGCGCATCCTGTCCGTCGGCGTCGCCACCTATCGTCGTCTGCTTATGGGGTTGTAGGTCGGCAAGCGCGGATGCCCGCCGGATGTGTTGTCGTTTGTTTGTGGATGGCGTGGGCTGTCTCAGCGCCGATCGGTCCGCGGTGCGCTCTGGCGTCTACGCGGAAGGCTGGGCGGCTGCGTCTGCCGGGGCTTGGTCCTCGGGGTGCGCGGGCAGTACATCCTGGATGGAGCTGTAGATGAGCTGGACGTATTCCTGGGCGCCTTGCTCGGACAGATGCGTGCCGTCGCCGTCGAACAGGTCGTTGCGCCCGGCGCTGTAGCCGTACCAGTCGACGACCCGCACGTTCCGGTAGCGTTCTGCTGCGCGTGACAGGGCGGCGTTGGTATCGCCTTCCCAGGCATCCGGATGCCGGGTGTTCACGAACACGGCGATGCGCGTGTCGCCGACCTTCGCCATGAGGGCGTCGACCATCTGATCGCTGACCGGGCCGTTGGTGCCCAGCGCGAAGACGGAGATCTTGCCGGCTTTGTTCTCCTGCAGATAGGCATCATAGACATCGGTGCCGGCGGCGAACTGGCGGTTCTTGAGTGCGTCGATATGCCCGTGCGGGAAGGTTTGCTCGAAATACGGCACGGCGCGCAGGGAGACCGAGTCGCCGATCATCAGCACGTCGAAGGCGTCGGCAGGGAAGGGGTTCGTGTTGTCGACGTCGGCCGGGGCGTCCGCGTTCTGCGCGCTGCTGGGAGCGTCTGTCGCCTGATCGGCACCTGCGCCCTGCCCGCCGGTATTCGCCGGCTTGTCACCCGCTTCCGCCGGTGTTCCGTCCTGCAGCAGCGCCGCCCCCTCGGCACTCAGCGCGGAGGTGTTGGGGACTAGCGCAAGTCCGCCGCAGGCCACCAGCAGGAATGCGGCGCAACCTGCCAGCGGGACCGCATGGCGCCGTACGAACGCGCCGCGGGCATCGCGGCCTTGCCGGACGGCGCGCAGCGTCCGCCCGAGGGCGCCGTGCCGAAACGGCGTCTCGATGAAGCGGTAGCACAGCGCGGCGACGGCGATGACGAGTGCAACCTGGAGCGCGTACATCCACCAGGGCTTCTGCGCGACATCGCTGGCCGGGTTCATGAGCAGCAGCAACGGGTAGTGCCACAGGTAGATGCTGTAGGAGCGCTTGCCCACCCAGACGAGCGGACCCCAGCCAAGCGGGCGCGCCAGCAGACTGCCGGGACGGCTGCACGCCAAGACCATCGCCAGTGCAAGCGCGGTGGCCAGCACGGTGCCGCCGCGGTAGGAAAACGCATCGTAGCCGTTGGTGAAAAGAGCCAGGGCCACAAGTCCCAGGAGCCCCGTGGCACCCAGTGCGTCCAGTGGGTTGCGGATCGCGATGCCGGCGGGTGTGCCTCCGGGCGCCGCTTCGGTTGCGTTATGCCGCAGGCGGCCGAGACGCCGCGCGCGTTGGCCTATGGCCTGCGGGGTCAGGGCGCGCGGTGGCACCAGGGCGAGCCAGCAGCCCATAAGCAGCGAGAACGCTCGCGTGTCCGTTCCGTAGTACACGCGGCTGGGGTCGGCTCCGGGGGTGTAGAGCAACGCCATGGCGAGCGCGGAAGCTGCCGCCAGAGCAAGGGTGGTGCGGCGCAGGGTGCGGGGCGATGCATGGAGACGGAACGCCGTCAGCAGCACGAGCGGCCAGATGAGGTAGAACTGCATCTCGACGGCGAGCGACCAGAAGTGCGTGAGGGGAGAGGGATCGCCCACCTTGCTGAAATAGGACACATCGTGCGCGATCTGCCACCAGTTGTTGCAAAACAGCAGCGACGGCAGGATGTCCGGCCGCATCTTGGTGAGCATGACGTGGTTACATACGGTGCAGAGCGCCGCCGTGACAACGATGACCGCTAGGGTCGCGGGGAGCAGCCGACGGAGCCGGCGTATCCAGAATCCTTTAAGGTCGATGCGGTGCGTGTGGACGAACTCTTCGACGAGCAGGCGCGTGATCAGGTATCCGGACAGCACGAAAAACACGGTGACGCCGAGCATGCCGCCCGGGAGCGTGCGGGGGCTGAGGTGATAGAGCACGACTGCGGCGACGGCGAGCGCGCGGATGCCGTCGAGCGACGGGATGTAGGGTAGCCGACGGCTGCGGGTGGGGGCCATGTGAGGTTGCCTTTCGTACGATGTTCCACCCGTAGTGTAGTCGGAACGCGCGGGTGCGGGTCCGTGGCTCAACGCTCGGTTCACATCTTGGCCGAGCGGCGGCACCCGGTGACGGCTGGCTAAGAGATTGCCCTTCTTGGGTTCGTTAGACGAGACAGCGCGTTCTGGTTCGTTGGCTCTAGAAGGTGATTTCATTCGGAATCGCAGGAAGTGGTGTATCCTTGTATCCACTGGAATCTCCTTGTTAGCATTCGCGCAAGCGGGTAGGATACATATCGATGGGCCCGGGAATGACCTCTGATTCAAGTCACCGGGCCTCAATCATATCTATAGGAGGTGTTCGATGGTAAAGGCGCCCGAACAGTCCCCCTTGCCAAATGATAAGGCAAATCAGGTCAACGCGACGATGGCGTGGACGGAGCGTTGGCTCTCGGCCGAGCGGCTCGCGCCCTACCTTGTCGACTGCGACGGCGATGTTGACCGCGCCCTCGAGCTGTACGAGTGGAACGTGCGCCTCGGCCAGGTGCTCATGCGCGACATCTCTCATTTTGAGGTCGCGTTGCGCAACGCGTACGACCGCGTGATGCGCGAGGCGTGGGAGGGGTGCTGGCTTCTGGATGATGCCTCTCCAGCACGTATACCGGTTATGAGGAAGTCGAAGCGAGGGGTACTTGACGCCAACCGCATCAACCGCAAGACGATTGATGCGGTGGTCGACCGGCTGCCCTTCGGCGCGAACTTGGGCGCGATTGTGGCGAACGGGACTGCGGACATTTTCTTAGACAATCCTACACCGCATATCCCAGCGCGAGCCG
>CABRHH010000026.1 GCA_902470695.1 uncultured Collinsella sp.
CGGGACCGCAGGGGCTCCGGGCTTGTTGCGTTTCTGGAGCGGGCGACGGGAGTCGAACCCGCCTCATCAGCTTGGAAGGCTGAGGTTCTACCGATGAACTACGCCCGCATATGTGGTCGGGACGACAGGATTTGAACCTGCGACATCCTGCTCCCAAAGCAGGCGCGCTACCAAACTGCGCCACGTCCCGAAGGTGTTGAGCAGCCGGGTTATGCAACCCTGCTTGTCCCTTAGGCTCAGCAAGTATACGGTATTCCCCGCCGAGGGGCAAATGGACAACCTCGCCAGTCGAAAAACCTCAGAAAACCGTTGATTTCCAACCTTAGCGAAACGACAGCGATGCACCGGAAAACAGCGGGCGGGCAGCACTCAACGGCTTCCGGTTCGAACAATTCCGGGCGTGTCATCGCTCCGTTCCATGCCGGAACGGGGCGCCGGCCAGGGTCCCTTCAACGCCCTTGCTCTCACATGCATCTAACAACAGATATATACGTAATCTTCAATCACCATGCGATGAGGTCTGCGTAAACAGGGCATGAAGAGAGGTTCGACCCGCTTTGGTGGTCGCAAATGCCGTCTAATGGGTTTTTGCTTGCTGGCAAACGCTATGCAGAGCGGCCGATTCGCTTGTTCGAGGAGTGATACGGCCGTCGTCGGCTTCCCGCAGGGGTCTCAAAGCTGCCTTTCAAACAGTATGCGTTCAATATCCGGTGCCCGATCAACCCCGAGAAACCCATTGAATGCCATTTGCGACCACACGACAGCGTGACGACATATATACTGACCCCTCAGCAAACATCATGAAACAAAGGATTTTATATTGCGCGCAAAAAATCGCAAATACTGCATGCCGACTCTATGGAGGAGATCGACTCGCTGTGTACGTGACATAAAATCCCGCTCTTCCATGCCCACGCCGAAACCCCCGATGCACTCAATCTCATTTTTCCGGCCCGTGTCGGAATCCCCGCTGTGCTGTGCCGAGCCCCAAACACCGGCAAACGTGAGCGGCAATCAACCCGAAGGCTTCCGACCCGAAACGACCTGCTACTGCAGCCCCACGCACGTCAGCACATCATCCTGGGCCTGCCGATAGGCCGCAAGCGAAGCCTCGTTGGCAACTACAAGGTCGATACCCTCAAACGCTTTGAGCGGTGTCATGTATTCCACCATCTCGTCGATACGGTACGTGAAATCCCGCGCAACCGGCATCCTGGCATACGGGCTGTCCAGCATCACCCATCCGTCCACGCCAACCGATTCCGGCACCCGCTTCAAAAACAGGACGTACCTGGCATCGGAGCGCATGAACGTGCCCCCGAACTGGTACGCCCCGCTCGGGGCAAGCACCCTGCCCTCAGGCCAATCGTACATGCCCACCGGCTCGAACACCTCGATATCCGTCGACGCAAGCGATGCCTCGCCACTGACCACGCTTTCAACGGAAAACGCCGTCAGAAACGAATGATGGATGTACTCCCCCGCCCCGCGGGGCGACCCGACAACCACCGCATCGGCCTCGCCCATCAGGGCCTTCGCCGAAAAGGTGTCGATGCCCCGATCGATCCGCTCGAGCTCGTCGGCCGAGTACGGAGCGCAGGCGTAAACGAGCTCGCCGAGCGCTTTTGCATCGCGGCTGTCGCTCGTATAGCTCAGCCTGGTAATCACGCCGGCGCACACCGCCGCTATGCACAGCGCGCCCCACAAAACCGGCCACAACGCGCGCCGCCGTTTCAACCCAGCCATGCTAGCGATCCTCTCGAATCGTCCCGTTGGCCATCACGAACCGATAGTCCGAGATCGCCTTGAGCTCATCGGCGTCATGGGACACTACCACAATCGTCGCGCCCCGACGCTTCTCCTCGGTCAGTATGCCGCGCACCAGGCGCTTACCGTCGTCATCGAGCGCGTTGGTCGGCTCGTCAAGCAAAATGAGCGAGGGGCGCTCCATGATCGCCTGCGCGATGCTGAGCCGCTGACGCATCCCAAGGCTGTAGCTTCTGATCCACCGGCGATCGCGCGGGTCGAGGCCGACGCGCGCCAGCGTTGCCCGAATCTGCCCGTCATCCGCCACACCTGTCATCGACGCCAGCAGCTTCAGATTCTGGAAGCCGGACATGTCGTCCCACAGTTTGAGCGGCTCGATCAAAAAGCCCATGCTGTCCGGGAAGACGTCGCCGTCTGCAAGCTGCTTACCCAGCACGGACAGCGAGCCCTCATCGAGGGTGATGAGCCCGGCGATGGCGCGCAGCAGCATGGTCTTTCCCGACCCGTTGGCCCCGCGTATGCCCGAGATGCATCCGCGGGGAAACACAACGCTCACCCTATCCAGCACGACCTTGCCCTGCAGGCGCTTCGACACGCCCTCGACCACGATTCCCGCAGGTTCGTCAAAACAATCTGCGCCCCGTTGCTCGACCATACGGCATCTGCCTCCTTATCGGATAGTTTATCGAGTGGTTTCAGGTGTCAACGCAGTTCTCAATGCAGCTCTTCGTTGGGGATGAAATCCTTTCGCGCAAGGCAGAACATCAGCACGAGAAACAGGGCGATCAACACCATGCCGAACAGAGAGATGCGGCCCAAGCAATCCGCCCATACCGTCCCCGCCGACACGACTGTCAGCCCCCATCCAACCGATGGAATCCCGCCTCCCACGACGTTTTGAGCCATGAAATCCCACAGCCCATACAGGATGCACGCCATGAATGCGACCGAAGACCGCCCCGTTGCAAGGGCCACATCGACATACAGCATCAGGGAGATCGAGCACACCGCCGCCTGCAGCGCCGTCGAAAACAGCAGCACAGACCAGTCGAGTTGGACCGAGGAGCCCACCAGAATCGCCAGCGCGACCGACACATTAACCGCAACTGCCGCCAAGACCCCTGCGCAGAGCGCCGCTGCAAGGCAGCGCAGGGCAGCGGTAGCGCGCGTCTTCGCGCACACGGCGAACTGGGGCGAAGCCAGGCGCGCCGCCGGCCGCACCGCGAATACCGCCAGCAACGGCGTAAGCACGAACGCACCGATATGCGCCGCGTTGCAGAACGCATACATCTCGACAAACGTGTCGCCCACCGCAGCGCCGCCGCCCGACAGCGCTGCGGCCTGCACCGCCCGCGCCGCAAGCAGCAACGCAAGCGCCACCACAGCCGGGCGGTTCCCATAGAACAGCAGGTATGCCATCCTCCTCATAGCAGCACGTCCTTCCCCCGGCGCAGCGGAATGCAGGCGAGCAGCACCGCGGCGACGGTCAGCGCAACGGGCATCAGGATGAACAGCACCAGGTTGTTGTCCTGCTGCGCGATATTGGGATAGCAGTAGACGAAATGGAGATGCCGGTACAGGTCGCGCGACACAAGCGGCGCGAACTGGAACAACGCCAGCGACACCAGCGTGGGGCCGGCGAGTGCCACGGTTTTATGCTTGCCGGCAAGAAGCGACAGGGCGAAGCTGATCAGGCTGCACGCACCTGCCCACGCAGAACCCCACACAGCAAAGACGAAGTTGTACAGATACGGGCTGTTCGTGCGCATGTCGTAGAGCAGCCCGACGGCCGGATGCGTCTCGACATACAGCGGCGTGTCGAGATACCCGCCGTATGTCCCGTCAAACGGAAAGGCGATGCACGCCAGAAGCTGCAAGGCGAGCAACATGGCGAACACCAGAAGAAAGCCGCCAAGGTAGGTTAGAACCATATGGGAAGCCAGATAGGATCGTAGCGAGGAGCGCGCCGCTACGCAGGACGCCATGCCACGGTCGATCTCGTCGCGCGCGCATCCCGCAAACACCAGGGCCGCCACAACGGGCATGAAGAAGTAGAGAAAGACCCGCATCGCGTTCGACTGCATGGCGTCCATGTTCCAGGCCCACGCGTACGCCGGCGACGGCAGGTCCCCCACATCGGCTCCGTAAAAGTGCAGGCAGGTCTCGGCGAACGCCACGAACGTGAACGCCAGCGCTACCGTCACCGACACCTTGAACTCAAAGCGCCTGGTCAACCTGTGCAGCAGCAGGGACGCAGCAGCGGTCTTTCGCGTCATCTCTCCTCCAGACAACCAGAGTCCCCAACCGCGCGCCCAACACCGGCTGCGAACATGACGCCCGCTGCCCTGCGCTCGGCACCAGCCGCGGGTAGGGCGCCCGCAGCCAATACAAGCGCACAGCCACCAAGCGAAGCGGCGCGCAGCAACGCCGAAAGCAATCGAGGACCCCCTTGAACCATACGCATGCACCTCATCGCGCCACACCCCTCTCGCGGCACCGATTGCAGGCCCTTCCAAAGCAATGCATCCGTTGCCACAAGCATACTGAAATCCCCCCCCCTGGCACAATGGACAGCGCGTCCGCGCGCCGTCGAAAGATGCACAAACGCAACGGTTGATGCACCGGAGCGCTGTCGAAAGATGCGAGGACGCAACGGGCACCGCACCCGCAGCGTCCTCGAAAGACGCACAGGTGCAACGGGCACCGCACCCGCAGCGCCGTCGAAAGGTGCGCGGGCGTGGCGATCGAGCACATCCCCCACCCGCAACGCCGTCGAAAGATGCACAATCCGGCCAGGGCGCGTATGACCGGCTATGCCATACGATGTCGGAGTGCGCGTGGCGGGCGTCGCGGCCTATACTGTCGAGGGAGACACGCGGGCACGGCGCGCACCGGATGCCGGCCGGACCCGCACGCTTCCGAAAGCCATTCCCGGAGCGCCGCGCCGCACGCGGCAAGCGCATTCCGCCCTATCCAGAAAAGGAGGCGTCTGCATGCCCCAGCGCATCGCCGACACCATTCGATCCGGCGCCCGCACCGCAGCGCACGACGTGGCCGCCGACGCCCGCCGCAACGCCTTGAACCTGCGCGCGAGCGGCCGCGTCTTCGTCCTCACCGTCCTGGTGGCCGCCCTCATGGGCACAGCGGGCTGGGCGTTTCTTGCCGCCCTCGGCATCGCCACCAGCACCCGCGAGGCGAACCTGTGGCTGTTTTTCCTGCTGCCGCTCGTAAACGTTGCCACCGCCTGGCTCTACCGCAACCACGGCCTGCGCGCCGCGCGCGGCAACAACCTCGTCATCGACAGCGCCCTGGGCGGCACTCCCATCCACGCCCGCATGGGCCTGCTCACCTTCTGCTGCTCCACCGCCACGCATCTGGCGGGCGGCTCGGCCGGCCGCGAGGGGGCCGCCGTGCAGCTGGGCGGCACCATCGCCAGCAACGTCGCCTCCCTGTTCCACGTGGAGGGCCACGACCGGCGCGACCTCATGATGGCCGGAGTCTCGGCCGCCTTCGGCGCCGCGTTCGGCACGCCGCTGGCCGGCGCTTTCTTCGGCATGGAGATGTGCTTCATCGGCAAGCTCGACTACAGCGCCGCCCTCTACTGCCTCACCGGCTCGTTCGTGGGCAACGCCGTCTCGCGCGCCTGGGGCAGCGCCTTCGTGTTCCACACGATCGCGAGCGTGCCCGCCATGGAGCCCGCCACGCTCGCGATCGTGATCGCGGCGGCCGTGGTGTTCGGCCTGGCTGCGCGCCTATTCACCTTCGCCATCCGAAGCGTGAAGCGCCTCTACGCGCGCCTGTTCGTGAACTACCTGGTCGCGGCCGCCGCAAGCGGCGCCGTGCTCGTGGCGCTGTTCTTCTGCTTCGACCTCACCCGATACGGCGGTCTATCCGAATGGCTCGTGGGCGCCGCCTTCCGCGGCGACACCACCTTGGCCGATCCCCTGCTGAAGCTCGGGCTCACCGCGCTGACGGTGGGGGCCGGCCTACAGGGAGGCGAAGTCACCCCGCTGTTCGGCATCGGCGCCTCGCTCGGCGGCGCGATAGGAGCCGCCCTGCTGGGCGACCCGAGCTTCATGGCGGCCTTGGGCATGCTCGGTCTGTTCGGGGCCGCGCTCAACGTCCCCATCACCACGATCATGCTCGGTATCGATATGTTCGGCGCCGAGGCCGCTGGCTACGTTATTATCGTGACGTTCATCGCCTACCTTGTTGCCGGGCACCGGGCCGTCTACCCCGCCCAGCGCATCGTGACGCCCAAGCGGCGCTCGCTGAAAACGGACACGTCGCTTTCGGTCGGCGAGGTCCTCGAGCGCCGTCGCGAGCGCACCGGCATCGACACCGCCCGTCCCTAACCCGCAAGGACCCCTATGCCAACGACTCTTCCCCATCCCGCCGACATCCGCCCCGGATCGGCCGGCGACCGGACCCTCATCATCGTGAACCCCCAGGCGCAGGCGGGTGCCGCGGCGCAGGCGGCCGAGCGCCTCCAGCGCTTCTTACAGCTCTACCTGCCCAATCAGACCTTCGACGTGGCCCACACGAAACGCCCGCGCCATGCCACCGAGCTTGCTGCGGCGGCCCGCGGCTACCGCACGGTGCTGGCCTTGGGCGGAGACGGCGTGATCCATGAGGTCGCCTGCGGTCTTATGCGCATCGCGCGCGAGCGGCGCCCCGCCCTCGGCGTGGTGCCGGTGGGTTCGGGCAACGACTTCGCCCGCACGCTCGGCTTAACCGATTGCAGCGGGCGCGACTTCGCCCACCTCATGCAAAGCCGCCGCACCCCGCTCGACATCATGCGCATCGATTGGCGCGACGAGACCGGCGCGCACGGCGTGGACTACGCGGTGGAGACCTTCTCGATGGGCCTGGACGCCGCCATCGGCCTGGGCACGCACGATCTGCGCTACACCTGCGGCCTTACCGGCCAGGCGCTCTACACGGCCAGCGGCCTGCGCGCCTTCGGGCGCGACTACCGCAGCTTCACCTCAACCGTCGCCCTCGACGGCGAGGAGCCGCGCGAGCTCACCACCATCACGTTCGCCATCCAAAACGGGCCGACCTACGGCTCGGGCTTTCACATCTGCCCCGCCGCCGATCCGGCCGACGGCCTGCTCGACGTATGCTACGCGAAAGGGCCGGTCCCGCGCGCGATAGCGCTGCCGGTGTTTTTGTCCGCCAAGAACGGACGCCATGTGCACTCGAAGCACATCCGCATGCTGCGGGCGCGCCGCATCGAGCTAGCCTGCGCCGAGGCCGGCTACCCCATCCAGGTCGACGGCGAGCGCCTGCGCGCGCAGCACCTCACCGTGGAGGTGCTGCCCGGCGCGCTCGACGTCCTGGTGCCGCGCACGGCCCGCTAACGGCGCTCGACGACCGTCCCGCGCTCGACCAGGCGACCCGGGATGCGAATGGTCTTGACATCGGTGCCGGCCGCGTTCGTGCCGTCGCTGTTCCAGCTGCCGATGCCGTTTTGGTCCTCTTCCTCGCTGGGCACGGCGTGCTCGAACACGGTGGCACCGCGGGAGAGCAAATCGAAGCGGACCGTGGTGAGGTTGTTGTGCGCGCGGTAGCTGCCGAGGGAGTCGTCGATACCCACCACGCTCACGTCCTCCGGCACGCGCAGGCCGCGATCGCGCAGCGCATCGATCACGCCGATGGCCATCTGGTCGTTCGCCGCGTAGACGGCGGTCATGCTGCGATCGTCGGCGAGCTTCAGACCCGCCTCGTAACCGCTGTTCGCCGACCAGTCGCCCCGCAGCGGCTCGACCGGCTCGATGCCGCGCGCAACCAAGGCGTCTCGCCACCCGGCCTCGCGGAACTCGTTATCGATGGAAAACGACGGGCCGGCCACGTAGCGGATCTGCTCGTGCCCGTAGTTGAACAGGTGATCCATCACCAGCGTGGAGCAGCCGTAGTGATCGGAGTCGACCGTGGTGCAGCGCGGGTGTGCGTACATCGACACCAGCACCGTGCCCATGCGCGCCTGGGGCGTGAACGACTCGAAATCGGGGGCCATGCGGCTCATGGCGATCACCATGCCGTCGACCGGCAGCTCCGCCATGCGACGGGAGGCCTCGGCAAGCGAGAACGACTCGGTCTTGCTCATCTCGATCAAGGTGATGGCGTAGCCGCGCGCACGGGCCGCGGCGCTGATGCCGTCGAGCAGGGACAGGTTGCCGATCTGGGTGACGTCGTTGACGCACAGGCCCACCGAGCGGTAGCGCCCCACGCGCAGCGAGCGCCCCGCGTAGTTCGGACGGAAGCCCAGCTCCGCCACGGCCTTGTTCACGCGCTCGCGCGTCTTTTCGCTCACGTTGGGCAGGTTGTTGACCACGCGCGAGACGGTCTGCTGCGACACGCCTGCCACCGCGGCCACGTCGGCCATGGACAGCGTGTGGGGCCGGCCGCCCCGCACGCGCGAAGCCGTATCTCCGTCGTTGCTCTGCATCATCTTGGCCATGGTGCCTCCCCCGCCCGCGGGCATCGTCGTTTCTCCCCGAAGCCAGCAGCAACAGGGCGTTTCATACATCGCTTTCCATCATAGCGCGAAGCAGCTGAAACCCAGTGCATACTAGGTAAATCGCTTTGCCAGATGCCGCTCACCGACTCATAGCTACCGGTCACCCAAAAAATAGATGCCATCGTGACAAGATGGACTGAGTACGATAACATGCAATATCGAAAGCAACCCCTTTGCAATAGACGGCGGCACGGCCGCACGGGAGGCATCATGGCTACAACCACGCCCTTTGGCACGACACCAGACGGGCATACGGCGCACGTGTACGAGCTCGCCTGCGGGCCCGCCCGCGTGCGCGTGAGCGATTTCGGCGCCACGCTGCTCGGCGTCGAGGTACCCGATGCGCAAGGGCGCGTTCAGGACATCCTGCTCGGCTTCGGCGGCATCGAGGGCTACTTCGACAACCCCGCGTGCTACGGCGCCACCATCGGGCCGTCGGCCAACCGCACCGACGCAGGGCAGGTCCCACTGGCCGGCACCGTCTACCAGCTGCCCTGCAACGATGGTCCCAACCAGCAGAACAACCTGCACACGGACCTCGAGCGCGGCCTGCACAAGCGCCTGTGGGAGGCCTGCCTCGATAAGGACGCCGAGGCAGTGAGCTTCACCTGCCGCATGGACGCAGGCGAGCTCGGCCTGCCGGGTACGCGCGCCTTCACCGCCCGCTTCGAGCTCAGCTGCACGGACAGCGGCGCCGTGGAGCTCGCCGTGCGCTACGGCTGCACCACCGATGCGGCCACCTTCGTCAACATGACCAACCACAGCTACTTCAACCTGGCGGGTCACGCGAGCGGCCAGGTGCTGGGGCAGCTCGTGTGCATCGAGGCGGACCGCTACCTGCCCCAGCGCCCCGACAGCGTGTCGGCAGGCACGGCGGCATCCGTGGCGGGCACCCCATTCGACTTCCGCCGGGCCAAGGCGCTCGGCGCCGACATCGAGGCCGATGACGTCCAGCTCGCCCAGGCGCGCGGCTACGATCACTGCTTCTGCATCGACGGCTGGGAGCCGGGAGCCCATCCGCGCCAGGCACTGCATGCCGAGGACGCCACAAGCGGCCGCACCCTCGATATCCTCATCACCGCGCCAGGTGCACACCTCTACACCGCCAACTGGCTCGACGATGCGCACGCCAAAGACGGCGCGCACTACCGTCCGCACGACGGCTTCGCCTTCGAGCCGGAGTTCTGGCCCGACTGCGCCCACCATCCGGACTGGCCCCAGCCCGTCTGCACGCCCGACGAGCCGTTCGACGCCCGCATCGTCTACCGCTTCGGCACGCGCTAGACACCGCCGCCGCACGCGGCGCGCGTCCGGCACCTCCTTCGGACCCGCCGGCGCGCCCTCCCGGGCACCCACGCGCCGCCACGGCGGCACGCGCCCCATCGTCACCATACCGCCCCGCCTCGCACGGGGCGCCGAGGAAAGGAAAGCCCATGTCCACCATTGCCAACCCCGCCGGGCTCGAGCGCGCCCGCCAACTGTTCGAGCGTGAGTTCGGCGCACCCGCACCGGATGCCCGCCTGCTGTACGTGCACGCCCCGGGCCGCTCCGAGATCGCGGGCAACCACACCGACCACGAGGGCGGCCATGTCATCGCCGGCGCGCTCGACGTCTCGGTCGACGGCATCGCGGTGGCCAACGGCACCGGGCTCGTCCGCGTGGCCGACGAGGGCTACCCGAGCTTCACGGTCGATCTGGGCAACCTCGACATCCACGCCGAGGAGATCGGCACCTCCGAGTCGCTCGTGCGCGGCATGGCCCACGAGGTCGCCCAGCGCGGCGGCGCGCCGGCGGGCTTCGACTTCGCCTTCGTCTGCACCGTGCCCTCGGGCGGCGGGCTGTCGAGCTCCGCGGCGGTCGAGGCAGCCTACGGGCGCGCCATGGAGGCCCTGTGGGGCTCCCAGGCCATCGACGCCGTCGAGCTTGCCCAGATGAGCCAGCGCACCGAGAACAACTACTACGGCAAGCCCTGCGGCCTCATGGACCAGGCGGCGGTGTGCCTGGGCGGCCTGGCCTACATGGACTTCGAGAACACGGAGCGCCCGGCCACGAAGAAGCTCGCGCTCGACTTCGAGGATCACGGGCACGCACTCGTGCTGGTGAAGGTGGGCGCCGACCACGCCGCCTCCACGGCCGACTACGCCGCCGTCCCCGGCGAGATGCAACAGATCGCCGCCGAGTTCGGGGCCGCGCGCCTGTGCGAGGTCGACCAGGCCTCCTTCGACGCGAAGCTGCCCGAGCTGCGCGAGAAGTTCGGCGACCGCGCCTGCATCCGCGCCATCCACTACTGGTACGAGAACGACCTCGTCGACCGCCGCTGGGCGGCGCTCACCGCCGGCGACATCGACGCCTTCCTCGCCCTGACGCGCGCATCGGGCGCCAGCTCCGCCATGTACCTGCAAAACGTCACCGCTGAGCTGGGCTCCTCCCAGCCGGCCATGTACGCCCTCGGCCTGGCGGAGCATATCCTCGACGGGCGCGGCGCGGTGCGCATCCACGGCGGCGGCTTCGGCGGCACCATCCAGGTTTTCGCGCCGCTCGATATGGTCGACGACTTCATGGGTCGCATGGACGGCTGGCTGGGCGAAGGTTCCTGCCGCCGCTATGCGATCTCGGAGGAGGGGGCGTACGCGGCATGGCTGTAGCAAGCGAGACCGCGGTCCCCACCCGCGAGGCGCTCGGCGCCGACATCCAGCAGCTGGTCGACTACGCCGCGGGCTGCGGGCTCATCGCATGGGAGGATCGCGTATGGGCATACAACACCGCGCTTGAGTGCGTGGGCGCCACCGAGCCGGCACCTGAGACGGCATGGGTGCTCGCCGCCGCGCACGAGACGCCCGTCGAGCCCGTTGACCTCGAGGCGGCGCTGGCGCTGCTGGCCGAGGCGGCCGTTGCCAACGGCGCAGCCGAGGACACGACGAGCGGGCGCGACCGCATAGCGATGCGCATCATGGGTGCGCTCACGCCGCGGCCGTCCGAGGTGGCGGCGGGCTTCCGCGCGCGCATCGACGCCGGCGAGGCCACACGGGCCACCGATTGGTTCTACCGCCTGTGCTGCGACGCGGGCTACGTGCGGCGCGCGGCGATCGCCCGCAACATCGCCTGGACCTCCCCCACCGCATGGGGCGACCTGGAAATCACCATCAATCTCTCCAAGCCCGAGAAGGACCCGCGCGAGATCGCCGCGGCCGGGGCGGCCGCCAACACCGGCGCCGTCTACCCCGCCTGCCAGCTCTGCATCGAAAACGAGGGCTTCGGCGGCCGCAGCGCGGCGGCAGGACACGCCCACCCCGCACGCCAGAACCTGCGCATCGTCCCCATCGAGCTGGGCGGCGAGCGCTGGGGGCTGCAGTACAGCCCGTATGCCTACTTCAACGAGCACTGCATCGCCATGAGCGCGCATCACCGGCCCATGCACATCGACGAGAGCGCCCTGCGGTGCCTGCTCGACTTCGTCGACCTGCTGCCGCACTACTTCATCGGCTCCAACGCCGACCTGCCCGTCGTGGGCGGCTCGATCCTCTCGCACGACCACTTCCAGGGCGGCGCGCACGAGTTCCCCATGATGCGCGCCGAGGTGACATCCAGCTTCGAGATACCCGGCTTTGCGGGCGTCTCCGGTGCCGTGATGCGCTGGCCGCTGTCGGTTGTGCGCCTGCGTAGCGCCGACCGCGCAGAGCTGCTGGCCGCCGCCACGCACGTGATCGACGCTTGGCGCGGCTGGTCCGATGCGGGCGCGGGCATCGTCGCCCGCACGACCGACGGCGTGGCACACAACACCGTCACCCCCATCGTCCGCCGCGTGGACGAGCAGGGGCACGCCGGCGGTACGCGCTACGAGGCCTATCTCGCGCTGCGCTGCAATATCGCCAGCGACGAGCACCCGCTCGGCGTGTTCCACCCGCATGCGCAGTGGCATCACATCAAGAAGGAGAACATCGGCCTGATCGAGGTCATGGGTCTGGCCATCCTGCCGCCGCGCCTGGTGGGCGAGCTGGCCGCCGTGCGCGAGCAGCTGCTGGCCGCCGCAAGCGGCGACCTGACGCGCGCCCAGCTGGCCGACGCATTGGCCGCCGACGCACAGTGCGCCTCGCACGCCGCCTGGGCGCTCGAGATCTTCGACCGCCGTGCGTCCGAGCTGACCGACGAGGCCTGCGAGGAGATCCTGCGCGAGGAGGTCGGCGCGGTCTTCGGGCACGTGCTGGCCGACGCCGGCGTCTTCAAGTGGGACGAGGCCGGCCGCGCGGCCCAGCAACGTTTCATCGACGCGCTCTAGAAGGCCAGACGCCTGGCCGCATTCGAGGTTCCGATGGCACGCGGCCTGCGCGCCGCACGCCATCTTCCTGCCGTGCCCGCCGGTCCAACACGACGCCGGCGGGCACCTTCATGTCGCGGCGACATCTATCCCCGCACACGGGTCGCAGCGCGCAGACGCCGAGCCGCGCGCACGCGATGCCAGCGCACGAGCGCCAGCACGAACCCCACCGCCACAAGCGCCGCCGTGGCGAAATACGCCCACCGGTATCCGAAAAAGAACGCCTCGGCGCCCGCCTCGGCATATGACGCCACCCGATGCCCGGCATAGGCGCTCATCTGGCCGTAGAGCAGCGCCATGCCACCCGAGATGCCCAAGGCCATGCCCATGTTCTGGCCCAGGCTCGCCACGCTGCCCACGAATCCGAGCGCCGAGGCGGGCGCGGCGCTCATCATGAGCGAGTTGTTCGGACTTTGGAACATCGAGGTGCCCAGCGACATCAGCGCGATGCATGCCACGATCTGCGGGACCTCGCTGGCAGGCCCCAAGGTCCCCACCGCGAAGATGCCCGCCGCGTAGATGGCCAGGCCCACCGCGGTGGGCGCATGGGAGCCGATGCGGTCGGACAGGCTGCCCGACAGCGGTCCCACCACCGCGTTCACCGCTGGGATGACCGCGAACAGCAGGCCCGCCACGCTGGGCGTAAAGCCGTGCGCATCCTGGAGGTAGAACGGCAGGACGATCTCGGTCGAACCGATAGCCACGAAGCTGATCACGCTCGTGAGTACGCTGACGGTGAAGCCGGCGTTGCTGAAGACCGACAGGTCCACCAGCGGCTGCGCGCAGGTGCGTTCATGCGCCAGGAACGCGATAAGCAGGCACACCGCCGCCGCAAGGGCGGCCATCAGGGGCAGCGAGACCCCGCGCTCCAGCAGCGTCACCGAACACAGCGCGAGCGCCAGCCCAGGCACGAGCAACAGCGCCCCCAGGGCATCCATGCGCAGGCCCGCGCGGTCGGGGCGCACATGCGGCAGCGTCCGCGTGCCCACCAGGAACGAGACCACGCCCACCGGAACGTTGATCAAGAAGATGTACTCCCAGGGCAGCAGCGAGACGATCGCACCGCCCAGCACCGGTCCGCACATCATGCCAAGCGCCACGAAGCTCGCCAGCAGCCCGAGCGCCCGGCCACGCTCGCGCGCCGGGAACGTCTCGGTGATGATGCCCATGTTGTTCGCCATGGCCGCCGCCGCGCCCACACCCTGCAGCACGCGGGATACCAGCAGCATGGGGTAGGTGTGCGACAGCCCGCACAGCAGCGAGCCGACGGCGAATACCAGCACGCCTGCTTGGAAAAGGCGCACCTTGCCGAACAGGTCGCCCAGGCGGCCGAACACCAGAAGCGCCGCGCAGATCGCCACCAGGTAGATGGAGGCAACCCACTGGATCGCGTCGAGCCCCACCCCGAGCGACTTCTGCATCACGGGCAGCGCCACGTTCACGATGCTCGAGTCGAGCGTGGACATGAACGTCATGATCAAGACGGTGATGAGGATCGCCCATTTGCTCTTGCCGTTCGCGGCACCTGCCGACGACCGTGTGTGCGGAGCCGCCCCCTGTGCACCCGTATCTAATCGCATACCTGCTCCCTCCCCTGACGTCGACCCCGCATCGCTCGGTAGGCACGAAGCGGCCCTGCGGCACGCAAAGCGGGCGGGTTCCCGGCTTCATAGCAGCATGGAGCTGGGAACCCGCCCGCACATGTTTTGGGGTTCATTGATCGAGGCAGTTATACCACGCCCCGCCCCTATCCGTCAAAGCGACGCGAGAGCGCGGAAGCCGCGGCGACCCATGCACGAACGCGGCGTATGCGGCACAGAAGCCTTCGATTGAGCATGCGAGGGCAGTCTGCGACCATCGCTGCGCGCAGCAGCAGAGCCGCACCCCTACAATGGATGCGGGCGCAAGAAGCCGGGCCGGACCTGGCTGCGGAACGCTCGACCCCATCTGCAGGTGCAACGCCGGGCCGCACCGTCGTGATGCAGCATTTCCGGATGGGTAACCCGTAAGGACGCGGGACCCGCGGAATGCCACAGACGAGCCCCCGAGCGCTGCCCGCAGGCGACACCCGACTGCGGGCTCCCCGGCGCGCCCGCACCGCAGGCAATCGACAAGGAGGCACCCATGACATCGCACAAGAGCATCTGGATGGAATTCAAGGAGTTCATCGCACGCGGCAGTGTGTTGGACATGGCGGTCGGCGTCATCGTGGGCGGTGCGTTCACCACCGTGGTCAACGCCCTGGTCAAAGAGATCATTCAGCCCCTGATCGCCGCGATCGGCGCCGACGGCAAGCAGATCTCGGGGCTCGCCGTCCACGTCAACGGGCAGACCGTCGACTTCGGCGCGTTCATCTCGGCCATCATCACCTTCCTCATCACCGCCGCGGCGGTATTCGCCATCGTGAAGGCCGTGAACAAGATGCATGAGGTCGGCAGGCATGTGGGGAACCGAGGGGGCGCAGACGCCGTAGAGGAGCCTGAGCCGCGCCGGTGTCCCTACTGCCGCTCGCACATCGAGCAGGACGCCACCCGCTGCCCCCACTGCACCAGCAAGCTCGCCGGCTATCGCAACCCGCAGGAGCAGTAGGCCGCCGCACCGGCGGGGAAACGCCATGCGGTGCGGCGGCGAAGTGGGACGATGATGAAGCGGCCAGGCGACGCGGGCTTGCAAGTGGCGCGGGCTACAGGCGGCATGGGTAGCGGACGCCATGTGTCGGCCGCCGATCGACGAGCAGCTCGCCACCTCGCAGGAGATGTGCCCTCAACCAGCCCCTCAACCGGCGATGCTGCAGGAGATGTGCACCGAGCACCGGCTGGCACCTGCAGCCCTTTGAGCACAGCATAGGCGGCCGGCCCGCGCAGCGCGACGGGCCGGCCGGGCTGGCGCAGACGTGGGGTCGCCGCCCACCCGTCCGCGCCGAGCGCTACCTCAACGGATTGGCCAGCCTGAACTCCCGCATGGCGATGCGGCGCGTCTCGCGCATCTTGGGACCTGCGGGGATATCGGCCGCGTACCCGACCGTGAGCATATGGATGGGATACACGCCTTCGGGCAAGCCGAACTCGCGAATCGCCACCGCCGGGTCGAAGTGGCACACCCAGCAGGTGCCCAGACCCAGATCGACCGCCTGCATCATCATCTGATCCACGACGATGCTCGTGTCGATATCGCTCGAGTCCATGCTGTCGTATTTGCGCACCCAGGCCTTGCCCATCTTGGTGCACACCAAAAGCACCAGCGGCGCGCCGAACACGCTACCGTCTTGCGCGAAATGATGGGCTGCGCGCGCTGCTCGCTCGCGCAGCAGCGGCGTGTCGCACACCAGCACACGGGCCGGGTGCTTGTTGCATGCCGATGGGGCGATGCGTCCCGCCTCCAGGATGGCGTCGACCTTCTCCTGCTCAACCGCGCGCCCGGTGTAGGCGCGGCAGGAGTAGCGCGCGTGCGTCAACTCTGCAAACGACATGGATATACCTCCTCAATCTGCGAGCGGTGCCAGGCGAACACCGCTTCTTTCCAACGATGGCGCGCAGGCCCGGCAGGGACCGACGCCAAACTCCAGACGGCGTGCAGTCGAAACGCGGCGCACGCACACAGGGCGCTATCGCCCGCGGGCGCAAAGCGGTGGTGTTGCGGCGCGTGTCGGGCGCGTGCGGGCGCGTGCGGGCGCGGCCGCGTTGCCGGTGGTGGTACGCGCGAGCGGCGGCGCGCATCGGGTGCCCACACATGCAGGCGGCAACGCTCGCCAGGCGCTGGTACGTGCGGGCAGCGGCGCGCACGAGCAACCGCCGCCCGCAACGGCACCGACGCGCACCGAACCCCTAGATGCGCTCCAGCGCCTGCTCCACATCGGCGAGCAGGTCCTCCACCGACTCGATGCCGCATGACAGGCGCACCATATCGGGCTCGATACCGCAGGCGGCGAGCTCGTCGTCGTTCATCTGGCGGTGCGTGGCGTTCGCGGGATGCAAGCAGCACGTGCGCGCGTCGGCAACGTGTGTGGCGATCTGGGCGAGCTGCAGGTTCTTCATGAACTGCTCGGCGGCCTCACGACCGCCGGTGAAGCCGAAGCTCACCACACCGCACGAGCCGTTCGGCAGGTACTTCAGCGCCAGCTCGTGATTGGGATCGCCCGGCAGACCGGGGTAGCGGACGAAGCGGATCTTAGGATGCGTCGAGAGGAACTCGGCAACCGCCTGGCCGTTCTTGCAGTGCTGGGGCATGCGCACGTGCAGGCTCTCGAGGCCCAAGTTGAGCAGGAACGCGTTCTGGGGACTCTGGATGCAACCAAGGTCGCGCATGAGCTGGGCGGTCGCCTTGGTGATGAACGCCCCGCCCAGGCCGAAGCGCTCGGTGTAGACGACGCCGTGGTAGCTCTCGTCGGGCGTGGTGAGACCGGGGAACTTCTCGGCATGAGCGTTCCAATCGAAGCGACCGGAGTCCACGATGGCACCGCCCACGGCGGCCCCGTGCCCATCCATGTACTTAGTGGTGGAATGGGTCACGATATCGGCACCCCAGCCGATGGGGCGGCACATCACCGGCGTGGGGAACGTGTTATCCACGATCAGCGGCACGCCATGGGCGTGTGCGGCTGCCGCGAAGCGCTCGATGTCGAGCACGGAGAGGGCCGGGTTGGCCAGCGTCTCCCCGAACACCGCCCGCGTGTTGCCGCGAAACGCCGCCTCGAGCTCCTCATCGCTGCAATCCGGCTGCACGAAGGTGCACTCGAGCCCCATGCGGCGCATGGTGTGCGCCAGCAGGTTGTAGGTGCCGCCGTAGATGGCAGAGCTCGCCACCACGTGGTCGCCCGCCCCGGCGATGTTGAAGATCGCGAAGAAATTCGCCGCCTGACCCGAGCTCGTGAGCATGGCGGCCGAGCCGCCCTCGAGCTCGCAGATCTTGGCGGCGACCGCATCGTTGGTGGGATTCTGCAGGCGCGTGTAGAAGTACCCCGACTCCTCGAGGTCGAAGAGCTTGCCCATATGCTCGGAGGTGTCGTACTTCCAGGTGGTCGATTGGTAGATGGGAACCTGCCGCGGCTCGGCGTCCCCCGGTCGATACCCACCCTGCACGCAGGTCGTTCCCAGATGCTCTGCCATAGCGGCCCCTTTGCTTCCGTACGCGCCCCGTGGCGCCTCGCACACATGACAGCACCATGGTATACCGTGCGGGCGCCCGGATGCCGCGACAGATACAAGGTCGTGCAAAAAGAAGCATGCTAAGCTTGCCCGGCGCCGCAACCTGCAATCTGGCAATTTGGGGACGGGGTCGATTCGTACATGTCCAATTTCAGTTTGGGGACGGGGTCGATTCGTACATGGAGTGTCGGCTCCTCCGCGGCAACGGCTGACCCGGTGGTGCGCGCACGATAAGCGCCGGCCCGCGCGAAGACGTCAACGAAGGCCCGGAAATAAACTCGCAATCCGAAATGACCCCGTCCCGAAATTGCGTCCCCAAATTGAAACGTACCCCCAAATTGCAAATTGCATTGACTCGCATCCTCGCCTCGCCTTTTTCAGGAATAAGCTCGCAATCCGAAACGACCCCGTCCCCAGATTGCAGGCTCGTACGAAACGACCCCGTCCCCAAATTGCATTCGGGCACAGCGGGTTCGGGTTTTGTCCATCCGGGAAAAGAGGGTTCGGATCTTGTCCATCTGGAGGCAAAAATCGCCCCCGGATGGACAAAGCACGAACCCTGAATCCGCCGATGGACAGAACGCGAACCCTGAATCTGCCAAGGGACAAAGCACGAACCCGAAATCCGTCAATGGACGAAGCGCGAACCCGGGATCCGTCAACGGACAGAACGCGAACCCGAGCTCACCAACGGACAGAACGCGAACCCGCGTCGGCGACCAGCGGCTACCGGTTGTCGTACCCATCGTTTTCCGCATCATGTCCACCGCTTGCCCCCACGACCACGCGGGAGAACGCAAGGTCTTCCACGCAGGCGATCGAGCCGAACTCCGTGCAATCGAGCTGCACATCATCGAAACTCATCCGACGAATCGGCGCATCCGGGAATCCTTCGATAGTGAAGGCGCGGCTGCTCGCCTGCGGCTCGAAGCATCGTTGTGCACGCACGTGGCGCACGCAGATGTCGCTCACCTGGGTGTTCGGAAGCTCAAGATGGCCGAGGTCGAGCAGGCGCTCCCACAGCTGCGGCACCTCGCCCACATATCCCTCCGGCAGCACGCAGCTGTTGTACCCCGGATTCCAGTTGAGGCAGATATGGAAGGGGTAACGCACGTTCTCCATTCGCAGGTTCTCAACAGTCACCCGCTTGATGTATCCCTTTCGCGCGTCTGAGGACTTGATGCGAAACCCGCAATCGGTACCGGAAAACACCAGGTCGCGGATATCGACATCATGGATACCGCCCGAGACCTCGCTGCCGATCGTCACGCCGAACCCGGCGCTGAGGCGGCAATCGCGCACCGTAACATGATGGCATGGCCTGCCCACGCGCACCCCGTCGGCGTCACGCCCGCTCTTGATGCAGATGCTGTCGTCGTTGCAGCAGATCTCGCATCGCTCAACCAGAACATCGGAGCTCGAATCGATGTCGATGCCGTCGGTCGAGGGACTGCACGCATCTGCCCCGATGATACGGATGCCGTCGATATGCACGTCGTGGCTATAGCACACGTGAATGTTCCAGAAGCCCGATCGCCGAGACGTGAACCCCGACAGCTCGACGCCACGCGAGTTCATCACCACCACGTTGCGCGGTCGCATGCAATCGTAGTCGCACGCCCAGCGCAGGCCGCGCGCGTCGTAGACCGCGCGCATGCCTCCGTGCATATCCGCACCCCAGTACTTCGCCCACCAGTACGGCCCTTGGCCGTCGATGACGCCGGCACCTTCAATGCGAACGTCGTGCGCGTCGCACACGTTCAGCACACCCGGGTACCACAAGCCCTCGATGCCTGCCACCCGCGTAGGAATAACCGGGATGCTCGACTCATCGGTTGTGCCCATCAGCACCGCCCCGTCCTCAAGCACCAAACGCGAACCGGAGGGCACGAACAGCGGACCCGTGAGATACACACCGGCCGGAATGATGGCGGCATCGCCCGCCGCTGCAGCATCGTCGAGCAACGCCTGGAGCTCCCGCGTCACCTGAGCCGACCCCGTGGCGTCGATACCGCGCGCCACCGCTGAAACACCCCGCATCTCACACCTCCCGCCGCGCATGGATCCTGCGCTTCGTGTTGGCGCCACCCGTATTGGTCTTTCGGCACATGAACTGCTCTCGCCGCTCAGCGTCTGCCACATGCCCCACACCGACCTCCCGCCGCGCACTGGCACCCCGCCGTACGCTGGCCCCCACCGCACGTCGGCCTCTCATCGCGCGTCGCCTCCTATCCCGCATCAACTTATCCCGCATCGACTTCCTCGAGCCTGTGCGCATAGTTGATCACGCGGTTGTTGCCCCAGCACTTTTCATACGGGTAACCGGTCACCGCCTCGACGAACTCCTTCGTCTCAGGGTCAACGTCGGCCTTGGAGCCGCCGCTGCGCAGGCGCTCGATCTCGTTTTGCAGGATGTGGTGGTTCGTATCGGTAAGCTTGAGCTTGAAGCTGGCCCAGATGCCGAGGATGCAGAAGGCGATGGGAACGAACACGAAGATGTTGGTGATCAGGTCGGCAACCGCTTGAGGTTGGGTTGCGGCACCCTGCACGAAGCCGCCGAGCGAGAGCACGGTCGTGATCGTCACCGTCTCGATGCTGCGGAAGATATTGTCGATGGTGGAGTTGATGGATGCATACTGTCCCTCGCGACGCTTGCCGGTCAGGATCTCGTCAACGTCGGGAATGAACGATACACAGTAGTCGCAGGCGTTGAATACACCGGTCAGACCGATATTCAGCACCACCTGCAGCACGATCCACGCAGTTGCGGTGGCGGCCACGCCGATCTCGTCGTGAATCTGGACCAGACCGAAGATGACCAGAAAGGTCGCGATCGCCTCGATGGTGGAATAGCGATAGGCGCGCGCGGCGCCCACCTTGTTGTTGACCCACATGAAGAACACCACGAACGCGATGCCGAAGGCGAAGTTAACGCCCTGGGAAAGGGAGACACCGGCAGCATCCAGCCCCAAAGAGTAAATCAGGAAGTAGGTGAGAAACGAGCTGCGGACCGAGCGAAACAGGATCTGGGACAAATACATCACCAGGTACAGGCGGAACTCGCGGACCGAGAACGTGGAGATATAGTTCCACACCACCAAGGTGGCGCGTTTGAGCACGGGGATCTTCTCGGCAGATCCGGCATCGGAATCCGCGCGGGAGAAGTCGGTTGTCTCGTCATAGGGGCGGTCTTTGATCGTGCAGACCGTGATGACCATGAGGATTGCGCAGACGATGGCGTACCCGAGGGCCATGTTGAAATAGGACGTCCAGACGTCATCGCCCCAGATGCTGAACAGATAGGTGTTCACCATGGACAGCGTGATGGTGGACACGGCGGTGGTTATCTGGTTCAGACCGACCAGCTGCGAGCGCTGGTTGCTGTTGGACGTCATCTCGGACGGCAGGACGTATTGGATGGTCGTCACGCCGGCGTTGCACGTCCAGTACAGGAAATTCGCAACCGCGTAACCCCACACGGGCATGCCGGGGTAGAACTGCACGAGCATGAACATGAAGAGGCCCGGGATGGTGAGCAGAATCGTACCGCGGCGACGACCGGTCCGGCGGCCGAGCTTGGTGCGGTACAGACGGTCCGAGATGTAACCCCACACCGGCGCCACGAATGCCGCCAGGATGTCGGCCGATGCGATAATCACGCCCGCGGTTGCAACGTCCAGGCCGGCGAACGTGGTGTAGAAGAAGAGCTGCCAGGTGATAAGCATCGTGTTGGCGATGGTGGACAGGCCGATGCCTCCGTAGCCGATCTTCGCTCGAAGCGGCAGCTGCTTTCCGAACTCCTTGGCGCTTGTCGATGTAGTGGTTGCCATGCGTCCCTCTCCTCGATCTACTCTTGCGAGCGTGCGCCGCATCGCCGACAACGTGTGCCGTAGATGCCAGCGATCGCGAGCGCTCGCACGTGAATAGGCCTGCTTCAACGAGATGCTCGGTGAAGCGCTGCGGAGGTACTTAACCGGTTTACCTCCATCTCGGAGCATACGAAGGGCGTATTGCGATTGGGAACTGTTTTTCCGCCAAGCGTGGCGAACGGGACGTCGAATGGAAATGGAACCGGTACCATTTCATCCCACAGTTAGTTTGGGGACGGGGTCGATTCGTTCACGCAGTCTGGGGACGGGATCGTTTCGTTCACGAAGGACCGCTCCCCCGCGGCAGGGACTGGTCCAGTTGCCGCCGAACAGTTTCAGTTTGGGGACGGGGTCGTTTCGTTCATAGTTTCATTTCGGCTTGTAAATGGGGCCGTTTCGCACACACAGTTTGGAAATGGGGCTATTTGGGGAATCGAGTATTGTCTGCGCCCGGGCTGCATGACCGAGCGCAAAACGGCGCTCGCTGTAGGTGAGCCTTCAGACCGACCATTGTCGGGGACGGATTATTTCTTCGCGTACGAAACGACCCCGTCCCCAGATTGACACGCGAACGAAACGACCCCGTCCCCAGACTGCGGGTGCCCAGACTGCGGGGATGGGGGCTAGCAGAACTCCGCGAAGCGCGCTGGGGCGGCCTGAATCCGCTCGCGACCTGCCATGAGCTCGCGCAGGCGCGCGCAGAACGCATCCTGCTCCCCCGCACGGAACACGGCGTGCAGGCACACCTCATCGGTGAAATCGGTGGCCGACACCCGACCGCCCGCATCGGCAACCATCCGGGAAACCTGTTCGAGGCGCGCATAATCGATGCGGATGTCCACCGGCACCACCGAGGTCATCTCAACGAGCTGTTGAGCCGCGCGGGCCTCCTGGAGCGCCTGCTGCGCCGCGGTCGTATAGGCGCGCACCAGACCGCCCGGACCAAGCAGCGTTCCGCCGAAGTAACGGACCGTCACGCAGCACACGTCGCGCAAACCGGCGCCGCGCAGCACCTCCAGGGTCGGCATCCCGCTCGTACGCTGGGGCTCCCCATCGTCGCTGGCGCGCTCGCTGCCGTCGGCGAGAATCCAGGCAGGCACATGATGACGGGCATCGAAATGCACGGAGCGCAGATCGGCCTGGTGAGCGGCGGCTTGCTCGGGCGTCTCCACATGCACCAGATGCGCGATGAAGCGGCTTTTACGATCGACAAACTCACCGGTTGCCTGCGCTCCGGGCCGCATGGTGGTATAGCTTTCCACGGAACTCCCCTTTCGCGCGGCACCCGCAACGCACACCGCAGGGCATACATAGCAAAAAGACGCGAAGCGAGCCGATAAGCCGGGTTCTGTCGAGGGCGATCATTTATCTTGACTGCACGTTGCCGCGCAGCTCCTCGCACGCTACCCGAGTGCAGGCCGGGCCGACCCATCGCACTCCTATTTGCGCTTGCTCCGGAAGGGGCTTGCCAAGCCGCCGTGTTACCACGACGCTGGTGGTCTCTTACACCACCGTTTCAGCTTTTCTCTCACCCGCCCCAAGGCGGGCAGCGGGAGTCTTCTTTTCTGCGGCGCTGATCCGTCGGGTTGCCCCGCCTGGCCGTTAACCAGCTTCCTGCCCTGTGGAGCCCGGACTTTCCTCACGCCGACCATCGATGTGGCCGGTCGCGCGACCGCCTGGCTCGCTTCGCGTGGGGTATTGTAGCATGTGCCGCCCTGAAGCAGACCGCGGTGCCGCGCACCCATGCGCAACCCATATGAAAAAGGCACCGGACCCGCAGGCCCGGCGCCTTCTCAACCGAGCCCGCAGGCCCGGCGTTCTTATGCGAACTACACTCCGACCAAGCGATGCGCCTCGGGTTGCCCCGAGCGCCCCGCATCGTCAACCGGACGCGACGCGCTAGTCCAGATCATCGGTCGCGAAGTTATCGAGCGGCGCAAACGGGTCGGCCACCGGAGCGGGCGCAGGAACAGGCGCGGGGGTAGCGACAACCGGAGCGGCATCGGAGCCGGACGGCGTGCTGGAGAGCAGGTCGGCCGGGAAGGAATTCTGGGCATCGTCCATGAAGTGCTGGATGAGCTTGAGGTACTCGGCCTTGAACTCCTCGCGGGAGGCCTTCAAGCGATCGATCTCGGCGATCTCGTTCTGCTTCTCGGCCAGCGCCTGGCGGATGACCTCGCGAGCCTTGGCATCGGCCTCGTTGCGGATGCGCTCGGCGTTGTCGCGCGCCTCGGCCACGATGTTGTCGGCCGACTGCTGCGCCGCGATCAGAGCGGCGGAAATCTGGCTGGCCGTGGCGGTGTACTCGGCCGGAGCCTGCACCGGAGCGGGCGCGGGCGCGGGAGCGGCCACCGTGGCCTGGGAAAGCTGGGACTGGGCCTCGGCGAGCTGCTGCTCGGTGCTGGTGAGGCGGCCCTTCAGGTCGACGATCTTGCTGAGCATCGCGTCGACCTCGGCGGCCAGGCGCTCGAGGAACTCGTCCACCTCGGCAGGGTCGTAGCCGCGCTTCGCCTCGGAAAAGACCTGGTTCTGAATGTCAATGGGTTTAATAGCCATCTACGTGCGTTCCTTTCCTACATCGACGCACCGCGCGCCGACTCGCTGTTGGGACCATAGTACCGTCAGGCAAGCATCAATAGTAGCTTCATTGCGTACCACTCGATAAGATTCAACGCAATTACCGCAAGAACCGGCGAAAAATCAATCCCGGCAAGCGGCGGCACCAAGCGCCTAAACACGTTGATGAACGGGGCAACCACCATATGCAAGGCGGACGCGATGTCGTAGAGCAACCCCTCCTGGCGCATAGGAATCCACGACATGATGCAGTACACCAGGATGAGCAGGCTGTAGAACTGGAACAGCAGCTCCACGATCCGCAGGACCATATACATGAACAAACACCCTACTGCTTGAGGAAGCCATCCTGGCGCAGCTTCGCCAGATCGGTTTCCTTGATCTCACAACCCTGCGGCAGCACGATGAAGACGCGGTCGCCCACCTCGCGCACCGTGGCGCCCAGGCCGCAGGCGAACCCGTAGCTGAAGTCGAGCACGCGCTTGGCAACTTCGGTTCGCACGCCCACGAAGATCAGCGCGACCGGCTGGCGCGTGCGGACGCGACGCACCACCGTCTCCACGTCGTCGTAGCTCTCCGGGCGCAGCACGTAGGCCGGCAGCTGCGGCGTGGCGGTCATCACGGCGCTCACGCGCGCCGCGGTATCGGAAGCCGGGGCGGCAGCGGGTGCGGCGGCTGCCTGCGCGCGCTGGGCCTGCGCCGCAACGCTCGAGGGCGTGTCGTAGGCACCGGGGCGATAGGCGCCCTCACGTGCCGGCGGCGTGTAGGTTGAAGCATGGCGATCGGCATCGCCCACGAGCTCGCCGCTGCGCGTGTACACCGCAACGGACTCAGCCTCACCGCGGCGCGTCTGGCCGAGCATGCCGTTGCCGGCCTGGTCGGCGCCGTAATCGGAGCGATAGGATCCCCTGCCGTAGGCATCCGAGGCACCCTGGTAGGAATCGTCTCCGTATGCAGCGGCATCCTCGTCGTAGTAATCGTCATAGGCGCTGTCGCCGTACGAATCGGCGGCGTGGTTCTGACGCAGGGGGAGCCTGCTTTTGATGTCGTCTAGGAAGCCCACGGTGGTACCTCTCTTCGTGCGTGTAGGGGCTCAATTGCCCTATTTTACTGCAAAGGCAGGGTCGAAGACCACCCGGCCCAACCGAACGATGGTCGAACCTTCCGCCAAAGCCTGTTCGAAGTCCTCGCTCATGCCGCAGGAAAGCTCCGGCAGCGGGCAGCCGCCTGCGACCTCGAGCTCATCGCGCAGCTCGCGCAGGCCCGCAAAACAGGCTCGCGCCCTGTCCTTATCCCCACGCGGTGCCATCGTCATGAGGCCCGCGAGCTGAATTCCACAAAGACCGCGCAGCTCGTCGAAGCAGGCGCGCACCTCGGCAGGCGAAAAGCCCGCCTTGGACTCCTCACCCGACACGTTCACCTCGAGCAGCACGCGCTGCGGGCCATCGAGCTCGCCGGCTTGGATACGGCGCTCCACGCGCGTCGAGATCGCCTGGGCCAGGTGCAGCGACCCCACCGAATGGATGAGGGTCACGCGCCCCAGCACGGCGTTGATCTTGTTGGTCTGCAGGTTGCCGATCATGTCGAAGCGCCGCGGCGGCAGGTGCGGACGCTCGGCGAGGCCGGTGAGCTTGCGCACGAGCTCCTGAGGGCGATTCTCGCCGAACACGCGATAGCCGGCATGAAGCGCCGCCTCCACCTCGTCCACACCGACCGTCTTGGACACCGCCACGAGCGTCGCATCATCCCGCGTCCGCCCGCTCGCCGCAAGCGCATCGTCCATGCGCGCCACGATCTGCGCACGCCGCTCGGCTATGGCCGCGGCATACCCTTGCTCCATCGCATACGCTCCCTTCATATCGCTATCGCTCGATGCCATACTAACGCAGGAGCGCGGCCCCGCACCCGGAACCGCGCCCTCACGAAACAAACCTGTAGCAGCCGCAAGCGGCCAAGGCGCGATGCGCCGTCAGTCCTCGTCGTCCTCGTCGACGGATTCCTCGCCCCGTTTGGCGGCCTCGATCAGAGCGGCCAGCTTCTCGCCCACCTCGTCGGGCGACAGGGCGGCCACGTAGCGCGCGTCGGACAGCGGGTCCAAGATCACGCCCTCGCCGGAGGGGATGCGCATGCTCTCGAGCTCATCCTCGTCGGCATCGGCGATATCGGCCTCGCTCCAGCGCTGGCCGGTCAGAAGGAAGGTCAGGCGGAAGGCCGCGTCGATGGAGATGGACGCCATGCGATCGAGGTAGCGCGACACCATGATCACGCGGCGCAGGTCGTCCAGGGTCTTGTTGGTGTCATCGGGCACCGCATCGGCAGCCATGTCGTCGGCTGCCATGCGGTTGTAGGCGCGGAAGAACTGGCTGTAGATGGCGTGCACCGCCTCATCCTGCTCGGAAAGGGCGGTGATCTGGGCGAGGTCGTTGTTGACGAGCGCCGAGATCGAGGCGCCGAGCACGCGGTAGACGCAGTCGGCCTCACGCCCGATGAGCTCCACGAGCTCGGCGGGCAGCTCGATGTCGGAGCGCACCTTGCGCTTGGCGGCGCGCGCGATGCGGCGCACCTTGTCGCTCATGCGCTGGAGGTTGAAGTTGACGTAGATGATGGTCTGCAGCAGACGGAAGTCGGAGGCGACCGGCGACTGGGTGGCAATGAGGTTGTAGCACACCGCCTCCAGGTTCGCGCTGCGCGCGTCGATCTGATAGGTGGCCTTCTTGGCCTTCTTGGCCAGGTCGTTGTCATCGGTCACGAAGGCGTCGACCGCGTCGTGCAGCGTCAGGTCGACCGCCTCGAAGATGGATAGCATCTCGTGGCGCGCCTCGATGAGCTGCCGGGAGAAGAGTTTGCGCATACTGGGCTCCAATCAGTTGGACGCGGGCCATGCGCGGCCCGCACGGGTGCTCGGCACCGTCCGCGCGGGTAGATCAGCCGAAGCGGCCGGTGATATAGTCCTCCGTGCGCTTATCCTTCGGACTAGTGAAGATCGCGTCGGTTTGACCATACTCAATCAGTGTAGCAGGTTCGCCCGCGACCTCCTGCAAGAAGAACGCCGTGTGGTCGGAGATGCGCGCGGCCTGCTGCATGTTGTGCGTGACGATGATGATGGTCATCTCGGGCGCGAGCTCGGCCATCAGGTCCTCGACCTTCTGAACGGAGGTCGGGTCGATGGCCGAACAGGGCTCGTCCATCAGAAGAACGTCCGGTTGCACCGCCAGCACGCGCGCAATGCACAGGCGCTGCTGCTGTCCACCCGAAAGCGCCAACCCGTCCTTAGAGAGCTGATTGGATACCTCTTTCCACAGGTTCGCACGCTTGAGGGACTCTTCGACGATGTCATCGAGATCGCTTTTGCTAGTCACGCCCTGCAGACGAGGGCCAAAAGCCACGTTCTCGTAGATGGACTTGGGGAAGGGGTTGGGCTGCTGGAAGATCATGCCCACCCGGCGGCGCAGGTCGACCGCGTCCACGCCCTCGGCGTAGATGTCGGCGCCGTCAAGCTCCATGGTACCCTCGATCCGCGTGCCCTCGATCAGGTCGTTCATGCGGTTCATGCAGCGCAGAAACGTCGACTTGCCGCAGCCCGACGGGCCGATGAACGCCGTGATCTGGTTCTTGGCGATGTTGAGCTCCACGCCGGTCAGCGCGTGGAAGTCGCCGTACCAGAAATCGAAGTCCTTGACGGTGATGGCGCTCGCCTCGGTGGCGGGTGCATTGCGGTAGACGGTCACGACGTGCTCCTTACTTGTTCTTGCGGGAGAGCCTGCGGGCGATGAGGTTGAAGGCGAGGATGATCACCATCAGCAAAAACGCGGTGCCGTAGGCGGCGTTCATGTTGATGCCGTCGTTGGCCAGCAGGTAGAGGTGGACGGTCATGGGACGGCCCGAATCGAAGGGCGTGATCGGCATGTTGATGGCCTGGCCCATGGTGTAGAGCACCACGGCTGTCTCGCCGATGGCGCGGCCGATGCCGAGCACGATGCCGGTGGCGATGCGCCCGAACGCCGACGGCAGCACGATCCTGCTCACGACCTGCCACTTGGTGGCGCCCAGACCGTAGGCGCCCCAGCGGATATAGCGGGGCACGGCGCGGATGGCCTCCTCGGTGGTGCGCATGACGATCGGCAGCATGAGCAGCGCCAGGGCCAGCGCTGCCGACAGCATGGACAAACCGAAGCCCATCGCCTCGACGAACAGGGCATAGCCGAACAGGCCCATGACAATCGAGGGCACGCTTGCGAGCGTGTCGGCGGCGTAGCGGATCACGCTCACCAGACGGCCCTGCTTGGCGTACTCAGCCAGATACACCGCGGCGAGCACGGCGATCGGCGTGCAGATCAGCATGGCGAGCGCCGTCACGTACAGCGTGGAGACGATCGTGGGCCAGATGCCGCCCTCGGCGTTGACGCCCTCGGGCCAGCCGAAGATGAAATCGAGCGAGATATGGGGCAGGCCGTTGACCACCACGTAGGCGATGATCGCCAGCAGCACGAGCGTGGTGATGGCGGCCGCCACGCGGAACACCCCGAGCATCACGGCGTTGGAGGTGTTCTTGGAGATGCGCCCCGTGCGGCCATGGGACAGCGCGCGCTTGATGCGCTGGGCGGACGTCTGCACGGGAGCCGAGGGGCTCGCAGGGGTGCCGGAAGGTTCGGTTGCCATGGGCTATCCCTTCCTCATCTTGGACAGCAGGCGAACCAGGCCCACCAGGGATGCGGACACGATGAACAGCACGACGCCCATGCCGAACAGGGCGGTGCGGTGCAGGCCGGAGGAGTAGCTCATGTCGAGCGCGATCTGGCTCGTGAGCGTGGATACCGGGCTGGTGATGGAATCGGGCACCACCGGGGCGTTGCCCACGACCATGAGCACGGCCATGGTCTCGCCGATGGCGCGCCCCATGCCGAGCACCACCGCGTCGACGATGCCGAACCGCGCCGCCGGCAGGACGACCTTGTAGATGGTCTGCCACTTGGTGGCACCCATCGCGAAGCTCGCCTCGCGAATGCCCATGGGGATGGAGTTCAGCGCGTCGATGGTGAGCGTGGTGATGGTGGGCACGATCATGATGGCCAGCACGAACCAGGCCGTGAGGGCGCCAAAGCCCAAGCCGCCGCTGATCTCGGCCACGAACGGTCGGATGATGACCATGCCGAAGAAGCCGTAGATGATGCTGGGGATGCCGGCAAGCAGGTCGACTGCGGGGCTGATCCATGCACGCACCCGCGCCGAGGCGATCTCGGTGAGGTAGACGGCGGTGCCCACGCCCAGCGGCACGCCGAGCACCAGCGCACCCACGGTGACCAGCGCGGTGCCGGCCGCCAGGGACATGATGCCGTAGTGCCCCTCGGTGGGCGCCCAGGTGAAGCTGAAGAAATTCGCCAGGCCGATGTCGGTGAACACCGGGGCCGCCTGTATCATGGTGAAGGCGAAGATCAAGATGACCGTCACCACCGCCAAAAAGGCGCAGGCGAAAAACAGGTACTGCAGCGCCTTCTCTTTGAGATGCGTGCTGCGCGACACCAAGGCGAGCTCGCGCTTGCGCGGTGCCGTGCCGCTCGAGGCGCTCGTCTGGTCATGCGGCGTGGATGCCACGGCCGTCACTCCCCTTTCGAAGATTCGTCATGCGAAACCGGGATGAAGCCGGCCTCGCGGATCTGCTCGTCCATGGCAGGCGAGAGCACGTAGTCGATGTAGGCCGCAACCTGGCCGGTGGGCTCGCCCTTGGTGAAGAAGTACAGGTCACGCGAGATGGGGTAGCCGCCGCTCGCGATCGTTTTCTCGGAGGGCTCCACGTGGTTCACGGAGATGGCGCGCACCTCGGTCTCGGCGTAGGCGGAGTCGACGAAGCCCATGGAGATATAGCCGATCGCACCCCGCGAGCGGCTCACCACGTCGCGCACCTGACCGGTGCCCGACAGCACCGCCGCGCGCCGGTCGAACGCCTCGCCGTCCATGACGATAGTCTTGAACGCCTCACGCGTGCCGGAGGCCTCATCGCGGTTCACCAGCTGGATGGGCAGGTCCTCTCCGCCCACCTCGCTCCAGTTCGTGATGCGGCCGGCGTAGATATCGCGTAGCTGCTCGATGGAGAGGTTCTGGACGGGGTTGTCGGGGTTCACGATCACGGCGATGCCGTCGTGCGCAACCGGGATGGTGGTAAGGCCGAGCTGCTCCTCGTCGGCGTTCAGGCTGCGCGACGAGGTGGCAACCTCGGCGGTGCCGTTGGCGACCGCTTCGATGCCCGCCGAAGACCCCAGGCCGCTCACCAGCACGCTCGCGCCCGTTTCCTCACCGAACAGCTCGGCGGCCTGCTCGGCGATGGGCAGGCAGGTCGTGGACCCGGCGACGGTGATTTGCTCGGTTGCGGTAGACGTTGAGCAGGCAGTAAGCAGAAGCGCTGCCGCACAGGCGAATGCAGCAGCCGCGGTGCCGCCTAGACGATGCAGGCGACGGCGCCGTGCCGGCCGCACACTCCGCGCTCCGCGCGATACGAGAAGAACCGGTCGTTCTTGCGCACCGTGGAAAGCTGCAGGTCGTGAATCTCGCACGAAAGGACTCCCACCTCTTCAAGCGATTGACGAATGCACGCGGACAGATCGAGCGTCCGACGCACAGTAGGTTCAATGTTATCAAATTGTTCGGAGAACGTGAGCAAAAGGTCAGGCGATACCTCATATTCATCGCCGAGGATGTGCGGACCGATCCATGCACGGATAGACCCCGCATCCTCCCCGGTGGCCTTCATGAGGGCGCGCGCCGCGGACCCGGCGATGCGCGCATAGGTTCCCCGCCAGCCCGAATGCACAACCGCGAAGCCATTGCCGCAGGTGAGGATAACCGGGACGCAGTCGGCGAAGCACAGAAGGACCGGCACCTGCGCCGCGGTGCACACGACGGCGTCCGCACCGACCGCGAGCTCGGCGCGGACCTTGTCCAACGCACGGGGGTCGCACGAGTCCACCGTCACCACATGCTCACCATGAACCTGGTTGGGGACGAGCAGGCGATCGCATACGTCGACACACCCCAGCGCCGCCAGCACCCGCCGCCGGTTCTCGGCAACCGCCGCAGGATCGTCGCCCACATGGCTCCCGAGATTCAGCGAGGCGTACGGCACCTGCGAGACCCCGCCGCTACGCTCGGTAAACGCGAAGCGCACCGGCCCGGCAACCTCGCCGTGCAGCACGACCCCACATCGCTCAAACCGATCCATACCGGCCTCCCCTTTCTGCTCGATATACCGCCTTGGCACCATGCTCCCCCGAGGGCCGCACGTCCGCCTGCGCGACGAGCCACCCTTCACACAGGCGCCGCGGCGGCGGGTTTGCACTCGGGGCCGGTGCCTCCTGCGCCCCATCACCGGCACAGCCGCGCCCGACCCCGTCGGATAGCGCGCAGGACGGCGCAGCACAGCGCCTCGCCAGTCCCCGCGCCCCCACGCATAAGCGCGATAGCGAAAAGGGCCGGCTCCGCACCTGAGGCAAACGCCCCGCAGAAGCCCCGAGCAACGCGTGGGGCACTGCGAGACGTTTGCGAAGGCAGGGAGCCGGCCCTTCCGCAAACGCAAGGCTGCTGCGCTAGAAGTTGCCGCGCTTGAGGAAATCGGGCAGCTCGAACTGATCGTTGCCGAAGTTCGGCAGCTCGGTGCCACCCACCGTACGGGTGGATGCCGCCGGAGCGGAAGCGGCCTTGGAGCTCTCCTGCGCGTGATCGCTCATGCGGCTGCTCTTCTGGCTGGCGAACAGCTCGTCTTGACGGTTCACGTTCGAATCGGTGAACCCGGTGGCGATGACGGTGATGCGCACCTGGTCGCCCAGCGACTCGTCCACCACGGTACCGAAGATGATGTTGGCCTCGGGGTCGACAGCGTTGGCCACCAGGTCGGCGGCGTCGTTGATCTCCTGGATGCCCAGGTCCTTGGAACCGGCGATGGACAGCAGCACGCGGGTGGCCCCATCGATGGAGCTCTCGAGCAGGCGACTGGAGATGGCCTGCTGCGCGGCGTCGACCGCGCGCGTATCGCCGGAGGCGACGCCGATGCCCATCATGGCGGTACCGGCCTGCTTCATGATGGTCTTGACGTCGGCGAAGTCCAGGTTGATGACGCCGGGGACGGTGATGAGGTCGGTGATGCCCTGGGTACCCTGCGACAGCACGCCGTCAGCGGTGGTGAAGGCCTCAAGCATCGTGGTCTTCTTCTCGGCGATGTCGAGCAGGCGGTCATTCGGGATGACGATCATGGTGTCGACGCTCTCGGACAGCGTCTTGATGCCCTCCTCGGCGGAGGACTTGCGCTTGCGGCCCTCGAAGGTGAAGGGCTTGGTCACGACGGCGACCGTCAGCGCGCCCACGTCGTTCAGCGCGATGTCGGCCACGATGGGGGCCGCACCGGTGCCGGTGCCGCCGCCCTCGCCGCAGGTGATGAAGACCATGTCGGCCCCGGCGAGCGCCTCGGAGATGTCGTCACGGCTCTCCTCGGCGGCCTTGCGGCCCACCTCGGGGTTGGCGCCGGCGCCCAGACCGCGGGTGAGATCGGTACCGATGTGCACCTTGATGTCGGCGTCGGAGATGGCCAGCGCCTGCGCGTCGGTGTTGATGGCCACGAACTCGACGCCGCGGATGCCCTCCTCGATCATGCGGTTCACGGCGTTGGTTCCGCCGCCGCCCACGCCGACAACCTTGATGACAGCAAGGTAGTTGTTGATCTCGTTCTCGTGCATGTGCGGTCCTTTCGAACACTGTGTTTAAGCCTTCACAGGCGGCATCGCGACGTTAACCCTCAAGTTGAAATTAAAAGTCGAGGTAAACCGCGTTATCTTTGCATATCGCGGGCCTATAAGTCAAATACCCCGGCCCCGAATGTGAATTTTGAGCCGTTTTCGCAGGTAGACGCCCATACCGTTCACCCGTGGGCGAACGGCAGGGGCGTCTGTTCACACTCACTGCGGCGCGCTGCGGAACGTGTAGGCGCCCGGTTCGCGCACGTTGATATAGGTGACCCCCGTCTGCTCCTCAAGCAGGCGCGTGACCACCCGCTCCTTCTCGGTGATGTTGTCGGGGTCGCCGAGCGAGACCTCCACACCCGAGGTCAGGTTCGCCGAGATGGCCTCAACCGAAGCGATGGAGAGGTCCTTCACCTGCTCCAGGAACGACGAAGAGAAGCCCCGCGCGTACTCGAGGCCCGCCAGCACCACCTCGGAGCTCACCGCCTTGCCGCTCGACGGATTGGCATCGGAGGGGACATCGGTGAGCAGCAGCGCGCTGTTGTCGCGCGCGACCTGCAGGGCGGCGTCAACCCCGGACAGCACGGTTGCGCCCTCCGGCCAGCTGCCGTCGGATGAGGCCGCAACTTCGTTGCCCTCGGCATCCACCGCCACCGACAGCGACAGCGGGGCGATCCAGATGCCATCGTCGCTGATTGCCCAGGCGATGTCGTCGGAGGTGATGTAGGCCACCGCGCGCACGGTGCGCTCGTGCGGCGTGATGATAAGGGTGTGCGGGAACTTCCGCTCGATCTGCACGCCGTCGATCCAGGGATTGGCGGTGAGCGACGCGGTGATGGAGGCCTCGTCCACGTTGAGCAGGGTGGTGCCGTCGGGCACCTGCACGAGCTGCTCGACGGTCTGCTGGTCCACATGCGCGCTGCCCTTCACCTGGATGTCGGTGGCAGCCAGAAGCGGCGAGTTGGCGACAACGAGGGCCACCAGCGCCAGCAGCACCAGCACGCCTGCGGCGATGAGGACCGGACCGCGCTTGAGGTGCGGCAGCGGCAGGCGGCCGAGCACCGCCGCGGCGCCGGAAAACGCCCGCGCGAGCGGCGCGGGTGCACCCGCGGCCTTCTGCGGCTTCGGACGGGCCGGGCCGGCCGCGCCGCCCTGCGGGCGCTTGGGCGCGCCCACCTTCGGCATGCGCAGGATGGGGCGGGCGGAGGAGGGGCCCTTTGCCAGGGGGCGAGAGGGCGCCGGTTGGACAGAAGGGGCGGACGTGCGGCGCGGAGCGGCCTTCACGGTTGCCGGAACGGTGCGCGGCGCGGTATGGGAAGTGCGCTTGCGCGGGGAGATGGGGTGCGAAGCGGCAGGCGCGCCCGCGCGATGCGGAACCGAACGCACGGCGGGGCGAGACGGGGCGGGGCGGGCGGCAGCGGACCGACCTGAGCCTGAACGGACAGCGGTGCGCGGAGAGGGCGGACGGGGCGCGGCGGGGCGGGCCGACGCCGAGGCGGGACGGGAGCCCGACGAGCTGCGCGGCGAGCGCGCAGACGAGGCACGGCGAAAGGTGGGCTTGGCGCCCTTAGAACCCGAGGAATTTGACTTCTGGCTGAAGCTCGATGCCATGGGTCTCCTTAACCCTATCGTGAATGTGCCTGATCACCGCCACCACGTCGGCCGCAGAGGCAGTGCCCGTGTTGACAATAAAGTTAGCGTGGACCAAGGATACCTCGGCCCCTCCCACCGAAAAACCCTTCAATCCGCATTCCTCGATCAGGGCCCCCACCGCGCGGTCGGGCGGGTTGCGGAACACCGAACCGCACGACGGCACCCCCACCGGCTGGGTGCGGCGGCGGCGCGCCAGCGAGCGCTCCATGCGGGCGCGGATGTCATCTTTGGCCGCCGGCTTCAAGCGCAAGGTGACCTCGAGCACGATCTCGTCGCGCGGCAGGCTGCAGCTGCGATAGGACCACACCAGCTCGTCCTGACCGTAGTGGCGAATCCCCTCGCCGGGCTTGTAGGTCACCACGTCGGCCACGAGCGAGCCAATCCACTCGGTGCGCGAGCCGGCGTTCATGGAGATCGCGCCCCCCACCGTGCCGGGGATGCCGACGGCGAACTCCAGGCCGGACAGCCCCCGCGTGAGCGCCTCATTCACCAGGCGCGCGAGCATGGCGCCAGCACCCACGGTGAGGGTGCAGCCGTCGTCGGCCACCACGAACCGCGCAAACTCGCGCCCCAGCGTGATGACCGCGCCGGGATAGCCGTCGTCGGCCACGAGCAGGTTGGACCCCTTGCCGATGATGACCCAGGGCACCCGCTCGCGCGTGAGCGCATCGACCGTGCGCCTGAGCGAGTGGTAGCTGTGGCAGGTGATGAACAGCTCCGCCTTCCCGCCGATGCGGTAGCTCGTATGGCGCGCGAGCTTCTCCTGCTCGGTGACGTCGGTGTCGATCAGGCCCGACAGCGCCATGAAGGCGTTAAAGGTACTCACGGCCTAGCGCGCCTCCATCTCGGCCACGTGCTCAAGCCACTCCGGGCCCACGGTGGTCACGTCGCCGGCGCCCATGGTGATCAGCAGGTCGCCCGCCGACACCTCCTCATCGAGCAGGCGCATGAGGGCGGGGTGGTCGGCCACATAACGAACGGCCTTGCCCGGGTGCGCCAGGCGGATGCGGTCGGCAAGCATCTTGGAGGTGACCCCGGGAATGGGCATCTCGCCGGCCGGGAACACGTCGATCAAGATCACGGTGTCGGCATCGGCGAACGCCTCGGCGAACTCGTCGGCGAGCGCCTGCAGACGCGAATACCGATGCGGCTGGAACACCACGACCACATGCTCGAAGTCCAGGGCGGAAGCCGCCTTGAGCGTGGCGGTGACCTCGGTGGGGTGATGGCCGTAGTCATCCATGACCGCCACGCCGCGCGCATCGCCCACGTGCGTGAACCGGCGGCGCACCCCCTCGAAGCTCGACAGCGCCGCGGCGGCGCGCTCCGTATCGAGCCCGAGCACGAAGGCGGCCGTCAGCGAGGCCGCGGCGTTCAGCATGTTGTGCGCGCCGGGGTTGCTCTTGATCGAGACCTCGTGCTCGCTTCGGTCGGGCAGCGTCACGGTGAAGGTGCTGCCGATGGTGTGGCGGGCGGGGCGAGCCGCAACCGTGACGTCGCAGGCATCCGAGAACCCGTAGGTGAGCACCGTGCGGCCCGTGCTGCGGGCGAGCTCGACCAGGCGCGGGTCCTCGCCGCACACGATCACTGTGCCGTCTGGCCCCACCAGGCCCATGAAGGTGCAGAACGTCTCCTCGATCTGCTCGAGGGAATCGTAATGGTCCATGTGGTCGGCCTCGACGTTGGTGACCACCACCACGTTCGGGTCGAGGAACAGAAACGAGCTGTCCGACTCGTCGGCCTCGGCGACGAAATAGGCGCCCGAGCCGTTCTTGCCGTTGGTGTCGTAGCCCTCGACGATGCCGCCAATCAGAAAGCTCGGATCGAGCTCCATGCGGTCCAGCATGGTGGCCACCATGCTGGAGGTCGTGGTCTTGCCGTGCGTGCCCGCCACGGCCACGGTGGTGTAGCCCCACGACAGCGCCGAGAGCATCTTGGCGCGCGGCCACACCGGGATACCGAGCTCGCGGGCGCGCATGAGCTCGGGATTGGTCTCGGGAATGGCCGTGGAGACGACCACGACGTCGGGCGCCACCGCGTCGATCGTGGACGCCTCGTGCCCGATATGGATGTCCACCCCGGCGCGCATGAGCTGGCGGATGTAGCGCGAGGTCTTGAGGTCGGAGCCGGTGACGGTGAAGCCGCGCTCGTGCAGCACCAGCGCGATGCCGCTCATGCCGGCGCCGCCGATGCCGATGAAGTGCGCCCGCTTGAAGGTGGGCGCCGTGGTGGATTCGGGTACAGCTATGGTCGACATCAGGTCTCCTCGAGCATTCGGTGCAGGTATTCAGTCAATGCGGTCTAGTATACGCCATCGCCCGGACGCCGCCCGCCCTCGCATCAGCGGCGCTCGCCCGCGATGCGGATGAGCGCGTCGGCCAGCGCCGCTGCAGCCCGATCCTGGCCCAGGCCGCGCGCGGCGCGCGCCATGGCGGCACGGCGCGACGGAGAGGCCAGCAGATCGAGCAGGTCGGCACGGAAGGCGTCCGCGTCGATCGCGTCGTCGGCGAACATCACCGCGGCGCCGGCATCCACCAGGTAGCGGGCGTTCGTGGTCTGATGGTCGGCGGTGGCGTGCGGATAGGGCACGAGTACCGACGGGACGGCCAGTGCGGCGATCTCGGCCACCGAGGAGGCGCCGGAGCGCGACAGCACCACGTCGGCGGCGGCCAGCGCATCCCCCATGTTCTCGATATAGGGACGCACCCGCCAGCGGCGCCGCTCCTCCTCGCTCAAATCGAGCGCCGCGAGCGTGTCCTCGTAGCCATCCTTTCCGGTGGAGTGGACCACGTACAGGTCGTCCATGCCGAGCAGGTCGCGCTTGAGCTGGGCCAGGCGCTCGTTGATGTGGCGCGCGCCGAGCGAACCGCCGAACACGAGCAGCAGCCGCGCGCCCTCGGGCACCGCAAACGCGGCGCGCCCGCGCGCACGGTCGCCGGCAAGCACGCAGCGGCGCACGGGGTTGCCGGTGAGCTCGATGGCGGTCTGCGCGCCGCAGTGACGCCGGAAGATCTCCTCGACGCTCGGCTGCGCGATCGCGATCAGGCGCGCCAGCTTGGCCGCCTGCTTGTTGGCCAGGCCCGGCACCGAATTCTGCTCGTGCAGGGCAACGGGGATCCCGAGCTTGGAGGCGGCCCGCACGAGCGGCAGCTCCACATAGGCGCCGAAGCCGATGGCGACATCGGGGCGCAGGGACGCATCCGCGCGAAACGCGCGCACCAAGCGGCGCTGCTCATGGGCCAGATGCGTGAGCGCGGAGGCAAGCGTCCACGGGCGGCTGCGGTCGAATCCGCTCACCTCGACCGGGAAGAAGTCGAAGCCCGCCTGGGGCACCAGCGTACCTTCGAGCCGCCGGCTCTGCCCGAAGAAGCGCACAGCGCATCCGCGGTCGCGCAGCTCCTCGGCCACGGCGAGTGCGGGGTTCACATGGCCGGCGGTGCCGCCGGCGGCGATGGCAACGGTGAGGTTATCGGTCATAGCGACCCCTTTCACGTGTTCGAGGGCCCGAGCGGCCCCGATCGGCACCCGACGGGCGACCGTCGGCCGTGCGCGGCCCTTCCTGGCGCAGGCGGTCGGCAGCCTGCGCACCCAGATCGACGCGCGTGTAGCCGCCCAGCGGCACGGGACGTCCGCGGCCTGGGCGCCCGTCCGGCGCGGGTCGGCCCGCCGCATCC
>CABRHH010000027.1 GCA_902470695.1 uncultured Collinsella sp.
AGGTTCCTATCGAAAATCTCGGGCGCTACCCCTTGACTTCAAATAGCAGGTCTTTCTCCAAACCGCTGGAACGCGTCCGCATTATCGCGCGCACATATTTCGAACGCATTGCAGACGCATGGCGAGCGGGTTTCATCATCCAGGTTTGAGGGCGCCGAACGCCGTCACGGATACCCGGCACGCTTGAACCGCCCCGGCAGGGAGCGGTAGCATGGCCGTCATCCACCCGAACCCGCATCGATTGGAGCCCCATGCGCATCCTCGTACTCATCCCGCTCACCGACGCGCAGCGTTCGCGCCTGCACGCGGCCGTGCCCGGTGCAGACCCCACCTACACCACCGCGCACGACGCCACCGACGAGCAGCTCGCCGCAGCCGAAGTCATCGTCGGCAACCTGCCGCCCGCGCGGCTCGCGCAGGCCCGCTCGCTCAAACTCATCCAGCTCAACTCCGCCGGCTACGACGACTACGCAGCCGCCGAGCTCCCCAGCCGAGCCGCCCTGTGCTGTGCAGTGGGCGCCTACGGGCAGGCGGTGGCAGAGCACACCTTCGCCATGGTGCTGGCACTCATCAAGCGCCTGCCGGCGTATCACGCCAGCCAGCTCGCCCACACCTGGGAGGACCACGGTCCGGTGACCACGCTGGCCGGTGCGCGCGTGCTCGTGCTGGGCGCCGGCGACATCGGCAGCCACTTCGCGCATCTCGCCCATGCCATGGGTGCCCACGTTACCGGCATGCGGCGCTCGGCAGCAGCGCCCCACGACGGCTTTTCCGCCATGCGCACCATGGACGAGCTCTACGACGAGCTACCCGCAAGCGATGTGGTCGTATCCTTTTTGCCGAGCGCACCCAGCACGCGCGGCCTGGCCGACGCGCGTTTCTTTGCCGCCATGCCGCACGGCAGCTTCTTCGCCAACGGCGGGCGTGGGGACCTCGTGATGGCCGATGCCCTTATCGACGCGCTTGCCAGTGGTCAGCTCGCCGGCGCCGCGCTCGACGTGACCGCACCGGAGCCGCTGCCCGCGCAGCATCCGCTCTGGGACGCGCCCAACCTGCTGATCACCCCGCACGTGGCGGGCGGTTTCCACCTCCCCGCGGTGCTCGACAACATCACCGACCTCGCCATCGAGAACATCCGGCACCTTGCAGCCGGCGAGGACCTGCGCAACCGCGTACGATAGTCGGGGCGGCCGGGGCGGGCGCACGCGAGGGCGAGCGGGCAACTGGACGGGCCGGCGCACAGGCGTGCGATCAAGCACGGCCGCCCCGCGCCATTCAGAAAGACAGGGTTCGCGTTTTGGTCATCTGGCAAAATCCGGGTTCGCGCCCTGTCCGTCTGGAGCCGAAAACAGCCCCTCGATGGACGAAACGCGAACCCGAAACCGGCGAACGACAGCAACCCGAACCCGGGATGCGCAGTCGGCGCAGAGCAAGAACCCGGGTGCGGGCTTTGTCCGTCGGTGCGGCACAGGATGCAGGTGCCATCCGCCTGGGAAACGAGGGTTCTCGTCTTGTCCATCTGGCAAATCCAGGGTTCGCGTTCGGGCCATACAGAAAAACTGGGTTCGTCTCTTGGCCATCTGGTAGATCCAGGGTTCGTGCTTCGTCCATCCAGAAAACCAGGGTTCATCCCTGGGCCATGCAGGAAAATAGGGTTCGCGCCCTGTCCGTCTGGAGCCGAAAACAGCCCCTCGACGGACGAAACGCGAACCCCAGACGCCCCGATGGACGAAACGCGAACCCCAGATGACCACATGGACAAAGCACGAACCCTAGATGCCCCGATGGACGAAACGCGAACCCAACTGTCAGGGCAGGCGTAACACGAACCCGGGAACACCAAGACAGCTGTAGCTCGCACCCGCCTCGGACGCATCGGCAGCCCGGCGGCGCGCACCAAACCCGTAAGATGCCGCCAGTCTGCCGGCACGCACCCGCCCGGCACGACGCCGGCAGCTCGCCCGCCATGACAAGCAGCGGCCTCGCATACCGACAGCCCGCCGGCGCGCACCAAGCCCGCAAGACGCCGGAGGCCCACCGGCGCGCGCCCCGCCCGCAAAACGCCGCCGACCTGCACGGCCCTCATCCAAATCGCATAGCGCCAGCCGGCCGGCCCACGCCTGGCCGCCGGTGCATCGGACCTAGAACGTCACGTTGCCGAACTCGGAAAGGCGCAGCTCCGGATTGTGATCGGTTGCCCAATCCACGTTCCAGGCGCTCGTGAACAGCAGCAGCTTGCCGCCGCGCATGTCCTCCACCCGCAGCGTGTCGCGCGTGAGCGACAAGCCGGGGATGTCGATGCTGTCAGGCTCGTTCGCAATCCAGCGGATGTCCGTGTACGGCAGCGGCTGCCGTCGCACCTCCACCTTGTACTCGCTTTTCAGGCGCTGCTCGAGCACGTCGAACTGCAACGTGCCCACCACGCCCACGATCACCGACTCCATACCGGCGCCCAGCTCGCGGAAAATCTGGATGGCACCCTCCTGGGCAAGCTGCTCCATACCCTTCACGAACTGCTTGCGCTTGAGCGTGTCCACCTGGCTCACGCGCGCGAACAGCTCCGGCGCGAACGTGGGGATGCCGGCGAACTGCACCGGCTGCCTGCCCGTGCACAGCGTATCGCCGATCGAGAAGATGCCCGGATCGAACAGGCCCACGATGTCGCCCGCATACGCCTCGTCCACGATCGCGCGATCGTCGGCCATCATGGCGGTGCCGGTTGCAAGCTTGATCTTCCGGCTGCCCTGCACATGGCGCGCCTCCATGCCGCGCTCGAACTTGCCCGAGCAGATGCGCACGAACGCGATGCGGTCGCGGTGGTTCTTGTCCATGTTCGCCTGGATCTTGAAGACGAAGCCCGAGAAATCCTCGCGCGTGGGCTCAACCGGATCGCCGGTGAGTGCGTCGGTGTGCGCCGAGGGGCTGGGAGCCAGGCGCAGGAAGTCCTTCAAGAACGGCTCGACGCCGAAATTGGTCAGCGCGCTGCCGAAAAACACCGGGGACAGCTTGCCGGCGAGGACCGCATCCAGGTCGAACTCTGAATCGGCGCCGTCGAGCAGCTCGATGTCGTCCATGAGGGCGCGGTGATTCTCCTCGCCGACCAGCTCGTCGAGCTCCGCCGCGCCCAGCTCGGCCTCGATCTCGTTGACCTTCTTGGTCCCGTTCGCGCGCCCGTCGCCCTCGAAGGCGATCACATGGCGGCTCGCGCGGTCGAACACACCGCGGAAGTTGCGCCCGTTGCCAATCGGCCAGTTCATGGGGTAGGTGCGGATGCCCAACACGTTCTCGACCTCCTCCATGAGGTCGAACGGGTCGCGCGTCTCGCGGTCCATCTTGTTCACGAAGGTGAAGATGGGAATCCCGCGCATAGCGCACACGCGGAAGAGTTTCTTGGTCTGCGCCTCGACGCCCTTGGCGCCGTCGATGACCATGACGGCGGCGTCGGCAGCCATGAGCGTGCGGTAGGTATCCTCGGAAAAGTCCTGGTGGCCGGGGGTGTCGAGGATGTTCACGCAGCAGCCGTCGTAGGTGAACTGCATCACCGACGAGGTGACCGAGATGCCGCGCTGCTTCTCGATGTCCATCCAGTCCGACACCGCGTGACGCGACGAGCTCTTGCCCTTAACGGAGCCGGCGGTTTGGATGGAACCGGTGTAGAGCAGCAGCTTCTCGGTAAGGGTGGTCTTGCCGGCGTCGGGGTGGGAGATGATGGCGAAGGTGCGGCGGGCGGCGATGCGGTCGGCAAGCAGGGACATAGGCGGCCTTTCAGACGGAAGCGGGGCTGACGAACACGAACGCGGGTATGGCACGCCTGCCCAACCGTGAGCAGCGGCAGGCGCATCCGCGAACCGAAATCGACATAACTGGTCTATTGTACCGGGAAAGTCGGCGCCCTACCCCACTTGCACGGGGGCTTCACGCACCTACGCGCCGATGCCGCTACTCCCCGTCCATACATCGATACCGACACCTCGCGGTCGACCCCGCCACAAGATCGCAGTTCTCAGCTACGGCCGCGCCTCGCCCTTCACCACAAAGCCGAAATACACCACATGCCCCAGCCACACCACAGCGAACAGCACGAGCATCGGGGTGATGGAGCGCATGAAGAACGCCGCGATGCCCAGCAGAATCGTTACCGGGACCAGGATGGTGAGCTTGGCGCGCGCATCCATCCGACGGCGCTCGACATAGCTCTCCAGAACCGTGGCGTACAGGCGCGTTCCGCGGAACCACGCGTCGGCACGCTCGGAGCTGCGTGCAAAGCAGAACGCGGCGAGCAGCATGAACGGAACGGTGGGCAGCACCGGCAGTACGGCACCGGCTGCACCCAGGCCGAACGCGATGAAACCCGCAGCACCCCACAGGCGTCGGACGACGGCACCGCGCGGACGACGTGCGGGCGAGGCGTCTCGAACGGCCACGGCCGGCACATCGGCCTGCTCGTCCACAGACTGCCCCATACGCTTCTGCTGCATCATCTTCTCTCCTTGGTAGCGCGGCGACGCCCGCTGCTGCCACAACGGCCGGCGCACATGTTTACAACGGGTAACTGTATGTGATTTCGTAAGATACGGCTAACTTATCACGAAACGTCCGCAACAGGCGCAACAGATGCACCCATAGACGCCGCACCGCACGCCGTGTCGCCCGCCACCGCTCCACCCGCTGCTGCTCCGCACGCTGCCGTGTCGCCCGCCACCACCACTCCTCCCGTTGTCGCGCCGACCGCTTCCACCCCGCCCGCTACTGCTCCACCCGCTGCTGCTCCGCCCGCCATCGCACCGCCTGCTGCCACCCCGCCGCCGCGCATGCAGCGCCGCGGCACCGGGTATCATGTACCGCAGTCATTCGCTAAGGAGTCCCCATGACCGACGTATTCACCGGCATCATCACCGCGCTCGAGCAGCCCCTGGTCAAACAGGTTTTCTGGGCCGTGGCAATCGGAGTCATCACCGTCATCACCGCGCGCATCGCCGCCCGGGCGCTGCAGCACATCCTCAGCCGCGACAGCAATCCGCTGCCCTCTTCAAGCATCATCGTGAATATCGCGCGCGCCGCCATATGGATCATCGGCGGCAGCGTCATTCTCGATGCCTGCTTCGGCATCAACGCAAACGCCCTGGTCACCGCCCTTGGCGTCGGCGGTATCGCCGTGTCTCTCGGTTTTCAGGACACACTGTCGAACCTGATCGGGGGCCTGCAGGTCACCTTCATGGGCATCGTGCGGCCCGGCGACAATATCGAAGTCGGCGCGGAGGCCGGCGTAGTGCAGGACGTAACCTGGCGCCACACCACCATCCGCGACAGCCTGGGCCAAACGGTCATCATCCCCAACTCCGTCATCTCCAAAACGGCGCTTGTGCACCTGCTGCCGCCCAGCCGCGTGGTGGTGCCCTTCGCCGTTCCACGCGGGCAGGAGCTCGGTGGCGAGGCCTCCTCGATCGAGGAGCTCACCGACCGCGTGACCGAGCTCGCCCGCACGGCTGCGCGCAGCATCTCCCCTGTCATCGACGGCCCGCGCGTGCTCCTGTCCGAGATCGGCGAGTTCGGCATCAAGGGCAAGGTCATCCTGCAGATCGAGGACGCCACGCAGACCTCGGCGGCGGTCGACGCCATCGTACGCGCTGTCGCCGCCGAACTCGGCTAGCATGCATCTGGGCAGCAGGTCCATCACCTTGCACGGGCGGCGGCGTCCTCCTCACCGCGCCCGTAGCAACAGGGCAGGCGACCCACCCGGATCGCCTGCCCTACCCCATTCACCAGGTTCCTGTGCCGAACTACCCCAACGCGAGGCCCGCTGTGCACGTTACCGAGTCTTCGCCGCGTCTTCGTCGACTCCAGCTCCGCAGCCGGATCAAATGCAACGCCTCCCGCTATCGCTCCGCCAGCTCGCAAACCTCATCGTAGAAGCTGGCAGACGTGCACTCCTTCACCAGCGCACTCCACGCGGTTGCGTCGTCTAGCAGGTCGGGAGAAAACCCGCCCGCATGGTCCGCCGGAAACGCCTGGCATCGCACCTCCAGCGTCTCTCGATCGAAGACGTAGAAATCTCGCTCGGCGGCGCTGTCCCCCTGCTCCTGCACGCCGATCTGCACCTGAGCCACCTCGGGCAGCACCGTAAACAGCGCCATCGCGTCAAAGGCCAGCACGCGCTCGACCGCATCGTCGTCCAGCGCATCAGGGATGTTCGCCAGCTCGAACGACACCGTATCGCCCGCCGCGCTGCCTGTGACGGACTGTGCATAATCCGCCCCGAGCGGCAATGTGGCAATCAAGCCTATCAGCTGGTTGGTATCGGCAACCGACAAGCCTACATAGCTCGCGAGCACCGCCGGGTCGACAGCGAGAATGCTCTGGTCGAGCTCGGCGGAGGCGTCGTTTCCCACCGAACTCTGAACGCCTTCCACCGCGCCGGTCACCTTATCCTCAACACGGTCCTCCACGGCTTCGACGCGTGACTCCACCGCCTCATCGATGCCGAACAGCTCAACGAACACCCACATTCCCAGGCCGCCGAGGCACAGCAGGCCCACCAACACCGCGATGACGATCTTCGTCGTCCTGCTGAGCCCCGTGCGCGCTCGGCGCGATGAGGGGGCCACCGGGCTCCCGGAGACCACGGAAGCCGCGCCGTCCTCGCGCACCGTAGCGCCACCGGAAGTGCCAGCAGCATCACGCTTCCCGGGAGCATCATCCGCCGAATGCGCCCGTGCGGCGCTCTCCGCCATCGCCGCTGGCTCCTCGAGCACATCGTCGATGCTCGTCATGCTCTCCTTCGTCCGGCGCAGCGCCTCAGCCTCGGAAACACCCTCGGCAAGGAGGTCCTCATACCGGGCAACCAGATTGCCGTAGATCTCCTCTTTCAGCTCGATCGCATCGGCCGTAAGCACCTTGCCCTCGAACAGGAGCTCAACGTACATGCGCAGCTCGTTCATTGCGCGTCCCCTTCCTGCTTCAATAGACGGTCGATGATGCGGCGCACATGCACCCACCGCCCCGTTGCCTCCGCAAGCTCGCTTGAGCCCGCAGGGGTGATGCGGTAGTACTTGCGGCGAGCCCCTTGCGTCTCGCTCCCCCAGTAGCTCTCCACGAACCCCGCACGTTCCAGACGCTTGAGGCTTGTGTAGAGCGACGGCTCCTTCATCTCGTACTCACCGCGGCTCGTGCTCGCGATCTCCTTCAAGATCTCGTAGCCATAACTGTCCGACGTCGAGAGCGTGCAGAGGATGATCGCGTCGATGTTGCCGCGTATCAAGTCGCTGACGGCATCCCGTGCTGCCATGGGTCACCTCCCCTTAGTTGCTGACGAGATTACTCTATCACACAGTACTATGCGTGTCGATATACTATTCAATTGAGAATAGCCCCTGCACCCCTGTTCCGTGATCGGCGGCCGCCCAATCGGCACATGCCTTTGTGCACACCCCTCCGCAATCGACAGCTGCGCAGTCGGTACATAGCTTTGTGCGCACCCTCTCGCATTCGACAGCTATTCGATCGGCACATACAAAAACACCCGGCTCGCGAATGCGAACCGGGTGCTCAGCAACGTGGATGCTGTAAGAAGACCTTAGGCCTCCATGAAGTTGCGCTGGATGGCAGCATCGACCTTGACGCCGGGGCCCATCGTGGAAGAAACAGAAACGCTCTTGACGTACTTGCCCTTCGCGGAGGAGGGCTTCACGCGCAGGATCTCGGTGTAGAGCGCGCCATAGTTCTCGACGAGCTTCTCGATGTCGAAGGAGACGCGGCCCAGCGGCACGTGGCAGATGCCATAACGGTCGGCACGGTACTCCACACGACCGGCCTTGAGCTCGGAGACCATCTTGGCGACCTCCATGGTCACGGTACCGAGCTTGGGGTTCGGCATGAGACCACGGGGGCCGAGGATCTTACCGATGCGGCCGACCTTGGCCATCATCATCGGGGTGGCGATGGCGGCGTCGAAGTTGATCTCGCCCTTCTGGATGGCGGCGATCAGGTCGTCGGAACCAACGATGTCGGCACCGGCCTCCTGGGCCTGCTCAGCCTGAGCGCCCTCAGCGAACACGGCGACGCGAACGGTCTTGCCGGTGCCGTGGGGCAGGGAGATGGAGCCGCGAATGTTCTGATCGGCCTTGCGGGTGTCAACGCCCAGACGGAAGTGGACCTCAACGGTCTCATCGAACTTGGCGACGGAGATCTCCTTCACGAGCTTCAGTGCCTCGACGGGCGCATACAGCTTCGCGGAATCAACCTTGGCGGCCGCGGCGCGGAAATTCTTACCATGCTTCTGTGCCATAGTGAACACCTCCTGTGGTACCAACGGGCACGTGCCCTCCCACATCGAACGCGCAGGATGCGCGGGTTACAAACAAATACCGACGAGTGAGCTACTCGGCGATGGTGACGCCCATGGAACGAGCGGTGCCGGCCACGATCTTCTTGGCGGCATCGATGTCGTTCGCGTTGAGGTCGGGCATCTTGATCTCGGCGATCTTGGTGAGCTGCTCCTGGGAGAGCTCGCCGACCTTGTCACGCTGCGGAACGGCAGAACCGCTCTTCAGCTTGAGCTCCTTCTTGATGAGGTGAGCCGCCGGCGGGGTCTTGGTGACGAAGTCAAACGAACGGTCCTCGTAGACGGAGATGACCACGGGGATGATGTCGCCCATCTTGTCCTGCGTGGCAGCGTTGAACGCCTGGCAGAACTGCATGATGTTGACCTGAGCGGCACCGAGGGCAGGACCCACCGGAGGAGCCGGGTTAGCCTGACCGGCCGGGATCTGAAGCTTAATGACGGTGGCGATTTTCTTCTCAGCCATGTCGAACCTTCCTAAACGCAATCACGTGAAACTATGTGACCAGCGCGGGCACGCTAGAAGCACGCAGCAGATGAGCGGTCTGCAGCGAAACGAGCAGCGCGGGAAACCAAAGGAGCCGCTAGGAGATAACGGCGATCTGATCGAACGTGAGCTCGACCGGGGTCTCGCGACCGAAAATCATGAGGGACACCTTGATCTTGCCGGCCTCGGCGTTGACCTCGGACACCTCGCCATCGAAATCGGCCAGCGGGCCGGAGGTTACGCGGACCATGGTGCCGACCTCGATGTTGACAGCGGTGCGCTTGGGCGCGCCCGACGGATCGCTCTTGCGCATCATCTTGTTGAACTCATCGCGCGAGAGCGGAGCGGGCTTGTTGCCGTTGCCGCCGAGGAAACCGGTGACGCCGGGGGTGTTGCGCACGCAGGTCCAAGAGTCATCGTCCATCTCCATGCGAACGAGCACATAGCCCGGGAAGATCTTGGAATCCTTGGTATCGCGCTTACCGCCCTCTTTGATCTCGGTAACACGCTCGGTGGGAATCTGAATATCGAAGATACGGTCCTGCATGCCCATGGTCTCGATGCGATGCTCGAGATCGGACTTCACGCGGTTCTCATATCCCGAATAGGTGTGAACAACGTACCAACGCTTGGACATCTGCTACCCCCTCAGACCGGCGAAGAGCACCAGGCCCTGACCGATCACAGCATCGAGGAGGGCGATGACAACGCCTACGACAATCAGCGAGACGCACACGGCAACAGAGTAGTTCAGCAGGTCCTTCTTGCTCGGCCACACCACGCGCTTCATCTCGGAACGAACCGAGGTGAAATACGACTTCATGCGAGCAAAGAAACCGGGCTTCTCAGACTTGCTCTTGGAAGCCTTCTTGGCCGGCTTGGGCGCCTGCTTGGCGGCAACGGCCTTCTTGGTTGGGGCTTTGGAAGCCGCCACAGGAGCGGCCTTGGACTCGCTGACCTCAGCGGCCTTCTTCTTGCTGCTCTTCTTGTTGGCCATTGACCTTACCTCCGCGCTATGCGCTTAACGTAGAAACCGTAAGCCTCGCGAGGAGGCTTACGGATAAAAGACTGGCACGCCAGGAAGGACTCGAACCCTCAACACTCGGTTTTGGAGACCGATGCTCTACCAATTGAACTACTGGCGTATATACAAGAGACTAACGGGTCTCTTTGTGAACGGTGTGCTTATGGCACCAAGGGCAATACTTCTTGATCTCCATACGATCAGGCATGTTTGCCTTGTTCTTCGTCGTGTTGTAATTACGACGCTTGCACTCGGTGCAAGCCAGGGTAACCATAGTGCGCATGTGAACTGAAACCTCCATTGACCGCCCATGTGCGGGCACGGTCGTTTACGATAGCATTTCGCTTCGTATCCTGTCAATGCCGGCTGTATTGCCGTGCCTATTCTGCAGATTCGTTCCACATCTACAGCGCACGCGCGACAATGCAAACCGTCAACTGCTACGAGAACAGCCGGAAAAGAACCCGGTACCCCGAAAGGTACCGGGTTCTACAAGCAACCGATAAACGGTTTGTTACTTGATGATGGTGGAGACGATGCCCGAACCAACGGTGTGGCCACCCTCGCGAATAGCGAAGCGCAGGCCCTCCTCCATGGCGATCGGGTGGATGAGCTCGCCCTCGATGGTGACGTGGTCACCAGGCATGGCCATCTCGGTGCCCTCGGGCAGCTTGACGGAGCCGGTCACGTCAGTGGTACGGAAGTAGAACTGCGGACGGTAGCCGTTGAAGAACGGGGTGTGACGACCGCCCTCCTCCTTGGTGAGAACGTAAATCTCGCCGGTGAACTGGGTGTGCGGGGTAACGGAACCCGGCTTGCACAGAACCTGGCCGCGCTCGATGTCCTCGCGCTTGACGCCACGGAGCAGAATACCGACGTTGTCGCCAGCCTCGCAGAAGTCCATGGACTTACGGAACATCTCGATGCCGGTGGCGACGGAGGAAGCGGTCTCCTTGATGCCGACGATCTCGACCTGGTCGTTGAGCTTGAGCTCGCCGCGCTCGACACGACCGGTAGCAACGGTACCACGACCGGAAATGGTCATGACGTCCTCGACAGCCATCAGGAACGGCTTCTCGTTGTCGCGCTCCGGGGTCGGGATGTACTCGTCGACGGCAGCCATGAGCTCGCGGATAGCGTCCATCCACTTGGCCTCGCCGTTGAGGGCGCCCAGAGCGGAACCGCGGATGATCGGCAGGTCGTCGCCCGGGAAGTCGTACTCGGAGAGCAGGTCGCGGGTCTCCATCTCGACGAGGTCGATGAGCTCGTCATCGTCGACCATGTCGCACTTGTTCAGGAAGACGACGATGTAGGGGACGCCGACCTGACGGGCGAGCAGGATGTGCTCGCGGGTCTGAGCCATCGGGCCGTCGGTGGCGGCGATGACCAGGATAGCGCCGTCCATCTGGGCAGCACCGGAGATCATGTTCTTGACGTAGTCGGCGTGGCCGGGGCAGTCAACGTGAGCGTAGTGGCGGTTGGCCGTCTCGTACTCAACGTGGGCGACGGAGATCGTAATACCACGCTCGCGCTCCTCGGGAGCCTTGTCGATGTTCTCGAACGCGGTGAAGTCGGCCTTGCAGCCCTCGGTCTCGGAGAGAACCTTGGTGATGGCTGCCGTCAGGGTCGTCTTGCCATGGTCAACGTGACCGATGGTGCCGATGTTAACATGCGGCTTGGTGCGCTCGAACTTTTCCTTGGCCATGAAGCCCTCCTCCTTAAGGTCGCCCCCGTTTGGGGCTACGCCTTCCTTAACTCTAAGCGGCCCCCTTGTTGCCAAGGGAAGCCGCCTTAGTTACCTGGTAGCGGTGACTGGATTCGAACCAGTGACAACACGGGTATGAACCGTGCGCTCTGACCAACTGAGCTACACCGCCAAAGTGGAGCCTGCAACCAGACTTGAACTGGTGACCTCTTCGTTACCAACGAAGTGCTCTACCGACTGAGCTATACAGGCCTGACTGGTGGGGATGATAGGACTCGAACCTATGAACCCAGAGGGAGCGGATTTACAGTCCGCCGCAGTTGCCGCTGTGCCACATCCCCAGTCTGTCAATACCTGCAACCAAGGGGCGGTTTTTGCCGCTTCTCGTTCGCAAGCAGGAGAATAGTACGCCGCCTTGCGGCATCGTGTCAATAACTCTTCTACAATACACGCCTTCGGGCGTATCGCATCGCAGGTAAACGGTGGATAGCTTGTGAATCTCCCTGGATTCCAGCTGTTCGGAGTGCTGTACTGAGCGGTGTTCATGCACCGATTGCAATCGGTTTTATCCCCGGCCCGTCACCGCCTCTCCAATCAATCTGGAACCAGCCCATGCCAAGCCAACCCCCGTGCGTCCCGCACCGGGCGACGCTACGCGGTGCACGGCCAGCTTGCGCACCAGCCCCGCATCAAGTATCCTTGACGGCGCGCCAGCGTGGCTCAACGGTAGAGCAACTGATTTGTAATCAGTGGGTTGCGGGTTCGATTCCTGTCGCTGGCTCCACGGTAGCGCATGCGGGCTCGGTGCCATCACGGTGCCGGGCCCGCTTCTTTTAACGGCCGCGAATGGCCTTGAGCTTCGCGAGCGATTCCGGCGACAGGCGGCTGCCCAGCGTCAGCTTGATGTCGACCAGCTCGTCGCGCGTCCGCTCGAAATCGCGGCTCATCTCCTCAATCTCATCGACCAGCATACGCGACGAGATGCGTGCCACGCCTTTGCCCATGACCGTAGCCTGGATCATCGCGTCGCTCGTCACCACCGAGCACGCCCTCCCCTGTTCGCGCGCCTCGGTGCACAGGTCCTGAATCACGGTGTCCGCCGTCACGCCCGTGGGCGAGAACACAACCCGCACCCCGCCCTGGGGCAGGTTCGGCCGATCGGGCGACACGTTGCCCGCAGCATCGAACACCACGACGGCGTCGTACTGTCGACCGGCGAACGCAGCCACATCGCCGATCAGCGCAGTGCGCGCCCGCTCGTAGACATCGCTCGAATAGGGGTGATCGCCGCGGTCGAACATGAGCTTCTCGTATTTGGGCGTGGCGTGGATGACGTTGTAGCCGTCGACAACGAGCAGCTCCTTCATGCCCGCCCGCGCCCCACGCGGAGGCACCGGGGTCGCCGCGGGGCCAAGGTCGGCAAACGCGTTGCCCACGCCATAGGTGCTTGCCTCGACGATCGGCCGCGCCGACCCCTCGCCGAAACGCTTCGCCTTCGACTTTGCACGATTCTTCTTGGTCATGGCGCTATGCACCCGCCTTCGCCGCGCCATCGGGCAGCGCGTCGATGTTGCGCCTGAGCCATTCGAAGCTCAGCGCGGTGGCAGCCTGGGCCACGTTCAGGCTCTCGGTGGCGCCGAGCTGCGGAAGCTTGGTGAGGAAGTCGCACTTCTCCAAGACCAGGCGGCTTATGCCATCGCCCTCGGACCCCATGACGAGCGCTACGCGCCCCTCAAAGGGAGCGTCCCAGCACACCCCGTTGGCGTGCTCGGAGGCGCCGCAGGCCCAAAAACCGGCGGCCTTCAGATCGTCGAGCGCACGCGCGATGTTGGGCACCCGCGCGATCGGCAGGTGCATGACGGCACCGGCGCTCGTCTTGTAGGTGGCCACCGTGACCTCGGCGGCGCGCTTTGCCGGGATGACGACGCCCGTCGCGCCCACAACCTCCGCGGAGCGCACGATCGCGCCGAAGTTGCCGGCATCGGTCACGTGGTCGAGCACCATCACGAGCGCCGGGGCGTCCGCGGGTGCGGCGGCGATGATGTCGGCGAGCTCCGCATATGGGAAGGCGCCGACCTCAAGCGCGATGCCCTGGTGGGCACCATGGCTGGAGAGCTCGTCGAGCAGCGTGCGGGGCACGTGCTTGATGCGGACGCCGGCGGCGGCCAGGTTGTCTGCGAGCCCGCGGATAGTCGGCTCGTCCTCCACACCCTGTGCGATCAGTGCGCGCTTGATGGGAAAGCCGGTGCGCAGGGCTTCGGCCGCTGCGCGACGGCCTTCGATGAAGGTGCCGGTGGCGGGGCGGTCGCCACGCGAGGCGCGGGCGCTCCCGTCGGCGCAATGGGCATGCGCGCGTGTCCCTGCGCGTTCCCCCGTCCCGCGCTGCCGGAAGCGTCCACCGCGATCGGAGCTCCTCGGCCCATCGGAGTTCGCGCGCCCGCTCGGCCTGCCCTGTCGACCAGGAGCGTCGGGGCGACCGGCACCCGTACGAGCGCGGCCTTGCGCACTTTTGCCGCGCGTACCGTCCGCCCGCCTGGACCCATCGGTATAGTCAGAGCGCTTTTGCGAGCGCCTCTTGTCTGCCATGCCAGCCTCCTTTGCGGCCTGTTCGTTTCCGCATGGTATTCTCTCATGTTCTCAGCGACGCGCTCGGGCTTGTTTGCCCAAGGACAGGATCGGCGCAAAATCGCCGCCGAGCGGGCGGGCACGGCGGGCGGGGCGGCGGGCACGGTGAGTGGGGCGACGGGCACGGTGAGTGGGGCGACGTGCACGCGGGCGTACGAAACGACCCCGTCCCCAAATTGTGCGTCGAAAGATCTTTCGTTGCACTTTTATCTGCGTCGAAAGACCTTTCGTTGTATATTGATTGCGGAGAAAGGAGCACCGATGCGCGAAACACATGACCTTGAGTTCAAGGAAGTCGTCACAAAAACGTTTCTAAAGACAGTGAGCGCCTTTGCCAATTATGGAACGGGACGAATCCTCTTTGGGGTTAACGACGCCGGAGAGTCAGTTGGTCTTGAGGATCCGACCTCTGATGCCCTTCGGATTGAAAACATGATTAACGATGCAATTGACCCGGTTCCCCACTTCACCCTCAGTCTGGACAAGGAAGAGCGGACCATCTGCCTGACCGTGTTCGAAGGCGCAGCCAAGCCATACCTTCTTGCGAAGAAAGCTTACCGTCGGGCCGACTCTGCAACCGTTGAAGTTGACAGAATCGAGTTCGGCAGACTTGTCCTTGCCGGGCAAAACATGACATTCGACGAACTTACATCGCGCTGGACGGACTTTTCCTTCTCCCTGCTTTCCAAACGGTTTATGAAGCACCTTGGGCTAACGACGTTTGATGACAATGCGCTGCGAACCCTGGGCTTGATTTCTGCAAACGGCGACTACACGAACGCAGCGGAGATCCTGTCCGATCGAAACGGGCTCCCTGGTGTTGACATTGTTAAGTTCGGCGACAGCATCAACGTCCTACTTGATAGGAAAACAGTTGTAGGCAAGTCGGTTTTGGAACAATACGATGCAGCACTCGAAATGTATGAGCGGTATTGCGTGTACGATGCCGTGTCTCAGACAGCTCGAGAACGGGTCGAACTCATTCCATTCGAGGCGTATAGAGAGGCCGTGGCAAACGCCCTCGTTCACCGCGTATGGGACACCAACGCCAACGTCACGATCTCGATGTACAGCGACAGAATTACGGTTGTGTCCCCTGGCGGCCTTCCAAGCGGAGTCAGCCCAGATGAATACCTCGGCGGCGGCATTTCAATCCCCAGGAACCCTCTAGTGGCCAATGTGTTCTTCCGGTTGAACTACATCGAGCAATTCGGAACGGGTATTACCCGCATCAATGAAGCGTATAGCCCACTGGCAGCAGCACCGCTTTTTGATGTGCGAAATGCCTCCCTTTCCATTACGCTCCCCTTCGCTGTCGGGACGCTCAGCGGCCTGACCCTCGATGAATCGGTCCTTCTAAGCAAGCTCAGCCGCACACTTCTGCTTTCTCGTAAAGAAATCGAACACGCGTCTGGTTTTAATAAAGATAAAACGACGCGCATCCTGAATGCGCTCGTCTCGCGCCGTCTTGTAGAGAAAACGGGAGCAGGTCGAGGAACAAGGTATCGGAAAGTGTAGGGCGGCTCGTGCTCACGATCCGTCTCGAACACGAGCCGTCATATCAATTCGGCTGCAGAGATGAGAGCACGTCTGCGATGACGAGTGCGGCGTCCTCCGTTTGGGGGCGAACGCCCGGCCATTCAAAAAACCCATGGTCGCACCCGGCATAGCGAATTGGACGAACGGGAACGCCCAAATCAGACAGGCGCTTGGCAAAAGCCTCGTCTTGCACGCGCAGATAGTCGTACTCTGCTGAAATAATCGTAGTCGGAGGGAATGCAGAAAGCACTTCATCGCTTGCCCGCATAGCCGAAACCAGAGGGTCAACCAGGTCTTGCGGGCTCCTTGCATACATCATAGCCAAGGTTTCGAACGATCCCCTTAGACGGTCGACGCGGCTCCGCGCAACATCCGCCTGTTCTGGCACAACAGGATACAGCTCGTAGCTCCACGACGCATCTTCGGGACCTGCATCGACAAGTGGATACAGCTCTACCGCAGCTACAAATGCTCCTTGCGGCATACGCTGGATGCACGCATTTGCCAAGCTACCCCCAGCACTATCTCCTGCAATAACCACACGAGAGGGATCAATACACAGGTTGCACGCGCAATCAAACAAGAAGTTTGCACATGCAACACAGTCGTCCACCGATGCTGGGAAAGGAGCCTCAGGCGCCAGGCGATAATCGGGGAAAACTACCAAGCTGCCCGATTGCTCAGCGATATACTCGAGCGCCCGACGGTACTGCAAAACGTTACCCGCGGTGAACCCTCCGCCATGAAAATACAAGAGAGCCGGAGACATCGCCTTGCGATCAGCGGGTTCCCACAGATATAGATTGATTTTATGATCGCGAACGTCAATCAGGCGCTCGTTGAATATGACATCGCTTGATGCTAGCCTTTCATCTGCTTTGAGCGGTCGATTTCTAACGCCCAGCAAACTGTCCCAAGACGGCGGGGTGCTATCCGATGCAGACGCTGACTTCCGCGCATTGGACAGCACTCGGGGGTCAAGCACGTGCTCACGCACATCGTCGGGAACAGGCCTGACCGCGACTGGAAGGCCGTTGACTTCAATCAACCTCTGTTCGTCACGCAATGCCGCAACAAGCTCTGGGGCATACATCCTCGTCATCGTTATAGCCCCAAACGATCGAGCTCGGCATCAAGTCGAGCGACCTCATCATCGGAGAGCCTCCAATTAAAGGCGGCGCAGTTTTCGTCGGCATGCACAACGGTGCGGACGCCCACCAAAGATGTTCCAACGTAACTCTTCTGACAACTCCAGTTGAGCGCCACCTGAGACACCGGAGCACCATGCTTTCCAGCAATTTCATCCATCACATGCAGCAGCTCCTGAACTTTGGAGAACTTGGGCTCGCGGAAATAATCGTAGAACGTGAGACGCGTATCCCCTTCGGAAAAATCGGGTGCCGAGCGAAACTTCCCAGAAAGGATACCGGCACCCATCGACCCGTAAGTCATGGAATCGATACCCCTAACCGCCCCCCATTGCATCAGTCCCACAGACCGGCGATCAACCATAGAAAACGGCGGTTGTTGCACGTCGACCTTGCCGTAGCGCTGACACTCCTCAATCATTTCCACCGTAAAGTTCGACACGCCGATGAAACGAATCTTCCCCTGCTTGCGAAGTAGCTCGAGCGCACTCATGGTTTCTGCAAACGGAGTGTTTAGATCCGGCCAATGAACGAAGTAAAAGTCAATGTGGTCCGTCTTGAGGTTGTACAGCGAGCTCTCGACTTCACGCAAAACGTTTTTGAATGAGGAGTCCCTGTCATAACCGTTTGCACTCGTAACCAATCCAACTTTTGATGAGAGGAGCACCTTGTCTCGATAGCCTCCCGAAAGCGCCTCTCCAACCACTTTCTCTGAATATCCGTTACCGTAGCACGGGGCAGTGTCCACAAGGTTCACCCCATTGTCAATCATGCGACGAATCGCATGAACAGATGCCTCTTTATCGACTGGTCCATAGTTGTCTCCCCCAATCGCCCATGTGCCAACAGCAAGCTCTGAGACGTCAACGTCCGCGTTGCCGAAATGTTTGTATCGCATCATTGCTCCCTTACGTCTCGCATTGTTTTGAAAAGGCGGTCAGCAGCCATCAAGGACAACCGACCGCCCATCGAGCGCTCAGCTTTAGAGCACGGGCTTCGTGCAATCCTCTCAGTTACACCACGCCAACCAGGCCCAAAGCGAGTGCAAGCACCATAACGCCCAGCAAAATCCAGTTGACATTGACGTTTTTCTTGAGCATCCACAGACACAACAAGGTCAAGCTAAGTGGAACGATGCCCTTGAAAATAGAGTCAAGGTAAGTCTGGACCATGATTTGATCGGCATCCTGAACGGGAATCGACAAGATGGTATTGAAATTCACGTTTGCCGCAGTCATTGCGCCGATCATCACCAAGCCGACAGTGGATGTAGCTTTGGTGATGAGCTTCATCAAGCCGCCCTCATACAGCTGTGAGATGAAGCTCGCGCCCATCTGAAACCCCAAATACGTCATGAAGTAACGGCATAAGACTGAGGGGATGTTATAGATGAGCAGGAACATGATCGCACCAAGTGGGGATCCGGACATGGCAAGGTTAATACCGATGCCCGCAGCAATCACGCGCAAGACGCCCCAGAAAATCGCATCGCCGATGCCAGACATGGGCCCCATAAGCGAAACCTTGATGCCATCGATGGACTCGGTGTCAAAATCATCATGTTGGGCGTTCTCGCGTTCCATGGAGGCGACTAGACCCATCGCGAATGTGCCAACATTCTGTGTAATATTGTACCAAGTGGTATGTCTCTTCATCGCTTCGGCATGCTTTTTGGCATCGCCAGCATAATACCGGTTGAGCGCTGGCTGTATAGAATAGAGCCAGCCGTCAGCACCCGCCTTTACAGAACCGCCGGCGCAAGATGCAAACACGGAGAAGGAGCGAAGGAAAATCCTATTGAGCATCTTACGGTCATCAGTGCTCATGCTTTTCGTCAACTTACTCATGCGAAGAAATCCTCCTCGTCGGATATAGCAGAATCAACAACAGCAACGGAAGCGCTCTTGTGTTCAAGATCGAACAGCTCCTTGTCGCGCAGGGCCTGGACAACCGCGAACACGACGCCGATAACCGCAATGGCAATCATGGGCATGTCAAGATAGATGTACAGAACAAATCCCAAGAAGAAGTAGACAGCTAGCTCCTTGCTCCAGAGCATCTTGAGCAACAGGGCCATACCAACAGCAGGCAACAGAGCGCCAACCGCATTGAGTCCCGACATTACATTCGCTGGAATTTGATCGACAATCGCCGCCACCGGCTCCGCACCGAGGTGCACGCCCAAGAAAGCGATGATGCCGAAGATTGCATACTTAAGGAACCATAGGACATAGTGCTGAATTGCCAGCGCGCGCTCGTTGCCCTCCGCCGCAAGCCTATCGAAACGCCCCGCAAACATGGCGAGCGCCACGTTGTTCCAAAAGATTGACACAAACGCCGTCACAACGCCGACGGGGACAGCGAGCGTAATCGCAGCGCCTTGGTCAATACCAGCAACCGTAAACGCAACAGCCAAAGCAGTCGCAGTGACTGGTTCAGCCGAGATTGCACCGCCAATATTGATTGACTGCGCCCATAAAAAATGCTTCAAGCGATGCACCGATGACGATACCCGCTTGTACATCCCCCATAAGCACACCGGCAACAAGACCGACCACAAGGGGCCGCTCAATCATGCACTGATCAATCAACCAGTTGCCGCCGTAACAAATCACCACGGTCAACCAAGCCATACATGCCAAACCAACCATGCGTTCTTCCTCCCTCTTTCCCTTTGCTCCGAATGGAGCAATTTCAAACCTGAAATCCGCTACTTTTCAGCCGTCTTGATGAGCTCGGAGATGGGCGTCCTGCCATGTTGAGGAATGAGCTGATGGAAAACAGGGATGCCCTGCTCGCATAGCTCTCTTGCCGCCGCAAGCTCGCTAGGATTGAGCATGATCGTGTCGTTGAGCTGTACCTTACTGGCTGCATCTGACTTATCGAAACGACCGACATTTGCCACGTTTACCTCGGCAACACAGCCAGGAGCACCCTTCACCAGTTCAAGCACATCCCGCACGCAGTTCGTAAGCGCAAAAATGCGCATATCTGCACCACGAGGATCCTTGGCGATACGAATGGCGTCTTTTACGGTTTTGACCAGCAGCTTCTGACCGGCAGGTGTAGCCATCTGAAGTGTCATCCGAAGCGCATCGCTCTCTACAGCCGCATCATTTGCAACAACAATGTGCTTAGTGTTTAACTCCTTGCTCCAAACCAAGGCAACCTGCCCATGGATAAGACGATCATCAACACGAACCTGAACGATCATTTGAAACTCCCTTCTTATCGCTCATGCAAGCGGCAAACACATCTGAAAGCCACCAAGTGTTAATCGAAAAAAACTTCATCGGTAATTGAAGCGGCGGCGCCAGCGGTTGCCTCTGAAACACATTCCATGCGGCGCATCAGCCCGGACGCATTGCAGACAATCTCATCCATGAGCTCAGGGGTTATAGGATCAGCCCGTACTAGCGTCTCAATTACCACAGCGAGATTGAACCCAGTTACATGAACGATGCCTTTTTTCTCCGGCTCCAGCAGCACCACTTTTTGAAACACGCTGCCACCATAGATATCCGTGAAGATAACCGCATCGTCATCGCAATCAACCGAATCGATGAACTCCTGGATAGAGGAGGTGTAATCACGCTCATCCACATACGCGTTGACCGTAGCGATTACGTCCTGATTGCCCGTAAGAATCCCCACTGAGCTCTTGATGCCGTCAGCCAGGTACCCATGTGAAGCAACAAGTATCTTCTTCATTTCGACCCCTAAACAAGCGAATAGCCGTTTGGATTAAGCAGCTTGATCTTTTCGGCGACGAACGACACCATGTCAGGGCCAATTTCACGCATCAGTCCGAAAGCGTCCGTGTTGTACATGTCTGATTTAACATGCTGCTCAATGGATCGATACATCGTACGGAAGTATTCTGTAGCAATGTTGTACTTACTCATGCCACAATTCACTGTCTCTTGAAGCTGCTCGTCAGGAATATCGGAGCATCCATGCATAACCAACGGAACGCGCACAGCCGAGCGAACGTCTTGGATGCGCTGCATGTCGATTTGAGGCGTCTTCACATAAGCACCGTGTGCATTGCCCACGGCAATCGCCAACGAACCGCATCCAGTACGTTCCACAAACTCAGCAGCTTGCGCAGGGTCGGTATACAAATTGGGGCTGGCAAAGTCATCTGCGTTCGCCCCGCTCCCAACGTGTCCAAGTTCAGCCTCAACATCGACCCCAAAAATACCGCCGACCTCGACGACCGCTTTCGTCAGCGCAATATTCTCCTCATAGGGCAACGAAGAGCCATCAACCATAACCGAAGGAAATCCATCGCGTATACCGCTTACTGCGATGTCGTAGTCTACCGAGTGATCAAGGTGGACAGCAACTGGAACTGAAGCTTGCTCAGCATAGTACTTTGCAACAGCCGAAACGAGACTCAGTGGCATATATTCGCTGAACCCTGGATAGAACTGTACAATGATTGGCATATGCTCCTGTTCAGCTCCGGCGACGATGTATTTTATGGTCTCGAAATTGAACGTATTGACTGCGGGCACTCCATAATGGTGCTCTGTCGCGTCTTTGAGCAGATCATTCACGTTTACCAATGCCATAAATTGCTCCCTTTCGCATAGAACTAACTTCCATCCCTTACATCTGCATACGGCTCGCACCGAGCCGTAATGCTCACCTGTAGCAGCGAGCGCGTCGGTATACAGCGAGCACGACGAGAGTCGCTGCCAGCACCAACGCTGCCGCTAGGAAGAATGACATCCGCATTCCAAATGTATCGCCAGCAAAACCGCCAGCTAGGTTCGCTATCAACATCGCTAGACCACTTTGAACCGCAACAAGAACACTCTGTCCTTGCGACTGCCTGCCAGGCAGGACATGCTCCGTAACATAGCGCGCGCAGGAATAGTACACCGTCATATAGGTCACGCTCTGCAGCAACTGTCCGGCCACCATTGTCGGCACCAAACCGAAACCGATAAAAACCAAGCGCAGGACCATAAAAAAGCACGAGGCAATCAGCAACCGCATCTCGCCCCATCGACGCGTGATTGAACCTGCGAGCAGCAGAACCGGAATCTCGCTTAAAGCTGAAATGGCACTGAGCATTCCCACAAGACCCTGTCCATAACCCAGATCGAGGACATACCGACCAATGAAGCTGCCCGAAAACCCAAGTCCCATCTGGCTCACGAACGCAAAAGCGAGTACGCAATAAATCTTGCGAGACTCGAATGCTCCCAGCACCGGGCGCTTGGCATCGAGGCCCGCTGCAACATCAGCCAGCCTTGAATGGCTGCAGTCACTCACCTCGCTGACCATACGCTGCCCGTTCGGAAGCGCCGTCACAACAATAAGAAACAGTACGCACAGTAAAGCCACAACCACAAATTGAGCTCGTGGGACCTTCTCAAGATACGCTCCAACGATGAAAACGATGAACGCGTACCCAAAAGTCCCGCCCAAGCGTACCCTGGCAAATTCAATTTTCTTCGCGAGGCATCCATCGATTACCAGGGCGTCGCTCAACGGAAGGAGAGCAGAAAAGAACACCGAAAATATCACGGTTGCGAGCAGCACTGCCTCGAATTGTGTTCCGACATAGTACAGCAGTGTGGAAATTGCAGCCCCAATAATCAAGGATCCCAGCACAAGCTTTCTTTTGGCTGTTCGATCACTCAAGTAAGCCCAGGCGGGCTGAACAAACAAAACCGCCAACGGCTGGACCATCAGCAAAACACCGGTCTGCATTGCTGTTAGACCGACTGATTTGAAATATGAGCTCAGAAAGGGAGTGTAGGTTCCGGCAATCATCCAATAGACTGCATTCGCCACAAAAAGCGAAAGACCGACAGCGGACAGCTCTTCCCGAAACCGTAGTGTCTTGACGGCTTTTCCACCCATCGACGTCTTTAACAAATCTGCTGCCATCCCATTCACCTCCCAGAGCAAATGTGTAATGATGTTTTACGAAAGACTGAAATTACTTATCTGTGTTTCATATTATTATCCACTTACGAAACACTCGTTCATCTCAAAATGCAACTATACCGCGAACGGTGGGTTACAGTCGGTGAACGGCAAGCGAAAGGCATACACGATGGATAGCAAGGGAAATGTCATACAAACGATTTGCTCAGCATATGACAACCTTTCGAAAACCGACCAGAAAATTGCCACCTTCATCCTCGACAACAGGCTCACTGTCCCGACAATGGCACTCCGCGAGATCGCCGACGGATGTGGGACATCGAGCCCCACTGTTTCACGGTTCATCAAACGACTCGGATTCGATGATTTCAACGATTTGCGACTAAGCCTTGCGCGCAATGAGGGCGAGCAGACCTCGACAACATCTGTTATCGGAAAAAGCACTGAGTCGATATCTCCCGACCGATTCCAAGAATCCCTTCACTATATTCTTACCTGCAAAACTGCAGAGCTCGCGGATACGGTCGCTCGTTTGGATGAGCAAACCGTTATGGGTCTAATCGAGCGATTCAACCAGGCCGACACCATACTAGTTGCTGGCGTTGGCAACACGCGTACTCTTGCCGACAACATGGCATTCAAGCTACGTCATCTCGGCCTGCCGGGGGTGTCCCTTACAAGCGCATCGGATGCAATTGCATTTGTTCCAACGCTGAAGTCTCAAGATGTCTTGGTTGTAATCTCTTCATCGGGAATCTCCCGCCGCCTAGACCGGCTTGTCGCCCTGTCAAGCGACCTTGCCATTCCCGTCGCCGTCATTACGTCTAATCCTCAATCGCCGCTGATCGAAAAGGCACAATATGTGATTATGTCCACGCAACGTGATCGGTTGTTTGCCTATGGCGTTCCCTTTTCGCACAACTCGGCAAACTTCATCATTGAGGTCCTTTTCCTGTTTATCCATGCAAGCAACGAGAAAGCGCGCAGGCACATCGCACGCTATTCGGGAATCCAAGACCAAATGGACCGTGGGCTCAATCCGGCAACAGGTGAGTTTCTGCCATTTGACTAAGGGGAGTTGTCAAGCATGCAAGCTCTTCAAGCATGTCGTGCGACCGGCTTTCTTATCTTGAAAGGCCCCTTCCCTGACTTCAAGTCCAACTAGGCACTTGCCGGTATGCAGCCGCGGGTGGCAGCGGGTCTTGCATTGGAACTCGGCTGCCGCCTGCAACAGAAGCGCCGCACCCGGGCAGACCGGATGCGGCGCGAATATGCGAGGCGACGAAACGAACCTTGCCTGACGAAACGACCCCGTACCCAGATTGCGAATGCATCGAATGTGCGTCGAAAGGCCTTTCGTTGCACTTTAATCTGCGTCGAAAGACCTTTCGTTGTACGAATCGACCCCGTCCCCAGATTGCAGGTGCGGTGGTTAGGCGGGCTTGATGCGGGAGCCGGCGGCGGTGTCCTCTATGGTGAGGCCCATGTCGCGCAGCTGATCGCGGATAGCGTCGGCGGTGTCCCAGTCCTTTGCAGCGCGGGCCTCGGCACGGGCAGCCAGAATCACCTCTGCTGCCTCATCCACGTCCGCACCGGCATAGCCCGCGAGTCCGGCAGCGACCCCCAACAGGCCCTGCGGCAACGGCTCCTCGACCACCGGCAGCTCAACGCCCAGCTGAGTCAACGCGCCGGCAATCGCGGCTGCGCACGTGCGGGCCGCCTGCCCATCCACGGCGCCCGCCGCCTGCTCGAGATACTTGTTCGCCTCGGTCACCAGCTCAAAGTACGCCGCCACGGCACCGGCGGTGTTGAAGTCATCATCCATGCAGGCTTCATAGTCGGCGGCAGCGCGATCCATGGCGGCTGTCAGACCGGCGGCAAGCTCGTCGTTCGACTGCCCTTCCGCATGGTTGGCCGCCCATGTGAGGTTGCGCACCGTACCGGCAATGCGCGCGAGCGAGTTCTCGGCACCCTCCAGGCGCTCCCAGGAGAAATCGAGCGGGCTGCGATAGTGCGTCTGCAGCATAAGCAGGCGCAGCGCAGCCGCCGAGTGCTTCTCCAGCACCTCGGCCAGCGTGAAGAAGTTGCCCAGGCTCTTGCTCATCTTCTCGCCGTCCACGAGCAGCATGCCCGTGTGCATCCATGTGTTGGCAAAGCCCTCGTGCCAGGCGCACGTGGCCTGGGCGCACTCGTTCTCGTGATGCGGGAACGCCAGGTCGGAGCCGCCGCCATGGATATCAATCGGCGTGCCCAGGTAGCGATGGACCATCGCGGCGCACTCGGTGTGCCAACCCGGACGCCCCTCACCCCAGGGGCTCTTCCAGCTGGGCTCGCCGGGCTTGGCGGCCTTCCAGAGGGCGAAGTCGAGCGGGTCGCGCTTGTCCCCGTTCTCCTCGATACGAGCGCCGACCATCAAGTCGTCGATCTTGCGGCCGCTCACCTCGCCATACGCCGCATCGCTGCGCACGGCGAAGTACACGTCACCGTTGTCGGCGGCGTAGGCGTGCCCCTGCTCGATCAGGCTCTTGATCATGGCGATCATGGGTCCGATCTCCTTGGTGGCACGCGGGCGCACATCCGGGTCGAGCACGTTGGCGCCACGCATGACCTCGATGAACTTGTTCGAGAACTCAATCGCCACGTCCTCGGCGGTGCGTCCCTGCTCGTTGGCGCGGTTGATGATCTTGTCGTCCACGTCGGTGAGGTTCTGGGCGAAGGTGACCTCGTAACCGCGAGCGATGAGCCAGCGGCGGATGACGTCGAAGCTGATGAAGGTGCGCGCGTTGCCGATGTGGATGTTGTCGTAGACGGTGGGGCCGCACACGTACATACGGACCTTGCCCTCCTCGATGGGGCGGAAGTCCTCTTTTTTGTGCGTGGCACTGTTGTAGATCTTCATGTGTATCTCCCGTTGGGGCCGAGACGGTCCGCGTGGTCCGGCGCTCGGGCAGTCCTGCTCGCACGAAGGGTCCACGGAACCCTTCGGCTCGTGCGGAACTCGCGGCGAACCACGCGGACCGTCTCGGCCACATCGTTATCGTTGATGAATAGTCTATACGAGCGGACGGCCTTACAGGAGCGGGGCTTCCGGCTCGTCGGGCGCGGAGATCCGCTCAGGAAAAGAAAGAAAAAAGAAAGATGGCGAACCGCCGTGGACGGGTCGTTTAGATACATCGTTCGAGCAGGCAGACGGCCCAGGCGCCGATGCCTTCGCCCTTGCCTTCCCAACCGAGACGCTCGGTCGTGGTGGCTTTGACGCCGATGTTTTCCACGGGGCAGCCGATCGCGGCCGCAAGGTTTTCGCGCATCTGCTCGCGGTGCGGGGTGATCTTGGGCTCCTGGCAGGCAAGGGTACAGTCGGCATCCACGAACTCGTAGCCCAGCCCGCGCGCATGCTCCATCACGGCAGCCAGCAGCTTGAGCGAATCGGCTCCGGCGTAGGCCGGGTCGGTGTCGGGGAACAGCTTGCCGATGTCCCCACCGCGGCAGGCGCCCAAGATGGCGTCGGCCAGGGCATGTGCCAGCACATCGGCATCGCTGTGGCCGAGCAACCCCCGCTCGTGGGGGATATCCACACCGCCGATGATGCACCGGCGCCCCTCAACCAGCCGATGCACGTCGTATCCATGGCCAATGCGTAGAGAAGAAGGCATGGCTCCCCTTTCGAACTCGCAGGTTATCTAATCGGATGCACAGGGCGGGCGCCGGGCTCAGCGCAGCGGAGAGATGGCGATCACGCCGGTGTCCTGCGCCGATTCGGCGTCGCTCATCCGGCCCAGCAGGATGGCGGTTACCGGACGCAGGTCCTCGGGCACCGTGACCTTCAGGTTGTCGCGTGGGCTCTGCACGCAGCGCACCGCGCCCCCGAGCCGCTCCACGAGCGACGAATCATCCGTTCCCAAAAAGCCTGCTGCAGCCGCCTGCTCGTAGGCATGCCGCATGATGCCGATCTTGAAGATCTGCGGGGTCTGCGCCGCCCAGTAGCGACTCCGCGGCGGCGTTTCGCAGATGCGCTCGCCCTCCACGATCTTGAGCGTGTCGATCGCCGGCTGGCCGCACACCACGCCGTCGAGCGCGGGGTCGGACAGCAGCACCTCGATCGCATGGTCGATCGCGTACGTGGTGATCAGCGGGCGCGCTCCATCGTGAATGGCAACGTGCATGAAGCCCGCCGGCACCGCGTCCACGCCGGAGCGCGTCGACTCCTGGCGGGTCTGTCCGGCGGCGGCGAAGGTGATGGGCGTCTTGAACTCGAATGGCTCAATCGCCAGGCGGCGCATCTCGGCTTCGCGCTCAGGTGGGCACACCACCACGATGTGCTGCACGAGTGCGGAGCGGTCGAACGCCATGATCGACCAGGTCATCATGGGACGGCCGGCCACGTTGACCAGCTGCTTGCCGCCCGGGTTGCCAAAACGTGAGCCGCAGCCACCGGCCACGACCACCGCGCATACCGAAGCCGCCATCGCGTGCCTACGCCTCCCTCTTGCCGCCGTGCATGCGCGCCAGCGAATCGGCGAGGATCGCCGGGTTGTTCACGCCGAAGCTGCCCAGGCGGTCGGGGTCCTCCTTGATGTCGCCCATGAGGTCCTGCAGCGAGCCGTACTCGTCCACGATGCGCTCGGCCACGCCGTCGCGCACCACCGACACGCGCGATAGGGTGCGCAGGCCCAGCGGGGACATGACCGAGTCCTCGTCCAGGTCCTCGTAGCCCAGCACGCGCGCCACCTTGTTCGGGTTCGTGAGATCTTGCGCCGACATGTCCAGGAACTTACCGCGAATCCGCTCAGCGTTCTCCTCCGAGGCGTCGGCGGCGTAGTCGCGGATCATCAGGTTGTACTCGGTTTCCATGCTGGCACCGGCCAGCTGCTCGAGCTGCATCTGCACGAGCTTGCCCTCGATTCCGAGCTTCTCGATGCAGGATTTGAGCTCGTCTTTGGCCTGCTGCATGATCTCGAAGCTGGAGAAGATGCTCGTGATGTCGGCCAGGGTAACGTAATCGTCCAGCTCGAGCGCGGTCAGGCGCATGAGCGAGCGGTCGAGCGAGGTGCGCGTGGTCTGCAGGGTCGATACGAGCTGGTTCACCGAGCTCATGACCTCGGCAACCGGCTGGATCTGGTGCGAGCGGCCGTTCACGTACACGTTCACCACGCTGCGGCGCTCCGACACCGAGATCACGATGGCGTCGGTGAGCACGCTCATGCGCGCGGCGGTGCGGTGGCGCATGCCCGTCTCGCTCGTGGCAAGCGACGGATCGGGGTTGAGGTGGAAGTTCGCGCGCAGAATCTGGTTCAGGTCGCCATCGATCACGATGGCGCCGTCCATCTTCGACAGCTCGAACAGACGGTTTGCCGTGAAGGAGATACTCAAGGGGAATCCGTCGTTGCCGGCGGCGAGCACGGCCTCGGTATCGCCCACGCAGATGAGGGCGCCGATATGGCCGGCGATGATCATGTCGAGTGCGGTGCGCAGGGGTTGTCCCGGCGCGGTGAGGCGCACGGCCTCTTTCATGCGGGCCTCGGTGCTTTTGTTGTTCATATTCAGGCCTCCCATCGATGGTGCGCGTTTCATTGTCGCACGAATCGAACGGGCGCCTCAGATTTGCAGAAAAGCTACCCAGAGCCGCAGGCGTGAACGCGGGCGCCGCACGGAACCGAACGACGCCCGCCCGGGCTTTGACCCTTTGATTATCCTGGGGCTGCGACTGGGGCCTCCGCTTAGGCGATAAGCCCTACCATGAAGATGGCGCAGCAGATCGCCACCAGCAGCATCGATATGCGCCGATGGTCAACATGCCCCGATCCGCGGGATGCAACTGTGACATATATCGCCACGCATAGAGCCAAGGCGAATATCACCCAGGTTGCGATGAGGGAAGCGGAAAGGACAGCCATGCCCGCGCACGCCAGAACGGCGGCGGTGGCCGGGGCGAGCGAGCCATCGCGACCCAGCGGCCTCCCCCGCACCGCCGAGACAGCGCCTATCAGCACGAGCCCTGCATCGAACCACGCCGGGCGACCTACATCCAGGTGATTCGCGAATAGCATGAGTGCGAGCGCGATCCAATACACCCCCGACCACACCGTGTTGGCAATCGACACGCCCCCTTGAGCGCTACGCATGGCTTGCTCCTCTCTGCCGATACGGCATTACGTTTCGCTCCTCCACCCCGTAACGACACCTTACCTGAGATAATACACACGCATATCGCATAGAAAACGGGGCATCCCGGCATATGCCGAAACGCCCCGAATCGTGCACGTGATGCGTCCATCATCCGCGGGTGCGCCTTTATCGTAGGCGCGCCCGGTTGCACCCGGCAACTCGGCTGTCCGCGGAGGGCGGCGTGCGGCCCAGCTGCCCGCAGCGGGTGCTCCGCAACCTTAGTTCGCAGCGGCACCCAGCTGCGCACGGTCGCCGGACGTGGCGCCGGCACCGGATGCGGCCCGCCGCGGCGCTGCCGGTACGAAGTTCGCACCCAGCTCACCCTGCGGACGCGGTGCCGGAATCTCGCCGGCGGTATGGCTGAACACGAACCCGTCGTCGTCCACATCGGCCAGCACGGTGTCGCCAGCATGCCACTCTCCGGCCAGCAGCTCCTCGGACAGCGGGTCCTCGATGAGCGTCTGGATAGCCCGGCGCAGCGGACGGGCGCCGTTGGTGAGGTCGGTACCCTCGGCCACGATCTTGTCGAGGGCGGCGTCGGTCAGCACGATGTTCATGCCGTTGGCGATCAGGCGCTGGCGCAGATCGTCCACCAGCAGGCTCGCGATGCTCCGCAGCGCCTCGCCCGCAAGCTTCTGGAACACCACGATGTCGTCCACGCGGTTCAGGAACTCGGGGCGGAACAGGCGCTTCAGCTCGCCCATCGCCCGGCTCTTGATCTCGGACGCCGAAAGGCCCGCCTCGCCGGTGGTGCCGAAGCCCACGCTCGTGTCGGCAGCGATCTCGCGCGCACCCACGTTGCTCGTCATGATGATGACGGTGTTGCGGAAGTCCACGGTCTTGCCCTGGCCGTCGGTGAGGCGACCCTCATCGAGCACCTGCAGCAGCACGTTGAAGATGTCCGGGTGCGCCTTCTCGATTTCGTCGAACAGCACCACCGAGTAGGGGTTGCGCCGCACGGCCTTGGTGAGCTGGCCACCCTCCTCGTGCCCCACGTAGCCCGGGGGCGAACCGATGAGCTTGGAGACCTCGTACTGGCTGGCGAACTCGGACATGTCGAAGCTGATGAGCGCGTCCTTGCTGCCGAACAGGTACTCGGCAAGCGTCTTGGCGAGCTCGGTCTTGCCGGTGCCGGTGGGCCCCAGGAAGATGAATGAGCCGCCCGGGCGGCGCGGGTCCTTGAGCGGGCTGCGGCTGCGACGGATGGCGCGGGCCACGGCCTCGACCGCGGCGTCCTGCCCGATGATGCGCGTCTTGAGCGCTGCCTCGCACGCCAGCAAGCGGCGGCTCTCGTCCTCGGTGAGCGAGCTGACCGGCACGCCCGAGGACACTGACACGATGTCGGCGATCTGGGGCACGTCGATGGTCAGCGGTGCAGCTTCGAGCTCGGCGCTCCAGGCGGCACGAGCCTCGCCGAGCGCGATCTCGGCCGCCTTCTTCTGCTCGGTGAGCTCGGCGGCGCGATTCATGTTGTCCGCCTCGGTGGCCTGCTCGACCTGCTCGCCCAGGCTCGCCACCTGCGCCGCGGCCTCGCGGACCGCCTCGGGCGCCACGTTGTGCGCGATCCGCGCCCGCGCACCCGCCTCGTCGATGAGGTCGATAGCCTTGTCGGGCAGGAAACGATCCTGGATGTAGCGCGCCGACAGGCTCGCCGCCGCCTCAAGGGCAGCCGGCGTGTAGCGCACGTGGTGGTGCTCCTCGTAGCGCGGGGCCAGGCGGGTGAGGATCGTAACGGTATCGGGCACACTCGGCTCGTCCACGTCGATCGTTTGGAACCGGCGCTCGAAGGCCGGATCCTTGGTGAGGTACTTGCGGAACTCCTCGGCCGTGGTGGCGCCGATGATCTGGAACGCCCCGCGCGCGAGGACCGGCTTGAGCATCGAGCTCGCGTCGATGGAGCCCTCGGCGGAACCGGCACCGATCAGCGTGTGCATCTCGTCGATGAACAGGATGACGTCGTCGGCCTCGGTGGCCTCGGCGATAACGTTTTTCAGGCGCTCCTCGAACTCGCCGCGGTACTTGGCACCGGCCACCAGACCGGGCAGGTCAAGCGTCCAGATGTTCATGTTCGCCAGGTTCTCGGGCACGCGCCCGGCGGCGATCTCCTGCGCCAGGCCCTCCACGATGGCCGTTTTGCCCACGCCGGGATCGCCCAGAATGAGCGGGTTATTCTTGTTGCGGCGGGACAGGATCTCCATCATGCGCGAGATCTCGCGCTCGCGGCCGATCACCGGGTCGAGCTTGCCGTCGCGCGCCTGCTGGGTGAGGTTGGTACCGAACTGCTTGAGCGCGCTGTCCTGCTCACCGCCCTCCTGCGCGGGGTTTGACCCGCCGCCGAAAAACGGCAGTCCCGAACCCGGGCGGCCGGAGCCGGCTCCGGCCAGCGGACGTTGGTTGCCCTGGTCTTTGCTCGTGAGCTTGGCCACGGCGTCGCGCACGGCAGCAGACGAGACACCCAGGCGCACCAGGACGTCCATGGCGAGTCCGTTGCCCTCGCTGACGATGCCCAGCAGCAGGTGCTCGGTGGACACGTAGGTCTGGCCGTTCTCGCGCGCCAGGCGGAAGCCCTTCTCCATCACGGCGAGCACCAACGGGGTGAAGGCGAGCTTGGCGCCCTCGGCCGGCTCCTCCTCGGGGGCCGACGTGCGAATCTCTTTCAGCTGCTCCAGGATGTCGTCATAGGTGATCTCGAGCGAACGCAGCGCCTCGGAGGCGATGCCGTCCTCTTCCTTTGCGAGCGCCAGCAGCAGGTGCTCGGTGCCCACCTTGCTGGAGCCGAGCTCACGGGCCTGCTCGGACGCAAGCGCCATGACCTTGCGGGCGCGGTCTGTGAATCTATCAAACATGCGGTTCCTCTTGCTTGCGTTGTTCTCGGTATCATCTGCAACGTGTACCCAAAGTTGCACCATGATAACCGATTGCCCCGCAAAACGATCGCCCCGCAATTTGGGTGCCCGTTTGGGGACGGGGTCGTTTCGTACGCCCGCCCGTTTGGGGACGGGGCCGATTCGTACGCAAATCGTCCGGCCAGCCGCGACCGCGCCCCACACCCATTTGGGTGCCCGTTTGGGGACGGGGTCGATTCGTACAGAAAGTCGCGCGCGGATCGTTAAGCGAAACGACAGCCAGTTGCCCCACAGAACGGTTGAGCAGGCCGCGATGCGCAACACGCATGCGCCCGCCACAAGGCTGATACGGCGGGCGCATGATGCTGTCTTGGGAACCCGCCGCCCGTGGCCGCGGCCGGCACCTGCCAGTTCATCTGCGATATGGGAACGTGTATATTGGAACGGGGTCGACACACATCAAACGAAATGACCCCGTCCCCAGACTGAAACGAAATGACCCCGTCCCCAGACTGCGCTCGAGGCCGCTCTGCGCGCGATCGGCGCGAGGTCCAGCGCGAGGACGCCCGCCGCCCCAGAGCGCGGGAGCCCCACGCATGAAAAACGGGGTCGATCCGCATCAAACGAAACGACCCCGTCCCCAAACTGAGAAACGAAACGACCCCGTCCCCAATTGAACGTTAGGCAGCTAGGCGGCGCAGCACATCCACAAGCAGCACGTAGAAGCGCTCGAACGAAGCGAGGTCCATGTGCTCGTCGGGGGTGTGCACGTCGGCGAGCTGCGGACCCACCGCGATGGCGTCAAGCCCCGGCAGCGCGTCGGCGAACAGACCACACTCAAGACCGGCATGGATGGACTCGATCTTGAGCTCGGTGCCGAACAGCTCGCGATAGCTCTCGCAGAACACGTCGCGCACCGCGGAGTGCTCAGCATAGCTCCAGCCCGGATACTCATACTCGAATACCACGTCAAAGCCCAGGACATCGGCCAGGATCTGGATGCGATCCTTCACGTCGTCCTGAAGCGACTTGATGGAGGAGCGCGGCGAGAGAAGGAACTTGATCTGGTCCTCGGTCACCTGCACCACACCGATGTTGGAGGACACCTCGACGGCATCATCGGCAGCGACGTTGCGGCGCATCACGCCGTTGGGGGCCAGGCGCAGCGCGCGGATGAGTGCCAGCGCGTCGGCATCGGCCATGGCCTCGACCTCGGCACCGCCGGCCACGGTCACCGCACAGGTGAAGCCCGGGTCGAACACCTCGAGCTCCGCTGCGATGTCGGCAACGATACCGCGCGCAACCTCGGCCGCTGCCTGGGCCGCCGCCTCATCGGCATACACCAAAACCGCCGTGTTCTCGCGCGTGATGGCGTTGTCCTTGGTGCCGCCATTGAAGGAGACGAGCGACGCGCCGCCCGCGGCCATGAGGCGCTCGACGATGCGCGCCATGAGCAGGTTGGCGTTGCCGCGCTCAAGGTGGATGTCGGAGCCGGAGTGGCCGCCGAGCAAACCGGAGATCTCGAGCGTGAGGGTCACGCCGGTCTTGTGCTCGCGCACAACGGGCCGCGTACAGATGGCCACAACGCCGCCGGCGCAGCTCACGGTGGCTACGCCCTCCTCCTCGGAGTCGAGGTTGATCATGATGCGCGCATCGATCTGCGACTTGTCGAGGTTCTCGGCGCCCACCAAGCCGGTCTCCTCATCGGTGGTGAACACGCACTCGATGGCCGGATGGACCAGGGAGTCGTCGTCGAGCACCATCATCATGAGGGCCACGGCCACGCCATTATCGGCGCCCAGGGTGGTGCCGTTGGCGGTTAGGATGCCGTCTTTCACCACCAGGTCGATGCCGTCGGTGGCGAAATCGTGCTCGACGCCTGCGAGCTTGTCGCACACCATGTCGATGTGGCCCTGCATCATGACGGCCGGGGCGTCCTCGGCACCGGCGCTCGCGGGCTTCTTGATGATCACGTTGTAAACATCGTCCTGGTAAACCCACAGATTGCGCTCGCGGGCGAAGGTGACGAGGAAATCGTTGATCTGCTTCTCGTGGCGGGATTCGCGCGGGATGGCGCTGATATCCTCGAAGAAATGGAACAGCTTCTCGGGCTTGTAACCGCTGATCTTGTACTCCATGGGTCCTCCTTGGCAAAAGCCAGACATTGACATGACACATTCCGTTTTATTATCCCCTGTCACGCCGTGCGCGAATCACGCGATTCTGCGAACGGTTGCGTTCACGGGGCGGGCGGTGAGGAGGGAGGGCGTCGGGCAGGGCGGAGGCGGGCAGGGCGGGCGGCGGCTCGCTGTGGCGAGAGAGGAAAGCCGCACAAGCAACCTTTGCCTTATAGCATAGTATATTGCTATACATATAGCGAATGGAGTGACCATGGAAGCGACAGTCCAAATGAACACACGCCTGAGCAGGTCGATGAAATCGGGCGGCGATGCGGTCCTCGCTCAGCTCGGCCTCAATCCAAGCCAGGCAGTGCGCGCTCTGTGGAGCTATCTATGCACACACCAAGACGTACCCCCTTTCATGAAAGAGGTCGACGACGACGTGAGCGCTGAACAGAGGCGAAAGCTCGCACTCATCAAACATGGAGCGGGCCTTGCCGTCAAAATAGCCCAAGAACAATACGGCTACACCGGCCCAGTCGACAACCCCATCGGCAAAGCAACGTGGCAAGAACTTCGTGATGACATGTACGGTGAGATGCTCGATGAAATGGAGTCTCGATGCGTGTAGATGGTAAGCATTTGCGCCTGCTGATCGACACCAAAGTGTGGCTCGATTACTTCATGCGCACCGATGTGCGAGGCGGAGAATGCGCGCGCCTTTTTGAAACTGCGGTGCGAAAGGGAGCAACGCTGCTCGTCTGCCCAACCACGGTAAAAGATGTGTTTTACCTGCTACCGAGGCGTTTTCGACGGCAGGACGCACTTGAAGGCGCTTCGAGTGCGTCTTACGAGGCGGCTGCATGGGGATGCGTCGAATGCATGCTTGACCTTGCCACCCCATCCCCCCTTGGCCTATTCGAATGCGCCTTGGCACGTACACTGCGCAGCAAATTTCCCGACTATGAGGATAACCTGCTACTCGCCTCTGGAGAATCTGCACAGGTAGACTACCTTGTTACAAGCGACAGCCTTCTACTGCAGCGCTTTCCTGAGGCATGCATAACGCCCGCACGAGCCATTGGCCTCATGTAGTTTTTAGTACAGTCATGCCGTCTGCAGCATATTTCCTACCGTTTACAGGGATGGATGTTGCACGCCATTTGTCGCAAGACGATGATGTATCCACCTGCACGCTCGCCGCGCAGGCAGCATCACCAAGCGCAAGCGACACACGTCGCAGCTGCGCGCAACCGAAAGGCATCGTCATGGACGCCACCCTGAAAGCAACGGCCACTCGCCTCATTGAAGCGTTTTCCCAAGCGCTTGCAGAACAGCCATCTGCTTCAAAGGGCTTCGCCGATGCAACCGAGGCCGTGAACAACGTATTGCATGAGCTGTCTCGCGAAAACGCAAGCTACAAGGACGCCGACTACGCCCTCGCCCGCTTCCACGGCCACATCTCACGTCTGGTGGGCTACAAGGATCTGGAGCTCGACGCCGAGGCCAAGCGGTGCTGGAACGGCATCAAAACCTTCGTGCAAACCGATGCGCATGACGATCTGCGTGGCGTCGGCGGCCCCGCTCTCATGTAGGGATAGTAGGGGCAGCAAGGGCGGGCAGGCAATCCTGCGCGGTTTGTCGAAGGCTGCCGAATGTCCACATCCCCGCTTTGCCCTCGCCGCCTCCCTCAAAGGTCCAGTTTTCGCTGTCAGCTGCATCAGGGGTTCGGGTTTTCGCCGTCTGCCGCAACGAGGGTACGAGCTTTCGCCGACCGCGGTAACAAGAGCCCGGGTTTTTGCTGTTCGCCGCAACAAGGGTTCGGATTTCATCCATCCGGGAAACGAGGGTTCGGGCTTTGGACATCCAGAGCTTGTTTTCGCCTTTGAACGGACGAAACCCGAACCCGGAATGCGTCGATGGACAGAACCCGAACCCAACAACTCACCGATGGGCGAATTCCGCACCCGGAACCCCACCGATGGACGGAACCCGAATCCGAATGCGTGAACACGCTCGAAGCAAGGCCTTCCCAAGCGCCCAAGGTTGGCCGGGATGCCCAGGTCAAACCAGCAATTGCAGGTGCCCGGATTCGAACGAAGGAAGAGAAGGGCTCGCGCCTTGCGTTTGGTACCCGACGGTCGGGCCGAGCAGCGACGCGCGCAAAACGTAAAGACCCCCAGATTGAACATGCGACAGCGAGAAACCGCCATCCGACTGCAAGGTGCCCTGAACGAGAAGGAAGCGCACTTCGGAACAAGCCCGGCAACTGCGCTCGAAGGCGAAGTCCCCGCGTTCAAAACTAGGGTTTTCCAGGTGCCCGAGATTGACAAGAAAGCCGGGGCGCGCACCTCTGAACTGCGCCCCGAATCTTGGACGCGATAAATCATAACCGCTAGGCGGCCTCCC
>CABRHH010000028.1 GCA_902470695.1 uncultured Collinsella sp.
AGCGTAGATTCCGCACGCAAAGGAGCGTCCGGTGGACGCTCCGTCTTGCGCAGGACTGACCGAGCGCTGTGGCACATGCGCCCCGGCCGGTCTGCGGGGACAAGACCCGCTTCGAGGATTCCCACACGAGCAGAACGCCCCCGGCGCGTCCTTCGTCGCAAACAGGACCGACCATGCGCCAAACCTACGCCCAAATCGCCCCGCCTTTCAGGTAAGATAGTCTGTATGAATACTTTTGACACTTCCCACATCCGCAACTTCTCAATCGTTGCGCACATCGATCACGGCAAGTCGACCATCTCCGACCGCATCCTGGAGCTCACCCGCACCGTCGAGGAGCGCGACATGGAGGCACAGCTGCTCGACACCATGGACATCGAGCGCGAGCGCGGCATCACCATCAAGAGCAACGCCGTGCGCGTGATGTATGACGCCGACGACGGCGAGACCTACCAGTTCAACCTCATCGACACGCCCGGCCACGTCGACTTCACCTACGAGGTGAGCCGCAGCCTCGCCGCCTGCGAGGGCGCGGTGCTCGTGGTTGACGCCACCCAGGGCGTCGAGGCCCAAACGGTCTCGAACGCGAGCTTGGCCATGAACGCCAACCTGGATATCGTGCCGGCCATTAACAAGATCGACCTGCCCTCCGCCCACCCCGATGAGGTGAAGGTCGAGATCGAGGACGAGCTCGCCATCCCAGCCGACGATGCAGTGTGCGTTTCGGGCAAGACCGGCGAGGGCATTCACGACCTGCTGGAAGCCATCGTGTTCCTCGTGTCTCCGCCCGCGGGCGACGCGGGCAAGCCCCTCAAGGCCCTCATCCTGGACTCCTATTTCGACGAGTACCGCGGCGTGGTGGCCACGGTGCGCATCTTCGACGGCTCCGTGAAAAAGGGCGACCACCTGCGCATGATGCAGGGCGGCGAGGAGTTCCTCGTAGACGGGGTCGGTGTGCGCCGCCCGGCCGAGACGGCGGTGGAGGCGCTCGGCGTCGGCGAGGTGGGCTACGTCGTCACCGGCCTGAAGGACCCGGAGGCCGTGCACGTAGGCGATACCCTCACCTTGCGGGACACCCCGTGCGATGCCCCGCTGTCGGGTTACCGCGAGGCCAAACCGATGGTCTACACGGGCCTGTTTCCCATCGACAACGCCGACTACGAGAACCTGCGCGATGCGCTTGAGAAGCTCCATGTCAACGATCCATCGCTCACGTGGACGCCCGAGACCTCGGCGGCGCTCGGCTTCGGCTTCCGCGTGGGTTTTTTGGGCCTGCTGCATATGGAGGTCGTGAAGGAGCGCCTCGAGCGCGAGTTCGACCTGGCGCTCATCGCCACGAGCCCGAGCGTTGACTACCATGTGTTCAAGACCGACGGCGAGATGCTGCAAGTCCGCAGCCCGCAGGACCTGCCCGACGTCACGCGGATCGAGCATATCGAGGAGCCCTACCTCAAGGCCAAGATCATCGCCCCGCCCGCCTACACCGGTGCCGTCATGCAGCTTGCCATCGAGCATCGCGGCATCACGACGGACATGATCCACCTGTCGGAGAAGTCCGTGGAGATGCACTTCGACATCCCGCTGGCCGAGCTCATCCTGGATTTCTTCGATCAGCTGAAAAGCCGCACCAAAGGCTACGCCTCGCTCGATTACGAGTTCTCCGACTACCGCGCGAGCGAGCTGGTGAAGCTCGATATCCTGCTGTCCGGCGACGAGGTGGATGCGCTGTCGTTCATCGTGCACAAGGACAAGGCCTACGCGCTCGCCCGCAGCCTGTGCGACAAGCTGAAGGAGATCATCCCGCGCCAGCTGTTCGAGGTGCCCATCCAGGGTGCCATCGGCAACAAGATCATCGCCCGCACCACGGTGAAAGCGCGCCGTAAAGACGTGCTCGCCAAGTGCTACGGCGGCGATATCTCGCGCAAGCGCAAACTGCTCGAGAAGCAGAAAGAGGGCAAGAAACGCATGAAGGCCATCGGGTCGGTCGAGGTGCCGCAGGAGGCGTTCATGGCCATCCTAAAGGTTGACGAGTAGAACGGCTTTCCCCGCTACCTGACCTTGACCTTCAAACCGTCGCTTGCGTACCTTACGTACGCGTCGCTCCTCTTTCAGGTCAATCTCGGGCACCTGGAAAACCCGTACTGTCTTACTGGGCATGGTGTCTGAAAACGTCTTTTGGGTGCGGGCGCTTGAACATAGATCATGATTCGTGAGGTTCTCATTGTTTGACCTACGTGAACAATTTGCCCGGCAGCCGTTTCTGATGGCCCCGATGGCCGGGGTGACCGATGCGGCCTATCGCATCATGTGCCGCCGACGCGGCACCGAGATGGCCTATACCGAGATGGTGAGCGTGGCGGGCCTGGCCTACGACAGCGCCAAGACCTGGGTCCTCGTTGAGCCCGAGCCCGAGGAGCCGCAGATCTGCGTGCAGCTGTTCGGCTCCAAGCCCGAGCAATTCGCTCGCGCCGTGCATGACGTGCAGCAGTGCGTGGGCGGCAAGCTCACCTTGATCGACATCAACATGGCCTGTCCCGCCCGCAAGGTCATCACGAAGGGGGAGGGCTCGGCCCTCATGAAGACCCCTGAGCTCGCCGCGCAGATCGTGGACGCCGCGTGCGCGGAGGCGACGGTCCCCGTGACGGTGAAGATTCGCGCCGGGTTTGCGGCGGGGGAGCGCTGCGCCGCCGCGTTCGCGCAGCGCATGGAGCAGGCCGGGGCCGCGGCCGTGGCGGTGCATGGGCGCACGGCGAACCAGCTCTACACCGGCACAGCCGATTGGTCGGTAATCGACGAGGTTGCCCATGCGGTCGCGGTTCCGGTCATCGGGTCGGGCGACGTCTTTTCCGCCGCCGACGCCGCCCGCATGCTGCGCGAGACGGCCGCGAGCGCGGTGTTCATCGCGCGGGGCACCTACGGCAACCCCTGGGTGTTCGAGGATGCGCGCATCATCGTGCAGGGCGGGGTGCCATGCCCCCACAGCGATCTCGAACGGCTGGATGCCCTGCGCGAGCATCTGGGGCTGCTCCATGCCACCCAGCCGTTCATGGCGCGTGCCCGCTCGTTTGCCGGCTGGTATCTGAAGGGCATGCCGCATGCGGCGCAGTGGCGCGGGCGTGCGGTGCGCTGCGAGTCCTATGAGCAATTCATGGCCCTGCTCGATGAGATCGAGGCAGATCTTGCCGCCGGAGCTGATCAGGCAGGTGCAGGAACGGCTGCAGATGCGGTGGACCATGCGCGCTGAGACCGCGAGCGACGCGGCGTCGGGTGCGAGCGCGCGGGCTGCCGGATGTGCAGATGCGCCGGGAGCCCTCTACCTGCACATTCCGTTCTGCCGCGCGAAATGTGCCTACTGTGATTTCGCCTCCTGGGCGTGCGCGGATACAGCCGGGCTGCTTGCATCCTACCGGCGTGCGCTCGAGGCTCAGCTCGCCGAGCTGGCCGACGCGGGTCTGCTCGACGCCTGCGCCACCGCCTACCTCGGCGGCGGCACCCCGACGCTGCTGGGCGCCGGTGCAGCCGAGCTCGCGGGGCGCGTCACCTCCCTGGCCACCCCAGCCGAGTTCACCTGCGAAGCCAATCCGGAGTCGCTTACACCGGCGCTTGCCGCGCAGCTCGCCGCCGCCGGTGTGACCCGCCTGTCGATCGGCGTCCAGAGCCTTGACGATTCCGAGCTGGTCGAGCTCGGGCGCCTGCACGATGCTGCGGGCGCCCGGCGAGCCGTTGCGTGCGCGCACGACGCAGGGCTCGCCACCTCCATCGACCTCATGTGCGCGCTGCCGCACCAACGCGAGGTCTCCTGGCAGCGCACGTTGGAGGCGGCGCTCGCACTGCCCTGCGACCATATCAGCGTCTATCCGCTGCAGATCGAGGAGGGCACACCTCTTGCTCGCCGTTTCGCCTCCGATGACCGCCCTTGGAACGATCCGGATGTCCAGGCCGCGCGCATGGAGCAGGCAGCCGCCGTGCTCGGTGCTGCCGGCTTTGCGCGCTACGAGGTGGCGAGCTATGCGCACCCGAACATGAGCTGCCGTCACAATATCGCGTATTGGACCGGCATCACCTACCTGGGGCTGGGCACGAGTGCGGCGAGCATGCTCGATCACAGCTGCTATATGCGTCTGAGCGCGCTCTGTCCGCAGCTGCCCGCGGCACCTCCCGGTACCGCCCGCGCCCGCCTGCGCATCACTTCCTCGCCGCGCGCAATCGCCGCCCGGCCGACCCTGGCCGACCTTGCCTTCGAGGTCGAGTTCCTTACGACCTCCCAGGCCTGTGCGGAAGACCTCATGCTCGCTGCGCGCCTGGTGACCGGCCTGGACGGCGCGCTCATCGAACGGGCGCGGCGCACCATCGGCGCGGCTCCGATCCAGTCCTGCCTGGATCGCTTGGTTGCACTCGGGCTGCTGGCGCCCCGCGGCGACCGCCTGGTGCCCACCGAGCGCGGCTGGCTGATGGGCAACGAGCTCTACGGGGCGCTCTGGGGGCTCGCCGACGGCGAGACGACGTTCGCGACAAGTGCCTGAGGCATCCGCCCCGCCCGCCTGAACGCGCCGGCGCCTCAGATACCGCACCGGCACGGGAGCATCAGGTTGCGGACACCCTGTGAACGGGCCTGCGCGCGCATGCGGTTTGCAAAGGATATGGGTACACCGCCTGCATGTTCTATGCGTCCGCGCATCCTCTATACTTGATGCTCGGCTTTACCGAAACGAAGGGATCTGCCCCGCCCATGGCAACCATGAACGAAAAGGACTACTACGCCATCCTGGGCGTCGACAAAGACGCCTCGGCCAAGGACATCCAGAAGGCCTTCCAGCTCAAAGCGCGCAAGCTGCACCCGGACATCAACAAGGAGCCGGACGCGGAGGAGCGCTTCAAGGAAGTCTCGGAGGCCTATGCCGTGCTCTCCGATGAGCAGAAGCGCGCCCGCTACGACGCGATGCGCTCCGGTTCGCCGTTCGCCGGTGCCGCGCCGTCGGCCTCCGGCTCCTATGGCGGTGGGTTCACAGGCTCGTACCCGGGCGGGTTTTCCGGCTTCGGCGGGTTCGGGTTCCCGTTCGGCGGCGGTTTCGGCACCCAGCGGCGCCGCTCGGCCTCGGCGTGGAACCCCGCCGCCGGCGCCGACGTGGTGGTGGATGTCAAGCTCAACCGCGAGCAGGCCAAAGACGGCGCCAAGGTGGCGGTGAAGTACCCGCGCTTCGAGCCCTGTGATGCCTGCCACGGCACGGGTTCCACCGCCACCGAGCACACCCGCGCCTGCCCTACCTGCGGCGGCACGGGCTCGATCGGGGTTGATCTCAACATGTTCGGCATGGGGCAGGCGCGCATGGTCTGCCCCGAGTGCGGTGGCTCGGGCAAGGTCGTGGCCGAGGCCTGCGGCGTCTGCGGCGGCGCCGGCCGCACGCGTGTGACCGCCGAGGCCGTGGTGAGCTTCCCGGCCGGGACCCATGACGGGGACGTGGTGCGTATGAGCGGCCGCGGCAACGCCGGCACCAACGGTGGCGAGACGGGGGATCTGGTGGGCCGCGCGCACGTGGCGGCAGAGCGGCTCGAGGGGCGCGCCCGCACCGGCTTCTACATCCTCGGTGTGGTGCTGCCGTTTTTGGTGCTGTCGGCGCTCGCGAACACGCTGTCGGTCTTTTTGGTGCTGTGCCTGGTACCCGCTGCGTTCGGGATCTTCCTCATCGCGAGCGACGATGTCCTCCATCGCAGCGGCCTGTGGTGGAAGCGCGGGTTGGCGCAGCTCGCGAACGGAGCGGCGAACGGTCTGCTGCTGGCGTTGATCTCGGTGTGGTTCACCAGCTGCACTCAGTCGATGTTCATGGCACCGTACCGCTACATGTAGTGGCCCTGCTGCCGCGCGGCGCGTTTGCGCGGCCGCGCTTTGGGTACAACTGGTTGTGTTTATGTCGGCATCACGCCGGCGTCTGTGAGATGAGAATCCGGAAAGGTTGCCTGTCGTGTCGGAAAAAAGGGACTACTACGAGGTGCTGGGCGTTGCCCGCGATGCCGACCAGCGCACCATCAAGCGCGCGTTTCTCAAGAAGGCCCGCGAGGTGCACCCGGATGTGAACAAAAGCGCCGGCGCCGAGGAGCAGTTCAAGGAGCTGAACGAGGCGTACTCGGTCCTGTCCGACGAGCAGAAGCGTGCGAACTACGATCGCTTCGGCACCGCCGACGGCCCCGGTATGGGTTCGGGCTATGTGGACATCAGCGACATCTTCGGCGGCATGGGCGTCGACGACATCTTCTCGTCCTTCTTCGGCGGTGGGGCGGCAGGCGGCGGCTCCCGCGGACGCGCGCAGCGGCGCGCGGGCCGCGACATGGCTATCTCGCTCAGCGTCACCCTTGAGGAGGCGGCGCTCGGCTGCACCAAGACCATCGGCTACGACCGCCTCGCCCCCTGCGAGGACTGCTCGGGCACCGGGCGCGCCGAGGGCGCGAGCGAAAAGCAGTGCGCGCGCTGCCACGGCACCGGCTACGTGACCACGGTCCAGCGCTCCATCTTCGGTCAGATGCAGTCAAGCTCGCCGTGCCCCGACTGCAACGGCGAAGGCACCGTCATCGACCATCCCTGCGATATGTGCGACGGCCAGGGCCGCACCCCGGTCCATGAGAAGCTCGACGTGGACATCCCCGCCGGCATCTCCACCGGCCGCCAGCTTCGCCTGTCCGGATACGGCGAGGCGGGCTACCGCGGGGCAGCCTCCGGTGACCTGATCGTCAACGTGCAGGTGGCCGAGCACGCCCGCTTCACCCGCCAAGGCGATGACCTGGTGGCCGATGTGCACGTCTCGATCGCGCAGGCGGCGCTCGGCTGCACCATCGAGGTCGCCGGCATCCTGCCCGACGAGCGCTTCGAGCTCGAGGTGCCTGCCGGTACCCAGTACGGCGCCGCCCTTTCGGTGAGCGGCCACGGCATGCCCCGCCTGGGTGGCGGCACGCAGCGCGGTCGGTTCGTGGGCAAGATCGTCGTCGACGTTCCCACCAGCCTGTCCGCCGAGCAGCGCGCGGCCCTTGAACGCTATGCCGACGCCGCGGATGAGGACGTTGCCCGCAAGCGTACGGTGGGCGACCGCATCCGCGACGCCATCGACGACATGCTCGATTAGGCGGCCGCCGTGACCAGACCCTTTGCATGCGTGGTGAACCTGGGCTGCCGGGTGAACCGGGTGGAGTCCGACCGCATCACCACCGATCTGGCCCAGGCGGGGTTCGCCCTCGTCGACCAGGACGATGCCGATATCGTCGTCATCAACACCTGCGCGGTGACCGGCGAGGCCGAGGCGAAGACCCGCAAGGCCGTCCGCCACGCTCTCGGCCTTGCTCGCGAGCCGATCGTCATCGTCACCGGCTGCGTGGTGAACCTGCATCCCGGCGAGCTCACTGATCTTTCCGAGCGCGTGATCGCCGAGCCATCCAAGGTCGACGTGGCCGCTCGGGCCGCGCGCGCTGCTGGGATAACGGCCGGGCGCCCCCAGAGCTCGCCGCACGACCTGGCTCACCTGCTCGGCCGTTCGCGGCTCGGCATCAAGGTCCAAGACGGCTGCAACCATCGCTGTACCTACTGCATCGTGTGGAAAGCCCGCGGTCCGGAGCGCTCGGTGCCGGTTGACGCCGTGATCGAGCAGGTGCGGCAGGCGCATGAAGCTGGCATTCCCGAGGTTGTCCTCACCGGCGTCAATCTGGGCGCCTACGACGGCGCCGACGGGCGCGACGCGCATGTCGAGATCGACGAGCTGCTGCGCGCCATCCTCGCACGCACCGACATCCCCCAGGTGCGGCTCTCATCGCTGGAACCCATGGACATCTCTGAGCGCCTGGTCGCCGCCATGGCGGACAACGCCGACCGCGTGGCGCCGTTTATGCACCTGCCGCTACAGTCGGGGTGCACCGCCACGCTGCGCCGTATGGGACGTCCCTATACCGCCGAGCGCTATGCCGAAGCAGTTGCCTCCATCCGCCGCGCCCTGCCGCAGGCCTCGATTTCCTGCGATGTCATCGCGGGTTTTCCGGGTGAGACCGACCTTGAGTTCGAGGAGTCGCTCGCCTTCTGCGAGCGGATGGCCTTCTCGCGCATGCATGTGTTCCGCTACAGTGCGCGCCCCGGCACCCCGGCTGCGACCGCTCCCGGACAGGTGGACCCGCAGGTCATGGCCGAGCGCGCGGCCGCGCTGCGCACGGTGGCTGAACGCAGCGCGGCCCGGGATGCGCGTGCGCGGGTAGGTTCCCGCGAGCGCGCGGTGCTCGAATACGGCACGCGCGGCACCCTCGGCAGCTTCCACCGAGTCCAGGTCGATGGGCTCACCCCGTCACCTGAGCAGACCATCCTCGACGTCGAGCTCACCCATGTCGATGAGCACGGCCTGCTCCACGCGCGCCCCTGCTCCGCCTCCTGTCGGCAGGCGGGGTGAACGGGGTGAGCGAGACCACGGTGATTCTCACGATTCCCGCCGGCGTGGATCCTTCCCGCGTGTTCGGCCCGGCCGATGCGCACCTGCGTGCGGTCGAGCGCGCCTGCACCGGTGACGTGACCGTGCAGGGCGACCGTATCGCGCTTGCGGGCACCCCCGGCGAAGTCGAGCTGCTCGTTGCGCTGTTCCAGCACCTGTTCGAGATGGCGGCGGCGGGCGAGGGCGTGTCGGCTGAAGACATCGAGCGGCTTGCCGCCGGGCTGCGGGAGCAGGGTGCGCAGATGGCCGATTTTCGCAACACGGCGCTGCTTGCCCACCGGGGCCGCACCATTCGCGCCAAGACGCCCGGCCAGCGCCGCTATATCGAGGCGATCGAGCGCAGCACCATCACGTTCTGTTTGGGTCCCGCTGGCACCGGCAAGACCTATCTTGCCATGGCCGCCGCGGTCGCCGCGCTCAAGCGACGCGACGTCAGCCGCATCGTGCTCACCCGTCCGGTGGTCGAGGCGGGGGAGAGCCTGGGCTTTCTGCCTGGCACCCTCGAGGAGAAGGTCGACCCGTATGTGAGGCCCCTGCACGACGCCCTTCTCGATATGATGGAGCCGGAACGCGTCGCCGAGCTGATCGAACGCGGTGTGATCGAAATCGCCCCGCTGGCCTACATGCGCGGACGGACCCTGAACGACGCCTTCGTCATCCTCGACGAGGCGCAAAACACCACGCCCGCGCAGATGAAGATGTTCCTCACCCGCCTGGGCTTCAACGCGCGCTTCGTCATCACCGGCGATGCCACCCAGCGCGACCTGGCGGGACCCGACGGCCTGGCCCAGGCAACGCGCGTACTGGCCGACGTCGACGACATCGCCTTTGTGCGCCTGGAGCGCACCGATGTGGTTCGCCACCGTCTGGTGGGCCGCATCGTCGATGCCTACGAGCGTGCCGAGACGGGCGAGGACCCTCACCGTCCAACCGAGAAAGGAGGGCGCCATGGCCGTTCTCATCAGCAATGACGCCGAGTTGCCCATGCCCATCGACAACGCCGAGATCGAGGCGGTCTGCGCTCATGTCATGCAGGCCGAGCAGGTTGAGCGCCCCGTCGAGATCTCGGTTTCGATCGTCGACGAGGACGAGATGCATGAGCTCAACCACCGGTGGCGCGGCATCGACCGCACCACCGACGTTTTGTCCTTCGAGCTCGACTCGCCCTTCGACGACAGCCTCCCTGCCACCGAGCCCGTCGAGCTCGGCGACGTGATCTTGGCACCGGAGGTCATCGAGCGCCAGGCACCCGGGTTCGGCAACACCCCGGCCGACGAGTGCCGCCTCATGCTCGTGCACGGTCTGCTGCACCTGCTGGGCTACGACCATATCGAAGAGGACGATGCCGCTATCATGGAGGCGCGCGAGGATGAGCTGCTGCGCCAGCTCGCCGATACGCGCGGCTGTGACCATCGCACGCAGGTGGGGCCCACGACCAACCACGCCCACGATTAGGAGGCACCATGATCCCCGGATCGGAAAAAGACCATCCGTCGTTCCTGCGCTCGTTCGGCTATGCGCTCGAGGGGTTCGTCACGGCCGTGCGCACCGAACGCAACATCAAGGTCATGCTCGTGCTCGGCGTGCTCACGGTCGCCGCCGGGTTCGCCGTACGGCTCGACTGGCATTCCTGGGGCCTTATCGCCATCTGCTGCGGCCTGGTGATCTTCGCGGAGCTGTGCAACACCGCCATGGAGGCGATCGTCGACCTGGCCACCCAGGAGCTCCATCCGCTCGCCAAGCGCGCCAAGGATATCGCCGCCGCCAGCGTCTACACCCTCTCGATTACCGCGGCCATCGTGGGCGCCATCGTCTTCGGCCACGCGCTCGGCCTGATCGCCTGACCCCGTCCCTCTCATCCATCCGCCACGCAAGGAGCATCATGACTGACATCATCGACACCGATCCCTTCGCCGACCTGTCCGACGACGAGCTCGATGCGCTGGTCGAGCGTGAACAGGCTGTCGGCGCCGATATGGCGGGCACCTCGAAGCCCGCTGGCTTCCGCTCCGGCTTCGTCGCGCTCGTCGGACGTCCGAACGCCGGCAAGTCGACCCTTCTGAACGCCTGTTTCGGCAACAAGATCGCCATCACCTCACCGGTGGCGCAGACTACGCGCCGTCGCCTGCGCGCCGTGGTGAACCGGCCAGCCTGCCAGCTGATCATCGTGGATACCCCGGGCCTGCACAAGCCCAAGGATGGCCTGGGCGCAGAGCTCAACAAAAGCGCGCTCGCCGAGCTGGGGGACGTGGATGTCATCGCCTTCGTGATCGACGCCTCGGCGCCCATCGGGCGCGGTGACGCCTGGGTCGCCGAGCGCGTGACGGCCGCCCACGCGCATAAGGTGCTCGTGCTCACCAAGGCCGACCAGGTCAGCCCCGAGCAGATGACGGCGCAGATCGCCGCCGCGAACAAACTCGTCTCCTTCGATGAGCAGGTGGTGGTCTCCGCCACGGAGGGCTTTAACGTCGAGGGGTTCATCGAGGTTGTCGCGGGCTTTCTGCCGGAGGGCCCGCAGTGGTTCCCGCTCGACATGGGCACCGACGAGACGGACGAGACGATGGTCGCCGAGTTTGTACGCGAGAAGGTGCTGCGCCACACGCGCGAGGAGGTCCCGCATGCGGTGGGCGTCATCTGCGACGAGTTCGAGCGCCCCCGGCGCGACCTGCTCCGCCTCCATGCCACGATCTTCGTGGAGCGCGAAGGGCAGAAGGGGATTATCGTGGGCCGCGGCGGCGAGATGATCCGCCGCATCGGCACCGAGGCGCGCCACGACCTTGAGCGGCTGTTCGGCTGCCGTGTCTACCTCGGTCTGGACGTGCGCGTGAAGCGCCTGTGGCGCGAGGACGCCCGCGAGATCCGGCGCTTCGGCTATGCCGCCGAGCAGGAGTGAGGCCGTGCGCGCGTGCGGCTGACGGGCCCTGGCCCTCGCAGGAAACCTCCGTGCCCGCACCGGGCGCACACACCGGCCCGGGCGGTGGGGGAGCTGCCCTTTTTGCGTAAAATGCGGATAGGGGGCCGGAGGTCGGGTATCATCCATCTAGCAAAAATCTGTCGGTAGCGAGGAGATCGCGTGGCCTCAGGCAAGATCCGGAAAAAGATCAAGAAGGAGCTCATCGGCACGTCCGATTACCCTTCCAACAAGATCTTCACCATATCGAACTTCATCACCGCACTGCGGCTGGTCCTCACGTTCGTGTTCCTCTACCTGTTCGTGACCGACGTCAACCGCTACGTCGCCCTGATCATCTACGCCGTCGGCGCCTCGACCGACTGGCTGGACGGCCAGATCGCGCGCATGACGAAAACCGTCAGCTGGCTGGGCAAGATGCTCGACCCAGTGGTTGACCGCGCGCTGCTGTTCACCGGCGTGGTCGGGCTCGTGGCGCGCGGCGAGCTGCCCTGGTGGGTGTGCCTGGTGATCGTCGGGCGCGATGTGTACCTGTTCTTCGGCAACCTCGTGGTGCGGCGTTACCACAAGCGACCGATCGACGTGGTCTATCCCGGCAAGATCGCCACGGCGCTACTCATGAGCGGCTTCACCCTCATGCTGCTGGGCGTGCCGGTGGTCGACGGGCTGAGCATCCTCGCCCCTCACGCGCAGGCGTTCCCCGGCCTCAACGGCCAGGCGGCTCCGCTCGGGATCTTCTTCGTCTACCTCGGCGTAGCCTTCTCCATCGTCACCGCGTTCATCTACACCGCAAAAGGCGCCATGGCGGTCAAACACGCCCTCAAGCATCCCGAAGAGGAGGAGGCCGATTTTCTCAATCCAGAGATTATCGAGGGCGAGGACGCCTAGGGCACCCGGGCCGCGATGCGTAGGGTAGAATAGAAGGATACGAGCTTTGACGGCCTTCGTGCCGTGCATTCAGTAGGGAGTTTTCATGGCAGATTTCGAGCACACCGCAACCACGCCGGGCACCGAATCGGATGCCACCTGCGTGTTCCGCATGCCCACGAGCGATACCACCGCCCCCGACCTCATGGCGAGCGCCCGAATCACCGCGCCTGTGCTCTCCATCATCAAGGGCCCGCAGACCGGCAACAACTTCGAGCTCGCCGCCGCCGAGATCACGATCGGCCGCGACCCGGCGAACACCATCTTTTTGAATGACATGACGGTTTCGCGCAGCCACGCCAAGATCGTTCGCTCCGAGGCCGGCGCGATCATCGAGGACCTGGGTTCGCTGAACGGCACCTGGGTTGACGGCGCGATCGTGAACTCCGCCCCGCTGCACGACGGGTCCTCCGTGCAGATCGGTACCTTCACCTTGATCTACCACGAGAGCACCGTGGAGCGCATCGAAACCGGTGAGTAGCTTGGCTGAGCGCAGCTATCTCAGCATCGGGCAGGTGGTGAACCTGCTCCGCGGCACATACCCCGACCTCTCGAACTCCAAGATCAGGTTCCTCGAGGAGGAAGGGCTCATCACCCCGCATCGCACCCCGAAGGGCTATCGGCAGTACTCCAAGGCAGATGTCGATCGCTTGGAGGTCATCTTGCACCTCCAAAAGACACGCTACATGCCGCTGAACGTCATCAAGCAGAAGCTTGAGGCCACCGAGGACCTCTCCACGCTCGCCTACGAGGTGGGTCTTTTGTCCGACGTCCCCATGAAGGCCGAGCCCAAGGAAACCAAGCAGAAGCTCCATCCCATCGAGGATGTGCCCGATATGCTCGGGGTCGACATCGCGTTTCTGCGCCAGCTCGCCGATAACGACCTCATCCGCATTGTGCGCAGCCCGCAGAACCGCGACCTGATCGACGGGCGCGACTTCGGCATCATCCGCCATTGCTCCGAGCTCTCCCGCTTCCACATCGAACCGCGCAACCTGCGTCAGTACGTGAGCGCTGCCAATCGCGAGTCCACCATGTTCGAGCAGGTGCTCATCGGCATGCTCGGCACCGACGATTCCGACGACGACCGCGAGGCAAAACTCGAGCGCGCCTTCAAGACCCTGCACGACTTGACCGACGGCGTACGCACCGCGCTGCTGCGCAACCGCGTGTTCGAGTCGCTGAACGCAGTGGTCGAGGACGCCGACGTGGACGTGATCGATGACGAGATCACGCGCGCGCAGGCGGCGAGCACCCCTGCACATCCGGCCGCCTCCGCAATCGAGCCGCTCGACGTCAGCGAGCTGGCCGCCCAGCCTATCCGCATCGGCGTATCCGGTGCCGAATAGCCCCCCCCCTGCAAGCCGCAAGAGAAAGCGATCTGTCCATGCCCTCCTTCGACTACGAGTCCCGTATCGCCAGCATTCCGGACTATCCCGAGCCCGGCGTCATCTTCAAGGACATCACCCCGCTGTTCGCCGACCCGGTTGCCCTGAAAGCCGCCGTCACCGACATCGCCGACCACTTCCGTGCCGCCGGTATCACCAAGGTAGTGGGGCCCGAGGCACGCGGCTTCATGATCGGCGTGCCGGTTGCCCTGGAGCTCGGCGCGGGATTCATCCCGGCCCGCAAGCCCGGCAAGCTGCCGCGCGAGACCTACTCGATCAGCTACGAGCTCGAGTACGGCACGGACACCCTCGAGATCCATCGCGATGCGATCGAGGCGGGGGACCGCGTGCTGATCGTCGACGACCTGCTGGCCACCGGCGGTACCGCGGCGGCAACCGGCAAGCTGATCGGCACGATCGGTGGTGAGCTGGTCGGCTATGCCTGCATCATGGAGCTCGCCTTCCTGCACCCGCAGATTGCGCTTGCCGAGGTGGGCAACCAGGAGCTCTACAGCCTCGTCAAGGTGCAGTAGCACCTGCCCGGCAGGCCAGTCCGGCAGTACGTTGGTTTATACTGTCACATAGGTTGAACCACTTGTTATCGAAGGGGCCGTCTGCCCGCTTCGCCTCCACGTTCGAGAGGATGATCCATGTCTTGGGCCCTCATCGCTGATTCCAGCTGCAACCTGCGCGGCTTTACGCCGACGGCCCCTGCCTGCCTGTACCGTTGCGCTCCGCTGAAAATCAATGTGGGAGGCGAGGAGTTCATCGATGACGAGCACCTCGACGTTGCCGCCCTGAACCGTCGTGTAGCTGAAGAGTCCGCCGCCTCCTCGAGCTCCTGCCCCAGTGCGGGGGAGTGGGCCGAGCTGCTCCGCCTGGCCGATAACGTGCTCGCCATCACCATCTCCTCGAATCTTTCAGGCAGCTACGAGGCTGCGCAGATGGCGCGCAATATCGTCATGGACGAGTACGCGCGCGAGCACGACGGGTCCATTGCCGGCAAGAACATCTTCGTGCTCGATTCGAAGGCTGCCGGCGGCAAGCTCGAGGTCATGGTCACCTTGATTGATAGGTACCTTAAGAATAATGCGCCCACGTTCTCGCAACTTGTCGACTACGCCACCACCTTGGAGGACCACGCGCAGGTGCTCTATTCGCTGAGCAGCTACGAGAACCTCGTGAAAAACGGCCGCATGTCACGCGTTGCGGGCACGATTGCCAGCAAGCTGAGCATCCGTATGCTGGGGACGGCGAGCGACCAGGGAACCATCAAGATCGTCGGGCCGACGCGCGGTGAGAAGAAGACGTATCGCAAGATCATCGACGCGATGCGCTCCGATGGGTATCAGGGTGGCCTGACCTGCATCGATCATGTGGCCAACCCCGCAGGCGCCGAGGCATTGGCTGTGGCCATTCGCGAGGCTTGGCCGAGCGCCGAGGTCATCATCATGCCATGCGGAGGGCTGTGCTCGTACTACGCCGAGGAATCGGGGCTGATCGTTGGGTACGAGTGGCTGTAGCGCGGCGTTCATTGCAATTGGATACGTTGTATCGTAACGGGCGCGGCCGTCATCGCTTGAGACGGTCGCGCCCGTTTTGGTTGGATGGGTCTGCAGGCTTGCCTGCGTGCTCGGTGCAAGATCGAGGCGCTGGGGTGTGTGTTTGTGGCGGCTTGGTTGGACCGCTCAGACGTGTGACTGCAACTCCACGGCGACGTGAGAGTATCCCCGAAAAACGATTCCTCATATCTACTTTACATAATATATATTATCTCGAATACGGAATTCGAGAGACAAGTCTATGAGGTTCGAGACACTTCGAATATTGACAGCTCGACTCTCGACCATGATGCTCATGGGGCGAACGGTTCTGATATTGAAGCTTCAGGTGCAACTGAATCCAAAACAAATAGGTCAACCATCAAACGCTGCACCTTGGCCATAGGCCCAATCCCTGGTGCCAAAAATATGATGCGACAAACCGATGAGGACGGTCGCGATTCACGACCGTCCTCATCGTCACCTATCCTCACATCTGGCGAGCCTGAACGCTCGGGTCAACGGACAGGCAAACCGCGCACCCTTATGTGTCTAGGCGAGCACTTGGAAGCGGTGGCGGCGTGGCCATGTCCCAGGTCAAACCGCACCATTGTCAGGCGTTGCCGATCAATGCGTCTCAAGGCCGTCCAGATAGCGATACGCGGCGGTTGCGGCGAGCGCGCCATCGGCTGCCGCGGTGACAACCTGGCGAAGAGACTTCGAGCGCATGTCGCCGGCGCAGTACAGGCCCGGCGTACGCGTCGCCATCATCTCGTCGGTCACCACGCCGCCGTCCGATGCGATCTCGACATACGGGGCTACCAAGTCGGTTACCGGCGTCAGGCCGGCAAACACGAAGATGCCGAAACTGCCTTCTTCGAACTGCTCGGTGTGCGTTGTCCCATCGGCGTTATTGCGGAACTCAACCTCTCCGAGGAAGCGGGAGCCCCCTACGCCCACAATGCTAGTTTGGTACCTAACTGTCACATTCTCGCGCTCCAGCAAGCGGTTGACGATGCCGCGGGATGCGCGGAACTCATCGCGCCGCACGACCATTTCCACGGAGTCGGCGATGCGCGAGAGGTACAGCGCCTCCTCGCATGCCGAGTTGCCGCCCCCGACAACGAAAACGTGTTTGCCGCGATAGAACATGCCGTCGCAGGTGGCACAGTACGACACGCCCCTGCCTCGGAATGTGTCCTCCCCCTTGAAACCTGCCGGACGAGGGGTTGCGCCCGTAGCCACGAGCACCGTGTGGGCCTGATACCGACCTTGTGAGCCCTCGAGATGGAATATGCCATCATCATCGCGCGTGAGGGCCGAGATCGCATCGTAGGCCACCTGGGCGCCGGCGGCCTCGGCGTGTTGCTGCATGCGACTTCCGAGCTCTGCTCCCGAGATTTCCGGAATACCGGGGTAGTTGTCCACGGTATCCGAGGTGGCGATCTGGCCGCCCGGCATACCCTGTTCAATGACGAGCGTTGTCATGCTTGAGCGCGCCGCGTAGATTGCAGCCGAAAAGCCGGCGGGTCCTCCGCCGATCACGATGAAATCGAAAATCGAAGTTGCCTCCATGGCAGATACCTCCTGTACGTCGTTTCTCTGCTCTTACCCATTTGCTGGGTGTCCATGCAGGCTGATGCTCGCTACAATAAGCCTGTATGAACTGTCGCACCCAAGGAGCTTGCATGTCAACCGAGCTGGCCCAGCCCCAGCACATCACCGACTCGATCGATGAAGCTGCACGGCCGGTCATCACGGTTGTGCATGCATCGGTCGGCTCCGGGCATAGAGCGGCCGCCAACGCGATCGCGCAGGCCGTAGAGGCCCTTCGCGGCACCGAGGGCGTTCCCGAGAACGTGCGGGTCGATGTGCTTGACATTCTTGATTTCGGTCGCATTCATTTCGACGGTAACAAGACGGCGGCCGCCTTTACCGGGGCCACGCGACCGATTTACGACATCACCTGGCGCTACACGCTGACCGGCCGCCTGCTTTGGGGCGGCGGCTCGTCATGGTCGAAGGTGATGTTTCCGGCGTTCACCGCCTATGTTGAACGCGAACGCCCCCTGGCGATCGTGGCCACCCATATCGTTGGTGCAAATGCGGCGGTGGGCGCCCGCATGATCTGCAACCAAAGCTATCCGGTTGTTTGCGTTCCCACTGACTATGAGATCGAGGGGTGGTGGCCGCACCGGCAGGCGGATTTGTTCTGCGTCGCCACCGAGTTCATGGCAGAGACGCTGCGACCACGGGGTGTGAAAGATTCCGCTATCAAAATCACCGGCATTCCCGTCCGACAGGGATTCGAGCAGCAGTGTGACCGCGAAGCGTCGCTTCACTCGTTTGGCTTGCCTGCCGACAAGATCGTCGTGCTTGTCATGGCGGGAGCGGCGCTGCCTCAACCCTATGTGCGGTTCCGTGCCGCTATCGATGAAACGCTCCCCTATCTGCGCAGCTTCGACCACATGCATTTCGTGTTCCTGCCGGGCAAGGACAAGGACTATGCTGAGCGCCTGAGGACCATCTTTGATGCCATGAAACTCGACAACGTCACGGTGATGGATTATATCGACAAGATGGCCGAGCTCATGCAGGCAGCCGACTTGGCCATATTGAAATCGGGCGGCCTCACGGTGACGGAATGCCTGTGTGCCGAGCTGCCGATGATCCTGCTCGGCAAATCATACGGCCAGGAAAAGGCCAACACCACCATGCTGACATCGTTTGGCGCCAGCATGCATGCCACGACCTCGCGCGAGCTCATTATGCAGCTGCGTCATCTGTACGATCATCCCGAGGCCCTGCGTGCGCTGCTGGTCAATGCCAGCGCGCTCAGGCGACCCCAGGCGGCGCAAGATATCGTGCGCCACACCATGCAGCTCGCTCAGAAGCCCTGTGCCCACAAGCGCCGCTTCATCGACTTCTACTGGGGAGGCAAGCCGGCGCACATTCGCTAGTGTGTGACTGCGCCATAACGCCTGCAGCCGTCCCGTCTTCGAGACATGATGCGTTGCGGAGCGTCGCACAGCGCAAACGGGCGCCTCATGGAACACATCCCATGAGGCGCCCTTGCATGAGCGCTATTCGCTGCAGCCGAACTGCAACTGGCGTGCGCTACGGGTGCTAGGAAACCAGGAACGAGATGATAAAGGCGATCACGACGATCCAGGTAAGCAGCTTGATGTCACGCGCCTTGCCCAGGCACAGGCTGATCAGCACGTAGGTGATGAAGCCCAGGCCGATGCCGATCGAGATGGAGTACGTCAGCGGGATGCCGATGATCGTCATGAAGGCGGGGATGCCCTGAAGCGGATCGTTGAAATCGATGTCGCCCACGACGTTCATCATCAGAAAGCCCACCATGACAAGCGCGCCGCAGGTAGCCGGCGTGGCGATCATACCGACGAGCGGCGAGAAGAAGGCAGCGATCAGGAAGATAATGCCCGCCACGACCGAGGTGAGACCCGTACGGCCACCGTCGGCGGCACCGGAGGCGGACTCCATGAACGTGGTGCAGGAGGAGGCACCGAGCAGGCCGCCGAACCCGGCGGCGAGCGAGTCGACGATCAGGATGCGACGGATGTCCATGACGTTGCCCTCATCATCGAGGAATTCACCCTGCTTCGCAACGGCCACGGCGGTGCCCATCGTATCGAAGAAGTCGGACAGCATGATGGAGAATACGAACACGAGCAGCGTCGGATTCAAAAACACCTGCACGACGGCCATGCCGGACCCATCGGCAGCCTGTTGGAAGGGTGCGCCGAAGGTGGAGAAATCGGGAAGCTGGACGATGCCGGTGGGCAGCGACGTGACCCCCAGCGGGATGCCGGCGAGCGCCGCCACGACGATGCCCCACAGGATGAAGCCCTGCACCTTGAAGATGTAGAGGATGAAAGTGACGAGGACCGAAATGGCGCCGACCTGGAAGATCGGGTCGAAAACAGAGCCGAAGGTGACAAGCGTGGACTCATCGTTCACCACGATGCCGCCGTTGATGAGACCGAGCAGGGCGATGAAGATGCCAAGGCCGACGGCGATCGCATGGCGCAGCGACACCGGCACGGCGTCCATGATGGCCTCGCGCAAGCCGCACAGCACGAGCGCGGTGATGACGATGCCCTCAAGCAGGATGACGGACATCGCCACACGCCAGTCGCCATTGGCGGCCGCGGTGAGAGAAAACGCCACCACGGCGTTGATGCCCATGCCGGAAGCACAGGCGAGCGGACGGTTGGCGAACAGGCCCATGAAAATCGTCATGATGCCCGCTGCGAAGCACGTGGAGGTCACGGCCGCCGAAACGGGAACGCCTGCCGCGCTGAGCAGCGACGGATTGACGGCGATGATGTAGGCCATGGCGAGAAACGTCGTCAGGCCGGCGCGGATCTCGGTGCCTACCGATGAGGCGCGCTCGCTGATCTTGAAAAACTGATCCATTGAGAAACTTCTTCCCCTTGAGTTGTCAAACCTACTGGACGCCGCTCGAGCCGAAACCGCCGGCACCGCGATCGGTTTCATTGAGCTCGTCGACTTCGGTCAGCCGCACCTGCGGCACCTGCTGGATAACCAGCTGCGCGATGCGCTCGCCGCGCTCGATGGAAACGGGCTCGTGGGCATCGAGGTTGATGAGGATGACCTTGAGCTCGCCGCGGTAGTGGGCATCGATAAGGCCCGGCGTGTTGACGATCGAGAGGCCCCGCTTGAGCGCCATGCCGCTCCGAGGCTGCACGAACCCGGCATAGCCGTCGGGTAGCGCGATCGCGATGCCCGTAGAGATGAGCTTGCGCTCGAAGGGGGCAAGCGTTGCAGACTCGTTGGCGCGCAGATCGAGGCCGGCGTCCCCCTCATAGGCGTAGGTCGGCAGCTCGACGGTGGGGTCAAGTCGCTTAATGGATACATTCACAGTCGGCACGGGCATCATCACCTTAGCTTGTCGAGTTCCTGCACGAATTCATCCACATCCTGGAAGTCGCGATACACCGAAGCGAATCGAATGTAGGCGACCTTATCAAGGTTGGCCAGGCGCTTCAGGACCATGTCGCCGATATCGTGCGAGCGCACCGTGCGCAGCGTGCTGCCGCGCAGCTCAAGCTCGATGTCATCGATGAGCGCATTGAGCCGCGACAGATCGATGTCGCGCTTCGACGTGGCGCGCATCAAGCCGGCGAGCAGCTTGTTGCGATCGAACGGCTGCAGCGACCCATCGCTCTTCATAACCTCAATGGGATCTTCGCAGCGCTCGAACGTGGTGAAGCGATACCCGCACGCCGTGCACTCACGGCGGCGCTTGATGGCGTTGGTTGCATCCTGCATGCGAGAATCTATGACGCGCGTACTGCTATCGCCGCACTTTGGACAACGCATGACCCTCCTTTCACCTGGGTGGACCGAACCCATCAAGTGTACCATGCGCCCGCGCATCGGCCTGCGCCGCCGCGCATGGAAACAATCCGCATGCGCTGCGGCATGGCGTGCGCGAATTAGCAAGGTGAGCATGGCGAATGCAGTCAGCTCCGAGCGGCACATGGACGCTGCGGGCATGCGCCGCTCGGAGCTGTGCTTACGCTTGAGGAACCATGAGCTGCTCCCCCGGGCGCAGCAGAGAGTCATCCAGATCGTTGAGCTCGCGGATGCGGCTCACGACCTCGTTGGTCGACAGGCCCGCTATGGGGTACTCGTGCGCTAAGCTCCAAAGCGAGTCACCGGGCTCGACGTCAACCTGGATGCTCGGTGCCGCAGCCGCGCCTGCGCGCGCCGATATGGCCTGCGCGCCGAGCGGAATGGCGCACACCAGAACGAAAAGCACCGAGGCGATGAACAGCGCTCGCGCAACAGTAGGCTTCATCGGCGTGCGCAGGGAGGTGCGCGGGAGCGCTGCGTCCGGCCTCAGCTTCTGCAGCTGCTCGACGTGCTGCGGAGCAGTGCCTTCGATAACTTCGAGCGTGCACCGGGCCGTCTCGGGGCGGGGTGCCAGGGCGCAGGTTCCATATACCAACGTGTTGTTCGTCATTGCGAGCTCCTCTCGACTGCAAGTTGTTCGCGTACCGTTATACCGACCGGCTCGGACAAAAATCACTAGCCTTGGAACGAATGTTCGTGTATTATTATCTTCGAACAGTTGTTCCTGTCAACATAGTTTCGAACATATGTTTGTCAGGTGGAAAGGAGCAGACATGGCCCGCAAGATCACCAAACGCCAGCAGCAGATCTACGACTTCATCCGCTCATACCAAAAGGAGAAGGGCTATCCGCCGAGCGTGCGTGAGATGGCGGCCGCCGTAGGCCTATCCTCCCCTTCGACCGTGCACGCGCACCTCAGCGCCCTGGAGGACCACGGCCTGATCAAGCGTGACGCCACCAAGCCCCGCGCACTCGAGGTCTTCAACGCCGACGGCAGCTCCGTCAAGCTCGGCGGCGCCCCTGCCGCCGCGCCCGCACGCGGCACGGTGAGCCTGCCGCTTGTCGGTCGCGTTGCCGCGGGCATGCCTATCCTGGCGGAACAAAACATCGAGGATACCTTCACGCTGCCTACCGAGATCGCAACCGACTCAAGCTCGTTCGTGCTCGAGGTGCATGGGGATTCCATGATCAACGTCGGAATCTACAACGGCGATTACATCGTCGTGCGCGATCAGAGGAACGCCATGAACGGCGAGATCGTCGTCGCGATGATCGACGGGGAGGCAACGGTCAAGACCTTTTATAAGGAGCGGGGCCGCGTGCGCCTGCAGCCCGAAAACGACGCCATGGAGCCCATCTACGCTGACAACCCAGTCATTCTCGGCAAGGTCGTCGCCCTGATGCGCCGTCTCTAAGGGCCTCTATGAGTCGACAGCGCTCGCGCGTTGCAGCCCTCGACACCCTGCGAGGCTTCACCGTCATCTCGATGGTCGCGTTCCATACCGTCTACGACCTCGCCTATATCTACGGCGCATCCCTCCCCTGGTTCACGCATGGCCCTTTCCAGGAGCTCTGGCGCATCTCCATCAGCTGGGTTTTCCTCCTGCTGGCCGGATGGATGTGCTCGCTGTCGCGCAACAACGTCAGGCGCGGGCTTCTCTATGCGGCCTGCGCCGCAACGGTCTGGGCCGCAACAACCGTCGCGGCGGTCGACACGCCCGTTTCGTTCGGCATCTTGTTTTGCATGGCGGGCAGCACGCTGGCGTTCGCTGTGCTGGAGCGCTGCGCACCCACCGCCGTCGAACACCACGGCATCCCGCTTGCCGTGGCGTTTGGCCTGCTGTTCATCTGCACCTATACCGTTCCGCATGTACGCTATGCCATAGGCGGCCTGGCATGGCTCGGATTTCCCGACCCTTCATTCGCCTCAGGGGATTACTATCCCCTCATCCCCTTTGGATTCCTCTACCTTTCAGGGGCCTGCGCCGGATGCGCCTGGCACCAGGCGAAGCGCGTCTACCCAGGTTGGATGCGAAAGGATTGGGCGCCGCCCCTATCCTGGATCGGTCGGCATAGCCTGATGATCTACCTGCTGCATCAACCTGCTGTGCTCGGCGTGCTCTCCATCGCGCTCCGTTAACGGCCAGAAGGCCTTGGCACCTGTCGAGCCCGGCGGGATACCCTATGCGTCGACGCGATAGGCTTCCAATTGGGCCGCCATGCGAGCGGGCACCTTGCACACCATGACCGTCGCCTCCGGACGATAGTCCTCGCTCAGCACGCGGCCCTGTTGCCGAACCTGCGCCGCAAGCTCGCTGCGCCCATAGGGGATCGCAACCGACAGCAGCACGTCACCGAGCTCCGCCTCGTGCGCCAGGGCACGGTTGAGCGCAGCGATGCCGAGGCCTTCGCAGGCCGAGACCAATACCGCCTCCGGATTGCGCGCCTGCAGCCGTTCGCAATCTGTCTCTTCCAGCAGGTCGACCTTGTTGTAGACCGTCAGGGCGCGCCGCTCCCCCGCCCCGATCTCGGTCAGGACGTCTTCAACCGCCTTGAGGTGGCGGTCGGCGTCCTCATCGCTTGCATCCACGATCTTCAAGATAAGGTCGGCATCTCTGACCTCGGCAAGCGTTGACTTGAACGAATCGACCAGGCCGTGCGGCAGCTTTTGGATGAACCCGACGGTATCGGTGACGGTGACGGCCCGGCCGCCGGGAAGCTCAAGGGAGCGCGTCGTGGGATCGAGCGTGGCGAACAACTTGTCCTGTGTGAGCACCGATGCGCCGGTAAGGGCATTCAGCAAGGACGACTTCCCTGCATTGGTATATCCTGCGAGGGCGATCCGAAAGGCGGGAGACGAGACGCGCTGGCGCGACTGGACGTCGCGCCTCAGGGCAACCTGGGCGATCTCGCGACGCAGGACCGAGATGCGCTTGCGGATCATGCGGCGGTCGACTTCGAGCTGGGTTTCGCCCTGGCCGAAACGGCTTCCGATGCCGCCGCGCGTCTGCTCCTTGGCAAGGTGGCTCCACATGCCACGCAGGCGCGGCAAGAGGTACTGCAGCTGGGCAAGCTGCACCTGCAGGCGCCCCTCTCGCGTTTGCGCGCGCATGCCGAAGATATCGAGGATCAGCGCCGTGCGGTCGATGACCTTGGTGGACGTGCCGAGCGCCCGCTCGAGATTCGCCTGCTGAGAGGGCGTAAGATCGTCATCGAAGATCACGACATCGGCATTGACGCGCTCTACGAGCGAAACAAGTTCCTCGACTTTGCCGGAACCGATGTAGGTGCGCGGAACCGCATGGTCGAGTCGTTGGGTCAAGCGTGCAACCGTTGTCGCTCCTGCCGTCTCGGCGAGGCGTTCGAGCTCGTCGAGGGAGCGTTCGAGCGGCCACGGCGCATCGCGACGGTCGATGCCCATGAGCACGGCGCGCTCGGGCACCGGAGCCGTATCGACAAGGGGAAACCGTCCCATCTTTCAGATACCTGCCAATCGTCGTATGTGCGCCGCGGCCGCCGTCGCGTCCATCTCATCCATGTTGACCCACGTTATCCGGGCATCGCGCCGACACCAGGCAAGCTGACGTTTTGCATAGCGTCGCGACCGCTGCTTGATCAGCTCAACCGCAGCTTCGAGCGTACAGGCCCCGTCAATATAGTCGATCAGCTCCTTATAGCCGATCGCCTGCATGGCTGTAAGCGCCTCGCGCGCGCCGCGATCGAGCAGGCCAAGCACCTCCTGCAACAGGCCCGTCTCCATCATGGCGTCAACGCGCTCGTCGATACGGCGGTACAGCGCCGCGCGATCGCGCGTCAACGCAACCTGTACGCTGGGATAGACCGACGTGGGCGATGAGAATCCCTGTCGCTGCCGTGCGTAGGAAACGCCCTCATCGGCCATCTCGAGCGCACGGATCGTGCGCGTGACGTTGTGGGGGTGGATCTCGGCGGCGCTTGCCGGGTCTCGCTCAGCCAAAACCCGATGCAGGCCGTCGGCGCCCAGCCGCTCGGCCATCTCGTGATACCGCACGCGGCGCTCGCTGTCGATCTGCCCGGAAGGAAACCGCATGTCGTCGATTGCCGCACGGATATACAGCCCGGTTCCTCCGCAGATGATCGGCACACGACCGGAAGCGAGCAGACGGTCGATCTCAGCACGCGCATCGAGCTGGTAGCGAGCGGCCGAATACGCCTCGCCGACCTCAACGATGTCGACCAGGCGCAACGGTACGCGCCGCTCGGATAGCGGTGTCTTCGCGGTGCCGATATCCATGCCGCGATAGACTTGCATCGCATCGGCCGACACAACCTCCGACCCGAGCTGTTCGGCCAAACGATCCGCCACGTCGCTCTTGCCGCATGCGGTCGGACCGGTTATGACGATCGCAGGCGTCATCGGGGATCGCCGACCGGGCTTCCTGCAAGGTACCAGGTCTTGGCGCGGTCGATATGGACATCGAGAATCCGGCCGACCAGGTCGGACGCCGCATATCCTTCTGGAATCGGAGCATGGACCGTCTGGTTCCAGGGGCTTTTGCCCTGCAAGATCGAGCTGTCCTTCTTCGAGGTGCCCTCGATGAGCATCGGGACGGTCGTGTCGAGAGCGCGCTGGTTGTACTCAAAGGCCGAGCATTCGACCTGTTTAACCAGGCGATCGAATCGCGCCTGGATGACCTCGCGAGGCGTGGGGTCATCGATCTTCGCCGCCGGCGTGCCTTCGCGCTTCGAATAGATGAAGGTGAATGCCTGCGCGAAGCGCGCCTCCTCAACCAACGAGAGCGTCTGCTCGAAGTCGCGCCCCGTTTCACCGGGGAACCCGACGATGATATCGGTGGTAAGGGCGATGTCGGGAATGCGCTCGCGAACCGCCTGAACCAGCTCAAGATACTGCTCGCGCGTATAGCGGCGGTTCATCTGCTTGAGCACGCGCGAGGAGCCTGACTGAACCGCAAGGTGCAGATGCGGCATGACGGCGTCGACCTCCGCCATCGCGTCGATCGTCTCGGGCAGCAGGTCTTTGGGATGTGAGGAGGTGAAGTAGATGCGCTCGACACCCGTATCGCCCACACGGCGCAGCAGCTCGGCGAACTGGGGCTCCTGCCCCGGCGCCCGGCCAAAGGAGTTGACATTTTGCCCCAGCAGGGTGACGGAGCGGACGCCTTGACGGACCAGGCCGCGCACCTCGTCGACGACCTCATCCATAGGGCGGCTTTTCTCGCGGCCGCGCACATACGGCACGATGCAGTAACTGCAGAAGTTATTGCAACCGGTCATGATGGGCACCCAGGCATGGTAGGGAGTTTCACGGTGCCAGGGAAGCTCGGTTGCCTCGCCGCTGTCCGTGAGCTCGCAGCGGACATGCCGCTCGCCATCGATGAAGGCGGCAGCGAGCAGCTCCGCCACATGGGTGATCGAGTGCGTGCCGAAGATGACGTCGACGTTGTCGAGATTGGTGAGCAGCCCGTCGCCGTCGCGTTGAGCGATGCAGCCGCCCACGGCGATGACCCGGCGGCCGCTCGGCGCCGCCGGTAGGCTCTTGCACGATGAGCACTGCCCGTACAAGCGCGTGTCCGCCGCCTCGCGCACGCAGCAGGTCATGAAGATCACGATGTCGGCGTCAGCGGGACCCGCCGCCTCGAAACAACCGCATGAGTCGAGCAGGCCGCTTACGCGCTCCGAGTCATGAAGGTTCATCTGGCAGCCGAAGGTCCGGATGAAATACGTTTTACCGTGCAGGATATCCAGGGTGCTCATGTTAGCCAATCTGCCGAGAATCGTCGGATGCATCCAGGGCGGCGTCGACCGCATGTGAAAGGTGGTGGACGTACACCGACAGCCGAATCGCGGTTCGGGATTCGCCGTTGATCAAGATGTCTGAAAACACCGGGGCGCAGGAGATATCGAAACCGGCGGGAATAAGGAACCCGCGCGCTATCGCCATCGCCTTGATGGCCTGGTTGACCGCACCGGCGCCCACGCACTGCATATTGACGGGCACGCCGTCTTTAACCATGCCGGCAATCGCGCCGGCAACCGAGGCGGGCGATGACTTGCTCGACACCTTCAGAAATTCCATCTACGTTTCTCCAGCGAATGAACTGCGTTTATGCAAACGATTATGACTCTAGCGCATGCATCTGCACGCGACAAGAACTAACATTCTTCCTTGCCCAGATCGAACGTCACCGTGATGCGGTCGTGCATCACGCGAATCTTCGGCTCGCGAGAGAGATTCAGGTAGTACCGGGAGGCGAGCTCGTTGAAATCGCGCTCGAGACTGCGGGAAAACGCCTCCAGGTCATCGTGGGCGATCTTGAGGCCACGCCGGTCGCGGGCTAGGTCGATCGCTTGAGGAGCGCGCGGGCTCACATCGCGCTCGCGCAGCAAGCGGGAGGCGACGCTGCGCTGCGGCTCAATGGCTCCGGCGAGGATGCGGTGCGCGGTGCGCTCCGACAGCTCAAGGCCGACTGACGCCGCGATACGGATGAAGTCGGCGGCGTCGCCGGCGCAGGCAAGCCGCTGCGCGACCGGAAGCTCCCCCTCATCATCGATGAACAGTAACCGCGAGGCATCGAGCGAGGCTGAGGCACGCTGAAACAGCGTTGCCGCGATCTCGGTGGGCGACCCCACGTACACGTCGCAGCCGTGGAGCTCCTCACACGCAAACTCGCAGACCGTCCGCAGGATGTTATGCGGGCCGCGTGCGCAGGTTAGATGGCCGCCTTCATCCTTTTCGACCTGCGGCCAGCTCGACTGATCGGCGCGCTCGGGAAGCGTCGAGGTGTCGGCGACGACGCGCAGGGCAGAACCGCGCTGCGGGCCGGAGGCGACCACCTCGGCACTGCGCGCGTTCTGGCGAATCGAGAACAGGGCCATGCCGCGGCCATGCACGCCCCAGCGGTCCATCTTCATCGACTCGAGCTTGGAGGTCACACGGGCATCGAAGATGCGCTCGCGCATGTCGTCGGGCACGCCGCAACCATCATCGATGAACAGCAGCGTGCGGACCCCATCCTCCTTCGCGGTGGCAACGTAGATGTTACGCGCACCCGCATCGCGCGCGTTGCGCAGCATCTCGACCACGATGTCCTCGACATGCTGGATGTCGTGCTTTGCCTGACGACGCTCCGCTTCGGACACGCGCAGGCGAACAAACCCCGCGCCGAGGTTTTCCTCGACGCGGAGATTGCCTTCGCCCGCCATGGACGCAACAAAGGAGATAAGGTCGTTGCCGTTGCCCATGACTACTTTGCGATATCGACAGCGCGGTTCTCGCGAATAACCACGACGCGCACCTGACCGGGATACTCCATCTCCTCCTCGATCTGATGGGCGATGTCGTGCGCGAGCACCGTCGAGGCGGCATCGGAAATCTTGTCGGGCTGGACCATGACGTGGACTTCGCGACCGGCCTGCATCGCATAGGTGCGCTCAACGCCCTCGTGGGAGTTGGCGATCTGCTCGAGCTTCTCCAGGCGCTTGATGTAATTCTCCGCCGACTCGCGACGCGCGCCCGGACGGGATGCCGAGATGGCGTCACCCGCCTGCACGAGCACATCGAGCACGGTGTTGGGATCGGTGTCGCCGTGATGAGCCTCGATCGCGTGCACGATCGCGGGCTTCTCGCCGTAGCGGCGGGCCAGCTCGGCGCCGATGACGGCGTGGGGGCCCTCGACCTCATGGTCGATCGCCTTGCCGAGGTCGTGCAGCAGGCCGGCGCGCTTGGCGGTCACCACATCGACGCCGAGTTCCGAGGCCATGATGGCGCACAGGTCGGCGACCTCGAGGGAGTGCTGCAGGACGTTCTGCCCGAACGAGGTGCGGTAGCGCAGGGCGCCGAGCGTCCGGACGATCTCGGGGTGCAGGTCGTGGATGCCCATGTCGAAGGCAGCCTGCTCGCCAGCCTCGCGCACGCGCTGCTCCACCAAGTCGGCGGCCTTGTAGTACATCTCCTCGATGCGGGCCGGATGGATGCGCCCATCGGCGATCAGGTTCTCGAGCGCCACGCGCGCCGTCTCACGACGAACCGGATCGAAGCTGGAGAGCACGACCGTCTCGGGCGTATCGTCGATCACCAGGTTAACGCCTGAGATCTGCTCGAAGGTGCGAATGTTGCGCCCCTCCCGGCCGATGATACGGCCCTTCAGGTCGTCTGAGGGGATATGCACCGAGGTGACCGTGACCTCAGCGGTGTGGTCGGAGGCGCAGCGCTGGATCGCCAGGGAGATGATCTCCTGGGCGGTCTTGTGGCATTCCGCGCGGACCTGCTGCTCGGATTCGCGGATGATCGCGGCGGCCTCGTGGGTCACCTCGCCGCGCACCTTGTCGAGCAGCTCCTGATGGGCATCCTCGCGCGTGAGCTCGGCGATGCGCTCGAGCTCACCGGTCTGGCGGACATAGAGCTCCTCAAGCTCACGGGAGCGGCGGTCGAGCTGCCCCTGCTGGCTCGAGAGCTGGTGCTCGCGCTTGTCCAGGGCGTCGTTGCGGCGATCGAGCGACTCCTCGCGCTGCATCACGCGGTTCTCCAGCGCGCGAATCTCCTTCTTGCGCTGGACCTCTTCAGCTTCAGCCGCCTGCTTGTTTTGGATGATCTGCTCTTTCGCCTCGAGCAGCGCCTCTTTCTTCAGGGTCTCCGCCGTGCGCTTTGCATCGCCAATGACCTGCTCAGCCTCCGCGTGCGCGCCCTGGATCTTGGACTCCGCCTCACGGATGCTGTTGGTTTTGGCGTTGCGCATGACGAAGGCGGCGATCGCGGCGCCCACCAAGGCGCATACGATGCCGATCATCACGAACTCCATGTTGTACTCCTTCAATGAATCATGTGCATGCAACAGCGCCACCCGACTCAGCGGGTGCCGCACATTTGCAGGTATGGTCCATCTTGAGAGATGTAGGCGAACAACCGAACAGGAACTATCGATTACGAGCTGCATCCAAGATGAGCCCATGACAAACAAATGACATACCCATCCTACGGTGAACCGGGGGTTCTGTCAAAGCACGAACCGCGCAACGATGTATGGTGAGGCACCGCGTCAGATAGCGAACGGACTCCGGCAGATCGCACTGCCGGGCAGTGCGAAGCGAGACCCTCATGCCCTGCAGGCTATACGTACGTCCAGCGGGCCCCACCGCTCTATGCGCCCGCACCTTGCGCAGCCAAGCTGCGAGGTGCGTACAGACGCGAGCACCCCTCATGAACAGCCAAGAGAGCCCGCGTCGCGCACGCCGCGGCGCCTCAAGCGCGATCGCGCTCTTCCTCAAGTCGCATGCGCGCCGCTTGAGCGGCAATGGCATAGGGGAAGCCTTTGGCCATGAGATGGCGAATGAACTTATCCTGCGCGCGGGCGGCGGGCACCGATTTGTGCTCCAGCAGCTGCAGCGCGCGCTGCAAGTCGTCGTCCTCGTCGAAAAACGCCTCCGGATAGCCGGCCAGCTCGCCGACATCGATTCCGCGGCGGCGAAGCTCCAGCTCGATCTTGCGCCTCCCCCATCCGCGCCGCTTGCGCTCCTCGATGAAATAAGAGGCGAACCGCGCATCGTTCAGAAAACGCATGTCCTGGGCGCGCTCGATGGCGGTATCGATCTCCTGTGGCCGAAACCCGTAGGCGGCGAGTTTGGTGCGCACCTCCTGAGCGGCGTGGTCGCGCCGCGAGAGCATCTCGGTCAGCATCGTGAAGCACACGCGGCCCTCGAGCGCATGCAGCGCGTCGAACGCCTCCTGCTCCTCGCGGGGCAGGCCGAGGCCCTCCGCCTCGAGTGCGCGCGCAGCGCGCACGGGGACCACGATCTCACGGACGCGGCCCCCTTCAACGATGCATGAAACCTCTGCCATCGGTTTTCTGCCGGCCGCCGCAGCGCGCGCTCGCGCGGAGGCATCCGGCAGGCGCACCGACACGTCGGTCATCTGCAGCGACATGCGATCCCCTTTACCCAAGAGGCCCTACGCGGCGTCGCCAGAGGCATCGGCAGCCGCGGCGGGCTCCACCGGAACGCCGGTGGACTCGTCATCGAACTCAAGACCGCACGCCACGCGCACCTTGTGCTCGATCTCCTCCATCAGCGCGGGGTTCGTGCGCAGAAACTCCTTGGCGGCCTCGCGACCCTGCCCCAAGCGCTCCGTGTCATAGGTGTACCAGGCTCCGGACTTCGTGACGATGCCGTAGTCGACGCCCATATCGAGCACCGAGCCCTCTTTGGAGATTCCCGTGCCGTACATGATGTCGAACTCCGCCGAACGGAAGGGCGCGGCGACCTTGTTCTTGACGATCTTGGCACGCACGCGGTTGCCGATGACCTCATCGCGATTCTTCAGACTGTCGATGCGGCGGATGTCGATGCGCACCGAGGAGAAGAACTTGAGGGCGCGGCCGCCCGTGGTCGTCTCGGGATTGCCGAACATCACGCCGATCTTCTCGCGCAGCTGGTTGATGAAGATGCAGGTGGTCTTGGACTTGGAGAGCGAGCCCGCGAGCTTGCGGAGCGCCTGGCTCATGAGGCGGGCCTGCAAGCCCACCGTGGTGTCGCCGATCTCGCCCTCGATCTCGGCACGGGGAACAAGGGCCGCCACCGAGTCGATCACGATGACGTCGATGGCGCCGGAGCGCACGAGCATGTCGCAGATCTCGAGCGCCTGCTCACCGGTGTCGGGCTGAGAGATGAGCACCTCATCGATGTCCACGCCGATGCGCGCGGCGTAGGCCGGGTCGAGCGCGTGCTCGGCGTCGATGAACGCAGCGACGCCGCCCATAGCCTGGGCCTCGGCCAGGATCTCCAACGACAGCGTCGTCTTGCCCGAGGACTCGGGCCCGTAGATCTCGATGATGCGGCCCCGGGGCACGCCACCGATGCCGAGGGCGGCGTCGAGGGCGAGGGCCCCGGTGGGGATCGCCTCGACCTCGAGCTGCGGCCCGCCGTCTCCATAGCGCATGATGGCGCCCTTGCCGAACTTCTTCACGATCTCAGCCGTGGTGACGTCGATCATCTTATCGCGGTCGGCACCGGTGGTGCGCTCGTGGATCTGGCGTGCGGGTCCTGAACTTTTTGCCATACGTTCCTCCTTGCAGGTGTGTCCCCACCATAGTATGCGAACAGGCGTTCGCGGTCAACACTGATGTAGAAGATCGTATCGTCACGCCCTTGCCGATACGGCACCTCATGCCCGACAAGATGCCTGCAAGCGCCTGACAAGGTTCCAACAAGCGCAGTTCAGAGGCCGGAAGAAAACGCGAAGGGGCCGTATGCGCCACCGCAGGCTCCAGAAAGTCTCCAAATATACCGTCAATCCAGGCCGCTCAGGGCATGCAGCAAGCCCGGCAGCTGCACTCCAGGCACGGGAACCGACCGAGAACCGACCGGCAGGCACGGGCAATTCGCGGGAAAGCAGAAGGAGCGACTGAAGCTACCCCAGGCGCTCGAGCATCCAGGCGAGCGCGGCGCGGGCGGCGGCACGGCGCACCTCGTTGCGCCCGCCGTCAAAGGAGCAGCGCCGCACCTCGACGCCTTCCTCATCGGCAAGACCGATGTAGACGGTGCCCGCCGGGTCGGCCGCGGTACCGCCGTCGGGGCCCGCGTACCCGGTGAGGCTGACCGCCATATCGGCGCCGATCAGGCTCCGCGCGCCGCAGGCCATCTGAGCCGCGCAGCTCCGGCTCACGGCCGTCTCGCGGGCGAGCATCGCCGCGTCCACACCCAGCACGCGCTGCTTCACCTCGTCGCAGTAGGTCACCGCGCCGCCGCGCAGCACCGCGCTGGCACCGGGGACCTCGGCTATGAGTGCCGCGACCAGCCCCGCCGTGCACGACTCCGCGGTGCACACGGTTGCGCCGCGCTCCGAGGCGCGCTCCACCAGGCGCCGCGCCAGCTCATCGGTGTCCAAGCGGTCCATATGGCCACGCCTCCCCTATACGCGGAACACCACGTGTCGGGCGTTCCAGAAATACTGCACGCCCGACACGACCGTCAGGACCACCGCCGCGATCATGAGCAGCTCGGCCACGCCGCCCAGCCCGACCGCCGCGATCGAGATGGCGGCATTGCCGCCCACGCCTTCCAGCGCAATCGCGAGCAGGTAGGCGCACAGCGACACCATCGTCGTCGCCGTCTTCCACTTGCCCAGGCTGTCGGCAGCGATGACCTCGCCGGCGGCACCCGCCACCATGCGCAGCGCGCTGACGAGAAACTCGCGCAGCAAGATGATGAACACGAACCAGACGTTGACGTAGCCGTGCTCGAGCAAGATCAGCAGGGCAGAGAACACGAGCAGCTTGTCGGCAATGGGGTCGAGAAACTTGCCGAAATCGGTGATCTCACCGCGGGAGCGTGCGAGGTTCCCGTCGATCTTGTCGGTAAGGCTGAGCAGCGCATACAGCACGAAGGCCACGAGCGCCCCGATCCAGGCCGCATCGCGGCCGGAAGTGGCGTCGAGCCCCATCTGGGCGAACGACCACTCGCTCGCCACCATGAACACCGGGATGAAGGCGATGCGCACGCAAGTCACGATGTTGGCCGGCGTCCAGATGCTGGTGATTTCCTTACCCGCTTTATTGGTTGCCATATCTATCCCCTACGCCTCCACCACGTGCCCGACCAGCTCATAGCAGAAGCTGTCGGTGAACTCAACGCACAGGATGTCGCCCACGCTCGCCTCGGTTGCATCCAGGTGCACCGCGCCGTCGGAATCGGGCGCCTGGAACCAGGCGTGCCCCACGAGCTCAGGACCCTCGTCGCCCTCCTCGATGCCGTCCACGATCACCTCGGCGACCTCGCCCACATGCGCGGCCGTAGCCGCGAAGCCAAGTGACTCGGCCAAGTCCATGGCCGCCTGCGTACGCTCGAGCTTGATATCCTCGGGCACCTGGTCTTCCATGCGTGCGGCGCGGGTGCCGTCCTCCTGCGAATACGGGAATACGCTCGTGTAGTCGAACCCGTTGCGGTCCATGAAGGCAAGCATCCGCTCGGCCTGCTCGTCGGTCTCGCCCGGGAAGCCCACCAGGCTCGTGGTGCGGATGACCATGCCGGGGATCTCGGCGCGCAAGCGCTCGAACAGGGCATCGAGCTCCTCTTCGGAGCCGGTGCGGTGCATGGCGCTGAGCACCTCAGCGGAGCAGTGCTGCACCGGGATGTCGATATAGGGCAGGATCTCGGGCGTGTCGCGGATGGCGGCGATCAGCTCGTCGGTCATGCCCTCGGGCTGCAGGTAGAGCACGCGCACCCACACGCGCTCGGGGCGCACGGCCGCCGCCACGGCAACCATGAGCTGCGCCAAGGTGACGGGACCGTCCGTGCCCTCGGGAAAATCGGTGCCCCAGATGCCGGTGTCCTGGCCGATGAGCACGATCTCGCGCACCCCGCCGGCCACCAGCTCGCGAACCTCGTCCAAGATCTCGGCAGCCGGGCGCGAGCGGTAGCGTCCGCGGATGTAGGGAATCGCGCAGAAACTGCAGAACCTATCGCAGCCGTCCGAGATCTTCACATAGGCCACCGCACCCTCGACGGTGCGCTTGACCTGCGGGATGAACGGCAAATCGGCACGGGAGACGCCCAGCACGCCGTCGACGACGCCCACGATGGCATCCTCCTCGTCCGTGCGCACGAACGCCGCGACCTCGGGTAGCTCGGCGGGCAAGTCGGAGCCGTAGCGGGACGGCACGCAGCCGCACATGACGATCGGCATGGTACGGACACCGTCTTGCGCCTCCTCGGCGAGCGCCAGCGTGCACTCGATGCTTTCCGAGGTGGCCGACGCGAGGAACGAGCAGGTGTTGACAATCGCGAGGTCGGCGTCTGCCGCCTCGGTGGCCTCGCCATATCCCGCCGCGGTGAGCAGGGCGCGCATGCGATCGGTGTCGACCTCGTTTTTAGCGCAGCCGAGCGTGATGTAGAGAATGGAGCCGTGGCTCATGGACGATCCTTATCGGTAGTTGGTGAACTGCAGGGGCTGGCCGAAGTCCTGGCCGCGCAGATACGAGATGACCTGCTGGAGCGCATCCTTGGAGGCGCTGGAAACCCGAAGCTTGTCGGACTCGATGGTGACCTTGACCTTGAGCTTGAGGTCCTTGACCTCACGGTTGATGCGCTTGGCCAGGGGCTGGTCGATACCCTCCACGATGCGGCCGAGCACGCGCACCGTGCCGCCCGAGGCGGCCTGCGGGTCGTCCCAGTGCACGCAGGAGATGTCGACGCCGCGCTTGATGAGCTTGCCGTTCAGCACGTCGATGATCTGGCGGGACACGAAGTCGGCCGGCGCGTTGATCGTGAAAAGCCCATCGCCGCGCGAAAGCTCGATGGTGGCGCCGGACCCCTTCAGGTCGTAACGCTGGGTGAGCTCGCGCGCCGTCTGCTGAAAGGCGTTGTCGACCTCCTGCATGTTCACTTCTGACACGACGTCGAAGCTGGAATCTTTCGCCATGGAAAACCTCCTGGTATCTCCCCTATTGCTGTGCGGCTGCCTGTCCGCTGGTGTCACTCGTATCGGTGCTCGCCGCATCGCCGGACTGGTCGGCGGCGGCGGTGCCTCCGCTATCGGTCTTTTGCGGTGCGGTGATCGTGACCTTGCCCACGCCGGACACCTTGGTATCGTAGCGCACCTTCTCGCCGTTTTTCGTCACCGTGACGTCGCTGGGCTTGTCGGTGGTGATCTCGATCTGCTGGGTCACGGTGAACTCCTGTTCGAAGGGCCCGACCTCCTGGGAGGCCAAGACCGATTTGCCGTCGAGCTTCACCTCGAGCCAGGCCACCGTCCCCTTGCCGGGGATCGACACCTTCACCACGGTCTCGGTAGGCTCGCTATCGGCGGCATCGCCTGTGGCCGAGCCATCGGAGGAGGTGCCGTCGGCAGCTGCGGCGTCATCTGCGGCTGCATCGTCGCCGCTACCATCGGACGAATCGTCGGACGCGCTGTCGTTCGAGGTGCTCTTCGAGGAGGTCGAGGCGTCTGCCTGCGCGCTGCCCTGCGCCGGCGACGCGGCCGGGGCGCAGCCGCGCATCACAAGCACAGTGAGTACAATCACGATGACGATGAGGCCGATGCCGCCGCCGATCAGCAGGCGCGGGTCGAAGGCAAGCGGGGCGGGCGTCTGCCGGGACGGGCGACGGCCAGGCGCGCCGGACCCTGCCGGGCGCCCACGGCCTGCGCGCCGATCGGCTCCGCGATAGCCCCCGCGCGTCGGCTCCATCTGTCGCCGACCGGCAGCGCCGGCGACAGGTCGCCTGCTGCGGTCGGCAGGGCCGCGCATGTCGCCACTGCGCGCGGCGCCCACAGGACGGCCGCCGCGAGGCGCCGGGCGCAGGCGCTGGGCCGCCATCGGCTCGTGCGGCGAGGTGGACTCGGACACATAGCCCGCCTGCGGCGGACGGCTGGCGAAACGCGAGCCGG
>CABRHH010000029.1 GCA_902470695.1 uncultured Collinsella sp.
CGGCCAGGGCGCCGAGGATGAAGCCGAGCGCCTCGCCGGCGTCCGCCAGCCCCACCTCGGGCGCGGGGCGGCCGCAGCCGGCCAGGGCGAGCGCCGCGGCGGCCGCCGACGCGACGGCGGCGCGGCGGGTCACCGCATTAACTTCCAACCGCTTCATCGCTTCTCCTCCCAAACTATTTGCAACCCGCACTCTCCCGTCTTATTCACGGTAATATCCTCTTGATCATTCAGGGAGTTATACATAGCTTCGAACAACCCCGGGTTGTTCTTAAGACTTATGTCTGCCCGCACGCTCAGCTCATCTTTATATGCTCTGTCATCTCCCTCAACTGACTTCAGCTCTTTGGACGGCTCGAGCGTCAGATTCCAATACGTCTTGCCTGCATTGCGATCTATCAGGGATTTCCCATCCCCGCCCAGAACCTCAAGCTCAATCTCGGGCTTATCGTCCCCCTCGACCGTGGCGTAGGTGGCGCATATAGATTCAAGCTCGTCCGGCGTCAGCGTGTCTATGCGGCTGCGAATCTCGGCAGCAGACATATGCCGGTAGGTATCGCGCGGGCGATCGGGTGCATCGCGCACGTACAGCCTCACCTCACCGCCGAACAGCGCGCCGTGCGCGTAGGACCCGTCCCATTTCTGCAGGCGATACTCCTTGCCGTTATAGGTGAATGCAACGACCCTGGTGTCGATATCCATTCCCAATGCAACACCGAACAACTCGGTCATGTCGGAAAAGCCGGCGCGCTTCTGGATGCTTCCCGGGACATCCATGGTATAGAGCTGCCCGGAACCCCCGGTAAAGGAGAACAGGTCCGTGACAAGCGGCACGTGCGGGCCTGCGGGACCGCCGCCCGGAACGGCCGCCGACAGCGGGATGGCTAGGTGCTCGGTAAAGAACCGGGCCACGCCTGCCGATCGCTCGCCCACAGGGCGCGACATCTCCGCTCCCAGCCATACGAGCAGGTATTTCTGGTCGCTCGTGAGGCCGTTGATGAACGCAGGGAACGCCTCGTTGCCGCCCGGCCCGAGCAGTGCGGCGAATGCGCCGTTGACGAGAGCCGACAGCTCGTCGGCTGCGTCGGCGCGCACCGCAAGCGGCCTTCCTGCAGCATCCAGCTCGAAGTAATGCGCCAGGACTAAACGGTTATGGGCGCGCAAATAGGTCTCATCGAACGTCGGGACCCACGACAGGTCCACGCGCGACAGGTCCCATACGCCGCTCGCCGCGTCGAAGCGCGCCGACCGCAGGGCGGCGGCTGCCGCATCGGCCGATGCGGCACACACGGCCGACGCGGCGCAGATCGACTGGTCGAACACGTAGGTCATTGCCTCGTCCAGGCGTCGTTGCAGCTCAAACGCCTCGTCCCGGTACCAGTCCGAAAGTGCCGTGAGCGAATCTCTCACAGCTCGCGCACCGGGCAGCGCGGTCGAACCCGCTTGCTCGGCTTGCTCCAACAGCATGCTGCTGAGCCCGAGACGCGCGTCAATGCGCTCCCGCACGGCATCCGAATCGAACACCGCTCCCGCCCATGCCAGATGCTCACGCACCAGGGCCTCGTCGCGGCGCTGATCGGCGGCAAGCGTGAGGGCGGCGTCCTGCTGGACGCGCGCGGCCGGCAGGCACACTTCGCACAAGAACGTCCGCAGCGTGCGGTACGCCTCCCCGTCCCCCATGGCAACATCCTGCCCCCGATCGGCCAGCAACGTCGCCTGTTCCGAAAGGTCCGTCGACAGGTTGTCGGCCCGGTCGATGTCGGCAGCGAGCAGCTCCTGCAGCTTGCTAACCTCGATTCTCATGGCGTTCGCGCTCCTTTCTGTATACGGGGCTGCGGGAGGGGTCGCGGCCGAGGCTGCTGCCGGGGCCGTGAGCGGAATCGCGGCCGAGGCTGCTGCCGGGGGCGCATGTGGGGCTGTGAGCGGGGCCGCACTCGAAGCCGCGTGCGGAATCGTACGCGAGGCCGCGTCCTGTATCGCACGGCTGCTCGCACTCCCCCGCGCGCCCCTGCTCGCTCCCGCGCTCCCGCCCCCGCTCCTGCTCACGCCCGGCTTCCAAGGCTGCCAGGTCGCGGCGATGGCGGTCGTGGAGGTCCTCGATCTCGTGCTTGGTCCGAACCCAAGAGCATTCGGCCTCGTCGCGCGCATCGAGAAACGCGTGCACGGCAGCTCCCACGGCGTCGTCACCCCTGTTGTGCAGGAAGCTCACGATCGGCGCGGCGAACCCGAAGGTCTCCGCATCGGCATCGCGCAGAAGCATGTCGCCTCGAACGACATCGTCTGCCAGGTTCTCGAGCCGGGACGTCCACGCCCTCAGCGCCGAGGCCCGATCCTCAAGAGCCAGCAGGTCCCGCTCATACTGCCGAACGCAGGTGCGGACGCGCTGTTCGTAGGGCGATGAAGCTGGCGACAGGGACGAGGGCTCCGACGCGGGCGGCTGGGCGGCGGACTGGGAGGCGATCGACGGGCAGGCGTCAGCCCGCGTGGACGCAGGCGGGTACATGGGCCGATGGGTGCCGGAACCGCTGGCCGCGCGGTCGGTCGAGGCGCTCATCGCCCTGCCTGCGCATGCACAGCGGTGAAACCGGGGGCGACCTCGGTGCCCAACGACGACGACATGGCTTCGGCCAGAGTTGTATCCGTTACCGCGAAGGCGGCAGATGCGGCGGACATGGCCCGCGCGTCCAGAAGCATCGCCGCCCCGAGCGCCTCGACGGAAGACGCAATCGAGCCCGCGGCTGCATCGAACGCGGCGGCGGGCGCGGTAGGGGCAGCGCCGGCATGCAAGGAGAACGCCGGTGCCGCCTGCGGTACCGACCCCCTCAAGCTGGATGCCGCCTCCAGGGCCTCAGCGATATTGCTGCGAATCTCTCCTGCCATGGCTCTCCCTTTCCCCTGCAGTTACCACAGATGTCATTGTGCACGGCCACCGCAGGCACCGCGGATGCCATTGCCCGCGGGTGCCGCAGGTGGCCTGGATGCCATTGCCCGCGGTAGCCGCAGGTGGGCGGATGCCATCGCCCGCGGTTGCCGCAGGTGGTGCGGATGCCATCGCCCGCGGTTGCCGCAGGTGGTGCGGATGCCATCGCCCACGGCTGTCGCAGGCGGCGCGCGCCGGTGGACGTCGCGAATGCCATCCGGGTGATTGCCGCTGATGCTACTCGCATCGCAGGGTGCATATCCCGCCAAATCGGCAAACGTGCATATTCTCACCGTCAACGGCTGGAATGCGGGTTCAAGCCCCGCGATGAAATGCAGGTGGAGGGAGAGGCGTGGCGGACGGCGGGAATGCGGATGCCTGGGAGCGGTGGGCACCGGGTATGGCGACCAGGCTGGCAATAGAGCTAGCAATGTGTTCTCGCAGACTTGCGCGATGTCGGCTGTGCACGACTGCCAGGTAGATGCACTGTCAGCTGTGTACGATTTCGGGCAGGCGCGCTGTCAGCTGTGTACGACTGTCAGCTGTGTACGACTGTCAGCTGTGTACGATTTGATAGCGCTATCAAAGAGGGCTGATTCATCTAGAAATCCGTGTAGGTACCTGACCTGCGAGGATACTGGGGCAATATGCTCGATCATGCATGCGATTTGACATGCCTGACAGTCGTACATAGCTGACAGTGCCCTCGGCGCCGCCAGCCCGCCGCGTGCCCCGTCTCGCGGGGACGATCGGCTCGCTCTCCGCCGCACCCTGCGCTCTGCACCTCCGGTCCCCCCGCCGGCAAGCTCTGCACCTCCGGCCTCCCCCGCCGCCGCGCCCAGCGCCGGCCCGCCCGCACTCGCACCCGGACCTCCGCTCCGCCCGCTCCTGCATCGCCAAACAGGGTCGCGCGAAGGCGGCTATACTGGAGTGCACGAATATCACCACGGGAGCTTTCATGACATCACCGCACCCCCCCTCGCCTGAACAGCTCGCACCCACCGGTGGGCCGGAACAGCTCGCGTCCGCCGGCAGGTCGGAGCAGTTCGCGTCCACCAGCAAGCCCGAGCAGCTCGCGCCCGATGGCGGGTCGGAACTGCTCTCGCCCGACAGCAAGCCCGAGCAGCTCACACCCATCGGCATGTCGGAGCAGCTCGCGCACGCCGTCGACCCGGAGCTGCTCGCGCCCGCCGGCGGGCCGGAGCCGTTCTACGCCGCGCTCGCCGCCGGCGCCGACGCCATCTACTGCGGCATGGGCTCCTTCAACGCCCGCCGCAAGGCCGCCAACTTCACCGACGATACCTTCGCCGAGGCCTGCCGCGCAGCGCATCTGGCAGGCGCGCGCGTCTACGTCACGGTGAACATCGTCATCAAGCAGGCCGAACTGGAAGAGGCCCTCGCGCTCGTCGCCCGCTGCTGGACGCTCGGCGCCGACGCCTTCATCATCCAGGACTGGGGCCTGTTCTTCGAGCTGCGCCGCCGCATGCCCGAAGTCGAAACGCACATCTCCACCCAAGCCAACATCCACGACGCGCGCGCCTGCGCATGGTGCCGCGCGGGTGGCGCCGACCGCGTGACCCTCTCCCGCGAGCTCTCCATCGCAGAGATCGCGCAGATCCACGAGGCGGTCGACATCGACCTGGAGGTGTTCGCGCACGGGGCCATCTGCTTTTGCTACTCCGGCGTCTGCCTGCTGTCGAGCTTCACGAGCCGCGGCCGCTCGGCAAACCGCGGCATGTGCGCCCAGCCGTGCCGCCTGCCCTACGAGCTGGTTGACGAGCACGGGCGCAGCTACACGGGCACCGGCAGGGAGCGGGCGCTGTGCCCGCGCGACACCTGCACGGTCGACCTGCTGCCGCAGCTGCTCGACGCCGGTGCGCACGCCCTCAAGCTCGAAGGCCGCATGAAGGCGCCCGACTACGTACACTCCGTCGTGAGCGCCTACCGCGCGCAGCTCGACGACGTCCTGGCCGGTCGCACCACGACGGCCGCGGCGGCCGAGGCGCGCTACCGCCAGCTCAAGCGCTGCTTCAACCGCGATTTCACGCACGCCTACCAGCTGGGAACCTCCGGCGACGAGATGATGAGCTACGAGCGCTCCAACAACCGCGGCCAGATTGTGGGCGAGGTGCTGGGCAGCCGTCCGGTGGGCGGCACGCGCGGACTCAAACCCGATGACAAACGCCGTCGCGCCGCCTGGTGCCTGCTGCGCCTGGACGAACCCGTGGGCGCCGGCGACCTGCTTGAGCTGCGCCACGACGATGAGTTCGACCAGTTCCTCACCACGCTCGCGCCGCGCGAGATCGCCGCCGGCGAGACCGTGGAATGCCGTTGCGCCCGCGCCATGCCGGCCGGCGCGCGCGTGCGCCTCATCCGCAGCCAAGCCGCCCTCGATGCCGCCGACGCTGCGCTCAAGCAGCCGGTTGCGCGGCGTCGCGCGGTCGACGTTCGCATACGGGCCCAGTTGGGCGAACCGTTTACGGTGGAGCTTGCCTGTGCGGACGTGCCGGAGCTGCATGCGCGCGCCGAGGGCTTCACGGTGGAGGCGGCGCGGACGCGGGCCGTGTGCGCCGAGGACCTCATCGAGCACGTGGGCCGCATGGGGTCCTCGCCCTTCGAGGCGGCGAGCTTCGAGGTGGAGCTCGACGAGGGCTGCGGTATGGGCTTCTCGGCCGTGCACCAGGTGCGCGCGGCGGCCTGCCGAGCGCTCGAGCAGGCTATCCTCGCCCCCTATGCGCACCGCGCCGACACGGCACTCGCGGACACGGCTGCCGCAGGCGCCTCAACCGCTGCCGCCGGCGACACCTCGACCAGCACCCCCGCCGCGCCGGCGAATGCGGCTGCGGCAGGGGTGGCGGGGCAGCCCCTAACCGCAGGTGCGGCGCCGGCTGTCGCGTCGGCGGGGCGTGCGGCGGCGCATGCGGCCGGGAAGGGGCCTGCCGCGTCAGAGGGCGCAGGCGCAATGCCGGCTGCCACCGCGCCTGCGCACCACACAGCCGAATCCGCCCAACCGTCCGACCCCGCTGCCCCCGGCGTCCCCGCCACACCGGAGCTCTGCGTGTGCGCAACTTCGCTCGAGGCGGCCTGCGCTGCGCGTGAGGCCGGCGCCGCACGCATCTACATGACCGTCGACGATCTGCTCGCCGCCGGGCTCTCCCCCGCCGACGCCACCCGGCACGCCATCATCCCCGTGCTGGACGAGGTGTGCCGCGAGGCGGACCGGGCGCGCTTGGACCCCTGGATCGTTGCTGGCGTACCGGTAGCGGTGGGCACCATCTCGAGCCTGGCCTGCGCTGCCGAGCGCGGCGCCGCGGCCGAGGTGCGCAGCTGCATCCCGGTGCACAACACCGCCTGCCTGGACGCCCTGGTCGCACGGGGCGCCGCCGGCTTCTGGCTTTCGCCCGAACTCACGCTCGACGAGATCGACCAGATCGCAGCAAGCGGCCGCCGCGCCCGCGCCGTCCTGGGGCTCTGCGTGCTGGGCTACCCCCGCCTGATGACCAGCGAGCACTGCATCCTGCAGGCGGCCGGCGCCTGCATCCACGACTGCGCCCGCTGCAAGCTGCGTGAGCGCGACCTCAAGCTCAAGAACATCGACGGACGCCTACTGCCCGTGCGCAGCGACCTGCGCGGGCGCAGCCACCTGTTCGACGGCGTGCTGCTCGACGCCACGCCGCAGATCCCGCAGCTGCTGCGCGCCGGTGTGAGCCGCCTGCTGGTGGACGGCACTCTCATGGAGCCCGAGGAGCTCGCCCGCATGACGGCCCGCGCCCGCCGTGCCATCACCGCCGCGGTGGCGGGCCGCACGCCCGACCGGCGCCTGCCCGGCTCGAGCGCGGGCTGCCTGTTCAACGGGATCGAGTAGCCATGGCACGGGCATCGACCGCTCCGGATGCACCGCACGTCCTGTACGAGGACGACTGGCTGCTGGCCGTCGACAAGCCGGCGGGCATCATCGTGCACGGCGACGGCACGGGCGCCCGCACGCTCACCGACGACGTGCGGGCATACGTTGCCGAACGGCGCGGAGCTGCAGAGGCCGCGGAGCTGCAGGCGCTCCAGCGCCTGGACCGCGACACCACGGGCATCGTCCTGTTCTCGCTGAGCAAGCGCACGCAGGCCGCCTTCGATCGCCTGATCGCCACGCGCGCCATACAGAAACGCTATCTCGCCATCGTGCGCGGGCGCATGCCCGCCGCCAAGACGATGCGGCAGCCCTTGGGCCGCGACCGGCACGACAGCCGCCGCATGCGCGTGAGCCACACCGGCAAGCCCGCGCACACCGAGGCCGTGCGCCTGGTCTGCACGCAGGCCCGCGGCGGCTCCTACTCGCTGCTTGCGGTTGACCTGCACACCGGCCGCAAGCACCAGATCCGCGTGCACCTGGCCCACGCGGGCTTCCCCCTCGTGGGCGACACCCTCTACGGCGGTGCCCCGTCCCGCGCCGGGCTCATGCTGCACGCCGCCGAGCTCGCGTTCACGCATCCGATCACCGGCGAGCCCGTGCGCATCCGCGCCCCATGGCCCGCGCGCTTCGACGCGTGGTTCTCCGAGGCGCAGGCGAACACACGGCGAACGGGCGCACGCCAAACGGCCGAGTAGCGGACGAGCAGGGAGCGGGCATGAGGCGGGGTGGCAGAGCGGGAGGCAACCACGCAACAGACGACCGGACAGCAAGCGGGCGCGCGGCAGACAGGCGGCCGGGCGGCAAGCGGGCGCGCGGCAGGCAAACGCGCGGCAGACAGGCGCTCGGCAGGCGAACGCACATCCGACATGCGCACATCAGGCAACCGCGAGCCGCGCACAGGCGCCCGGACCCCGCCACGAGCCCTACTCGTACTCGGTGACCGTCCCCCTGATCGCCAGGATGAGCTGCTCGTTCAGCTCGGCCATCTCATCGACGCTCTCCACGCAGCCGCGCTCGAGCCACACCCGCGCCATGCCCACCGTGCCACGCGTAGCGAACTCACCGCGGTAGCGCAGCATGGCCATCCGCTGTTGCATCTCCTGTTCCCCCAGCTTCGGCAGGCAGCCCCTGAAAATCACCATCAGTTCATCCCGCAGGATCTCAAACGTTGAATCGAACAGCGAATCTCCTTGACCCTCGTTGAAAATCAGGGCGAACACCTCGCGATTCGTTCGGAAGTACTCGTACACCATGCGCAGCAGGGCGGCGTACTCCCCATCCCGCAGCTGTTCGGCATACGAGGCCACCAGGTTGGAAAGCGTGATCTTGAAATCGCGCTGCATGCTCTTGAACATGTCGAAGATATCCTGGAAATGCACGTAGAACGTCGAGCGGTTCACATCGGCCGCACGCGTGAGCTCCGTCACGCTGATGCTGTTGAGCGGCCGGTCCTGCAGCAGCGCGGCGAGCGCGGTGTAGAGCGCCTCCCGCGTCTTGCGCGACCGGCGATCGAGCTTATCGCGCTCCGGATTGTGCCACCATTCTGGTGTGTTGATGCGCTTCTCCATGTGGGTCCTCCTCATTATATCCATAGGCCTGCGCCCCAGTTGGCCGCTCGCCTGTTGCGTTACCGTCACGGCGCTCGCACCCTGTTGCTTGTTCGACAGATACGCCGGGGACTGTTCATTGAAACCAGATGCCTAAAACCAGACACTTGTCTTCAAACGGACAAGTGAGGTGGTTATACCATGAAGCAATCTTCCCCGGCAAGAACCGAGCGGCGCGAACCGTTCGCCCTGCGGTTCAGTCACGCGTTCCTGAGGCACCGCAGGCTCGTCATCGCCCTATTCGCCATCGCGACCGTCCTCGGCGCGCTGGCAATCCCGTCGGTCAAGGTCAACTACAGCATGACCGACTACCTGCCGGCCGACTCGCCCTCCACCGAGGCGCTCGACACCATGGATGACGCGTTCGGCACGGGCATCCCCAACGTGCGCCTCTACGCCGAGGGCATCGACCAGGCTGCCGCATCGAGCCTGGCAACCGACCTGGCCAAGCTCTCCGGCGTCAGCGAGGTCATGTGGCTCGGCACGCAGGTGGACACTGCCGAGCCGCTCGAGCTGGCCGACGCCGACACGGTGAGTGCCTGGAAGACCGATGACGGCTATCTCTACCAACTCGTGGTGGACGACGCCCACGGCCAGACCGCTCTCGATGCCGTCCGCGCCTGCGCCTCCGACCACGGTGCAAGCCGCGTCTCGCTGTCCGGCAACCTCGCCAGCACCGTGGCCATGCAGCAGTCGACCGCCCAGGAGATCCGGCTCATCATGGCATCCGCGGTGGCGATCGTCGTGGCGATTCTGCTGTTCACCTCCCACTCGTGGTTCGAGCCGGTTGTCTTCCTCGTGCCCATCGGCGTGGCGATCGTGCTCAACATGGGCTCGAACCTCATCATGGGCGAAATCTCGTTCGTCAGCCAGATCTGCGGCGCGATCCTGCAGCTCGCGGTCTCCATGGACTACGCCATCGTGTTCCTGCACCGCTTCCGCAACATGCAACACGAGTTCACCGACCCCGTCGAGGCCATGGCCCATTGCATGCAGCGCAGCTTCTCGATCGAGCTTTCCAGCGCCGGTGTGACGTTCTTCGGCTTTTTGGCTCTCACGGTCATGCGCTTCGGCATCGGCGTGAACCTGGGCATCGTGCTGGCCAAGGGCATCGCCTTGAGCTTCGTGTCGGTGATCTTCCTCATGCCGTGCCTGCTTTTGGCCACGCTGCCGGTACTCGATCGCTTCGAGCACCGCTATCTGGTGCCATCGCTCGAAGGCCTCTCCGGCGGCATCCAGCGGATCGCCGCACCGGTGGCCGTCCTGATCGCGCTCATCGCCATCCCCTGCTATATCGCCGAGGACCGCACGAACTTCATCTACGGCTCGGGCGATGCGCTCTCGGCCGCCAGCGAAGCCGGGCAGGAGCAGCAGCGCATCGAGGGCGCGTTCGGCGCGGCCGAGACCTGGGTCGTCATGGTACCCGAGGGACGGTGGTCCCACGAGCGCGCGCTGGTAGAACGGCTGCGCGACCTTGACCACGTGGACGGCGTCACCTCATACGTAACCGTGGCCGGCGCCGCGATGCCCGTCGAGGTGGTGCCCGAGGACACGCTGTCGCAGGTCGTGAGCCACGGGTGGTCGCGCATCGTGGTCACCACCGATGTCGAGGGCGAGAGCGATGACGCCTTTGCGCTGGTGGAGGCTGTGCGCAACGCTGCATCCCAGGAATACGGCGACGACTACCTGCTCGCGGGCAACACGGCGTCCATCTACGACCTGAGAGACACCGTGCACCAGGATTCCTCCCCGGTGAAGCTGTTCACCATGGCCTCGATCGGCATCGTGCTGGCGCTCATGTTCCGCAGCATCTCGATCCCGTTCCTGATCCTGGCCGCCATCGAGGTATCCATCTGGATGAACCTGGCCATCCCGTACTTCATGGGCGACTCGCTGTCCTACATCGGCTACCTCGTGATCGACTCGGTGCAGACAGGCGCGGCGGTCGACTACGCCATCGTGCTGGCGCGCGAGTATTTCGATCGGCGGCGGCACGAGGATGCGCGGGGCGCCTCGCGCGATGCCGTGGCCTACGCGGGCGTGCCGATCCTCACGAGCGCCTCGATCCTGGTGCTGGCGGGCCTGTCCATCCAGCTGATCTCCACAAACCAGATCATCTCGCAGCTCGGCATGCTCATCTTCCGCGGCGCGCTGCTCTCGGGTCTGATGATGTTCCTGTTCCTGCCGTTCCTGTTCCGCCTGTTCGACCGCGTGGTGCAAAAAACCTCGTTCCGCCTGAAGGTCTGGCGCCCGTAGCGGCGCGGTACGTCGGCGGTGCGCGCGGCCGAGCGCGCCGCGCCCATCCCCATCCATCATCCAACCGATTGGAGTCCCCATGAACCGTATCGATCATCCCCGCATAGCAACCGGCGAGGCTGTGGCGCGCGCCCTGCTCACCGGCGTGCTGGTGACCTCGCTGTCCATCGCACCCGCCCTCGCCGCACCCACCGCCGCGCTCGCCGCCGAGACGGCAGGCGCGAGCAGTTCCAGCTCCGGCACAAGCGCCGCGGACGCCTCTCCCAGCTCCTCCGCGAGCGGCTCGGCCGCTTCGTGGGCGGCGCGCGGCAAAGACGAGACCATCTACGTGAAGGCCGACGCCTCCGGCACCGTCGACGGCATCTACGCGGTCAACCTGTTCAACCCCAGCGCGGACGGACAGATAAGCGACCCGGCGAGCTACACGAGCGTGAAGAACCTGAGCACCGAGGAGACGCTCAGCCAGCAGGACGGCGCCGTCACGTTCAACGCCACCGCCGGCGAGCCGTTCTACTACCAGGGCGACCTCGACACCGGCACGCAGCTGCCCTGGGACATCAGCCTCGTCTACACCCTCAACGGAGCACAGGTCAGCCCCGACGAGTTGGCCGGTGCCACCGGCGAGGTCACCATCGCGCTCACCATCACCGGCAAAACCGACAGCACCGATACGAACCTGTCCGACTTCGCCAACAGCTGCGCGGTGCAGGCGCAGGGCACCTTCCCCACCGACGCGTTCACCGTCACCGACGCCGGCGGCACCACCGAGGCGCACGCGGGCAGCAGCACCGTGCTGACCGCCCTGGCGCTGCCCGGCGAGAGCAAGACCTTCACCATCACCGGTACGGCGAGCGACTTCAGCTCCTCGGGCTGGCAGATCGCGGCGATGCCGTTGTCGCTCGCCATCGACGTGCACGACCAGGCCAGCGCACTCGAGGAGCAGACCGACCAGCTCTCCCGCGCCACCGGCTCGCTGGCAACCGGCGCCGGCGCACTCGAGGCAGCGCTTGCCCAGGCGTCGACGGGATCGGGCGCACTCGATACCGCCGCCGGACAGGTTGCCAGCGGCGCCGCGCAGGTGGCCGACGGCTCCAGCCAGGTGGCCAGCGGGGCGAGCGACCTGGCCGACGGCACCAGCCAGGTTGCCAGCGGGGCCGACGCGGTGGCGCAAGGTGCGAGCAGCCTGAGCAGCGGGGCAACCTCGGTTTCGACGGGGCTATCCGCGCTCACGACCACGAGCCCCACGCTCACCGATGGCGCCGCCCAGCTCGCGCAGGCCGCTTCGAACGCGAGCACCGGCGCGCAGCAGCTCGCCCAGGGAGCCGCAAGCTACCGCGACGGCCTGCAGAGTGCCTATAACGACGCCGCCGTCGGCGCGGGCAACCTCGCAGCCGCCCAGCAGGCCTACGCCTCCGCTCTGGCCGGGCTGCAGCAGGCGCTCGAGGCCGGCGACATGCAGGCGGCATCTAGCGCCGCTGCGCAGGTGGACGCGTGTGCCCAGGCGCTGGCGGCGGCCAGCGGGGCCGCCGGGGCCGCGCAGGCTCTCTCCGGTGCGCTCACGGGTGCGCAAAGCGTGGCCGACGGCGCCTCGAGCTACGCCAGCCAGATATCGGGCCTTGCCACGGCGGCAGACACCTTGAGCGGAGGCATCTCCTCCTATACGGGCGGGGTGAGCCAGCTTGCGAGCGGCGCCAGCGAGGTGGCAACGGGCGCCGAGAGCGTGAAGAGCGGCTCGAGCGCCGTGGCCAGCGGAGCGGCCAGCGCGAGCACGGGTGCCGCGCAGGTAGCCGCGGGCGCGAGCAGCCTGAACACTGGCGCGTCGCAGGTGGCCGAAGGGTCCGGGCAGCTCAGCGAGGCCACCGGCACGCTGTCCTCGGGGCTCGCGCAAGCGCACGCCGGCTCGCTCGACCTCTCGGATGGAGCCGCCGAGCTCGCCGACGCCTGCGCAGGCTTGGGCGGCAAGGTGCTCGATGAGCTGCAGGAGCAGATCGACGAGAAGCTGGGCGCCGACTGGCAGGCGCACTCGTTCGTAGCGCCCGCGAACACCGATGTCGACCGCGTGCAGTTCACCTATGTCGTCGACGGGATCAGCAAGCCGGAGAAGGCGTCGAGCAGCACCGACGCAGACGACAGCGCACAGGAGCAGACGTTGCTCGACCGTTTCCTCGCCCTGTTCTCCCCTGCCAAAGAGGACTAGGCGCGAATGCATGGGAGCGGGCGGCACCTGCGCCCGCTCCCTACTCCCCTACTCCCGCAGTTTACGCAGATAGTCGTCGAAAAGCGGAATGTCAAAGCCGACCTCGCCACGGCCGCGCTCCCCGATGACCCCTTGCTCGAGCAGGCGATTCCTATACTGCGCAGCATAGTTCGCCTTAACCCCCATACGCTGAGCGATATCCGCCATCGAGCTGACGCCCTCATCCTCGAGCATCGCCTCAAGGAATCTCAGGTCGCCGTTCGAGAGTTCGCGATACGTCGCCGAAAAGATGCGCTGCTCCATATCTCCGCGCGCCATTTCGATTCCAGCCCGGGCGTCATCCAGCGCAATCTCATCCGCCGCGCGATCCTCGTTCCACACGCGATAGCCAACCAGCTGCATCATGTATGGGAACCCGCCGGATGCACGAACCATTTCCCCCAGGGCGTCGGAGCTGATACTGCGGCCGGACTCCTCGACCGTTTTGCGCAGAGCCCGCTCAATCTCCTGGTCGGCGATACGGCCGAGATGCTGCTGAACGGACCGCCGCAAGAAGGAGATCGATTCATCCTGCAGCAACGCCGAGACCTGATGCGGCAGTCCTGCCATCATGACGGCAACCTTGCGCCCCTCTCCCACAAATAGCTGATAGGTTGCCGCAAAGCTCACCATCTCCTCAAGCGTCACGCGCACCTCGTCGATGGCGATGAGCAGGCCGATGTCATAGCGCTCGAGACCCTTGAGTAGACGCGTCATGCGCGTACGCCAATTTGCCCGCTGCTCGGGCACCGGTTCCCACTCGACACTGAAAAGCTGCCCGAGGCTGATACCCCGCAGCCGCGGCGATGCGCTCGAACTGACAAACTCAGCCGCCGCCTCCTGCGTTTGCTGGTAGATGTCCTCCAGCATACCCGGCGTGGCGCTCACCCTCACGGCGATCCACCCGTGCGCGGGGGCTTCGGAGGCTATATACGAAAGCAGGGCCGTTTTGCCGGTTCCCCGCGCCCCGATGAAGACCGTCGACAGATTCGGGTCCCCCGGCCCGTTGTCCAGCGCGCCGAGAACATCGTCAATCAGATAATCGCGCCCCGCCATGAAAGGCGGGACAACACCGAACGTCGGCGTGAAGGGATTTCGTTGCTGAGCCATGCTACCTCCCGTTTCTCTTCTTAGATGATACCCGTCATGCGAATGGTTTTGCGAGTTTTGATTTCTTTTGCAGTTTTTGACTTCGTTTGATTCTTTTAACTTAGTTTGCAGAATTTGATTTTACTTGCAGTTTTGACCGTGCATGCAGCTCTTGACTTGGCTTACAGCTTTTGCCGCAACCCCTACCCAACACGGACGCCACCCAATAACACGAACCGCACCGCCTGACCCGGGAACATGCCCCAGTCCAACGATGCGGTTCTATTTGCGAACGAATATCCGCTCGCAAGCTCCGCGTCAAGCGCCCGACGCGGCCGACCGGCAACACGGCGCCCGTCTTGTGGCGGCTTGCCGCATCCTGCTACGCTCGCTACTCCTCCTCGGGGTAGACCACGCCCCAGTCGCTGCGCAGGCGGGTCATGGTCTCCATCACGTCGGCGGCGAAGTCCATGAGCTGCAGCTTGGAGACATCGCCGGCCACCGCTTGCTCCAGATCGGCAATCTCGTAGCACAGGGCGTAGGCCTCCACGCCCGCCTCGACCTCCTCGCGGCGGCCGTCGGCGGTCCAGGTGATCGTGGCGCGGTCGGCGCGCGGGTAGGCCATCACCTCGATGTAGCAGTCGTCGAAGCACAGGTCGGCGCGCTTGGGCTGCTTGGCGTGCATGGTAAGCGAGAACACGCCGAGCTGGCCCTCGGCATTGCGCGTCACGAAGCCGCTCTCCTCGTCCACGCCCGTCTTGAAACGGTTGGCGAGCGAGACGACCTCGGTGGGCTGGCTTTCCATGAACAGGCGCGCAACCGACAGCGCGTAGACGCCGATGTCCAGCATGGCGCCGCCGGCCAGACTCCGGTTCCAAAAGCGGCTGTTCACGTCCTCGTAGCTATGAAAGCTGCCGAAGTTCACCTGCGCCAGGCGCAGGCGTCCGAACTCGCCCGCCTCCATGCGGCGCCGCAGCTCAACATAGAGCGGCATATGCAGCACCGTGGTGGCGTCCATGAGCACCACGTTGTGCGCACGGGCGATGGCGCGGGCCTCGTCGAGCTCGGCAGAGTTGAGGGTGATGGCCTTCTCGCACAGCACGTGCTTGCCCGCCGCGAGCGCCGCGCGCAGGTAGTCGATATGGGTGTTATGCGGCGTGGTGATATAGATCGCATCGACCTCAGGGTCGGCATAGAGTTCCTCCACCGAATCGTAGACGCGCGCGACCCCGTAGGTCTGTGCGAACGCCTCGGCCTTGGCGCGCGTGCGGTTGGCGACGCCATGGATGCTGCGGCCCGCCAGCGCCAGGGACTGCGCCATCTGGTTCGCAATGACGCCGCACCCGATAACCGCCCAGGTGAGATGCGGGGCCGTGAAGATATCGTCCGGGAACGGCTTGCCCTCGACCGCAGCGAAGGCCGCCTTCGCGGCCTCGGCGGCGTTTTGGGGAGCAGCGGGAGTGACTTGTCCCATCATTGAATCCTTCCTCGATGAAATCGATTACGTACATCCCATTCTAAAAGCCCGCCCCGCAGCCTGTCCATCCCGAATGCTGCGAGGATACGGCCCGACACCCGGCGCGAGGTTCCACGTACCTGCAGGCGCTCAGCCGCGCTGCGCGGCTGCCCATCTCACGCATCGTCCTTGTGGAGCCTCACCCACTCAGCCCGCTCGCAAAGGAGCGCAAGACCTCAACCCGCGGCGCAATATCGGCAATCAGATCCTCTGCGATATAGGGTGTCGATTCGAGCACCGGCCCATACGCGCCTTCGCCCGCGCACTCAAGCGCATCCAAAAGCCCATCCGCGATCGCTTGCGCGATGCGTCGGAGCGCATCAATACGAATATCCAGTTCCCGCGCAAGGCGAATCAGGGTTTCAGGTGCAACATCATCGATGTCGCGTGCCCCACCAATGCCCATCGCCATGTTCCTGCTGAATTTCGGATAGAACGTCGTGCAAACCAGGTCGTATGCAGGCGACAGCTCAAGTCGGCATTTTTGGCCCTCCGTACGTCGGTGGAGAAGCGAGTAGTTCTTAAGATGTGCATCGCAGTTTCCTATGGCATAGCTAAAGAGCAGCTGCCGGGCAAACGACGCGACATCTTGCAGGGGACGCGCACTCCTCTCTCGTAGGAACGTCGCGATATATCGAATGCTGCTCCCTTCGATCTCGGCATACTTCGAACCTGGTGTTTCCCCAAACGCCTGGCACAAATCCTCCTGATGCAGTCGCTCGACATGCCAAGCACCGCCATGGGATACGATGCGGCGATCGAAGCGCCGCACAGCTAAAACGGGGCTTCCGAAGCCGAGCAACGAGACATCCGCCACATCAAGACCGCAGACGCGCGCCGCTTTCATGCAGAGAAACTCGATTTCCGGCACATCGCGCATCGGGCTCGTCTTCAGCATATGCGTCGTTGCAGCTACACCATCTGGCAGCAGCCATCCCTCCGTCATGGGGCTGCTTGGATCGTGCGCCAACCCGGTTTTTCCCTGCACGCCGGCTAGCGACAATCGCATCTCAGCGTTGTGCTCGGCAATGCCCGAAAGGTCACGCACGATGCGCCTGATCTCCTCGCCGTCGACATGCGCATAACCAGCTGCATCAGAAAGCACATCGCTTTGATCGGCTATTAGCACATCGCCTATGCAATCACGTCCGCACGCCGCGAGCAGCGAAAGCCAGTCATCCTCCCGCACACCCAATTCAGCAGCAAGCATCTGACGCGAGGCTCCCTCAGCGAGAAGACCCTCGAAATACGGACGGAACTCTTCGTGGGCATATGGCTTCCCGCGCAAAGGCAGCGAGCAAGACAGTGGGGCCGCATACGGGCACGCGAGAAACGACGAGTCATACGAAAAGGTAAACCCATCAGTTTCGATCCGCCCAACCAAGCGCGGCTCGCGGTACGTCAGCTGCGATACGAATAAGGTCGCCATCAGCTGCGCCCCCTGCCCACGACATCGATGCCGAGCGTTTGGAGAACCCTCAAGACCTTCCCGACCTCAGCCGTTTGCTTGCCATTTTCAAGCTGCGATAAAAACGTGATACCGACATTCGAGAAGTCAGCGAGTTCGACCTGAGACACTTTTTGGCGCTTGCGCTCAGCCTTGATGAGCCTGCCGATATCGCCGGCTGTTCTTAGAACTTCATCCATCTGCACGCACCAAAACCTTTCGCGAACGCATAAATTTCATGCTCATTCGATAATTCTACCGCGTTCGCATAAATAATTAATGCGTCGTCCAAGACTTTTGCGTTCGCATGTATTTCAAGCATATTCGCGCCTATTACCGATTGCGGCACGTACACGCCCACAACGAGCAAAACTATGCGAAAACCCCTATACGCCCGGGATCCGTAAGCCCGTAAACGCAGGAAGCCCCGGGCGTCCCTGAGCAAACATTCCGCAGGGCGACGAGCAAAACTCACCGCCCGAGGACGTTTGCGTGGAACTACCCGGGGCTTCCGATGGAGTCCTAGGACCTAAAATCTTAGAACTTGTGGCCACACTTCTTGCAGATGCGCAGCTTGGTCTTATGACCGTCGAGCTCACCGGACTCGTGGCCAACGCGGGTGCGCTTGCCGCAAGCCGGGCAGACGAGGTTCACGTTGGAGGCGTCGATGGCGGCCTCCTGCGGCACGATGCCGCCCTGCTGGTTCTGTTGAGTGGGCTTCACGGCCTTCTTGACGATGGCGACGCCCTCGACAACGACCTTGCCCTCCTTCGGCATCGCGCGCAGGACAACGCCCTGCTTGCCGCGATCCTTGCCGGAGAGCACCTCGACCTTGTCGCCCTTCTTGATGGACATAGACATAGTGGTCTCCCCTAACTACAGGGTCTCGGGTGCGAGCGAGACGATCTTCATGTACTTCTTATCACGAAGCTCGCGCGCGACAGGCCCGAAGATACGGGTGCCGACGGGCGAACCGTCGTTGTTGATGACGACAGCGGCGTTGTCATCGAAGCGGATGTAGGAACCGTCCTTGCGGCGGACCTCCTTGACGGTGCGCACGACGACGCAGCGCACGACATCCTTCTTCTTCACGTTCGCGCCAGGCGTGGCCTCCTGCACGGCGGCCATGATGACGTCACCGATGCCGGCATAGCGGCGCTTCGAGCCGCCGAGCACCTTGATGCAGCGAACCTTGCGCGCACCGGAGTTGTCGGCAACCGTGAGCATGGTTTGCATTTGAATCATGGTTGGAACCTTTCCAGACCTCGTCCGGCGAGAGGTGCGACCGCTGAAATGGGGCACATGCAGCACCCCGGCGGGCGCACGTCGCCGGAAACATTACCGTCGTAGCTTACTTGGCGCGCTCGATGATCTCCACGAGACGCCAGCGCTTGGTGGCGGACAGCGGACGGGTCTCCATGATGCGAACGGTGTCGCCGACGCCGGCCGCGTTCTCCTCGTCATGCGCGTGGAACTTCTTGCTGCTGGTCATCATCTTGCCGTACTTGGGATGACGCTTGCGCTCCGTGGTGGTGACAACAATGCTCTTGTTGCCCATGATGGAGGTAACAACGCCCTGGCGGACCTTGCGCCTATTGCGCTCAGTAGCTTCAGCCATTCTTTACTCCTACACTACTCGGTGGCAGCGGACTTCTCCGCTGCGATCTGACGGGCGCGCTGCTCCGTGAGGATACGGGCGATGTCCTTCTTCACGGTCTTCACGCGAGCGGTGTTGTCCAGCTGGCTGGTGGCCATCTGGAAACGAAGGTTGAAGAGCTCAGCACGGGCCTCTTTCAGCTTGTCAGCCAGGGCCTCGTCGGAAAGCTCACGAATCTCGGCGGGCTTCATTAGTTGTCCTCCCCGTCCTTAGGTGCGCGGGTAATGATCTTGGTCTTGATCGGCAGCTTGTGCTGGGCAAGACGCAGGGCCTCACGGGCGATTTCCTCGGAAACGCCGGAGATCTCGAACATCACGCGACCGGGCTTGACAACGGCCACCCACTCCTCGGGATTACCCTTACCAGAACCCATGCGGGTCTCCGCCGGCTTCTTGGTGATGGGCTTGTCCGGGAAGATGGTGATGAACACGCGACCGCCACGCTTCATGTAGCGCGTCATGGCCACACGGGCGGCCTCGATCTGACGGTTGGTGATCCAGTGACGGTCGAGCGCCTGGATGCCGTACTCACCGAAATGGAGCTCGGTGTTGCCCTTGGCCTGACCCTTCATGGAGCCACGCTGCACCTTGCGGTGGAGAATACGCTTAGGAGCAAGCACTACTGACCCCTCCTCTCGTTGTTACGACGGCGCGGGCGGGACGTGCCCTCGAGCGCCATGTTCGGCACGGGCTGGCCCGGGAGCTTCTCGCCCTGGTAGATCCAGACCTTCACGCCGCACGAACCCATGGTGGTGCGGGCGGTGGCGGTGCCGTAGTCGATCTTGGCGCGCAGGGTGTGCAGCGGCACGCGACCCTCGCGGTACCACTCGCGACGACCCATCTCGGCGCCGCCGAGACGACCGGAGCACTGGATACGGATGCCTTTGGCGCCGGCCTTGCGGGCGGACTGGACCGCCTTGCGCATGGCGCGACGGAAGGCCACGCGACCCTCGAGCTGCTCGGCGATGGACTGGGCCACCAGCACGGCGTCGAGCTCGGGGCGCTTGACCTCGATGACGTCGACGGACAGCTGACCCTTGGACACGCCGGCGACGCGCTCGAGCTCGGTGCGCAGACCGTCGATCTCGGAGCCCTTCTTGCCGATCACGATACCGGGACGGGCGGTGAGGATGATGACCTTCACCTTATCGCCGGCACGCTCGATCTCGACGCGGGAAACGGCAGCGCGGGAGAGGCGCTTAGCCAGGAACTTGCGGATCTCCAGATCGTTACCGATGGTCTTGGCGTAATCCTTCTCGGCGAACCAGCGGGAGCGCCAGTTCTCGGTGATGCCAAGGCGGAAGCCGGTGGGATAGACTTTCTGACCCATGGAGCTTTACGCCTCCTTTCGCGGAGCGACGACAACGGTGATGTGGCTGGTGCGCTTCAGGATGCGGGACGCAGAGCCCTTGGCGCGAGGACGGATGCGCTTGAGCGACGGGCCCTCGTCCACGTAGGCGGCGACGACATAGAGGTCATCGGCGCGCATCTGGTTGTTGTGCTCGGCGTTTGCCACGGCGGAGCGGAGAACCTTCTCCACATCCACAGCCACGGCGCGCGTGCAGAAATGCAGGATGTCGAAGGCCTGGGCCACGTGCTTGCCGCGGATCAGGTCGATCACGAGGCGAGCCTTGCCGGGGGACACGCGCACGTACTTGGCCGTAGCGCGGACCTCGCGGATCGCGGTGTCGGTAGACTGAGTTGCCATTTACGAAACCCCCTATTTGGCCTTGTGGCCACGGAACGTACGAGTGGGCGCAAACTCGCCCAGCTTGTGGCCGACCATGGACTCGGTGACGTACACGGGAACATGCTTGCGGCCGTCGTGGACGGCGATGGTGTGGCCAACCATCTCGGGGAAGATGGTGGACGCACGCGACCAGGTCTTGACGACGTCCTTCTTGCCGGCCTCGTTCATCGCAGTGATACGCGCAAGAAGGCGAGTCTCCACGAACGGGCCCTTTTTGAGACTTCTGCTCATAAGTGCTAACTCCTAACGGGTATCGACTACTTCTTGCGACGACGGATGATCAGGTCGTTCGACGTCTTCTTCTTGTTGCGGGTGCGGTAGCCCTTGGACGGGGTGCCCCACGGAGAGACGGACGGACGGCCGGAGGTGTGCGAACGGCCCTCGCCACCGCCGTGCGGGTGGTCGACCGGGTTCATGACCGTACCGCGGACGGTGGGACGGACGCCCATCTTGCGGTGACGGCCGGCCTTGCCGATCACGATGTTGGCGTGCTCGGCGTTGCCGACCTCGCCCACGGTGGCGCGGCAGGTTACGAGCACACGGCGCATCTCGGAGGACGGCATGCGCACAATGGCGTACTTGCCCTCCTTACCCATGAGCTGGCAGGCGGTACCGGCGGAACGCGCGATCGCGGCACCCTTGCCGGGCATGAACTCGATCGCGTGGATGAGGGTACCGACCGGGATCTCGGACAGCGGCAGAGCGTTGCCCGGCTTGATGTCGGCGCCGGGGCCGGACATCACGGTGTCGCCCACCGTGAGGCCCTTGGGGGCCAGGATGTAGCGCTTCTCGCCGTCCACGTAGTGGAGCAGCGCGATGCGGGCGGAGCGGTTCGGATCGTACTCGATGGTAGCGACCTTGGCCGGCACGCCGTCCTTCTTGCGCTTGAAATCGATCACGCGGTACTGGCGCTTCACACGGCCACCCTGGTGGCGCATGGTGATGCGGCCCGCGTTGTTACGGCCAGCCTTGACGGGCAGCGGCTCGAGAAGCGACTTCTCGGGCTTGGTGCAGGTGATCTCGGAGAAGTCCGCGATCGTCTGCCAGCGCCTGCCTGCGCTGGTCGGCTTAAGGTGCTTTACAGCCATTACCTTATCCCTTCAAATCTATCCGTTGGCCACGCGCAAGCCGGGATGGTGGATGCGGTGACACCGGATTACCACGGTACCGGGCGTTTCTCTTTTTAACGCACGATACCACCTCTCGTTCGCCCTCCCGATCAACGGGAAGGCGAACGACAAACAGCGAGCCTAAAGACGCTTTAGGCCTGGGTGCCGAAGATCTCGATGGTCTGGCCCTCGGCGACCGTGACCACGGCCTTCTTCCAGGAGCGGGTCTTGCCGGCGACATAGCGCACGCGCTTGGTCTTGGGCTTGACGTTCAGCGTGTTCACGCGGGTCACGCGCACGCCGAAGATCTCCTCGATCGCGTCCTTGATCTGGAACTTGTTCGCGTTCTTGGCAACCTCGAACGTGTACTTGTTCTCCTCCATCAGCTCGTAGGAGCGCTCGGACACGATGGGGCGAATGATGATCTCATGAGCGGTCATTTATGCAAGCACCTCCCCGAAGTGGGTCGCGACGTCGGCGGGCATCAGCAGCGCACCGTTGTTGACGAGGTCGTAGGTGTTGGCCTCGTTGGGCGTGATGATGAACGTCTTGGGGATGTTGCGGAAGGAGAGGTAGGCGTTGATGTCATCCTCGCGAACGATGATGGTCAGACGCTTGCCCTCGATGCCGAGCGCCTTGAGCATGGCAACCGCGGCCTTGGTGGACGGCTTCTCGAAGCCGTAGTCGTCCACGAGCACGAGCTCGCCGTCGCGCAGCTTGGCGGACAGCGCGGAGCGCATCGCAAGCTTGACCTCTTTGTTGTTCATGCGCTTGGCGTACGAACGGGGCTTGGGCCCGAAGATGACGCCGCCGCCGCGCCACTGGGCAGCGCGGATGGAGCCCTGACGGGCACGGCCGGTGCCCTTCTGGCGCCACGGCTTCTTGCCGCCGCCGGACACCTCGGAGCGACCCTTGGTGGACTGGGTGCCCTGACGCCAAGAGGCCATCTGGCACTTGACGATGTGGTGCATGACGTGGATGTTCGGCTCGACGCCGTACACGGCCTCGGTGAGCTCGGCCTCAGCGACCTGCTTGCCCTCGGCGTTCTTCACTTCAAACTTAGACATGTGACGATCTCCTTTACGCCATGCGGACGGCGACCAGACCGTTCTTGGCACCGGGCACTGCGCCCTTGACAAGAATGAGGTTCTGCTCGGCATCGATGCGGACAACGGAGAGGTTCTTCACCGTCACGCGGGCATTGCCCATGTGACCAGCCATCTTCACGCCCTTGAGAACGCGGGCGGGATAGGCGCACTGGCCGATGGAGCCGGGGTGACGCTGGATGTGGGAACCGTGGGACATGGGACCGCGGCGCTGACCCCAGCGCTTGATGCGACCCTGGAAGCCCTTACCCTTGGAGGTGCCGATGACATCGACCTTGGCCGTGCCCTCGAAGTCGGCGACGGTGACGGTGTCGCCCACCTTGTGCTCCTCGCCATTCTCCACGCGGACCTCGCGCAGGTAGCGAACGGGCTCGACGCCGGCCTTGGCGAAGTGACCAGCCATGGGCTTGTTCACGTTCTTGAGCTTGATGTCGCCGAAGCCGATCTGGACGGCGTTGTAGCCGTCGGTCGCCTCAGTTTTAACCTGCGAGACGGTGCAGGGGCCAGCCTGGATGACCGTGACGGGAACGACGTTGTCGTTCTCGTCCCAAACCTGGGTCATGCCGATCTTGCGGCCGAGAATCATGTTGATCATGCGATCTCCAACTCTCGGTGGTCTTGGGACTGCGCACCCGCCCCTTGCGGGCGCCCCTAGAGGACCACATACGTACGAGCTGCACCCGCCACTTGCATTCAACCGACGGCGCCTCCGCCCTGCGGCAACCCATTCGCGCAGGTAGATGCACTCGGCAGAATCCTCCTAGTGAGCACAGCTTGTCTAGTATACACGCGCACGGGCGTCTCCACATTGTCTGCGCAATGTTTTCGCAGGTAGGCGGCGAATGCGCCGCCGTGGTGCTTTGCGCGGGGCGCCGCCACCGTGTTGCAGCGGCGGCGAGATCACGCCGTCGGGGACGAAGCGGGCGCGTCGGCTGCGGGACGCTCGTCGCCGGACGCCGCGCCGCCCTCCCGCTCGCGGTCGACGGCCCGCAGGGTTTCGTACACCGCGCGCGCCACATCGGCCGGCACGCCGCGCACCTGCGCGATCTGGTCGGCTGAGGCCGCACGCAGGCGCTTCATCGACCCGAAGTGGCGCATGATCGCGCGCTTGCGCGTGGGCCCCACGCCCTCCACCTCGTCGAGCACGCTCACCGTCATGGCCTTGCCGCGCAGCTCGCGGTGGAAGGTGATGGCGAAGCGGTGGCTTTCGTCACGCACCTGCTTGATGAGGTAGAGCGACGCCGAACCGGTGGGCAGCACGATGGGTGTGTCGTCCCAGGGGACGAAGACCTCCTCGTCCGCCTTGGCCAGACCGCAGACCGGGATGTCGAGCCCCAGCGCCTCCAGCTGCGCCATGGCCGCGGTGAGCTGCGGGCGGCCGCCGTCGACCACGAGCAGGTCGGGGCGGCTGCCGAAGCGCTCGTCGGCCATGCGCTCGGGCGCGTAGCGGCGGCCGAGCACCTCCGACATCGACACGAAGTCGTTCGCCTCGTCGAGCTCGGTGCGAATCTTGAAGCGGCGGTACTGGCTCTTGTCGGGCCGGCCGTTGGTGAACACCACCATCGAGGCCACCGTGAACGCGCCGTGCAGCGTCGAGATGTCGAAGCACTCGATGCGCATGGGAGGCGCCTCGAGTGCGAGGGCGCTTTCCAGCTGCAGCAGCGCCTGGTTCGTACGGTCATCGGCATAGCCGGTGCGCATCATGTAACGCATGAGGGCGTGGCGGGCGTTGCGCTCGGCCGTCTGCAGCAGGCGGTGCTTCTCCCCGCGCTGCGGGCGGTGCAGGCGGCACACGCGGCCGCGCTTGCCGGCGAGCCACTCCCCGATCAGCTCCGCGTCGGGCAGCTCGCACGCCAGGTTCACCTCGGCGGGGATGTCGGCGGTCTCGTCGTAATAGCGCTTCACGAAGCCCGCGGCGAGCTCCACCTCGTCCACATCGAGGCCCTTGTCGAGGATGAACTCGCAGGTGCGCTGCACGCGCCCCTCGCGGACCACGAACACGCAGGCACCCGCGATCGTCTCCTCGCGGTAGAACCCCACCACATCGATGTCGACGCTGGTGGGAAACACGACCTGCTGCCGATCGTCCAGGCCGCTCACCACCTCCAGGCGGCGCTTAATGCGGCCGGCGCGCTCGAAATCCAGATCCTGGGCCGCGGAGGCCATCTCGTCTTTCAGCTCGCCGATCAGCTCACGGCGCTGCCCGGACAAGAAGCGCTCCACCCGCCGCACGTTGCGGGCGTAATCCTCCGGCGAGATCGCACCGGCGCATACCCCCGGGCCGCGTCCCACGTGATAGTCGAAGCAGGGGCGGCCCTTGCTCGCGCAGATCATCTGCACCAGGTCGGCGTCGTCGGGCCGCTTTTCCAGCAGACGGCGCACGCGCTTCCACTCCGCGCAGGTGGCCGTGCAGATGGGCGTGACCTTGCGCAGCGTGTCGATGGTCTCGCGGGCGGCGCGGCTGTCGGTATAGGGGCCGAAGTAGCGCGTGTCGGGGCGATGCCGCTCGCGCGTGTACTTGATCGCCGGGAACAGGTCGCCTTTGGTGATGGCGATATAGGGATAGGACTTGTCGTCTTTGTAGTCGACGTTGAAATAGGGATGGTACTGCGCGATGAGGTTGCGCTCGAGCACGAGCGCCTCGTGCTCGTTGTCCACCACCAGGTAGTCGAAGCTCTCGACGAGCTGCATCATCAGCGGAATCTTGGCGCGGTCGTCGGTGAGGGTCACGTACTGGCGCAGGCGCGCACGCAGGTTTTTCGCCTTGCCGACGTAGATGACCTCGCCCGCAGCGTTCTTCCACAGGTAGCAGCCGGGATCGGTGGGGACCTTGGCAACCTGCTCAACCAAGCTGGGGGCAGCGCCGTGGGTGCGGGCGCGCACGTGCGCGGCAGCCGCGTGGACGTCGAAGGGGCGGGCGGGCGGCACGGGTTCGCCCTCTGCCATGCTGTCGGGCTTGTCCATGGAGATGCGCCGCATTTACGCGCCGTCGCGGCGGAGGCGTGCACGGGCGCCCTTCAGGCCCACGAGCGTGCGGTAGAACACGCGGTTGAGCGGCAGGTCGCGGTCGGGGGCCACATGCCGCACGCCGTCTTTGGCGAACTTCGTCTTGAACTCGTTCAGCCCCATGGTCGCCGGCTGGAACTCGCTGCCGATGCCCATGAGGTCGTAGACGGCCACGCCGCGCTCGGACAGCGCGCAGCTCTCGAATAGCACGAGCTTGTCGGTGGCATGGCGGCGCCCCTCGCTGCGGGAAGCGCCGTAGTAGCGCGTGGCGACGTCTCCCGAGATGGTCACGATCGACCAGGTAACCACGCGGCCGTCCACGCGGCCGGCGAACACGCGGCAGCGCTCGGGGCCCAGCAGGGCAATCATGTTGCGGTAATCGTCGATCGGCGCCGGAGCGAAGCCATCGCGCGCGCCGGTTTCCCGCATGATCTCGTAGTATTCCTCGAACGAGGCGGCGGCGCGCTCGGTCTCATCGGCGCAGACAGCCTCGCTTTCGCGCAGGGCCTTGCGGACATCGCGACGGCCGCGCGGCTTCATGCGGGCCAAGATCTCATCCTCCCCGCCGGCGAGCTCGATCACGGCCGTGGTGTCATAGGGCAGCGTGGAGAGACACGGACGCGTCTCGGGGAGCTCGGCGTCTACCGCCAGGCGGATAAAGACCTGCTTTTTGTCCTTGGCGCGCACGAAGGAGGCGAGCGCCTGGAGCGCCGCCGACTCGCGCGCCGCATCGGGAGCCTGCGCCCACACCGGCGCATGGCGAGCGCGCAGGTACCGGTACCCGTGCGTCTCGTACTGCTGCAGGGCGGCCACCGCCGCAACCTCATCGCCCTCAAAGAAGGCCACATAGCCCCAGAAGCTGCGGCCGGGGATCGTCGCCTCGTACTCCTGCCATACCGGCAGCTGCTCGATCGGCGGGTGCGGGCACATACCCATCAGGATACGCTCGTACTCCTCGCCCGACAGCTCCTTGACCTGCATCCGGCATCGCTCCGTTCATCGGTGTTGAATCGCATATGTTCATCATCCTACCCGAGCTCGGCCCCGCGCGCCTAAGGGCGGAGGCCGTTTCTATGAAGAGACCACGCCGCAGAGGAGACGGCCGACCTGGCGCAGCCGCACGCGCGCCCATGCGCTATCATGTCTGCTGCAACGACCCGCCTGATAGGAGCAGCTATGGCCACACCGCCGAACCAGCCTTCGTTCGTACCCGTCATCCTGGGCGGCGACATCGGCGCCTACGCGCTCGGCCGTGAGTTCCACGAGGCCTACGGCGTGCGCTCCTACGCGGTCATCCAGGAGCCCATCGGCATCATCAAGCATTCCCGCATCTTCGAGCACGAGCCGATCGCGGAGCTGAGCGCCCAGGCGGTCCGGGCCGCCATCGAGCGCATCGAGGCGCGCCATCCCGGCAAGAAGATCCTGCTCATGACCAACTCCGAGTCGTGCATTCCCGCACTCGCTGACGTGCGCGCCGAGCGTCCCGACATCGTGAGCCCCACCCCGGAGCTGTCCGTCATCGAGCAGACCTCCGACAAGTTCCGCTTCGGCGAGCTCTGCGCCGCCCACGGCCTTGCAACCCCGGCCACCGAGCGCGTCGAGCTAGCCGGGAACGCGCCCATCGCCCCCAGCGCGCTGCCGTTTCCCGTGGTGGCAAAGCCGGCGTTCTCCCCCGAGTACGCGGCGTATCTGAATCAGGGCTTCAAGAAGGTGTATTTCATCGAGCGGCCTGAGCAGCTCGACGAGCTGTGGGCAGCGCTGCGCGCGGCAGGGTTCACCGGAACGTTTTTGGTACAGGAGCTCATCGGCGGTGATGACACCCATATGGACTCCATCACCCTCTACATCGACAGCCGCGGCGTGCCCACGCTGTTCGGCGGCGCGAACGTCCTGCTCGAGGACCACGCGCCCTCCATGCTGGGCAACCCCGTGGCCATGATTACCGCGCCCATGCCCGGGCTGTGGGAGCGGTGCGCCGAGATGCTCGTGAGCATCGGCTACCGCGGGTTTGCCAATTTCGACATCAAGCGCGACCCCACCAGCGGCCGCACCCTGCTGTTCGAGGTGAACCCGCGCATCGGGCGCAACTCCTATTACAACTGCGCCGCGGGGGCGAACCCCATGCGCTTCTGCGTAGAAGACCTGGTCTGCGGGCAGGCGGTCGAGCCGGTGCGCATCGAGCGCGAGGTGCTCTACTCCCTGGTGCCCCTTCGCCTGGTGCGCCGCTACCTGCGCGACCCGCAGCTGCTGGCGCGCTTCGACGCCCTCGTGACGCGTGGGGACGTGTTCGATCCGCAACGCTACGAGCACGACCGCGGCCTGCGACGCCAGCTCGAGGTGATCCTCACGGAGCTAAACCAGTATCGCAAGTTCAAGCGCTACTACCCCGAGGCCACTGAGACCTCGTTCTAACGTTGCAGGCGCGCCGAGGCACCCATCTGCAACGGGCTGCCCCGGCGCCAGCTGCCCACGCGGGCAGCCGCCGTGAACGGGCGTCGGCACGGGGCGCATCGCCGCCGCAGCTGCCCGCATGGGGCAACCGGCGCGCGGGCAGCCGTCCGAGCGACCTCCCGCGCTAACTCAGCCAGCCGCTATCGCGCGCGATGCAGCATCCGCCCGACGCGACCGAACAGCGCATCGAAAAACGGCGCCTCCGACACACGGGCCGCGTAGGCACCGCCGAACGCCACAAGCAACGCCGGAATACCGGCAACTGCGGTATACAGCAGGTTGCGTAGCATGCCGCTCGCCGGGCCGAGCGCGGCGGTCAAGGCATGCAGGATCAGCCAGCCCGCCGCGGCGCCGATGGCCCCGAACACCAGGGCGTAGAGGCTGGAGCGCACTACGGACCCCATGCCGAACGGGCCGATCTCGCGCCGGACGTGCCAGATGGTCACCACGTCGACGGCGATGAAGAAGAACGTCGAGCTCGCCGGAACCACGTACAGGCCGTACACCGGCGTCAACACGATGCAGAACGCCACCTGGACCGCCGCCGCCACGCAGGTGGCGATCGCGTAGAACTTCATGCGCATGAGCGAGGAGCATACCTTCTGCAGGTAGGTCGAGATACCGTAGAAGGGCAGCGCGATTGCCTGCACCTGCAGGTAGGTGGCTGTGAGCGCAGCGTCGGACGCATCGAAGCCACCGATGATCGCGATGAGCTGCGGGGCGAAGATCGCCAGCAGCAGCACGCAGGGAATCATCGTGAACGAAATCTTGCGGATACCCGAGGCGACCGTCCGGCGATAGGCGTCCATGCGTCCCGCGACGCGGAAATTCGACAGCTCGGTGAACATCGTGGTGGAGATGGGAATCGCCAGGATCGAAAAGGGCAGCACGTACCAGACGCGTGAATAATAGGCGATCGCCGCGCCGTTTGCGGTCACCTGCAGCGCGCAGGACGACTGAACGGCGTTCGTGGGGAACGACGCGAACGTGACCAGCAACGTCGGCAGACCGATCGCCAGGGTCTCCTTGATGGCCGGGTCGTGAATATCCACCCTGAACCGCAGCCGCACGCCATGGCGGCGCAGGGCGGGCACCTGGATGAGCACCTGCGAGGCCACGCCGAGCGGATTGCCGACCGCCAGGATGATCAGCGCCTGTTCCCAGCCCATGATGCCCCGCTTCACCACGAACGCATAGATGCTGAACGACGCGATCGTGATGATGTTGTTCACGATGGGGGCGGCGTTGCTCCACACGTAGTCGCGCTCGGCATTGAGCACGCCGGAGATGATGGAGGAGGCACCGTAGAGCACGACCTCAAAGGCGAAGAACCGGAAGAACCAGACCGCGAGGTCAAAATCGAAGTCCGCGCTGGCACCTGCCGATTGGGTCCACACGAGCGGGACCGCGAAGGCGAAGCACAGGACAGAAAGCACACCCATAACGATCAGCACGAGGGAAAGCAGGTTGGAAGCGTAGGCGGCCGCGCCCTGAGCCCCAGCCCGCTTACGCACCGCCAGGTACACCGGCAAAAACGAGGTGATAAGCATGCCGCCCACCACGAGCTCGTAGAGGAAGTTCGGCAGCGTCGAGGCAACCGTATAGCAGCTCGCAACCGCCATGAGGGCCCCAGAGAGCGCATTGGCCTGCGCCATCGTGCGACCGAACCCGGTAATGCGGCTGATGAGCACGAGCAGGGACGCGCCGTTGGCCTTGCGCGCGGCCAGCTGCTCGACCTCCTCCTCGGTCTCCTCGACCTCCGCGGCCTGAGGAGCAGGGGCAGGCGCCTGTGCAACCGCAGGAGCAGCGGTGCCCACGCGTGCCGCATGGCCATCAGCCACCCGCGCGCCCACTGTACGCATCGGCGATGCAGGCAGCGGCGCATCGGGCCGCATGCTCCGTTCAAGGCTCTGCACCTGCGGCGTTGCCAAGCCGATGTACTGTGCCGTCTCGTCGGGGCGCGCCGTGGCCGCCGCCGACTCGATGCGTGACGCCTCGGCGAGCGCGATGAACACCGCGGTCTCATCGGGGCGCGGGCGGCTCACCTCCGGCGCCGCCATATAGGCCGCAGCGGACGTGGCAGATTGAGGGCGCTCCTCTGACGCCGGCATATGGGCCGCTACGAACGTAGCCGTTTGAGGGCGATCATCCTCCGGGTCCAGCATATGGGCCACCGCACGCGGAGCCGCAGCGCCGGCGGCGACAGGCGCGGTCTCGGCGGCGACAGGCGCAGCACTGCCGAAGTGCTCCGAGGTCCCGCGGTAGCCGTGATCGATGACATCGTCCTCAAGGCGTGGAAACAGGCCCGTCTCTCCGTCGTGGGCATCTGCCGACTCAGCGGATACGGCTGTATCTGAGAGAACCTCCGACGTGACGCGATGTCGCCCGGGCGCACCGCCACCTTCCGAATCCGCAACGGCGCCTCTGCGCGCCTTCGAACCAACCGGGGCAAAATGCGCACCGCGCGGTCGCGTGTCCTCGCTCATCGATTCAAGCTCCCCGTTTCAAGAGTTTTAAAAAGCCCCCGGGCCATGCCGGGGGCTTCGCGTACGCTTCGATTTCGAACGGACCGCCGACTACACCGGCGAGCCGCCGCCCACGTAGTTGCCGCCCGTATAGAGGGTCGCCGTGACCACTCCCACGCCGGGCATGGAGGCGTGCACATACTGGCCGTTACCGATGTAGATGCCCACATGGTAGATGCTGCTGCCGGAACCGCCGGTTCCCCAGAACACCAGGTCTCCTGCCTTCAGGCTGCTGATGTTGTATACCAGATGCCCCTTGTTCTTAACCATGTTGTACTGCTGCTGGGACTGGTGCGGGATCGTATAGCCAACCTGCGCGTAGGCATACGAGGTCAGGCCCGAGCAGTCGAACGAGTTGGGGCCGCCCGCCCCCCATACATAGGGCTTGCCGACCTGTGCGAGCGCCGCGGAAACCACGCTGGAGGGCGCGTTGCCGGAATCGGTGTTGCCGTTATCGCTCGGCTTGTTGGTATTGTTGTTGGAGTTGTTGTTCCCACCGTTATTGTTGGAACCACCGTTGTTGTTGGAGCTGTTGTTGCCCGAATTGCCGTTGCTCGAGTTTCCGCTGTTGGAATTACCGCTGTTCGAGCTGCCGTTGGAAGAGCTGCCGCTGTTCGAGCTCTGCTGCTCCTTGGCAGCCTGCTCAGCCTGCTGGCGAGCCGCCTCCTGGGCAAGCTGCTCCTTGAGCTGCGTGTCGAGACCGTTGTAGTAGCTCTGCTGCTGGTTGAGCTTCGAGCTCACCTCGGCGGTCTTCGTCTCCTGGTCGGAAACGAGCTGCTTTTGCTGAGCCTCCTGCTCGGCAAGCTCCGCTTCCTTTTTCTTGAGCTCCTCGACATCGGACTTGACCTGCTCCACAACGGCCGCGTCGGCATCGGCGACCTTGTTGGCGTAGAACACGCGCGAGAACAGGTCATCGAAACTCGAGGCGCCGAGGACCATGGTCAGCAGGTTCGCGTTGCCCTGCTTGTAGGTGGTGGACAAGCGATCGGAGATGACCTTCTGCCCGTCGGCAACCTCGGCCTTCTTCGTATCGATATCCGATTGGGTTTGGGTAATCTGCTCCTGCACGTCGGAGAGGTTCTGCTTCACCGTCTCGAGCTCGGCGTTGGCCTGCTCGAGTTCTGTGGTGTAAGACTGAAGCGTTGCATACGCCTCGTTGACGCGCTGCTGGAGCTCGTCGGTGTCATCGGCAAAGGCTGCCGCAGGCATGCCGGCGGCAACGAGCGCCGCCGAAAGCATAAACGTGGTGACAACGACCTTGGTACGTTTGAATTTCATAGCAAGAATTCCTTACGTCGTCGGACCCCACAAGGATAACAACCCGGGAGCCAGCAGACCAGCCATCGCACCCATCCGGCAGATAGCTTTCACAACCGCTACGTTTCTGCAGGCAGATCGATTGCAACTGGGCAGCCCGCTGAAAAGACTGCCCACGCCCGGCGATCCGCAGCGTTCCGATCGCCGGCACCCGCACGCAAATCGCCCGTTGCATACGCCCCGTTCGCACCCGCATCCATGGGACTTCGCGACTCCGCGCATGCGGCTCGCGCGCAAATCGAACGCGATTTAAACGCAAATCGAAGGCGAATCGAACGCAAATCGCGCTTCTGAAGCAAGCGCATCCAATCGAGCTGCCATCAATTGCACCACCGTCGATCGAGCCGTCCTCGATCGGGCCCCTTCGATCGCGTTGCCATCAATCGTGCCATCATCGATCGGACTGCCGGCGATCAACTCTGCAAGCCTTCCTGCGGGGCGTGGACCACGGGGGCGACGATGGCTTTGGTCTGGGCAATCAGATCGTGCGGAGCGAGCTCCAGCTGCACCCCGCAGCGCCCGCCGGAAATATAGATGCGGTCGAATGCCATGCACGATGCATCGATAACCACGGGGAAGCGCTTGCGCATCCCCACGGGCGACACGCCGCCGCGCACGTAGCCAGTCGTCGCCGTCAGCTCCTTGGTAGGCAGCATGGCAAGCGACTTCACTCCCACCGCGCGAGCCGCCGCCTTGAAGTCGATCTCCGCGGCAACGGGCACGCAGCACACCACCGGAGAGCCGGATGGGTCGAGCGCCACCAGGGTCTTGAACCCACGGCGCGGGTCCTCCCCCAGCTGCTGAGAAATCGCGACGCCCAGGCCGCGTGCGTGCTCCCCGTCGTCCTTATAGGTGTGCACGCAATAGGCGACGCCCGCTCGATCAAGCTCGCGCATCGCGTTGGTTTTCTGCACCTTCGCCGCTTTTGCCATGCCGCCGTCCCCTTCATCGATCCAAAGTTTGCCTCCGCCCGCGTCATCCGCAACGCGGACGGCGAACAGGCACTCTCCGCAGGCGACACAACCGACCACACCTGCCGGCCAGTCGCGCCCCACCG
>CABRHH010000030.1 GCA_902470695.1 uncultured Collinsella sp.
GCGGGTGGCGGCAGGCTTGGTGCCACCCTTGGCGCCAGATGTGCTGCCGGTTTTGGCAGCGGCTTTCGTACCGGATGCGGTGCCGGCCTTGGTGCCGGGTGCGGCATCGGGGGCGGCGGCGCGCTTCGCGCGGCTGGCGGATGCTGCGGCCTTGGGATCCTTTGCGTCGCTGGCAGGTGCGGCGGCAGCGGCTTTGGACGCCTTCGCTCCGCTGGCGGATGCGGTTGCAGCCTTCTTGGTTGCACCTGCCTTCGCGCTGCGAGCGCTCGCAGCGGCCTTAGCGCCGCGTGACGATGCCTTCTGGGGCGTTGCGGCCGGTTGTGCGGTCGCGGTCTTCGTGCCGGTGCTCGGGGCGGTCTGCGCCGTGGCGCTGCCAGCCTTCTTAGCGCCGTCCGTCTTCGCGCTGTCGTCCTGCGCGACCGCAGCGGTCTTGCTGTCGGTGCGGGGTGTCGTGGTCGCAGCCGGTACCGTCTTGGCCGCACCGTCGGATGCGGCCGCCGCCTTTGCCGAGGCTGCCTTCTTGTGCGGAGTCGTCTTGGTGCGGGCCGCAGCCGTCCCGGTGCGCTTGGCGCGGGCCGCGGTCGCGCTGCGCGCAGAGGTCGCGGCGCGTGCGGGCTTCTTCGCCGCAGGTTTTGTCGCAGCGGCGGCGGGCTTGCCCGCGGGCTTTGCAGCGGCGTCGGCGCCGGTTTCTACGGTTTCGGCTGTGCGCGCCGAGGTGTGTGCCTTCACGCTCGTATCGGGGGCATCCGTCTCGGCCGTGTCGACCGTTGCAGCAGCGCTCGGACCGGTCGAGACAGCGCCGTCGCCTGCAGCCACGCTCTCCGCCGCGGCACCGCCGGCCGCTTCCGTATCCTCGTCCTCGTCCATGACGGCGAAGGTCATCTCGGGATGGAGGCTGCGATACAGCTCCAGGTAGGTGTTGGCCGAGCGCTTCCAGCTGAAATCCTGCTCCATGGCGTGGTCGACCAGCGTGTTCCAGCTGGCGCGGTCGTCCCAGAACAGGCGCGCGGCGCGGAACACCGTATCGGCCATCTCGTCGCCGTTGAAGTTGGCGAAGCTGAACCCGCAGCCGGCGCCCGTGAACCTGTTGTAGGGCTCCACCGTGTCGCGCAGGCCGCCGGTCTCGCGCACGATCGGCAGGGTGCCGTAGCGCATGGCGATCATCTGGGACAGGCCGCACGGCTCGAACAGCGACGGCATGAGGAACATATCGGCGCCGGCGTACATGCGCTGCGAGAGTGCGGGGTCGAACTGGATGCGCGCCGCGCAGGTGCCGGGGTACTTGCCCTCGAAGTAGCGCAAGGCGTTCTCGTAGGCGGTGTCGCCCGTGCCCAGGATTGCCACCTGGATGCCACCGGACAAGATTCGGTCGAGCGCGTAGGTAACCAGGTCCAGGCCCTTTTGGCGGGTCAGGCGCGTGACCATCACCATGAGCGGGCGGTCGGAGCGCACCTCCAGGCCGAGCTCCTGCTGCAGGGCCGCCTTGCACGCCGCCTTGCCGCTGCGGTCGGCTGCGGTGTAGGTCTCGGCGATCGCCGTGTCATGCGCGGGGTCGAAGGCGGCGGTGTCGATGCCGTTCACGATGCCGTGCAGGATCGAGGAGCGCCTGCGCAGGATGCCGTCAAGGCCCTCGCCGTATTCGGGCGTTTGGATCTCGGCGGCGTAGGTGGGGGAGACCGTCGTGATCGCATCGGTGTAGTTGAGCGCGCCCTGCATGTAGTTGATGGCGTCCGGTCCGCAGGTGAGCTGGAACGCCGCCGCCGGGACGTGGGCCAGCCCCAGGATGTCGGAGAGGACCTTGGCCGAGAACTGCCCCTGGAAGGCGATGTTGTGGATGGAAAACACGGTGCGGACGTGTTCGTAGGCGGGAAGTCCCTGGTAGAACTCGCGCAGAAACACCGGTGCCATGGCCGTGTGCCAGTCGTTGCAATGCAACACGTCGCAGCGCCAGCCGCCCGGCAGGTGCTGGATGCTTTCCACCACCGCTTTCGAGAAGAAGGCGAAGCGCTCGCCGTCGTCGAAAAAGCCGTACGGGTAGCTGCGCTTGAAGTAGCGCTCGTTGTCGATGAACAGGTAGTCGACCCCGCCGCGGTGCAGGCGCTCCAGGCCGCAGTACTCGTTGCGCCAGCCTAGGGGCACGTAGAAATCGCAGAGGTGCTCCATCTCGTCGGTGTAGGCGGCGTCGATGGTACCGTACTTGGGCACCATGACGATCACCTGCGCGCCGGCGGCGGCGAGCGCCTGGGGCAGCGAGCCCGCCACATCGCCCAGTCCGCCGGTTTTCACAAAGGGCGCCGCTTCGGCGCTGGCGAACAGGATGTGCAGGCTATCGGTTTGAGGTGCGGTCATCGAATCACTCCCTGTGCAGGTACGGTGCGCCCGCGTGTGCGGAGAGCCCCGCCCGCCGCGGGCGCGGGCGGCAGGCGGGGCGAGGCTGCGGCGGCGCGCAGGCGCGTAAAGCGCGCGGGCGCCGCAGCCGGAGCGGCTAGTCGGAGCCCAAGGGGACCTTGGGGATCACGAGCGTGGCGTCGGGTGTGCCGCGCAGCTCGGTTTGGGCGGGCACGACGTTGTTCTTGTCGATGATGGCGTTCTCCACGCGCGCGCCGCGCTCGATGCGGCAGCCCTGCATGATGACGCTGTTCGACACATACGCGCCGCTTTCCACCACCACGTCGCGCGACAGGATCGACCCGCGCACCGTGCCCTCGATCCGGCATCCGGCCGAGATGTAGGAGTTGCAGGCGTTCGAGCCCGAGGCGAACTTCGCCGGCGGCGTGTCATGAGCCTTGGTCATGATGGGCCGCTCGTGGGTGAACAGCTGGTGCATGACCTCGGGATTGAGCATCTCCATGCTGCGACGGTAGTAGGTCTCCTCGTTGAACATGCCCACGGCCATGCCCTTGAACTCGTAGCTGCACACGTCGATGCGCCCGAAGTCGTTGCGGATGGCCTCGAACAGGTCGAGGTGGTCCAGGCTTACGTAGTTGTCGCAGATCCGCAGCAGCAGTTCGCGGTCGATGATGAAGCAGTCGAGGAACTCGGCGTCGCCGTAGCCGCAGCCGCTGTCCATGGTCTGCACGCGGCCCGCCTCGCCGATCTGCAGGCGCGCCACGTCCGGCAGGTCGCGGTCGGCGCGCTTGTAGATGAGGGTGATGGCGGCGCCGCTCGTCTCATGGGCGTCGATCACGCTGGCAAGATCCATGTTGAACACGATGTTGGTGCCGCTCATGACCACGTAGGGCTCGGTGGCGCGCTGCAAGATCATGCGGTTGGAGATGATGTCGCGCAGCAGGAAGCGCATGCCGTGCTTGGCGGTGCCGTAGGCGCTGCCGGGCAGCAGGAACAGGCCGCCCTTCTTGCGGTCGAGCTCCCATTCACGGCCCGACCCCAGGTGGTCGACGAGCGAGCGGTAGTTGCCGGGCAACACAACGCCCACCGTGCGGATGCCGGCGTTGGTCATGTTCGACAGTGGGAAGTCGATCAGGCGGTAGCGGCCCATGAACGGGCAGCTCGCCAGCGGGCGGCCCTCAAGCAGGGCGCTTTTCTCGTTGCTGGAGTAGTTTGCGGTGATATAGCCGATGGCCTTGCGGTTGATCATCGGTTCATTCCCCCTTTCCGATGACGACGTCGTTGCCGACGACCGCCGTGTCCCGAGTGCCGTCGACGCTGCCGAGCTTGGCTCCCTCTTCCACCACGGCATTCTCTCCGAGGATGGCGCGCACCACGTGCGCCCCGTCTTTCACCCAGGCCCCGGGCAGCAGCACCGAGTCCTCCACGATGGCGCGCTCGCCCACGATGCAGTCGGTGGACAGGATCGAGTGGCGAGCGGTACCGTAGATGCGGCAGCCGTTGGAGACCAGGCAGTCATCCAGGCGCCCGTCGGGGCCGATGAAGTGCGGCGGGCGGGTGGAGTCGTTGCTCATGATGGGGAAGTTCTTGTCGAACAGGTCGAACTCGGGATCGGGTCCCAGCAGGTCCATCGAGGTCTCGTGGTAGCTGGCGATGGTGCCCACGTCTTTCCAGAACCCGTTGAACTCGTAGGTGAACAGGCGCTTGCCGTCGTCGAGCAGCGTGGGGATGATGTCCTTGCCGAAGTCGTGCGAGCTGCGCTGGTCGAGCGCATCGGCCTCGAGTGCGTCGAGCAGGACCTGCGTGCTGAAGATGTAGATGCCCATGGACGCCAGGTTGGAATCGGGTTTCTCAGGCTTCTCGGTGAACTTCTCGATGCGGCCGTCGTCGGGATTGGCGGTGATGATGCCGAACCGGCTGGCCTCCTCCCAGGCCACCGGCATGACCGAGACCGTGAGGTCGGCGTCGTGCGCGATGTGGGATTCGAGCATCTTGCGGTAGTCCATGCGGTAGAGGTGGTCGCCGGACAGGATGAGCACGTAGGAGGGGTCGTGGCTCTTGATGAACTCGATGTTCTGCGTGATGGCGTCGGCCGTGCCCGCGTACCAGGCGCCTCCCTCCTGCGTGGCGTACGGCGGCAGAATCGACACGCCGGCCCCATGCTCGGCCAGATCCCAAGCGCGGCCCGAGGCCACGTACTCGTGGAGCTGGTAGGGGCGGTACTGCGTGAGCACGCCCACGGTGTCGATGCCGGAGTTCGCGCAGTTCGACAGCGAGAAGTCGATGATGCGGAATTTACCTCCGAAGCTGACGGCCGGTTTGGCGATCTTGGATGTCAGGGCGCCCAGCCTGCTGCCCTGACCTCCCGCGAGTAGCATCGCGATGCATTCTTTCTGTGCCATCGAACTCTCCCTTTCCTCCGTGCGATTCGATGTCTTGCCGAACGGTTCTTTTCACGGCAGCTCGCCGGACGTATCGCCGCGTGCCGTGATCGCGGCGACCGATGGTGCATGAGCGGGGGCGCGACGATCGCGCGATGCCTGCCTAGGCGTGCCAGATCTCGTCGCGATAGGCGCGGATGGTGCGGTCGGACGAGAACCAGCCGGACATAGCGGTGTTGTGCAGCGCGCGGCGGTTCCAACTGGCAGCGTCGGCGTAGCCGGACGTGAGCTGCTCCCAGGCATCCACATAGGAGTGGAAGTCCTTGAGCACGAGGTCGTAGTCGTTGTTGAGCATGAGCTCGTGGTGGATGCTCTCGAAGGGGCCGGACTGCGCGGCGAAGGTGTCGTCGGTGAGCTGGTCGACGATGCGGCCCAGGCGCGCGCGGTCGGCGTTGACCATGTCCCAGGCGAAGTAGCGCCCCTCGCGGCGCAGCTGCTCCACCTCGGCGGTGGTGAGGCCGAAGATCGCCTCGTTCTCGCGGCCGGCCAGCTCGACGATCTCGATGTTGGCGCCGTCCATGGTACCCAGCGTGATGGCGCCGTTCATCATGAGCTTCATGTTCGAGGTGCCCGACGCCTCCTTGCCGGCGGTCGAGATCTGCTCGGAGATCTCGGCGGCGGGGTAGATGAGCTGGGCGTTCGAGACGCGGAAGTTGGGGATGAAGCAGACCTTCAGGACCTCGTTCACGCGCGGGTCGCGGTTCACGACCTCGGCCACGCCGTTGATGAGGCGGATGACCTCCTTGGCGAACACGTAGCTCGACGCCGCCTTACCCGAGAAGATGAACGTGGTGGGGGCGACGGAGAAGGACGGATCGTCGATCAGACGGTTGTAGAGGTCCATGACCTTCATGATGTTCAGCAGCTGGCGCTTGTAGGCGTGGAAGCGCTTGACCTGCACGTCGAAGATGCTGGTGGGGTCGATGGCAAGCCCGCAGGTGCGCTCGACGTAGCGCGCCAGGCGCAGCTTGTTGGCCTGCTTGGCCGCGCCCACGCGCTCCAAAAACGACGCATCCTGCTCGAAGGGCACCAGGCGCTTGAGCTCGCTGGCGTCGTCGAGCCAGCCGTCCCCGATCGCCTCGGTCACGAGCTTGGCCAGCGGCGGGTTCGACTCGGCGAAGAACCGGCGGTGGCTGATGCCGTTGGTTTTGTTGTTGAACTTCTCGGGCGAGATGGCGGCGAAGTCCTTCAAGGTGGAGGCCTTCAGGATGTCGGTGTGGATCTGGGCCACGCCGTTGACCGAGTGGCTGCAGATGACCGAGAGGTTCGCCATGCGGACCTCGCCGTCCCACAGCACCGCGGTGGCGCGCAGGCGCTCGGCGGCGTCGGGCTGGGACATGTCGAAACCCTCGCGCCACCGGCGGCTGATCTCGTCGATGATCTGGTAGATGCGCGGCAGCAGGGCCGAGAAGGTCGAGATGGGCCACTTCTCGAGCGCCTCGGGCAGGATGGTGTGGTTGGTGTAGGAAACCGTGCGCGTGACGATGTCCCAAGCGTCGTCCCAGCTCAGCCCCTCTTCGTCCATGAGCACGCGCATGAGCTCGGGCGCGCACATGGCCGGATGCGTGTCGTTGGTGTGGATGGCCACGTGGTCGGGCAGCGACGCCCAGGCGCGCCCGTGCTCGCGGCGGAAGGTGTCCAGCAGGGTGGCGATGCCGGCGGCCACGAACAGGTACTCCTGCTTGAGGCGCAGCAGGCGGCCGTGTTCGCCCGCATCGTTGGGGTACAGGATTGCCGAGATGGCCTCGGCGTTGGCGCGGTCGGCGTCGGCACCGGTGTAGTCGCCGGCGTTGAACGCGTCCAGGTCGAAGTGCTCGTCGATGGGCTCGGAGCTCCAGACGCGCAGCTTGTTGACCCATTCGCCGCCGTATCCCACCACCGGGATGTCGTAGGGCACCGCGAGCACGTCTTGGGTGTCCACGGTGCGGTAAGCGGTCCGATCGCCGTCCTGCCAGGACTCCACGTGCCCGCCGAAGCCGATGCGCACCGCGCGGTCGGGGCGGCGCGCCTCCCAGGGATAGCCGTGGGAGAGCCACTCGTCGGCCACCTCGACCTGGCGGCCGTCCACGATCTCCTGCTTGAACAGGCCGTAGCGGTAGCGCATGCCGTTGCCGTACCCGGCGATGCCCTCGTGGGCCATGGAGTCGAGGAAGCACGCGGCCAGGCGCCCCAGGCCGCCGTTGCCGAGCGCCGGATCGGGCTCGGCGTCCTCGATGGCCTGCAGGTCGCCACCCATGGACGCCACGGCGTCGGCCACCAGGTCGCGGACGCCGAAGTTGAGCAGGTAGTTGTCGAGCAGGCGCCCGATCAGGAACTCGATCGAGAAGTAGTACACGCGCTTTTTGCCCGTCTCGCGGACGCGCGCATCGGTTTGCGAGGCCACGCTGCGGGCGCGCGAGGCGACGAGCTGGGCGAGCGCGTTGAAGCGGTCGATATCGCCCACCTCCTCGAACTCCTTGCCCGAGACGGTGCGCACCGCCTCGCGGTACTGCTCGATGAATTCCGCTTTGCTGGTGAAGATCGCGTTCATGGGGGTCGTGTGCCTTTCGGTTGCCGGGTTGGGATGTCTTGCAGGGATCGGGGGGTCTCTATACTCTCACATGGTGCGGACACATGTTCGTAAGCTCTGTGTTAGGTGCGCCGCCGCCGTCGGGTCGCGGGGGAGCTGCCGGTCTTGCGAGCCTTCGCGCGCTTGCCGGTGCTGCGCTCGGCGTCCGTCCCGGTGTTGTCGGGCACCGGGCTTGCGTCGACCGGGGTGCCGCCGGGAACCCGGCCTGCGTCCGCTGCGCGGGGACCGGCGGCATTCCCGGGTTCGGATTTCGGACGTCCAGCCGATCCGGGTTCGGATTTCTGCCGTACAGTCGATCCGGGTTCGGATTTCGGACGTCCGGCCGATTCGGGTTCGCCACTGGGCCGTCTGGCATTCTCGGGTTCGGATTTCGGACGTCCAGAGCCGTTTTTCGGCTCCAGATGGCCAGATGACGAACCCGGAATGCTGCGCGGGGCGCTCTCGGCCGCCTCGGCACTCGCCTTGGCCTCCGCTCCAGTACCTGTCTCGTCTGCCGTCTCGGCGCCCGTCTCAGCACGGGGCGGCACATAGGAGCTCGGACCGCGGCGCCGGTAGATGAGGCCGGCGAGCCCGGGCACGGAGATCTCGATGGACTGTTCGCGCCCATTCCAGAACACCGGCTCGCTCGCGGCGCAGGCCGCCGTTGGGTAGCCGCTGCCGCCGAATGTCTCCTCATCGGTGTTGAACACCAGCTCCCAGTCGCCTTCTCGCGGCACACCCACGCGGTAGCGCTCGTAGGACGCCGGGTCGAAGTTGATGAATACGAGCAGGTCATCCTGCGGGCGCTTGCCGTGGCGCACAAACGAGATGACCGACTGCGCGCTGTTGTCGGCGTCGATCCACTCGAAGCCCTCCGGGCTGTAGGACTGCTCCCAGAGGGCCGGTAGGTCGCGGTAGCGCCGGTTGAGCGCGGCGATGAAGTGCTGCTGGGCGGCATGGACGTCGAAGCGCTCTGCCAGGAACCACTCGATCGACTCGTAGTAGCGCCACTCGATGTACTGGCCGATCTCGTCGCCCATGAAGGTGAGCTTGGCGCCGGGATGCATCATCTGGTAGAACGCCAGGGTCCGCAGGCCGGCGAACTGGCGCCACTGGTCGCCGGGCATGCGCCCGATCAGCGAGCATTTGCCGTTCACGACCTCGTCGTGCGACAGCGGCAGCACGAAGTTCTCGGAGAAGGCGTACATGATCGAGAAGGTGAGCAGGTTGTGGTTGCCGGGGCGCCAGGGGAAGTCGGTCTGCATGTAGTGCAGGGTGTCGTTCATCCAGCCCATGTCCCACTTGAGGTGGAACCCGAGGCCGCCGTCGGCGGCGGGGTAGGTCACGAGCGGCCAGGCGGTCGATTCCTCGGCGATCATCAGGATGTCGGGATGCGCCTGCTCGACGGCGGTGTTCACCTGGCGGATGAAGGCCGAGGCGTCCAGGTCCTCCTCGGTGCCGTAGGCGTTGAACTTCTTCTCCGCCGGGTCGTCGACGCCGAAGTTCAGGTAGAGCATGCTGGACACGCCGTCCATGCGGATGCCGTCCAGGTGGAACAGCTCGATCCAGAACAGGGCGTTGGAAACCAGGAAGCTGCGCACCTCGGGGCGGCCGAAGTCGAACTTGTGCGTGCCCCAGTTGGGGTGGATCTCGCGCTCGTAGAGCATGTACCCGTTGAAGGTGGCCAGGCCCTCGGCGTTGGCACAGAAGCCGCCGGGCACCCAGTCGAGGATGATGCCGATGCCGGCCTGGTGTGCACGGTCGATCAGATGCATGAGCTGCTGCGGCTCGCCGAAGCGGGAGGTGGCGGCGAAGTAGCCGGTGGCTTGGTAGCCCCACGACCCGTCGAAGGGGTGCTCCATGAGCGGCATGAGCTCAAGATGGGTGTAGCCCATCGAAACCGCGTAGTCCACCAGGCGCTCGGCAAGCTCGTCATAGGTGAGGTAGCGGCCGCGCTGCGCGGGGAAGGGGTCGCCGGGGCCCGGATAGGTGCCGTCGGGGCGCGGCTCGCCCTGCGGCTCGTCGCCGTGGCGCATCCAGGAGCCCAGGTGCACCTCGTAGATATTCAAGGGGCGCTCCAGCGCGCTGCCTGCGGCGCGCTCGGTCAGCCAGGCGTCATCGTGCCAGGTGTAGCCGTCCACATCCCAGGTGCGCGAGGCGGTGCCAGGGCAGGTCTCGGCCAGGAAGGCGAAGGGGTCGGCCTTCCACAGCAGCTCGCCCTCGCGCGTCTCGAGCACGTATTTGTAGAGGGAGCCGGCTGCAAGACCGGGGACGAAGCCTTCCCAGATGTCGCTGGTGGCGGCACGGGCCAGCGGGGTCGCCACAGGATCCCAGTCGTTGAAGGGGCCGGCCACATGCACGCTTTTCACCTGCGGTGCCCATACGCGGAACAGCCAGCCGTCGCGCCCGTCCTGCGTGTCGGGGTGCGCTCCCATTTTCTCCCATGCGCGCTGCCAGGTGCCCGTTCCGAACAGGTGGATGTCGTTGGCGGTGAGCATGAGGGTGCGTGCGCGCTTTGGGGCGGGCGCATGCGCGCTGCCGGTGCTGCCGGCGGGCGACGGGTCCGGGACGAGGACAGGTGATGCGACCATAACGATCAACCCCATAGGATGTGCGGCGTTGTGCCATAGGTTTGCTGAGGCGTCTTCTGGCTCGGCATACGCACATCGACAGGATGGGACGTTCGTTCTCGGTGCACATCCACGCACGCAAGCGTATGTGGAACCGGTGACAATTCAACCCTACCACGCTTGCATTTCCAAATGATGTACAAGACGGTGGACGGGGAGAATTTGCCGTTCACCCGATTGTCGGGGCTTATCCCTTGACAAAATGCTGTTGAGTACTTTAGCCGGGTGGGGTACGGTGTGGGACGGTTGGACAAGAGGGCGCAGGGCGGAAGGGGGGCGCAGGAGCGCGATGCGAGCCGGACGATGGACTGGTGCGGCGGCGTATGGGGCGGCGGGTGGTAGCCCTGGGCGCGGCGGCTTGCCCCAAGGCTGCGCGGCGGCGGCTCGCTGGCGTGGGGATGGCGGCATGCTGGTGTGGTCTGAACCGCCGGCGCGGAGGGATGGCGGTCCGATGCGTGAATACAGCGACCTGTTGGCGCAGGCTGCACTGCCGGTACGGGGAGAATGATGGTCCGCTGGCGCAGCTGCACCGCCGGCGTGCTGGGTGCGATTCGAACCACCGCCGTCTGCTAGGATGTCACCGTATGCGGCAAGGTTGGCAGGAGGTTTCCATGACGCGCGATGAGGCTGGGACGGCATGCGTTGGTGTTCGGGTGCTGGTGGTGGGCGGATCGCCCGAGGCTCCAGGTCCCGATCTGCTGCGCCGCCTGGTGCGGACAGCCGATGCGGTCGTGGCGGTCGACCACGGCCTGGATGCGCTGCTGGCAGCCGGCTGCGGATGCGATGTGTTCTGCGGCGATGCCGATTCGGTCTCGCCGGCCGCCTCTCAGCTGGTGGCGGCTGCCGAGGGCGCGCCGGCTGGGGCCGATGCAGCGCCTGGGACCGTCGGCCGTATCGGGGCGGTCGAGCGCTACAACCCGGCGAAAGACCACACCGATCTTTCCCTGGCGCTGCGGGCCGTCCGCGCCCGATGGGGCACGGCGCGCCTCACGTGCACCGGTCTTGCGGGCGGTCGTCCCGATCACGCGCTTGCCGCGCTGGGTCAGCTTGCGAGCTGGGGGTCGTGCGTGGCCTGGGAAGAGGAGGCCTTTTCTGCCCGCATCTTGCAGGCGGGCGAAGCGTGGGGGCTTGCCGACGTACAGGGCCGCACTTTCTCATTCGTGCCGCTCGCCGCCGGTACCGTGGTGTCCGAGCAGGGGATGCGATGGCTGCTCGACCATCGCCGTACCGAGCTGCTCAGCGATTTGGGCATCTCGAACGTGATCGAGGCGCCGCTCGCGCGCATCGTCTGCCATGAGGGGGCGATTGCTGCCTGGTGCCTGCGGTAGGTGCCGCAGGCACGGCAGGGCATGACGCTTCGGGCCCTGCAGCACCCAACGCCTCCAGCGCCCGTGCGCTGATTGGTGTCTGAACTTGTGCGCCGGCACGCCGATTGCCGACCGGGCCGTGCGTGTCCGCGCACCGATAGCCGATCGAGGCGTGCGTGCGGGCGCGGGTTGCCGGTATGGCCCGTTCCTGCGCCTGCGCGCGGGCGGACGGTGTAGTCCGCCCGCGTATTGACGCGGGCCTTGGCCTTCGGCGCGGCGCTATATGTGGATGGGGGGCACCGCGTGCAGCAGCAACCCTCATCTCGCTTCGTTGGGGCACGGCAACGGGTGCGCACAGGTGCTCGCCCGCTTGCTGTCTATGGTGGCCCTTGGCGCTAGTCTGGTGGGCCAGGCGCGCGGGGCATGCTGCAGCGCGGTGCCTGCGGCATGCCCTCGGTATTAGCCCTGGTAGTCGAAGACGTCGATCCAGCTCATGAGGAACTCGTCGTTCACGTCGGCGCGCTTGCGGGAGAGTTCGGCGGCGGCCACGATCGAGGTCCACTTGCGCACGATCTGCATGGGGACGTCGGCGCGCTCGCAGTACAGCTCCAGGTAGCTCTCGGCCTGCTGCTTGTCGGTAAGGGCGAACAGCAGGTAGGTCATGGCGGCGTCGGCCGCGGGCGACCCCTGGGTGGCGTGCGCCCAGTCGCAGACGTAGAGCTTGCCGTCGTCGCCCACGATGACGTTCGTGGGGTTGAAGTCGCCGTGGCAGATCTGGAACTCGCGGGTCATGCCGTCGAGGCGCTCAAGCAGGTTGTAACGCGTGGTGGCGTTGATGTGCGGCAGGCTGTTGATCATGCGCGCGTACTTGTCGCGCTGACGGTTGAGCAGCGGGGAGGCGTAGCCGTGAATCTCGATCTGCAGGTCAACGAACTGCTCGAGATACTCGTAGAACTTCGAGGGCTCGGCGGACATCTTCTCGGCCAGCGTCACGCCCGGGACCTTCTCGGTAAGCAGGCCCCAGCCCACACCCTCGATCTCGGATACCTCGAGGATCTTGGGCGAGCGGATGCCGCACTCGTTGATACGTGCCAAGTTGAGCGCCTCGTTGAACACGTCGGAGACCGGCTTGGTGGTGTTGAAGACCTTCGCGATCGTCGTTCCCTGATCGTAGACCTTCTTGTTGCCGCGCTCGACCAGCAGGGTCTTGGAGTCGGAGAGCATCATGACGTTACCATCCTTTCGTACCGGGTTCGGTTACCACCATCATAGGGTGCACCGCGCCCATCGTGGCGCGAATTGGGCGAGCGGTTCCATTCCCTCCGTCAGCGGTTGCGCTGCGCTCGTCGTGAATAGAGGGGGCCAAAATTGGGTATGGCGGCACCAAAAAACCACCCGCACGCGTGGTGCGGGTGGTTTCGCTCAGGCGCTGCGACCGCATAGGGCGCTCGCAGACGTTGTGGCAGGTGCCCTTAGAGGACGGCGTAGTCCTGCGGCTCGCGGCCGTAGAAGGCGTCCAGGTAGAGCTCCTTGATCTCGCTCATGAGCGGGTAGCGCGGGTTGGCGCCGGTGCACTGGTCGTTGAAGGCCTGCTCGGTCATCTCGTCGAGGGTCTCCAGGAAGTAGGCCTCGTCGACACCGTAGTCGGCGATGGTCTTCTTCACGCCGATGGTCTCCTTGAGCTTCTCGAGCTCAGTGCAGAAGTTCTCGAACACCTCGGCGTCGTCCTTGCCCTCGATGCCGCAGTAGCGGGCCATCTCGGCGTAGGCAGCGCGCGCGTTGGGGTAGGGGTACTGGGAGAAGGTGCCCATCTTCACCGGGGCCTCGGCGGCGTTGTAGCGCATGACGCGCGTCAGGATGACGGCGTTGGCGATGCCGTGGGGCAGGTGGTGGAAGGCGCCGAGCTTGTGGGCCATGGAGTGGTTGAGGCCCAGGAAGGCGTTGGCGAACGCCATACCGGCCATGCAGGAGGCGTTGTGCATCTCCTCGCGGGCGTGCGGGTCGGCGGCACCCTTCTCGAAGGACGCGGGCAGGTTCTCGAAGACCAGCTTGGCGGACTTCATGGACAGGCCGCGGGTGTAGTCGGACGCCATGATGGAGACGTAGGACTCGATCGCGTGGGTCATGACGTCGATACCGGAGGCAGCGGTGAGGCCGCGCGGAGCGGTCATGGCGTTGTCGACGTCGACGATGGCCATGTTCGGCATGAGCGCGTAGTCGGCCAGCGGCCACTTGATGCCGGTGTCCTTGTCGGTGATGATCGCGAACGGCGTGCACTCCGAACCGGTGCCCGAGGAGGTGGGGACGGCCACGAAGTAGGCCTTCTCGCCCATCTTGGGGAAGGTGAAGACGCGCTTGCGGATATCCATGAAGTCCATGGCCATATCCTCGAAGTTCGCCTCGGGGTGCTCGTACATCATCCACATGATCTTGCCGGCGTCCATAGCGGAGCCGCCGCCCACGGCGATGATGACATCCGGCTCGAACAGGGCCATCTGCGCAGCGCCGCGACGGGCGCACTGCAGGGAGGGATCGGGCTCGACGTCGTAGAAGCAGTCGTGCGCGATGCCCATGGCGTCGAGCTTGGCCTCGATGGCGCGGGTGTTGCCGTTCTTGAAGAGGAACTGGTCGGTGACGATGAAGGCGCGCTTCTTGCCCATGACGGTGCCCAGCTCATCGAGGGCGACCGGCGTGGAGCCCTTCTTGAAGTAGACCTTCTCGGGAGCGCGGAACCACAGCATGTTCTCGCGGCGCTCGGCCACGGTCTTGACGTTGATCAAGTGCTTCACCCCAACATTCTCGGAGACGGAGTTGCCACCCCAGGAGCCGCAGCCCAGCGTGAGGGACGGAGCCATGCCGAAGTTGTACAGGTCGCCGATACCGCCCTGCGAGGAGGGGGTGTTGATGACGATGCGGCAGGCCTTCATCGTGTGCTCGAAGAGGCTGATCTTGTCGGCCTCGGCGGGGTGCACGTAGAGGGAGGCGGTGTGGCCGGGGCCGCCGGCGAGCACGAGGTGCTCAGCCTTGTCGACGGCCTCCTGGTAGCTCTTGGCCTTGTACATAGCGAGCACCGGGGAGAGCTTCTCGTGGGAGAACTCCTCCTTCTCCGGATCGGTGGAGGTGACCTCGGCGATCAGGATCTTGGTCTTGGCGGGCACCTCGATGCCGGCGAGCTCGGCGATCTTGGCGGCGGGCATGCCGGGGATGCGGTGGTCGAGCGCGCCGTTCTTGAACATGGCGCCGCGCAGGGCCTCCATCTCGGCGCCCTTCTTCACGAAGTAGCAGCCGCGGCGAGCGAACTCAGCCTTGACCTCGGCGTAGATGGACTCCAGCACGGTCACGGACTGCTCGGAGGCGCAGATCATGCCGTTGTCGAAGGTCTTGGAGTGGATGATGGAGTTCACGGCGAGCTTGATGTCGGCCGTGTCGTCGATCACGACGGGGGTGTTGCCGGCGCCGACGCCCAGGGCGGGCTTGCCGGAGGAGTAGGCGGCCTTCACCATACCGGGGCCGCCGGTGGCGAGAATGATGTCAACGTCGGCCATGACCTTGTTGGTGAGCTCGATGGAGGGGGTGTCCACCCAGCCGATGATGCCCTCGGGCGCGCCGGCCTTGACCGCGGCCTCAAGCACGAGCTTGGCGGCGGCGATGGTGCACTTGGCGGCCGCCGGGTGCGGGGAGATGATGATGGCGTTGCGGGTCTTCAGGCAGATGAGCGTCTTGAAGATCGCGGTGGAGGTGGGGTTGGTGGTCGGGATGACCGCGCCCACGATGCCGATGGGCTCGGCGATCTTGGTGATGCCGTAGGCCTCGTCATGCTCGAGCACACCGCAGGTCTTGGTGTTCTTGTAGGCGTTGTAGATGTACTCGGCGGCGTAGTGGTTCTTGATGACCTTGTCCTCGAGCACGCCGCGGCCGGTCTCTTCGACGGCCATCTTGGCCAGGGGGATACGGGCCTTGTTGGCTGCCATCGCGGCCTCGTAGAAAATCTTGTCTACCTGCTCCTGGGAGTAGGTAGCAAAAATCCCCTGGGCCTCGCGCATCTGCGCGAGCTTCGCCTCAAGGGATTCGATTGAATCTACGACTTCGGGGGTGGCGGCAACGGAAGGTTTCTTCGCCATTCTGCTCTCCTTTGTGAGAAGCGGGTTTACCCAACACCGTGAACTGTAGCAAACTGAAACGCTTCAAATCGCCGTTTGTTGCAATTTGTTTTCCAAACGGTCGAATGAAACGCTTCAATGGCAGATTGTGGCGTGAAATGTGAATGCGGCATGACAAAAATATGAACGCCGGGCGGTAGACGTTCCCGCGCCGATCGATGCGCTGGGAGAACGGGGCGTGTCGTGCGTCCGCCCGGGCAGCGCAGGGGTTCGTTGCTCGGCCATCGACAGCACCACGGCCCGCCGTTTGGCCGCTGGCGGGGCATGGGTTCGCCGCGCGGCCGCTGGTTGGGCATGGGCGCGCCGTTCTGGCCCCAACAAAAAGACGGTTCGCCGTACAGTCGCTGGCGGGGCATGGGTGCGCGGGTCTAAGTCCCAAAAACGGTTCGCCGTTCAGTCGCTCGCAGTGTGGCGCTTCGCCGCCCGACAGCTGGCGGAGCATGGGTTCGCCGTGAGGCCTTTGACTGCGCGAAGACCCTCTGTTCACTCATCGGTAAAACAAGGGTTCGTTGTTTGGACATCGGAAGCACGAGGGTTCGCCTTTCAGCCATCGACAAAAACGCGGGTTCGTCTTTCGGCCGTTGGGACAACGAGGGTTCGCCGTTCATCCATCCAGGCGGCAATTTCGGCTTCAAACAGCGCGAATCCGCACCCGATTTTGCTGAATGGCAGAAATGCGAACCCCAGTTGATGTCCCGGGCCGTGCTGATGCGGACCGCGCGAATTCCGGTCGAATTCCCGTCGACTCCCAGCATCCTGGGCGATAGAAGCTCGGATCTTAACCAGCTCCTGGCATCCTGGATAATGAAAACGCGCCTGCTGGTCGATTCTCGATATTTCAGATGCTGGAACCGAGATCGCGGGCCTTATCTCGACATCTCGGATGCAGGGACCGAGATCGCTGGCTCCATCTCAGCAGGCCAGATGGCGGAAACGCGAATTCCGGCTCCGTCCTATCGTCCCAGACGGCGGGAACGCGGCTGTTGGCTGGCTATTGGCAGCGGGGGGGGTGGAGGAAGCACGGCCCCTGGAGTCGTCTCAGAACCTAGCTTCATCTCTGACCCCGCCTTCACCTCGCGTTTTGATTTCGTCTTCGCCTCTGGTTTCGTCTCGGATATTGGATGGCAGAAAGCCGCATCCGGGTTGGCTCGGGAGGAATGGATTGTGCAGGTTCGGACAGGGAGTCGCTGCGGGGTGGGGGTCCGGTGTTGATGTTCACCAGGAAGTGGTCCGAATGGTCACCGCTTTTTGAGCGCCGTGGTCATTGAGAATTGAGCAGAAAGATCACGAGGGCCGCAGTGTCTGCGGCGGTGCGTAGTGCGCGGCGCCGCGATGTCGCGACGGCTGAGTCTCCGGTTCGCTTGGCGGGCTTGCGGGAATGGGCCTTGATGATGCCGCGGCTCTTAGCTGCTGCAAAATCGAGGTTTTGCGAAATGCGTCTTCCAGATGCCATTTCGCATCCGTTTTCGGCTGAGCGCGACCTGCGGTTTTAATGGGCTGTTTCGACTCGTGAACTGCGCCGCCTTTGGTGCCATTTTGCAAAACCTCGATTTTGCAGCAAGTGGCACGGTGTGCCCGGAAACTTGTCCGGTGTTTTGTGTAGGGTTGTGCGAGACGTCATGTTTGCGGTTGTGCAGGGCGTTTTGTCCAGCGCCATGTTCGGGTATGCAGGGCGCATCGTCAGACGAGCTGCTGCGAATGCCACCCGTGCGGTCAAAACAAAAGCGCCCCGGAGTATCCGGGGCGCTCGCATACGATGAAACGTTTGTCCAAAGGGAAGGGAACCCTAGGAGCGGGCCACTTTCTGGGCCTTGAGGCAGCTGGTGCACACGTTCATCTTGCGACGGTGGCCGTTGACCACGACATGCACGCGCTGGATGTTCGGACGGAACGTACGGTTGGTAACGCGGTGGGAGTGGCTGATGGAGCGACCAGCAACGGGGTGCTTACCGCAGATTTCGCAAACTTTGGACATATCTGTGACCCTTCTTAGGCGGCCTCGCAAGATGCCGCGTGAACAAACAGCATTGAACTATACCATATGAGCCCGACGATGTGCTGAATCTACACATTGAGCAGCGGACTTTGAGCGAAGGCGTGGGACTTCGCGACCACTATTATATAAGTGTGCGACCGGCCCGCAAGCGACGCGCACGAGCTTTTGCCAGCCCTGTTGCTCGTGCGGCTAGAATAGCCCCGTTGCCTGCGTGGTCGGAGGTTTCTTGTAGAGCGCGGGCTGGCGTCCGATTGACGACAGGTCGTCGACTGTTGGTCGTCGGCGTCGGGTTGCCGACAGGCTGCTGGCGCTCGATTGCCAGCAGGCCGTCGACGCCCGATCACTGGTAACGGGTGCCGTCAGGTCGCCGACGGTTGGTCGTCGGCATCGGCCTGCGTCAGGACGTCAGCGTTTGATTGCCAGTATCGGGCTTCCGTCAGGCCGCCGATGCCTGATCACCGGTATCGGGTGCGGACAGGCTGCCGCCAGCTGATCGCCGGCATCGGGCTGTCATCAGGACGCCAACACCGTTTGCGACGATCTTCAAGATGGCGCCGAAGCTTGATGCGGGCTCGTGCGCTGCCTGAATAAATACTGAGGTACCTGCAATGTTAGGTTCCTATGAAGATAGGTATAAATGGGCACCTCGGAGTATCGCCCGCTTTGAGAGGGAAACAATGCAGATATGTGTCGCGGGATCGACGCGTCGTGCGTCGGGCTGCGGCTTTTTTCATGGATGAATGCGAGAGGGGACGGCGGCGTGAAGACGTTCAGCTTTCTCAAACGGCACAAGCTCAGCCTCGTCATCGCGCTTGCCCTGCTGATGGTGCAAGCGTATTGCGAGCTCACGCTGCCCACGATCATGAGTCAAATCGTGGACACCGGCATCAGCCGCGGCGGTATCGACAGCGTGGTGCCCGAGCGTATCGGCCAAGACGCGCTTGCCGATGTGGAGCTGTTTTTAAGCGAAGCCGAGAAAACCTCCGTCGAGGCGGCCTTTTCCGCGCCGGATGCCGATGGCGTGCGCACGTTTACCGGCACGGACGCCGAGCGTGCTGAACTTGAGGACTTCCTGGGCCAGGCCGAGATGCTCGCGTACCAGTTCGAGCAGGGCGTGGCAACCGAGCAGCTCACGACCTCCTTGGAGCACGCGCAGCCGGCCGTATCGGGCGAAGCGGCGGGTGACCCATCAACGGGCAGCGCCCAGGAACCGTCGAGCGCGGCTGGACAGACGTCGTCGGCTTCCTCGTCGCCCGATGCGGTTGGCACGGCATCTTCCTCGTCGCCCGATGCGGTTAGCACGGCATCTTCCTTGTCCTCTGAAGCTGCGGGCACCGCCGCAGCATCCTCCTCGCCTTCCGATATGGCGCCCGGCGACGCCGCCGCATCCGCATCGTCCGCCGCCCCGGCCTCGCCCGACCTTACCGCCGCGCTTGGCGACACCATCGACACCGCCGACCTCCGCACCCTGATCGACGCCGGCGCGCTCTCGGCCGACCAGTTCGTCGAGGCCCGTGCCCAGCTCATGGACGAGCTGGGCGACACGGCCGACACCGTGGTGGAGGCCCGCGCCGTCGCCTTCGTCAAGGCCGCCTACGCACGGGCGGGTGTGGACACCGATCAGATCCAGACCGGCTACCTCATGCGCGAGGGCGCCATCATGCTCGGCTATGCCCTGCTCGGCGCGTTGTGCGCCGTCGGCGCTGCCGCGAATGCCTCGCGCACCGCCGCCCGCGTGGCGCGTGACCTGCGCCATGACGTTTACGCGCGCGTCCTGTCGTTTTCCCCCGCCGAAATGGCTGAGTTCTCCGAGGCCTCGCTGATCACGCGCGCCACCAACGACATCCAGCAGATCCAGATGGTGCTGGTGATGTGCATGCGCATCGTCTTGTTCGCGCCCTGTATGGGCATCGGCGCGGTGGTGAAGGTCGCGGGCTTCGGCGCCACCGGCCTGCAGTGGATCATCGTAGCGGGCCTCATCGTCATCTCCTGTGTGATCGGGGTGCTCATGGCCCTCACCATGCCGCGCTTCCGTCGCATGCAGGAGCTCGTGGATGCCAACAACCTCGTGGCGCGCGAGATCCTCACGGGCATCATGCCCATCCGCGCCTTCGGTCGCGCCCGCAGCGAGGAGGGGCGCTACGACGAGGCGAACCGCGCCCTCACCGGCACCTATATCTTTACGAACCGCGCCATGAGCTTCATGATGCCGCTCATGATGGTGATCATAAACGTCATCTCGGTGGCGATCGTGTGGTTCGGCGGCCACGGGGTCGACGCGGGCACCATGCAGGTAGGCGATCTCATTGCGTACATGAACTACACCATGCAGGTGGTCATGAGCTTCATGATCATCACGATGGTGGCCGTCATGCTTCCGCGCGCCGACATCGCCTCCGAGCGCGTCCAGCAGGTCCTGGCGCGCACGTCGAGCATCGAGGACCCTGTGGCATCGCTCGCCGGTGCCCGTCGCCTGATGACGGCCGAGGGAGAGGAGATGCCCTGGCGCGGTGAGCTGGCGTTCAAGGACGTCTCGTTCAGCTATCCGGGTGCGGACGAACCGACGATCTCGCATGTGAGCTTCACCGTGCGGCCCGGCCAGACCCTCGGCATCATCGGCTCGACCGGCGTGGGGAAATCCACGCTCGTGCAGCTCATCCCGCGCCTGTACGATGTCACCGCCGGCTCGGTGACGCTCGATGGGATCGACGTGCGTCAGATCGGCCTGCGCGAGCTGCGTGCGCAGATCGGCTATGTCCCGCAGAAGGGCATGCTGTTTTCCGGGGACATCGCCAGCAACATCGCCTTCGGCAACGCCGACATGGACGCCACCGATATCGAGTGGGCCGCGCAGACCGCGCAGGCATCCGAGTTCATCGCCTCGAAGCCGGAGGGCTTGGCGAGCCCGATCGCCCAGGGCGGCACCAATGTGTCCGGCGGCCAGCGCCAGCGCTTGGCCATCGCGCGAGCGCTCGCCATTCGGCCCAAGATTTTGGTGTTCGACGACAGCTTCTCGGCGCTCGACTATAAAACCGATGCGGCCCTGCGCGCTGCCCTGGCCGAGCAGGCCGGGCGCACCGCACAGGTGATCGTGGCCCAGCGCATCGCCACCATCATGCACGCCGACCAGATCGTGGTGCTCGACGATGGTCGTGTGGTGGGGCAGGGCACGCATGAGGAGCTGCTGCGCAGCTGCCAGGCGTACCGCGAGATCGCCACGAGTCAGCTGAGCGCCGCCGAGCTGGGGCTGGGCGAGGACGCTCCTGCTGCCGAGCTGGATTCGGACAAGGCGGCCACCCCGGCACCGGGTCCGCGCGAACCCGAGGCCACCGCCGGGCCGAGTTCGAACGAGCCCGGGGTAGCCGTCGAGCCGGACTCGCGCGAACCCGGGGCCACCGCCGAGCCGAATCCACACGACGCCGCCTGTCGCGGTACGCATGCGGAAGGAGGTGTTGCGTGATGCCAGGACCAATGAGTGCGGGCCGCGGTCCGGTGACCGAGAAAGCCAAGGACTTCAAGGGCACAATCGTCAAGCTCGTGGGCTACATCGCGCACGACCGGATCGCGCTCGCCGTCGCCATCGCGTGCGCGATCGGCTCGGTGGCGTTCAACGTGGTGGGGCCGCGCGTGCTCGGCCAGGCCACCACCAAGTTGTTCGAGGGCATCGCCGCCAAGGTGGGCGGCACCGGCAGCGTGGACTTCGGCGCCATCGGCCTCATCCTGGGCTGCGCGCTGGCCATCTACATCAGCTCCGCGGCGCTCAGCCTCGTGCAGGGCTGGCTCATGACCGGCATCACGCAGCGCGTGTGCTATCGCCTGCGCCGCCAGATCATCGAGAAGGTCGACCGCATGCCGCTCGCGTACTTCGAGCGCGTGAGCACCGGCGACGTCATGAGCCGCGTCACCAACGATGTGGACACGCTCGGTCAGTCGCTCAACCAAAGCGTCACGCAGCTCATCACCTCCGTGGCGCAGCTCGTTGGCGTGTCCATTCAGATGCTCACCTTGTCGGTGGCGCTGGCGGGCGTGACCTTCCTCACGGTGCCGCTGTCGCTTCTGGGCGTGGTCTTGGTCGTGCGTTCCTCGCAGAAGCATTTCCGTCGGCAACAGGCCTATCTGGGGCAGGCCAACGGCATCGTGGAGGAAAGCTTCTCGGGTCAGACCGTCATCCAGGCCTACAACCGCGGCGAGCGCGCGGTCGCCGAGTTCGACGAGGTCAACGACCGCCTGTTCCGCAGCGGCTGGCTTGCGCAGTTCCTCTCCGGCATCATGCAGCCCATTATGGGTTTCGTGGGCAACATAGGCTACGTGGCCGTTGTGGTGGTGGGTGCCTTTCTGGCCGTGGATGGCGCGATCGCTATCGGCGACGTGCAGGCGTTCATGCAGTACGTGCGCAATTTCACGCAGCCCATCACGCAGCTGTCGCAGGTGTCTAACATGCTGCAGATGCTGGCCGCGGCCGCCGAGCGCATCTTCGAGTTCCTGGGCGAGGCAGAGGAGTCGCCCGATCCCGTGAGCCCGGAGCTCCCCCAGGCCCGCGGCGCGGTCGCATTCGAGCACGTGCGCTTCGGCTACGTGCCGGAAAAGACCATCATCCACGACTTTACCTGTGCGGTCGAGCCCGGTCAGACGGTGGCGATCGTAGGTCCCACGGGCGTGGGCAAGACCACGCTCATGAAGCTGCTCATGCGCTTCTACGACGTGGACGCCGGCGCGATCCGCGTGGACGGCCTGGATGTGCGCGAGCTGGCGCGCGAGGACCTGCGTGCCAACTTCGCCATGGTGCTGCAGGATACATGGCTGTTCAAGGGCTCTGTGCGCGAGAACATCCGCTACGGCAACACCGCTGCCACTGACGCCATGGTGGAGGCCGCGGCGCGCACGGCGCTCGCGGACCATTTCATCCGCACGCTGCCGGGCGGGTACGACTTCGAGCTCAACGAGGATGCCAGCAATGTAAGCCAGGGCCAAAAGCAGCTGCTCACCATCGCGCGGGCGCTGCTGGCCGACCGACCCATCCTGATTTTGGACGAGGCTACCTCCAACGTGGATACGCGCACCGAGGAGCGCATCCAGCGTGCGATGGACGTGCTCATGGCCGGCCGCACGAGCTTCGTGATCGCGCATCGCCTGTCCACCATCCGCGGGGCCGACAAGATCTTGGTTCTGCGCGACGGCGATATCGTTGAGTCGGGCACGCACGATGAGCTGCTGGCGGCAGGCGGTTTCTATGCCGAGCTTTATAACTCCCAGTTCGACGAGGGCGCGCGGGAGTAACGCGTAGAACCCGGTGCCGTTGCTCGCGCTGTACGTCGCCTATGCCCACCGCGCCCATACTGCGCGGTGGGCATATTGGTATCGTCCGCGGCTGCGTTGGGAACCGCCCGGGGCGGTCACGGGGTTGGTGAGGTGCAACGGTGGCGGTATATGGATACGCGCGCGTGTCGACGCGGGAGCAGAATCTGGATAGGCAGCTCGATGCGCTGGAGGCGTTGGGGGTGGAGCGGCGGCTCGTGTACGCCGACCAGGCGAGCGGCAAGGACTTCGAGCGGCCGGCCTATCGACGGCTGATGCAGAGCCTCGGTGCCGATGACGTGCTGGTGGTGAAGAGCATCGACCGGCTGGGGCGCAACTACGACGAGATTCTAGACGAGTGGCGCGCCATCACGCACGAGCGGGGCGCGGCGATCGTGGTGCTGGACATCCCGCTGCTCGACACGCGGGAACGGCCGGATGGCATCACCGGCGTGTTCATCGCCGACATCATGCTGCAGCTGCTGAGCTACGTGGCTCAGGTGGAGCGGGAGAACATCCGCCAACGGCAGGCCGAGGGCATTGCGGCGGCGAAGGCGCGCGGCGTGCGGTTCGGGCGCCCGCGCAAGATGCGGCCCTCGTGCTTTGATGACGTGTGCGCACGGTATCGGGACGGTGGGTTGAGCCGTGCGGAGGCGGCGCGCGTGCTCGGAGTGTCAATCAGCACCTTCGACCGGTGGCGCAAAGAGGCGTGCGAATGTGAGAAACCGATCTGACAGGAGCGGTAATAAAGAAGCGAAAGTTTGAGAATCTCCCAGCTCAATAGCATCGTGACCCCCGGGGTTCAACACCGGTTAAAAGGTACACGTTTTGGCGATTCAAAAACGTACCCATTGTAGGCCAAGAGCCAGAGCATCAACTGGAGAACTAGAGCTTTACACAAACATAAACAACCCTCGTTTTCTCATAAAACGGCATCGTTCAAAACGTGTACCTTTTGACGCTTCCGGGTGCAAGGTGAGAAGGGAGGGCAATATGATCGCAGTTCTGCAGTCGGTTTCACGCGTGCAGCGTGGACGGTCGGTACGTCAGTCATCAACGCTCGCCATGGGCCTTCCCGCCGGCCGCCGGACCAAGGCCGGCCACGTGCGCTGGTACGCGGTCGCCGCCGAGGAGGGGCGGGAGGATGCGCAGGCGGCGCGTCTGCTCAAGCTCGTCCCGCGCGACGTCCTGCACGATGCCTTCGTCCTGCGTCGCGAGAAGTGGGAGAAGCATGCGGGCGCGTGGATCACGGTGACCAAGCCTATCTACCGCGGCTATCTCTTCCTGGCGAGCCCCGATGCGGTGGCCCTTAACGACGCGCTGGCGCGCCTGAGCTTCCCGGTTCGCGTGGCGGGCTCCCAGGGGCGCGGCTACCTGCCCTTGGACCCGGCGGCGCAGGCGTGGTTCGCCGCCGCTGTGGACGGGCGCCACACGATCCGCAGCTCCACGGCGGCCGTCGTGGACGGGGTCGTGCGCGTGCTCGAGGGGCCGCTCACTGGCCAAGAGGAGCGCATCTGCCATGTCGACCGGCGGCGGCGCGCCTGCACCGTGCGCATCGGTCATGCGGACAGCGCGTTCGAGGAGAGCATGCCGCTCGATATTCCGTTCAAGGGGACGGGCGAGGAGTACGCCACATGGTGTGCGGCGCCGCCCGTGCCGGTGTCCTCGTCGGTGCGGGGCCCGGGGGAGCGGCGCGCGGTCTGCGTCTGAGCCGGGCTTCGTGCGAGCCACAGGGGCGCCCGCAGTTCGTTCCTTCGGAGGCACAGCGTGCAAGCCGTGCGTCCGAAGCAGGGAACTGCCTGCATATAACAAGCTTTCCAGCCGGCGATCGTCGCGTATCGCGTCGTCAGGTCCTGCGAGGGCATGAATACTCCCGTTGCCGCGGCGGCTGTCGCGTGGCGCAGCCTTCGATGTGAAACGAGGCGATGCCCGTGGCTGCTTCCAAGCTCTATGCGGTCCAGGTTCTGTCGGGCAAGGAGGCCGAGGTGCAGCGCATGCTCCTGCGGCTTCTGCCTGATCTGATCGAGGACTGCTTCACTCCTGAATACGAAACCGTTTGGGCCCGCAAGGGCGCATGGGTTCCCGTGCGCCGGATGCTGTTGCCCGGATATCTGTTCATACAAACCAAAGAACCCGAGGTGGTGGCAGCCAAGCTCGCCGCCGTTCCCGCGTTCACGCGCCTGCTGGGCGGTGACGGAGAGCGTTTCATGCCCTTGGCCACCGACGAGGTGGCATGGTTGAGGGTCTTTGCCGATGTCGAGACCCACGTGGTTGCGATGAGCACGGGCGTGATCGAGGGGGATCGCGTGATCGTGCTGCGCGGCCCGCTCAAAGGGCATGAGGGCCTGATCGCGCGGGTCGACCGTCACAAGCGCATCGCCGAGCTGGAGATGAAGATGTTCGGGCGCGTGAAGCGCATTCGAGTGGGGTTGGAGATCGTTGCAAAGAGCTGAGGAAACGTCGCGGGGGGGGGGGTCTTCCGTTGACCGATGTGGTTACGGGGAGAACTGGTCTGGAACGACGGGGGAGCGGTGAGCGTCAGCGTCGGTATGCCTGCTGATAAAGAAGTGAATAGAGGGGCCGAAGTACCGGACGAAGGCGCGGTGGCTACGGACTCCTGTGCGGTGGCGGCTGCTGAGGGCGCTGCGGCGCTTGGGAGTGGGCCGGCCGGCGCGGGGCGCGGGGCTTCTGGCGTTTCGGGTTCTGGGGCGATGGGTGTCGGCGCTGCCGGCGGTGCGGTGGCGGCAGCCGCAGTTTCAGGCGCATCGGACGCCCCGGCCCCCGACCCGCTGCGCGAGCCCGTCCCCGCCGAGCTGCGGGTGCCCGTGGCCGGGACGCGCGAGCGGGCCGCCGCCGAGGCCCGCGGGCAGCGCCGCCTGGCCGCCCTGCGCCGCGCCGAGGGCTTCGACCGGGAGCGGCCGGGCTACCGGTTCGTGAAGCGCACCTTCGACATCTGCTTCTCGGCGGCCGCGATCGCCGTCGCGCTCGTGCCCTCGGCGCTCCTGTGCGCCGCGATCGCGATCGAGAGCCCGGGCTGCCCGATCTACCGCCAGAGGCGGGTGGGCCGCATCGGGGCCGACGGCCGCCCCCGCGAGTTCACCATGTGGAAGTTCCGCTCCATGTGCAAGGGCGCCGAGGCCATGAAGGACGGCCTCATGGCCTCCAACGAGGTCTCCGGCCCCATGTTCAAGATGCGCGACGACCCGCGCGTCACGCGCGTCGGCCGCTTCATACGGAGGCACTCCATCGACGAGTTCCCGCAGTTCGTCAACGTGCTGCTGGGCGACATGTCCGTGGTGGGCCCGCGCCCGCCGCTGCCGTGCGAGGTGGCCGAGTACGACGCCTGGGCCATGCAGCGCCTGGCCGTGAAGCCCGGCCTCACCGGCCCCTGGCAGGTGGGCGGCCGCTCGGATGTGGACTTCGACGACATGGTGCGGCTCGACCTGGGCTACATCGCGCGCAGGAGCGTCTCCATGGATCTCAAGATCATCATCAAGACGATCGCGGCCGTCTTCACCGGAAAGGGGGCGGCGTAGATGGCTGAACCGATCCGGGTTGCTCATGTGATGGGAAAGATGGTCGGCGGCGGGGTCGAGGCCGTCGTCATGAACTATTACCGGCACGTCGACCGCTCCAAGGTCCAGTTCGACTTCCTTATTGACTCCGACTCGACGCTTGTCCCGCGAGAGGAGATCGCATCTTTAGGCGGTAGGGTTTTTGAGGTTCCGCCCTACCAGCACGTCATCGAGTATCAGCGCGAGCTCCACCGTCTTTTTAAACAAGAGGGCTGGAAGATCGTCCATAGCCACATCAATGCGCTCTCAATCTTCCCGCTTCGCGCCGCGAAGCGTGCGGGGGTACCGGTGAGGATCGCACATTCACATTCGACGTCGGGCAGGGGTGAACATGCGAGGAACGCTATGAAGGCGGTTCTCAGGCGTTTTTCGAACGTCTACCCGACGCATCGGATGGCCTGCAGCCGCCATGCGGGCGAGTGGCTCTTTGGACAGGACGCGGACTTCGAGCTGGTTTATAACGCGATTGATCTCTCCCGCTTCGCCTTCGACCCTGGCGTCCGCACGAAGGTTCGCGATGAGCTCGGTCTTTCTGATGGGCAGTTCGCGATCGGTCATGCTGGCAGGTTCATGACGCAGAAAAACCATGGGTTTTTGATTGACGTTTTCGCCGAGGTGGCCCGCCGGCGCGACGACGCCATCCTGCTCCTCGTCGGCGACGGCGAGGAACGGCCTGCGGTGGAGCGTAAGGTTGCCGACCACTGCCTCGAGGGCAGGGTGCGCTTCTTGGGGCAGCGAAGCGACGTCGATCGGCTCTATCAGGCGTTCGACGTCTTCGTCCTCCCAAGTCTCTATGAAGGGCTGGGGATGGTGGCGATTGAGGCGCAGAGGGCGGGGCTACCCTGCTTGCTGAGCGATGCCATCACGCGCGAGGTCGATCTTACCGAGAAATGCACCTTCCTGCCTATCGGCGATTCAGAGGTGTGGGCCGATGCCATTTGCGCTCTTAAGTCGATTGGCGAAGCTGCCCGTTTGGCTGATTCCTCTAGCGGTTTCATCGACTATGACATTCGTCAACAGGGCGAGTGGTTGACAGGTAAATATAAGGGGTTATATCAGGGGGTTGCTCGTGGATAGCCGTCTTCCTGCATCTCGCCGCCTAGTTCGCATCGATTCTTCTAGTGACAGGCGGTCTGTTCCCGCTCGTCCGAGGGTCGGTGTTCTTATGTCGACCTATAACGGCGTGGGGTACCTTTCAGACCAGATTAAATCGATTGCATCTCAAGTGGATTGCGATGTCGTTCTTTTCGTAAGGGATGATGGCTCTTCTGACGGGACTGACGCCATGCTCTCCAGCCTCTCCGCGTCGCCATTCGGGTCAATCGTTGAGTGGCGTCTCGATCTGGGTGAGAATCTCGGATTTCTTGGCAGTTTTGAACGGCTGCTGCTTTCTGCACGCGGGTGCGACTATTACGCGTTTTGCGATCAGGACGACATCTGGAACCCTCTGAAGCTTGCGACCGCGGTCGCAAGCTGCGCTCCTTATGAAGGATATCCTGTTGTATATGCCTCCGCTGTTCAGATTGCAGACGAGAGGCTGTCACCGCTCGGTAAAAACTGCTTCGACGGCTTTCGATACAGCATTCCGTCGGAGTTCATCCGCCATCGACTAGCTGGGCACACGATGCTTTGGAGCTCAAGACTGCAGGACTTCATTCGCTCTATTGGCCCGTTGAACTGCTGGTCTCATGACCAGCACGTCGTTCTTGCAGCTTTGTTGTCCCGAGCCGACCTGATTCTCGATCGAGCTTCCTATGTGCTCCATAGGCGCCTCAACAGCTCGGTTACCCCCGGCGGAGGAAGCCCGTTCAAGCGGCTTACGCACGAGTTGAGCCTTATGTGCAATCAGGGCAGGAAGATGCGCCGCTCCTCGTTGGCTCAGGAAATCCTGTCGCTTGATATTCCCATTTCAGACGAGGATGAAAGATTCTTGACCATGTGTCGGGATTCCAGCCGTTTCGCTCTTGCTTTCGACCCGTCCTTTGACTGCGGCCTTGCCTTGGGCAACCTCGAGGGCCGCCTCTCCGTAATTCTTGGGAGGTTCTGATTTGTCTCGTTCCCGCCCGGCGCCGCTCGTAAGCGTTGTCGTCCCCATTTACAACGTCGAGCCCTACCTCAGGGAGTGCGTGGACAGCATCCTGTCCCAAACGTATCAGAATATCGAGGTCATCCTCGTTGACGATGGCGCTACGGACGGATGTCCTGACATCTGCGACGAATATGATTCGAAACATGCTAACGTGTTCGCCGTTCACAAGGTGAACGGCGGCCTTTCTGACGCGCGCAATGTTGGTCTTGAAATCGCGAAGGGCGAATTTGTGACGTTTGTGGACAGCGATGATTGGCTGGCACCGCAGATGATCGAACGCTGCGAGTTGCTCACCAGGGAATATGACGCCGATGCCTGTGGTGTCTCCTTCATGAAGGCCTTTTCCGACGGAAAGATGGTGAAGAACGAGACAGCCGCTTCGGAGCCGGAGTGCTACGGCAACGTTGAGGCTTTGTCGAAGTATCTGTTTAACACGAACCTCACGGTGTGCGTGTGTGGGAAGCTGTGGCGCCGATCTCTTTGGAACGGGATTCGCTGCCCCAAAGGTCTGCTTCATGAAGACCAGCACACGACGTATAGGCTCATCGATGCCTCCAGGAAGGTTGTATTCGATCCCGAGCCGCTGTATTTCTATCGGCAGCGTGAAGGTTCTATCGGTCACGCTTCCTTTTCCGAGAAGAGCTACGACCTGCTCGATGGCGTGGATGCACAATACGATTATGTCTCTGGGAAGTATCCTGAGATCGAGGGCGAGATTGGTGCAGCCTGCTCGTTTTGGTACTGCGTCTTCGTCAACATGATGTTGCGTAGCGGATGGTCCGATAAATCAGTTGAGCGTTTCTGTAGGTCGTTCGTTCAGTCTCATTTGGTTTATATAGTTCGGAGCACAGGTTTTTCCTTGGCTAGAAAAATGCAACTCTTATTGTTTGCAACTTGTTTTCAATTGTATAAAAACCTATATCTTAGTTATTATAAACGGACGGAGATACCGTGATCGAGTACCTAGTCATCGCATGTATGTCCATAGCGGTATCGTTTGTGGCGTCGCAGGCAAAAGGGTTATTTCGGTACATACTGATTGGTCTGACCGCAATTCCGGGCTCATTGCTTGCCTCGATGCGTTTCGGTATTGGTCCTGATTATGGTCTGTATCAACAGATGTTCGAGTCGATAGCAATGACGGGAGGATTCTTTTCCGTTAAATCTATTGAACCTGGCTACGTTTTTCTTAACAAGATGGTATCTGCATTCGGTGGGAGTTTCCATCAGCTTTTATTCATAGTTGCTTGGATTGTTGAGGTTCTATTTCTGCTTGGGATTGAGAAATACAGGCAAAATATCGTGTTGGGATGTGCGCTATTTTTTGCTATGGGTTTCTATTTCGATTCGTTCAACGGACTTAGGCAATATATTGCTGCTTCTATAACGTTTTATAGTATTAGCTATCTAATTGAAGGCCAAAAAAAATATGCAATAGCAGGCTGTCTACTTGCTACCCTATTCCATCAATCGGCGATCATGGTACTACCGTTTTGCTTTTTACTCGATAGAATCGATTTGACAACTTCGCGATTGTTGGCATGTGTCGTTGCGTTTCTGCTTCTAGGAAATTTTCTTTACAACATCATATTCTTCTTGCTGAAATTTTCTAGATATCGGTACTTTATTGATTCGGTTGAGTTTGTTGTCGAGCCGACTATAAGTACGGTTGTTTTGACGGGGTTAATGTCAATTGTGGCTATTTGTGTCGGGGTATATAAAAAAAGTAATCCAAGGACTTCAACATCCGAAGCAGATGAACATCGAGTGATAGTTAATATGAACTTGCTTGCCCTGCTATCTGCGATACTTTCATTTTTTGTTCCGTTGGCTTTGAGGGTGCAATATTATTTCACTCCATTCGAAATGGTTTTCTTGCCATATTTGCTTTCATCTGTAAAGGATGCACGAGTCAGGTTTTTGCTTGGAGTATTTCTGGTTGGTTTTGTGGCTCTAATGACTACTGCCGGGATGATGATTAACGGTTGGTACGGTGCATATCCGTATAAGGCGATTGGATAGCGGCTGATGATTCCCAAAGTAATACACTACTGCTGGTTTGGCGGCAATTCGCTGGGTGATCGGGAATTGAAATGTATTGATTCATGGAAAAAGTTCCTCCCTGGCTACGAGATTATCCAGTGGAATGAGTCGAATTTTGATTTATCTTGCTGCGCGTATGTTCAGGAGGCACACAAGGCAGGAAAATGGGCGTTTGTTAGTGACTATGCTAGGTTCAAAATAATATTTGAGCGCGGTGGGCTGTATTTTGATACGGATGTTGAAGCCATTGCATCTTTTGATAATCTTTTAGAAGAAGGCCCTTTTATGGGCTTTGAATCTGACCCTTCCGAGAGAGGCTTTATGTCTGTCAATTCGGGGCTTGGATTTGCTGCGCCCGCAGGGCTAGATATATTCCGAATCATTTTAAATTCATATGAAGCTGATCATTTTTTATTGGAAGACGGTAATTACAACTATCAAACGGTTGTTGAGCGTGTAACAAATATTCTTGTTAATAGAGGCTTGAAAGCAATTCCAGGAATACAGCAGGTGGAAGGCATTTCAATATATCCCAGTGAGTATTTAAATCCCACGAATCTTCAGACAGGCGAGCTGTGCGTCACTTCACAGACACGATCGGTACACCATTACGGTGCTTCATGGCAACCTGCGAGTTTGCGTAGAATTGGGTTGCTTAAGCAGGAGGTGAATAGACGTATGCCGTTAATGCCAAAAGCCTTTCGGTCGGCTTTCGCATGGATAAAGTATCTACTAGATACAGGTGACTTTGCTGCATTTAAAAACCGTTATTGATGTCCTGAGATAAAGTTGATGGATAGTAATCCAGCGAGCTATTCAAAGATGTTGAATCTGCCCCCTAGGCGATTGAGCAACGCAGTTATTTCCATCTATTGTGTTCGTTCCGGCTCTTTGAATGAAACGTAGGTCGATACATTGATCGTCTTGCGATCCTTACTTGCGTCTGCGAAAAGTTTCTGATGCGCGTTTAGCTTAAAGGGCAGGCAACCGATGCCGAGGTGACCTGCAGCGGACGATTTGAATATAAGCTCGAGTCTGACCGTTCGTCATTTCGGGTATTTTTCCTTGAATGGGTTTAAACGGTCGTATGCCTTTGCATGCAGGCTTGCGGATTATCGCTGCTTAAATAACCAGGCCAGTTTACATAGTCCACCTAGTTCCAATTATGTAAATTAATGACACAAAACTCAAAATTGAGTATTTAGAAGTTCAAGAGGTGCCATGTGCTATGCCGTGCCTCTTGAAATAGAAACATTGGACAATAGATTCGGAGAAAACCCATGAAGGGCATCATCCTCGCGGGCGGCTCGGGCACGCGCCTGTACCCGCT
>CABRHH010000031.1 GCA_902470695.1 uncultured Collinsella sp.
AGCCTCCCATCTCTCGGACTTTACTTTCCGTGTCCAAGAAATGGGAGGCAGTTCACTCAAGGCGATGCACCCCCACTTAACCGGCGCCAACTGGATGCCGAGGAAAAATCGGGGCACCCGGGATTAAAGATTCCCAGGTGCCCCGGATTCGGGCGAAAGAGGAGGGCGCACACCGTGCGTGCGGCACCCGACAATTGCGCTCGAAGGCGAAGTGCCCGCGTCAATAGCTAGGGTTTTCCAGGTGCCCGAAATTGACGCGAAGGCGGGGGCGCGCGCACCTTAGGGTGGCGCATCCCCGCCTGAACGGCAAGGTCGGGCGCCTGGGAAGCCTAGTACAGCTTGGCGCCGGCGGGAATGGCATCATCCACGATCAGCACGTTCAAGCGCTCCGACGGCTCCTCACCCTCGGCAGCGTCCTCGGCGTGCACTGCAGAGATGATCATGCCGCAGCTGGGAATGCCCATCATCTTGCGCGGCGGCAGGTTGGTGATAGCGACGAGCGTCTTGCCCACCAAATCCTCCGGCTCGTAGTAGTCATGAATGCCGGACAGGATGGTGCGGTCGGTGCCGGTGCCGTCATCCAACGTGAAGTTCAGCAGCTTCTTGGACTTCTTCACCGCCTCGCACGCCTTGACCTTCACGGCGCGGAAGTCGCTCTTGGCGAAGGTGTCGAAATCGACGAAATCCTCGAACAGCGGCTCCACAACGACTTTGCTGTAATCCAGCGTCGGCTTCTTGGAGGCCAAAAACGGCGAGGTGCCCGCGGCGGCGGTCGCAGCGGCCTCGGCATCCTGGGCTGCACGCGCGGCGGCGGCGCCCGAGGTGCTCCCCTTCTCGGGCTTCATGTGCGGGAACAGCAGCACGTCGCGGATGGACGTGGAGTTGGTGAGCAGCATGACGACGCGGTCGATGCCGATGCCGATGCCGCCCGCCGGGGGCATGCCGTACTCGAGCGCGCGCACGTAGTCCTCGTCGTACTCCATGGCCTCGTCGTCGCCACCGGCTTTCTCGGCCATCTGCGCGGCAAAGCGCTCAGCCTGGTCGACCGGGTCGTTCAGCTCGGAGAACGCGTTGGCGTACTCGTGGCCGGCGATCACGAGCTCGAAGCGGTGCGTGAGACGCGGGTCGGCCTCGTTGCGCTTGGCGAGCGGCGAGACCTCAACCGGATAATCACACACGAAGGTGGGGTTCACGATCGTGTCCTCGCCCAGCTCGTCGTAGAGCTCGGCGATGAGCTTGCCCGCAGTCCACTCGGGCTTGGTCTCGATGCCGCGCTCGGCGCAGGCGGCGACAAGCTCTTCCACCGGCGTGTCGAGCGTGACCTCACGGCCCAGCACGTCGGAGACGATCGCAGTCATGGGGCGGCTCTCCCAGGTGCCGAACAGGTCGATCTGCCGGCCCTGATACTCAACGGTGCCCGTAAGGCCGATGGCGCGCGCGGCGGCCTTGATGACGCCCTCGGCCAGCTCCTTCATGCCCTCCAGATCGGAATAGGCGCGGTAGGCCTCCATGGTGGTGAACTCGGGGTTGTGCGTGAGGTCCATGCCCTCGTTGCGGAAGATGCGGCCGATCTCGAACACGCGCTCATAGCCGCCCACGAGCAGGCGCTTCAAGTGCAGCTCGGTGGCGATGCGCAGGTAGTTTTCCTGGTTCAGCGCGTTGAAATGCGTGATAAACGGCTTGGCGGTGGCGCCGCCCTGGATGGACTGCAGGATGGGGGTCTCGACCTCCATGTAGCCGTCGTCCTCCATGAAGCGGCGGAAGGTGGAGATGATCTGCGAGCGCTTGCGGAAGGTCTCGCGCACGTCCTCGTTCACGATGAGGTCCACATAGCGCTGGCGGTAGCGGGTCTCCTTGTCCGAGAGGCCATGGAACTTCTCGGGCAGCGGACGAACGGCCTTGGAAAGCAGCTGCGCGGTGCGCGGGGCCACGGACAGCTCGCCGCGCTTAGTACGGGTCACCTGGCCGGTGGCCTGCACGATATCACCGAGGTCGAGCGCCTTCAGCACCTCCCAGGAGGCCTCCTCCACATCGTTCACGCGGCAGAAAAGCTGAATATCGGCAGACGGATCGCGCACGACGATGAACATGATCTTGCCCTGTCCGCGCTTGGCCACCACGCGGCCGCCAATGGTGACGGTTTCCGCGGCCACCTCCTCGTTGGCGAGGCCCTCGTAGCGCACGAGCAGGTCGGCGGCATGATCGGTCACGGCCGAGTGCTCGGGATAGGGGTTCTTGCCGGCGGCGTACAGGGCAGCGCGATCGGACAGGCGGCGGGCGCGCTCGTCGTTCAAGATGTTGGCGGACTCAGCGGCTTCGGTGTTCTCAGCCATGCAGGGCTCTCCTCTCTTCCTCCGGGATGCAGCCGTCCGGAGGCTGGGCGGGCCGATGCGCTGCGGCGCTTGAGGCGGCGCATCGGGCGGTACATACGAAAACCGCCCCTTAGCGCCATGCGGCACCAAGGAGCGGAGAAGCGCTAGGATCTGTGAAAACCCTAGCGCGAGATCTTGGCGATGGTATACACGCGGCGCTTGCCGGACGGGGCGACGACCTCGACCGTCTCGCCCTCGGCATGACCGATAATCGCGCGGCCCACGGGGGACTCGTTGGAGATCTTGTGCTCCAGGGAGTTGGTCTCGGTGGTACCGACCAGCGTGAAATCGGCCGCCTCGCCCTCACCGTCAACGAGCGTGACGGTGCTGCCGATGGAAACGGTCATGCCGGCGCCGGCCACGGCGTCGCGCGCGTTGGCCAGGGTGGCGCGGATCTCGGCGATGCGGGCCGCGTTGCGCGCCTGCTCCTCCTTGGCGGCGTCATACTCGGCGTTCTCGGAAAGGTCGCCGAACGCACGGGCCTCTTTGATGTGCTCGACGATCTCGCGGCTCTTCTCGCCCTCGAGATAGGCAAGCTCCTCCATGAGCTTCTTGCGGCCCTCGGCGGTCAGTACGATCTGGCTTGCATCCATGCGTTGAACTCCTGTCTTATGCACGCGCGTGCGGTTTCAGCTGAAAAAGCGACCGGCCCTCCGTATCGGGAGGCCGGTCGCGCTTGAGCGCTCTGAGGTGGCTTAGTGCTCCTTGATGGGACTCTCATCCTGCTGCTGCTTTTTGGCCTTCGCCTCAGCGAGCTTGGCCTCGAGCTCGGCGACCTCATCGTCCTCTTCCTCGGCCACGGTCTCGGCGGGCTTTTCATCGTCCGAAGACATGCCCTCGCGGATGTTCTTGACGGTGGAGCCCAGGGACTTGCCGAGTTTCGGCAGGTTCTTGGGGCCGAAGATCAGCAGCGCGATGACGAGAATGACGATCCATTCCATGCCTTTGGGCAGCATAGGGTTCCTCCTGAACGGGACGGTCCACCGAAGCGGACGGCGACACGGCCGGGCCGTGCATGTATCAGCTCGGTTGAGTATACCGCGCCGAACCAGCCGAAACAACATTCGCCATATTTTACACGCGCACGGCGCGCGTTTGGTTAACGGGCGGTAAAGGAAACTAGTAACGTAACAGAGTGATTAGATGGCCTAGCAGCGAAAATTGCAACGGCAACAACGAGTGGAAAGCGATAGCTTGCGCACTTGGGAACCGCTTGGGATACAAGCAGACCCCCTATCGACGCGCTCAGCCTCATGAGGGCGAAGGGGGACGCGATAAGGGGCCTGCATTCGCCGCTGGCTGGCCGTGTCTTTTCGCTGCGGCTAGCTCGCGGCCATGACGCCAGCCGACACGAGGGCCGCGATAAGCTCGTTGACCTTGTTCTTGAGCGCATCGCCGTCGCCGTCCGCAGCGTCAGCGATGTGCGCGACCTGCTTGACCAGGCCGGGCTTCTCCTTGGTCGCGGCTTCGGGCAGCACCCCGGCCGCGAGCTTGCCAGCGCTCACCGCGCCGTCCTTGATGTTGCCCTCGCCCACGGCGCTCTCGGCGAGCATGGCATCCGTGATGGAGCCTGCGCCAGGCGCGCCGCCGCCCTGGGGCATGTTGTCGATGAACAGCTCCACCGTTGCTTGCGTGTCGGGTGCTGCGGAATCAACCAGATGTGCGTTGAGAGTCGTCATGTTTCCTCCTTCGGTCAGATTGCCCGCCATCAGAAGCGCCCCTCGTTGAGGGCGCGCTGCATGGCCATGACGGTCGGCGAGCCCGCGTCGATGCGGCCGTCCAGGACGGTCGCGCCGCTCTCGCCCATGAACCGGGCGATGAGCGCGTTGGCGGTCGCCGGGCCGAACATGCCGTCGGCGGGGACCCCCATGCGCCGCTGCATCTCCGCGACCACCTGCGAGCCGACCGGCGATGCCGTCCACTCCCAGCCCGTGGTGAGGCCGGGGTTGCGCCCGCGCCAGGCCGAGGGCTGCGAGGACACGACGCCGTCCTCCGGCGTGCCGAGCAGGCGCTGCAGGGCGCGCGTGGTGGACGCGCCCCACAGGCCGTCCGCCTCGAGCGCGCCGGGGGCCGCCTGCGCGGGCGGGGCCGGTGCGGCCTGCGGCGCGGGGGCCCCGCCCGACATCGCGGCGTACCATTGCCTCGCGCGCCCGATATACTCCTCCCTCTGGGAGCCGTAGAGCTGCCCGGGGCACGACGTCGGCGAGAACGCCGAGTGCGGGAACACGTTGGCGCCCCATGCGGGCTCGCCCAGGCCGAAGCGCAGGCAGAGCGCCGCCACGAGGTGCGCGCCCGCGTCCAGGCAGGCGGCGCTCACGGTGCCGTCCGGGCGGTTGGCGTGCTCCACGCCGATGCTGCGCCTGTTCTGGGCGAAGTTCCCGCAGTGCCAGGCGGTGTCCCAGTCGTGGACGAGCTGGCCGATGCGGCCCGACTCCTCCACCTGGTAGTGGGCCGACGCCGGGCGGGTCCGCCAGACCGACAGGCACCCCTCGGACGTGAGGTTCGCCGCGTTGTAGTGCACGACCACCTTGTCGACGCGGGAGCCGCCGCGACCGGGCGTGAAGTGCCGGTCGAGGATGAGGTCCACGTCGGCGTCCAGGTTCTCGAAGTCCATGCCGCTCACCCCACCTTCCCGGCCGCGCGCGCGTTCGGCTTGACCTCGGCGCGGGCCAGCGCGTCGGCGCTGTCGCCCGTGCCGGTCGTGGTCGGGTCGGTCACGCACGCCCACAGGCTCGCGACCGTCGAGGCGAGCACGACCGGGTTGCCCAGGCCGCGCGCCACGGCTCCGGCCAGCGCGGGCCAGCTGGTCATGTCCGACCACTCGAGGCCGGACCCCGCCACCAGCGGCAGGACGACGGCGCAGGCCGCCTGCGCCCAGAAGACGGGGTTGCGCAGGCGCAGCCCCCAGTTGATTGATGCGGTCATCTGGTACCTCCTTGCTTTCACTGTTCACCTGATCCCGAACGCCGTCAGCAGGTACGTGACCGCCGCCGTGACGGCGGCGCACAGCACGTACCCCTTGATCTGGGCGAGCGAGGCCGCGTCGCGCTGCGCGAAGCGGTTGCGGTTCTCCACGCGCTCGGCCGCGAAGCTCTGTCGCAGGTCGTCGACGGCCTCGGCCGTCTGCTTGCCCATCGCCTTCAGCTCGCCCATCGACTCGTCGCTGTAGCGCGCCCTGGCGGTCAGTTCGGCCATCGCGGCCGACGACTCGTCGATTCGCCTCCCGTGGGCGTCGACCCGCTTCTCCAGCTTGTCGGCGCGGGACTCCAGCAGCGTCACCCGCGTGTCGATGCCGCGCGCCTGCTGCTCCATGGGCTCCACCCCCCTCCCCGCTACCGCGCCGGGCCGAACTCGACCTCGAGCAGGCCGCCCGAGACCTCCCACGGGATGTTGGAGGTGCCATCGTCGCCAAACGCGAAGGAGATGCCGCGCAGGCCGCTATCGGAACCGGCGGCGTCGAGCCGCGTGCTCTTCCCGGCCTTCACCTCGAGCTCGAGAACGAGCGCCCCGAAGAACATCCCGAATTTCCCGCTCGGATCTTCGTCCAGATTCACCGGGACCGGTCGGCGGATGCCGCCGGTGGAGACCTCCAGCGCGGGCGCAGTCTCGCCCTTCACCCTCACCCCGTGAACCCGCATCGACAGCGCCTGCGCGGCGAAGCCGGCGACCACGCCGCCGTCCTCGACCGACAGCGACCCGCCGTTGCCGCCCGAGCCCGACCCGGAGCAGCGGAACGCCGCCCGGCAGCCCGGCACGGGCCGCTCCATGCCGACGTGCCTGGGCCAGCCGCCGGGCGAGGCGAACATGGCCAGGCCGCTCGAGAACAGCACGACGTCGCCGCCCGGGCGCGAGGCCAGCTCGCGCAGCGGCCCCGACGGGGGCACGGCGATGCGCCAGCCGCCGTCCGGGTCGACCTCGGGGTGCGCGTCGGGGCTCACGTAGAGCCGGGGCCCCGCCCCGGCAAGCCCGGAGACCAGCGCGGGCAGCCCCTCCACCTCCGTGGCCCGGTGCGTGTGGGCGGCCGCCGCGAACGCCCCGGAGAGCTTGGCCCACAGGTATGACAGGCCCGTGAGGGTCAGCACGCCGTCGCCCTGCGGCGAGGAGCCGGACGCAACCGCGTCCACGTCGGCGGTGGACAGCGGCCGGGCGCGGATCTCGGTCTCGCCCATGAGCTCCCATCCGCCGCCCACGAACATCCACTCCGCGAAGGAGTTCGACGACGCGCCGCCCTCCCCGGCGCCGGCCATCGGCACGAAGTACATGCGGTTCGGCTCGCCGGCCACCGTGGGCCTGAGGGTCTCGCGGTCGAACTGGCCCTCGCCGAGCACGACCGGCTCCAGGCGCTTCACGGCCTCGTTGTTGAGCGCCTGGTCGGCGTCGTTCCTGGCCTGCGCCTCGGCGCGGGCGCGCTCCGCGTCCGCACGGGCCTGCTCGGCGGCGGAGCGGGCCTTTTCCGCATCGGCCCGCTCCGACTCGGCGCTGGCTCTGGCCGTCTCGGCCTCCTTGCGCGCCTCCTCGGCATTCTTGCGCTCCCTCTCGGCGTTGCCGTCCGCTCCGGCGATGCCGTATACGGTGTCGCCGGTCTTGATGCCCCACACCTCTCCGGCCACGGTCTGGTCGGAGCCCGAGCGAACAAGGAACTCGTCGTCTGATCTAGCCATTCAGCCCCCTTTCGATGGTTTGATTCTCGCTTTCGGCTCCCCTACGCGAGCACGCCGACTATCAGCGGCCGGTGCATGTGCACGTCGACGACCGCGACCTTCCCCGCGGCGATCCCGATGCACCCGGTCGTGTACGGCACGCCGCTCAGGGCCGCGCCGCCGCCCGAAAGGCTCGCGGTGCCGCCGCTCACCCCCGTCACCTTCATGTACGTGCGCGAGAACTGCCCGGGCGTCTCGTATGCCCTGGCCGCCCCCTCGGCGGCCGCGCGGCCGAGCGCCCTCGCCTTCATGGTCTCGTTGCTATCCATTTCTCCTCCTGAAGCGCCTCAGCTCGGTTGTGGTGGCGCACCCGCCGCCGAGCGAGAGCGTCTGGGCGCGTATCTGGAACTTCTCGTCGATGCCGGCGGACGCGTACACGAGGTCCACCGTGTCGTTCACCGTCACGGGGGCGAAAGCGCTCCGCATGGTGACGCGCCTGATGACCGACTGCGCCGTGTTGAGCAGCGACCGGGCGCGCCTGTCCGCGTAATCCTGCCGCTCCGCCTGCGTCTTCCCCGGCGGCAGGTCGGTATAGGAGTACCCCTTGGTTATCGTGCGCCCGCGAGAGACGGTGGACAGCGGGCTCGACGGGTCCCTGTCCCACGCCTCCGCCCTGACCTCGTTCCCCTTGTCGTCCGGGCCGTAGCACACGACGACGTGGTTGGCGGTGCCCGTCATGTCGTACTCCTCGGTCATGGCCGCCTCGAACTTCGCGGACGGCCCCTCCTCGAACGTCCACGTCGGGGCGATCTCGGACGGGTCGCGGTACCTCCTGAAGACCACGCGCCCCATCGGGTCGGTGAACGCCGCCCTGAATCCCGCCAGGTCGAGAAGGTCGTTCACCATATCGAGCTTCGTATCGCCCGTCTGCGAGTTGCTCTGCTGCACGCCGAACCCGTAGGCGCGCGTATTGGTGATCGCGTAGTCGCTCGCGTCCGACACGACCGTGAGGCCCGCCTGCTCGCACACCCTCCTGGCTGCGGCCACGGCGTTCTCGCCCTTGGAGAGCGTGACCGGGCTTGGGAACCTGTCGTCGAGGAGCTCCTGGAGCCGCCCGTACATCTTGACCGTCGCGGTGCTGTACCCAGCGCCGATGTTGCGCCCCGGAACCACGGGCAGGAACGTCCCGAGGGGCACATCGGCCCTGCCGCCGTCCGCCCACTCGGCCGTCATGTAGACCCGCACGAGGTCGGGGCCGAAGTCAATCGCCCCCATGACGCCGACCTGGGCGCTCTCCTTGATGCGCGTGTCGTCGTTGCGCGTTATCGTCCCGCCGGCGAGCGTGCGCAGCATCTCGGTCTCGATGCCGTCGGACCTGCGCACGCGCATGAACCGGTACGAGGTCGAGATGAAGCGCTCGTTCCAATCAGCCATTCCTAGGGCCCTCCCATACGACCTCGGTGAGGTCGGCCGTAACTCCCCATCTCCCGTAGGCGCTCGCCGCGTAGTCGAGCGCGAACGACGCCCGCACGCGGTGCCTTCCGCCCCAATGGTCGCGGTACCAGCAGACGGCGTTGCGCGGGTCGCGCCTGACGCCGTCCACCAACCTGTACTCCTCGACCGTCAGCACCTCGTAGGACTTGCGCCCGCTCGCGTCCGCGGTTCCGTCCTGGTAGAAGGTCGGCAGGCTCGGCGTGTCGGGGCCGAGCGCGAAGCGGAACAGCTCGCCGTCGAGGGTGTAGCTCGAGGAGGAGTCGGCGTTGAACGCGAGCCTGATCGCAAGCGCGGCATCCACGCCGAAGTTGAACAGCTCGGCACCGTCAGAGTCCGCGAACGCGCGGACCTCGACCGTCGTGGCGGTGCCCGTCGCGCTGTACGAGGTGACGAGGTACTTGTACTCCGTGTTGAGCGGGGGCAGCCGGTCTATCGCCGTGAACCCGTCCCGCATGGAGTCGGCGATCACCTCCTGCGCGCCGTCGGCGAGCTGGCGCACGACCGAGACGTTGACCGTCTCGGCAACGTCTCCGATTCCGGCCACCCCGTTGCCCGGCAGCCCCGAGAACCCGGCGTGCACGGGGATGCCGTCCTCGTAGCCCACGCGGTCCGGCGACACGAGGTAGTCTCCCTCGACGGACCACGAAGGCAGGCCGTACACGACGTTGACGTGGCACGCCATGGTCTCCCTGTCGTAGGACAGCTCGACCGCTGGCATGGCGGGCTCGGCGTAATCCGTGCCGAACACGCGCCGCGCAGACGCGCGGACCGAGTAGCCGTCCGTGATGGCGATCTCCGCCGTGTAGGTCGCGCCGTTCTCCGGCAGGTACGTGTCGGAGGACAGCGTGAAGCTCCGGGCGGACGTGTCCAAGCCGCGCGAGAACAGCACGGACCCGCCGGGCGACAGCAGCCTGAACGTCTGCGTCGAGACGCCGGACGCCGAATGGACCTCCCAGCCGATGCGCAGCGGCATCGCCCTGGCGTCGACGCCGTCGATGCTCGGTGACGTGACGGCGACCGTCGGCTGCACCTCGGCGTGGAACGCCCTGTAGCCCGACCACGCGCCCCAGTCCGCGTGGACGCCCTTCGTTCGCACGCGGACGCGGTAGTCGCCCGTCTGCTCGATCCGCAGCCGGAAGGACTTGGAGCCGCCGGGCACGTCGTGCGTTGCGGGCGAGCCGCCGCGCGTCACCTCGACCTGCGCCGCGCTCTGGTCCGATCCGTCAGGGTGCGAGATCGACCACGCCACCGCCACGGTGTCGGGAACGACCACGACGGACGGCATGTCGGAGATGGACGGCGCGCTCGGCGGCACGATCGTCGTTATGGCCCCCGACTCCGTGTAGCCGCTGTACATGCCGTCGCGGTAGGAGCGCACCCTCGCTCGGACGGTGCCGGAACCGGCGTCCGCGTCGAATGCGAGGGACGGAGCGTCCCGCTCGGCCGACCAGCCGCCGCCGTTCACCGACAGCTGGTACTTGTGCCCCTGCGCATACCCGCTCGCGCCGTTCACGGAGATGCGCACGCGCGCGCCGCCGATCTGCGACAGCACGACGGACGCCGGTGGGGCCGGGGTGGTGTACACGGTCCCCGTGTCGACATAGCCCGAGTACCCGGACGAGTTCGCGGAGCGCACCCGGTACCGGTAGCCGTGGTTCTGCGACAGCGAGTTGTCGGTGTAGTTGACCGCGCTCCAGTTGAGCTTGGCGATCTGCACGTAGCCGCCGCCGTCCGCCGACCGCTCGACGTAGACGTTCCCCCACGGGTACTGCCCGTTGCCATCGGTGTAGTCGCCGTCCCAGGTGACGACCGCCTGGCTGTCGCTGTTCCTGCGGGCCGACACGTTGCGCGGCGGGCGCGGGGCCTTGTACCCGATCGCGGGCACCGTGACCGTGACGTACGCCTCCATGACGGGTCCCGGCCAGCCGCCGTAGCCGTTCACGGTCGCTCCCCACGACTTGCACCAGCAGGTCACGTTGTACGCGCCGCCGCGCTTGTAGAACGGCCCGTAGGTGCGCCCGCACGAGCCGACCGTGGCTCCGACCTGGGCGACGCCTCGCCCGTCATCGTTCCACTGGCCGCCCAGGTTGCCGCCGCCTCCGTGGCCCACCTGCACCGCGACCCCGTATTGCGCCGCGCGGTCCGCCTGCACGAAGCCCTCGACGCGGATGTACACGCAGTCCTCGTAGTCGTTGCTTATCCAGGCGTTGACGTGCGACCGCATCCTTCGGAGCGGCTGCAGGTAGACAGACCAGCTCGACCATGCCTCAGCCATCAGCAGACCCCCATCTCGTTTGTAAGGTTGAACTCGTCGAAAAGGACCTGGATCGCCTCCATGGCGCGCCCCGACCCGCCGTCGACGCGCGCGCCGTTGATGTTCACCACGTACGTGTTCCCGCCGCCCGGCGAGCCCATCGCGGCGACCGTCTCCTCAGCCACCGTGCGGGCGAACGGGCGCGTGTACCTGCGGTTGGTGAGCGGGATGATCGCCTCGGCACCGGCCTCGCCCGCGATGTGGCGCGTGACGTCGGTGGCGCGGCTGACGATCATGCCGCTCGCGTGCTTCATGATGCCGCCCGCCGCGTGGAATATCCCGCCCGCCGCGTGCTCGCCCCTGGTGACGTACGACGTGGTGACGGTCTTGTTGACGTTCTCGTATCTGTTGATCGTCGTGGACGCGCTCTGGTTCTTCGGAGGGTTCTTCTCTCGCCTCGCGGTGCGGTCGATGTCGGTCTGGGTCGAGGACGAGTCGACCTTCGATGCGGCCTTCTTGTCCTTGAGCTCCTTCTTGTTGCGCTCGTCCTCGCGCTTGTTCGCCTTGTCGACCTGGTCGGAGTCGACCTTCGTGTTGGCGTCCTTGCTCACGAGCTGCGTGCCGTTCCAGGTGTACACGCGCCCCTGGGCGTCCCTGAGCTGCTGGTCCCTGACGAGCGCGTCGGCCGTCTTGGACGTGAACCCGGTTCCGTTCCACGTCCACACGTTGCCCTGCGCGTCCACGAGGGATGCGTCGTTGACGTTCACGCTGCCGTCCTTGTCGATGATCGGGACGGCGTTGTAGTTCTCGATGCACCACTTCATCTGCTCGAGGTTGCCGCTGCACGCGGTGTAGAGCGCAGCGAAGTTCTGGGCCGACATGCTGGTGACGTCCTTGGCGTTGAGCCCCATGCTCGCGAGGTTCTGCTCGAACGTGCCGACCTCCTGGCCGGTCGCCTGGAGGTGCGTGGCGATGTCGATCGCGAACGCCTGGAACTCGAGCGGCAGGCCGGAGATGTTGTCCTTGACCGACTGCGCGAACGTCGCGGATTCCAGCGCGGCCTGGTTCGTGAAGTACTGCGCCGACTGGCTCGCCGTTTCGTACGCGCCGGAGAGGTCGCTCACGGCCCTGTCCGCGTCGTTGAACGCGTTCTGGGCCTTCCACACCTCGGCAGCCAGCTTCCCGTACTCTTCGGTCCCGTCGAGGCCCTGCGCCAGCATCTCCTGAAGGCGCTGCGACTTCTCGTTGAGCGCCTCCTGGGCCTGGGCGGCCTTGTCCTTGGCGATGGACAGCTCGCGCTCGGCCTTCACCTGCTCCCTGATGTACTCGGTAGCGAGCTGCTGGTACGCCTTGGCCTTGGCGTTGCGCTTCCACTCCTCGGTGTTGCGGCGCAGCTCCTCGGTGTTCTCGTACAGCGTCCCCGCCTGGTCGGCGATCTTGCCGTTCGCGGCGTCGACGACCTTGATCGCCGCGCCCGTTATGTCGTTGTAGCCCTTGACGGCGATCTTCAGCTTCTCCTGCTCGGTGGCAGTCAGCCCCGACCTGTTCGCCAGCCGCTCGATGCACGCCGTGTACTGCTCGAGCTCGGAGCCCTTGGAGAACGCGTCGGTGACGAGCTCCGAGGCCCTCGCGTTGAGCTCGGCCATGGACTCCGCGACCTCGGACGCCTTGGCCTTGACGTTGCCTATCATGTCCCCCATGCTGGACGCGGCCGCCCCCGCCTGCTCCATGATGGACGCTGCCGACCTGGTGGCATCGGCCATGAGGCGCTCGTGCTCCTCGGCCTTGCGCGACTCCTCGGCCATATGCGCGATGCCGGCACCGACGACCGCGACTATGGCGCTTATTGCGAGCATCGGCGCTGCGGCCTTCATGAACCCTGCGGCCCCCTGGGCGGCAGCCGACAGTCCGTTCGCCACGGGGCCGCGCATGGTCTGGGCGGCGCGGCTCGCGGCGGCGGCGGTGCCGCTGTAGGTCGATTCGACGCTGGACAGGGCGTCGGACAGCTCGTCGATGCCGTCGGCAGCCTTCATCGCCTCCTTCGTCGAGCCGGACCATCCGCTCACGAGGCTGGCGTTCGCGGCGAAGGCGTCCTTGGCCTTGCCTATCGTCCCCTGCAGCCCGGCTTCCTGGCGCTTGAGCCCGATGACGTACGCGTCCGTCGCCTTGACGCCGCTCAGCCCGGCGGAGCTCAGCTCCTCCTGCACCCTCGCGAGCGCCTTGCTCGATTTCCTGACCGTGCCTGCGGCCACGTTCATGCGGTCCCATGCGTGGACGTAGTTGTCCACGCCGCCGGCCGCCCTCGCGGCGACGTTCCCGCTCGTTCCGATGTACGACGCCAGGGTCTTCGCGCTGGAATAGGTGCGCATCTGGTTGCCGTCGACGGTCGCGAGCGCGTCCTTGTAGACGGCGGTCCTCTCCGCGGCGCGGGCGAACGCGCCGACAAGGTTGCCCACGCCCTGCTCGATCCGGCCGACGGTCGACAGCGCGGGACCGGCTGCGGCGGCCATGCCGGCGATCGCGAGCGCGTTGCGCTGAGCGCCCTCGTCCATGTCCGCGAACGCCTGGGCGGCGTTGCCGACGGCCTCTATCGCCGGGGACAGGGCATCGGTCGCCGCGATGACGGCATCGACGAGCGGCCTGCCGACGGTGATCGCCACGGCGTCTACCCTGTTCTTGAGGACCTGGAGGCGCGATGCCATGGATTCGTTCCTGGTATCCACCTCGTCCTGCAGGGCGGTGTTGCTCTTCCACGCGCCCTCGGCTAGACCGAGGGCTTTCGCCAGGAGCCCCTGCTGCCCCGTGACGGCGCTCGTGGACCCGGCGAGACGGCGCATCACGTCCGATTGGCGTATCTGGGTGAACCCGAGCTCCGCCATGACGGCGTTCATGTCCTTGCCTGACTGCGAAGCCCTGCCGATCCCCTCGATGAGCGCGTTGAAGGCACCTGCGGCGTTCTCGCCCCACGCTGCGGCGAACTGCTCGGCGCTCATCCCGGCGGCGGACGAGAACGCCTCCAGCTTGGCACCGCCGTTGGCGACCGCCTTGCCGATCTCGACGAAGATCTGCGAGAGCGCGGACCCGCCCATCTCCGCCTTGATTCCGAGGGAGGACATGGCACCGGACATCCCGAGGATCTGCGCCTCGGAAAGACCGGCCTGCTTGCCGGCGGACGCGAACCGCATGGCCATGCTCATGACCTCGGACTCGGTCGTCGCCATGTTGTTGCCGATGTCGACGATGGTCGAGCCGAACCGCTCGTAGTCCCCCTCGGTCATGCCGACGATGTTGGCGAAGCGCGCCATCTGGGTGGCGGCCGTGTCGGCGTTCATGTTCGTGGCGATATCGAGGCCGCTCACCGTCTTGGCGAACGCCTGGAGGCTGCCGTCGGCGACCCCGAGCTGAGCGCCGAGAGCCTCGATGTTCAGTATCGCCTCGGCGGACACGGGCTGCACCTTGGACGATTCGAGGGCAGCCTGCGCGAACTGCTCGATCCGGCCCCTCGACATGTCGGAGGTCTTCCGCAGGTTGGCCATCGCCGTGTCGAAGTCGACGGCCATCTTGCCGCTGTAGGCACCGACCGCCACCATGGGCAGCGTGACGGCCCTGGTGAGGCGGTCGCCGAAGTCCGCCACCGCCTTGCCGTGGCGCACGATGCCCGCAGCGGCCTGCTCGGCGGCTATGCCCTGCTGCGCGAGGGCCCTTGTTGTCGAGTTCGCGCTCGCTGCGGTCAGCTTCTCCATGCGCGACAGCTGGTTGCCGAGGCGCGACACCGCGCCGACGGCCTTGTTGACGCCGTCGGAGTTGAACGCCGACGTGATGTCGATTGAGATCGAAGCCTTACCCACAGTTCCTCACCACGCTATCGCACAGCTCCTCGACCGCATCGGAGACCTCGCGCACGATGCGGTCCTCATCTTCCAGAACGGCCTTGAGCAGGGCGCGCGGCGGCTCGGAGCCGTGCGGCACGCCCGCCCTCTCCCCCCTTCGCTTGCCTTCGAGGATCACCGCTCCGGGGTTGGCGAACTCGATCACGCCAGCGCCGGGGTCCGAGCTCGCGAGCTTCACGCCACGGCCATGCGTCTTGATGTGGAGCGAGCGGGCGTACGAGCCGGTGGGGCTTGAGCCGAGCCCGCCCGCAAACGAGCGGGCCTTCGCGAGCGTCGGCTTGGCTATCTCCCTGATGCGGCTCTTGACCTCTTTGGCGAGCGTCCTGTCGACCTCGTTCAGGGCCTCTATGACGACGGTGGTGTTGCGAACCTTGATGCTGTACAAGTCGGCTACCCCTCCAGGCGGCGTCTCGCCTGCTCGCGCTCGGCCCTCAAGCGGTCCCGCGCCTGCTCCGGCCGCTCGCCCGGCTTCCTGTAGTCGGGCTTGCCGTCCCCGTTGCCGTCCGCCTTTGCCGCTATGCGGCTGTCGAAGCACAGCTGCAGGAAGATGCGCGGGTACTCCCATGCCAGGTCGATAAGGTCGCGCACGCCAATCCCCGCGTAGCGCGATACCGCTACGAGGCCTCTGGAGAGGTACCCGTAGGGTTTACGTCGACCTCACCGGCTTCTGCCGCCTTCTGCCCGTCTCCGCCGGTCACAAGGTCGATGGTGTACTTCGTGAGCGTCTGGCAGACGAAGTTCTCGATCACCTCGCTCTGATCGAGGTCGTCCCCGCCGAGCACGGAGTCGATGAACGGGTTCCACTGCTGCTTCTTGCGGGCGTTCGGCATCTTCTCCTTGATCGCCCCGCACTCGATGCCGGCGATGATGCCGCACAGGTACCCGCGCATCATGTCGGACGTCTCAGACAGCTCGTTGCGGTTGATGTACACGCCCGTGATGAGCGTGAACACCTCGTCGTTCGGCGTCTCGCCGATGGGCTCGCCGCTCCCGCGCTTGTAGAACTTCCACGTGTCGTTCGCCATGGCGCTTCCCCTTTCGTTCGTTGCGCTGGCAACGATGTTCCGCCACGGCTCCCCCGCCACGCGGGCACGAAAAAAGCCCCCGCTCTCGCAGGGGCTTCGCCGCCTCGGCGGCCTACTCGGCCTTGCGGAGCGCCGCCGCTGCGGGCGACGTGTAGGACTCGACCTTGTTGACGAGCGTGATGGTGACGGGGCTCTCGTTCGCCGCCTTGATGATCGCGGTGTCGCACGAGAACTCGATGGTCGCCTCGTTGCCCTCGGGGTCCACCTCGGGGAAGTCGGCGGTGAACGGGCAGTGCTTCACGTCGATCTCGAGCGTCTGCTCCGCGTCCTCGGTGTGGAAGAACTTGGCGTGGACGCTGCCCATGACCGGCTTCGAGGACACCTTGGTTACCGCCTCGGAGCCGGTGACCATCTTCTGGTACTCCTTGATGTTGTCGGGGATGGTGGTCACCTTGACGCCGATGCTCATGTTGCCCGTGGAGATGTCGCGCGGCATGGCGCGCCCGAGGGAGGACATGCCAGCGCAGTTGTTGCCGATGGTGAAGCCGGCTTCGGCCACGAGGGCGTCCTTGGGCTGCTCGCCCGCCGCGTCGAGCTTGAACTCGCAGTCGGTGGTGGTGTACTTGCCCCCGTAGCACGACGGCTCCTTGCTGCCGGGGATGGCCTTGAGGCCGACCTCTCCGCTGATTCCCATCAGCGCCGCGCTCATGGCGAGGTGCTCGTTTCCGGTGGCGGTCAGCTCGAGCGTGTTGACCTTGCAGCCGTCGGCGCGCACGAAGCCGTCCGTGCCGATCTGGCCCCACACGGTGACGTACGGGGTGTCCGCGCCCATCGTGAAGGTGTGCTTGTGGTAGCCGTCCTTGCCGGGCACCGGGGCGCTCTCGACGTGGCCGAGCGCGGCGTAGAGGTACGCGCCGAACACATCCGGGTAGCACAGCGACTGGATGGACGGCGAGAACTCGACGGAGTCGACGCGCACGTCGGACGGGGCTCGGTTCCCGCACGCCACGGGCGTGTTCGCGAGGGAGCGGGACATGCCGAACGGCGAGCCGCCCGTCAGTCCGTGCATGAAGGTCGGCTCGGGCGCGACCGCGTCCCGGTCGCGCTGGATGGCGATGCCCGCAAGGCCGATGGATGGGTTGAGTGCCATTTGCTACTCCTTAGTACGCAATGGGTTTATCTCCGCCTTGACGCGAACGCCAAGGTCGCACGCCGCCAGGTACATGGCGCGGTCGTTCTCGTAGGCCGTCCCCGCGCGCCCGATGACGGGCTCGGCGTGGATCGCGTGCCCGCCGAGCGTCTTGTCGGACGCGATCGCCGCGATGAACAGCTCGATGTAGCCGTTCAGCTCGTCTGCCGCAGCGACAAGGCCGCGCGTCTTGCACCAGACCTGGCACGGGACGGTGAACTCGATCCGATACGAGCCGCGACCGCCCATGCACGAAGTCGAGCGGTCGGAGAGCGAGACGCCCTCCGGCACCTCGTGGACGACGAACTCGCGCGGTCGCGCGGTCGTGGTGCCGCCGACGCTGAGGATGGGGGCGGGGTCGCATCCGGCGAGCGCGGACTCCATGTCGAGCCGCACGCGCTCTATGCAGTCGCTGAAAACCGACACGGCTACCCCACGATCTGCTTCGACAGCCCGTAGCGCTGGATGACCGCGTTCACGTCCGGCACGGACGTCGCCGCCCCGTTCACGCCGGCGACGATGAAGTTGAGCATCCCCGCCTCGGTCGCCTGGCTCGTGGCGTTCTCGGGCCCCGCCTTCGGGATCAGGTAGCTGGCCGCAAGGGCGATGACCGCGCCGCGCATCTCCTCGGGGACGCTTCTCAGCCCCATGTCGAGCACGGCGATCGCGGATGAGCCGCACGGCATGCCGGCCACGGAGACGCACGAGCCTCCGAGCGCGAGCACGGGGGCGTCGGAGCCGTCCGGGTACTGGGCGCGGACAACCGACGCCACGTCCGCCGCCATCGAGCCGTCCACGATCGGGACGGTGGTCGTCCGGCATGTCGGGCGGTCCACGAAGCCGACGCCGAGGACGGGCTGCAGGAACCTGCCGCACTCGCTCTCGATCACCTCCAGCGCCCGCTGGCGGGCGCTCACAACGTCCGAGTCGCTGGCCGTTGCGTTCTGGTACTCGTCGGCGCGGTAGTCGCGGATCTCCCGCAGCGTGCAGTACGCGCGCGAGACGACGTCGATGACGGCCGACACGCGGACCCCGGCCAGCTCCCATGAGCATTCGAGCCGCTCGGGCACGCGCGATACGGACGCCGAATCGACCTCGCTGCCGTCGCTCATGCGGCGCACGGAGACCGAGGAGGGGCCGCCGTGGAAGGTGACCCCGTCCAACTCGTCCAGCGACAGGCGCGTGCGGGTGTCGGGCTTGACCTCGAACATCAGGCGCGGGCGATGCCGGCGTCGGCGAGGTAGGAGAACGCCTTGGGGAACGCGACCTTGAGGCCGTAGCGACCCTCGAGGCGCATGGTCAGCTCGTTGCGCATGAACTGGTCGTTGACGGTGCCGACGTTCAGGGACTCGCCCTCGCGGGTGAAGAACGTGGCGGCCTTCGGCCAGTAGACGAGCACGCCGTACTTGTGGGACGAGTCCTCGAGGTTGAGGTCGTCGACGACCTCCAGCGCCCACAGCTTGCCGTCGATGATGTGGTTGATGTAGCGCCCGTTCGCGTCCTTCTCGAGCTTCAGGCTCTCCGATACGAACGGGTGCATGGCGACGGTGGTCGGGCGGAAGCCGGTCGCGAGGAGGACGTCGGTGGACATGCGCAGGATGGAGTCGGTGATGCTGTCCTTCGCCTTCTTGGCGTACTTCTGGATGCCGTCGTGCTGGGTCAGGCCGACGATGCCGGTCTCGGCGCTGGACGCGGGGCCGTTCACGACCTTCTCGGCCTTCGCCATCTCCTGCATGAAGGACAGCTCGTTGCCGATGACGGATGCGAGCTGGCCGTAGTCGGAGAGGTTGGTCTCGAGCACGGGCACGCCGTTTGCGATCAGCTCCATGTGGGCGGAGCGCTGCTTCCAGCCGAACTTGGAGGTCGGCTTGGCGGCTCCGGGGTTCCAGGCCGCGGCCTTGTTGTCGTACTTGGTCGGGTCCGCCTCGAAGAAGGACAGCGTGTCCGCCTTGGTGGTTGACTTGGGCAGGGTATCGATGATGCCGAAGCTGGGAAGGCCGTCGGCGTGGGCGGCGGGCAGGCTGTAGTCGGTCTCCTCGCGCTTGACGAGGCCGAAGTCGGTATAGGCGTTCTCCACGGCCAGCTGGAACGTGTCGCCGGCATGCAGGCCATTGAATGCGGAGGGGTCGCCGAGGACGCGCTGGGCGAAGTTGCGCGGCTTGAACCCCTCATGGGACGCGGCGAGCGGGACGCCGCCGCCACGGCGGATCTTGTCCTCCTCGTTCAGAACGTCGCCGAGCATGTCGTTGAGCGCGGAGCGCTCGCCCTTGCACTCGCTGATGGAGTCGCGGATGGCGTCCTTGCCTTCTGCGCCTGCCGAGTTGAACTTGCCCTCAAGCTCTGCCATCTTCGCGTCGATGGCGCGCAGTTCGTTGTGGATCTCGATGGAAGACTTCATGCGAAGCACCCTCTCTTGTCAGCATCCCGTCTTGAGGAATGCGCCGTTTACGCACACGACGCTGGCAGCGGCCACCGCTGCGCCCTCGGCGGCCCCCGCCTCGGGTGCGCTCGCGTTGCCCACGATGGTCCGCCCAGGCTCCCCCGCGCCGCGCCCGCCGTCGGTGAGGGACTTCGGGGCGTGCCTGAATCCCCTCATGGTGGACGCGTCGACGCACGCCGCGATGGGCTCCGCGTCGCTCATGCGGTCCGCAAGCCCGAACTCGATCGCCTCCTCGGCCGTGAACCACGTCTCGGCGTCCATGAGGGCCTCTATCTCGTCCGTGCCGCGCCCCGTCTTGCTGGCGTACTGGCCGGAGATCGCCCCGCGCACCTTGTCGAGCATGTCGGCGGTCCTGCGCATGTCGTCGGCATCGCCGTAGGCGCACGAGTACGGGTTGTGGACCATGACGAGCGCGGACCGGTTGATGACCACCTCGTCGGCCGTGAGGGCGAAGTACGAGGCGGCGCTCGCGGCAAGGCCCTCGATGGATGCGACGGAGCGCCCCTCGTACGCGCGAAGGGTCTCGGCCATGGCGTTCGCGTCGAACACGTCGCCGCCGCCGCTGTTGATGTGGATGGTCACGTCATCGCCGCCGGCGTCCCTGAGGGCTGCAGCGAAATCCGAGGCGCGCACGGCGTCGCCGCTCAGCGCGTCTCCGATGGGGCCGAATACGTTAATGTCCTTCATTTGCGATGATCCTCTCCACATCCTGCTCGATGTCGTACGGGATGCGCGCGAGCGTGCATGCGCGGGCGTACGGAGACAGCACCCTTGTCGCGAAGTCCCGGAACTTCTCGGTGTCCCCCGCCTCCCGGTACCTCGCGAGCACGCGCCCCTCCATGTCCTCGTGGATTGCGCCCAGCGCGTTGCCGTCCCCGCTGCCGGAGAACGGGTCCGCGCCCTCGCCGCTCGCGCCCGGAGCCAGGCCGACCTCCTGCGGGTACTCCGTCTCCCCGGTATCGGGGTCCACGGTCGCGTACGAAGTCGGCAGCAGCATGAGGTCGCCGCCCTCGTACGCGGGGCGGTCCTCAAGCGCGCGGCACTCGTTGCGGCTCAGAAGGCCGCTGTAGACCGCGATGCGGTAGCCCTCCATCCGGTCGCGGTAGGATCCGCGGAGAAGGCCGTTCATGTCGAGCTGCACGTAGCAGTCGGTCAGCCCCGCGCCCCATAGCACGGTTGAGAACGCGCGTTCTATCTCGGCGCATTCGGGAACAAGCGTCTTGTTGGCGAAGTTGAGCGCCCCCTGCTCGATGTTGCTGTAGGTGGCGTGCGACAGGTCGAACACCTCCTGCGGGGGAACGGACAGCGTGCGGCACGTCTGCTGCAGGATCCACTTCTCCTGGTCGATGAGGGATATGTCCACCATCGAGTAGCCGGTGCTGTGGTAGCGCATGCCCTTGTCGAAGATGCGCACGCGCCCGGCCTCCACGAGCCCCGCGCTGCCGTTCAGCTGCTCGCGCAGGCGCTGCATGTCCTGCTGCTCGAGCTTCTGGTCCGTCTCCAGCCAGCCGGGGAAGTGGTTGCCGTTTCTGATGAGGCGCTCGTAGAAGTCCTCGAGGTCGATGCTCAGGCCGATCTCGCGCGCGGCGAGGTCGGCAAGCGACACTCCGAACAGCCCGCCGCTGTCTATCACGGGCGACTTGACCCAGACGATCTCGTTGGGCAGGTAGACGCCTGCGGGCGTGAACTTGTCTCCGCCGTAGCGGAACACGGGACCGCTCGGCTCCGATTCGACCTGCGGCTGCTGTGACAGCGGCCACAGGGCGACGGGCACGCCGCGCTCGTACTCGACCCTCACGAATGCGTTTCCGAGGGCGTCCTTGGTCATGTCGAGCCAGCGGATGCCCTCGGACGCCATGAGGTACGGGTTCCACCGCGTGCGCAGCAGCGTCTGGAGGGCGCGGGCCGCATCGGCTCCCGCCTCGACGCGCTGGCCGTCCCTGCGCTCGTAGACGTGGACGGGCAGCGATGCCAGCGGTCGCGCCTTGGCGAGCGCGCACGCGCGGTATGCGTTCGCGTAGTAGGCGTCCGCGTTCTTCCTCTCGACCGTGACGGTCTTGCCCCCAGCGTCCGCGTATTCATGGAACGAGCTGCCGAAGTTGGCGAGAATGCCGCGCAGCCCCTGCATAAGACCCATCTGCACCCCAATCTTCATCAGGATGAATGTTCCGCCACGGCTCCCCCGCCGCTTAGCGCTGACGGGGGCACGGAGCGGCGGCCGAGGGGATGGGGCCCGGCGCGGGCAGACCTTCCGCCGGCCCCCCCCTCTACAGGTCGATCGTCCAGACGCTCGGGGCATCGTCCCGGTTGTTGTCGTACGCGTACATCGCCATGGCGGCCGCGACGGCAGCGTCTATTCGCTTCGTGCCCTGGCCGTGCCGCCCGCGCTCGGACGCGAGCCGCCTGCCGTAGGCTCTCGATTCCGACGACACCGCGTTGACGCAGTGCTGCGCGAGCACGGGCGCACCCGACAGCACCGCCGACCTCGTGCCGACGGCGCGGGCCAGCAGCTCCGAGGCCGGGCACATGATGGACGGCTGCTGCGGCACCTCGACCACCGACATGCCGCGCTCCCGGTCGAGCCAGTTCACGAGGAACTGCATGCGGGCGGGGTCGCACACGATCATGGGGTCGCCCTCCTCGCGCGCGAGCATCTGCAGCACGTCGGCCACCTCGGTGAGGTCGTAGATCTCCATGGGGCCGGGGCGCTCCCAGCACCACTCCCTGAACGCCCACCGCTCGCCCTGCCGCTGTGCCGCGACGACCGCCAGCGTGTCGCCGCGCACGGCCCCGTCGACGCCCACGCAGAACCACTCGTCCGCGCACAGCTCTCCCTCGAGCCTCTGGCACGCCTCGACGTCCCTTCGCTTCATGAACGGCTCCTCCCGCTCGTCCATCGGCGTGCGGTTGAGGTAGTAGCGCTCGAACTGCGACAGCGTGAGCGCGTTGTACTGCTCCTCGAGCTCCTCCATGGTCACGCGCCCGGCTGCGGTTATCTTCCTCCAGCACCTGCGGTCGCGCGGGTTGTCCGAATCTGAGATGCCGAGCCAGCACACGTAGGCGTACGGGTCGCCTTTCAGCTTCTGGTACAGCTTGAACAGGAACCCGTCGCGGGAGTTGCCGGCGGTGGATATCCCGATGGTGAGCGCGTTTCGCACCTTGGCCTGACCGGAGACGGCGGCGTTCCAGACGGAGTCGTCGCGCCACACGTGGACCTCGTCGCCGATGAGCACGTGGAAGTGCTTGCCCTGCAGTGCGGCCTCCTTGTACGGGTAGACGTGTATCTCCTGCCCGGTCGACTCGTTCCTGATGACGTCCTTGTAGATGTGCCATTGGGCCGCCAGCTGCGGGTTGGCGCGGACCATCGTCTTGATGTAGCTCTTGATCATGATGGTGTTGTGCTGCGTGTCGGCGACGATGCCGTACACGCCGTTCGGCAGCGGGTCCATGACCGCGACGGTGAGGACGATGACCGCCGCCACCTGCGACTTGCCGAACCCTCGGTGGACCCCGAGCAGGGCGCGCCGGTACTGCCTTTTCCACCTTCCCGTCCGCTTGTCGATGCGCCCGGTCCCGAACACGGGGCGGATGAAGTTCCTGAGCAGCCACTCGCCCGGCTCGTAGGGCTGCCCGCACAGGTCGGTCTCGCCCGCGAACGTGAGGAACGTGCCCATGAACAGGCACGCGCGGTCGACCTGCCTCCGGCCCTCGGCCGACAGCTTCTTTGATGGCGTCTTGAAGCTCACTTGGCATCACGCAGCGCACGGTCTATCGCATCGGCTATCGACAGCGTGACGGCCTTGCCGCTCGCCTGGGTGAGGCCGAGCCGCGCTCGCGCCATCGGCGAGCACCCGAGCTGGTCGGAAAGCTTCATGACCTCGGCCATCGCCTCGCGCATCGCCTTGAGGTACGGGTTCGGCTTGGAGTCCATGTACTCGCCCGTCACCGGGTCCGGGTCGCCGCATCCCACGAGCACCTTTACGTTGCCGTACTCGTCCATGCACGCATCGCGGCACTGGCGCACGGTCTCCATGTTGAACACGAGCTGCTCGAGCAGCGGCGTGTCGCGGCTGTCGTAGGCCATGCCGCTGCCGACCACCATGTCCCACGTGTCAGACAGGTTCGGCACCGCGGCCACCGTGGCGGGTTTCTCTATCGATGTCTCCGAGCGCTGGACGATGGACGCGCCGCCGCGCCTGATCGCGCTGGCGTCCGGCTTGCGGCCCCTCACAGCCCGACCTCCTCGAGAAGGGCGACGACGCCGCCGCTCACGAAGGCGCACAGCTCCCGGAGCCTGACCGGGCCGCGCTTCGCCGCGCAGTCGAGCTGGGCGCAGCTGGCGCGTATCTCGGACACGCAGCGGGCAACATCATCCTCTCTGACGTTGAACTTCATCCTCTCGGGCGCGGCGATGTCGGGCTTGAGCCGCACGCCGTTCTTCTTCGCGCGGTGATGGGCCATCCTGTGGGCGTCGCAGCAGAACCGAGCGCTGCCGCTCTTCGCCTCGAACACCTTGCCGCACCATTGGCACTTCTTGAGCATCGGCCTCCCTTCCACATGGAAAGGAGGGTACGGCCGTGCTCCCCCGTGACCGTAACGAGCTGTCACGAAGCGCCCAGAAACGTAACAGCGGAAAAATCTAAGGGCGCCGCTGGGTGAGGGGATTCGGTCCCGTGATTTGACCCTACCCCCTCTCACCTGCGGCTTTGTTCCCACGCCGACTCTCGCCAGCCGCGCTCGCCGGGTGGCGCGGCCCCTCGCGCCCCAGCTCGCCTGCCTCGGCCTCGCGCACACGCGCTCGCGCGCGTATATCGCGCGTGCGCCCGCGCGTACTCGGGGCCGCCGGGCCGCATGCATCGCGGCGCGCGCCCAGATCTAGCCCGCCGCCCTCCTCGGCGGCGTCACCGTCGCCACCACCGAGCCCGTCTCGCGGTCGACGATGCGGACGTCGCAGCCCGCCACGTCCGCCACGTCCGCCACGGTGGCCATAGCTGGTGAGCGTGTCGGCATGGACACCGCGCCCGCCCAATTAGGCGACCTGCCAAGCTCGGCGCTCACCTGCCTGTAGCTTTTCCCGCTCCGTTCGACAAGCGTCCTTAACAGTTCATTTACCTGCATAAGCTCTCCTTTCAAATGTCCTCCCAATTGTACAACAAACGTTATCCGTTTAACGTTCGTTGTGTAGACATTATGAAGATGAACCATTTTCGTTAGACGTTTAACGTTCGTGGTGCAATACTGCAATCACGCCACGGGGCACACGCCACGGGGCGGGAACTTTCAGAACGGCATAGGGACGGGGAGCAAGTGCGCTCCCATTGGACGCGGGCGGGGCCGCGCTTCGAGAGGAGCAGAGCCTATGACACTTTCTGACGCAATCGCGCTAATCGCCCTCGTACTCGCGGCTATTCGGCTGGGACTGGACATCCCTAGAAAGAAATAGCCGCACCCGTTAGACGGACGCGGCCACTTCACGCGCTGTAAACGCTTGTTTACGGAGCGGCCATACTCCGGCGCAACGGAGAGCCGCCCGCGCCCAATGGTAGCACATCGACAAGAGAGGAGGGCCAGCGATGGCCGGACACAGCAACCACGCCGCCAACGCCGCCGCCTGGGCGGCCATGCGAGCCGAGCAGGCCAGGGCCTCCGAGGCCCGCAGGGCCGAGCGCGCCGCCGAGAGGGCGGCCAGGCGCGAGGCAAACCGGGCCGCCTGGTGGGGCCGCGCGGGGCGCGAGGCCCCGGGCGGCCCCGAGCGGCCCGGGCGCGAGGAGGCCGACGGCCTCAGGGTCGCCCGCTGCACGGTCGATCAGGCCGCGCCGGCCGAGTGGCACGTGACCGCCGCCGACGGCGAGGGCTACACGGTCGAGGGCGCCGGCTACACGGTCGCCATCCAGGGCGAGACGTTCACCGTCCCGACCCTGGAGGACGCCGCCGAGCTTGTCGAGCTCGCCGAGCAGGCCAGGCGCGAGGAGGCCGACGCGGCCGCCGCGTTCGCCCCGGGCATGCGCTCCGAGCACGGCGGCGTGGCCTACACGGTCGAGCGGGCAACCGCGGGCGGCGTGACCATCCGCACCGACGCGGCGGGTGCCACCGGGCGCCAGACGCTCAAGGTGCGGCGCTGCGAGCGCGGCCAGTACGTCAAGCTGCACGCCAACAGCAAGGCCGAGAGGGTCATTTACGCCGCCGACCTGGCGGCCTAGGAAGGGAGAGGACATGTACGAGGTCTACGAGCGGCGGCTGTGCGTCGGCTACGCCGCCACGGCCGCCAAGGCCGAGCCCTATTGCAGGCGCGAGGGCCTGGAGGCCGCCAAGGCCGAGGCCGACTGCATCGCCGAGTTCGGCCTGGAGGCGTTCGTCTGGGACGGCACCGCGTGCGTCTACGACCCGGACGATACGGCAGCCGATGGCATCACCGTGAAGTAAGCGAGAGCGGCCCCGGGACCGACCCCCCCCCGGGGCTGCAACGGTCGAGACTGAAGGGAAAAGACCATGAGCGAGAACACCGCGAAACCATACGCCATTTCAGTACCCGGGTCCGTCGTGACGGAAAAGACCGCGCCGGGCTACGTCAAGCGCGCCGCGCGGTTCTTCCTTAAGGAGAGCAGCGACGCGGCATGGCAGGCGCTGAGCGAGATAGAGGGCCGCATCGTCGCCGCCGGGCTCCTCACCTGGGAGCAGTGCGAGCAGCTGGAAGCCGAGGCGTGGCAGTGACGCGCCTCGTGCCCAGCGCCCGGCGTCGCGGCATGAAAGGGGCGCGGCACCATGGCCGCGCCCCTCGTCGCTGGCTGGGCTTCCCCGCCGGTCAGCCCTCGCCCAGATCCGGACGCGCCCGGCGCGGCGGGTCCACGATCCCCACGCGCTCGCCGGTCGCGCGGTCGACCAGCACCACGTCCACCCCTGCCGCGTCCGCTATGTCCGCCACCGTGTCGAGCCTCGGAATCCGCTTCGGGCTCCTGATGACGCTAGCCCAGCTCTTCGACTTCCCCATTTCAAGGCTTAGCCCCTCGCCGGTCTTGCCGCTGCGGTCGATTAGGCTTCCTGCAACCTCATTAACCTGCATGTTTCCATCCCTTCGGTTGTCGTTGACATTCTATCAGAATCATATTCCCTAACGTTCGTTTGTGTTGGAGTTGTGTAGTCCCGTCCTCTCCCTTGCACTAGTGTTCGTTAGGGTTCATGATTCGTGTTGTCGCAAGGCGCTAGCGCCGAGCGGCACGGCCTCCAAGGGACTTCGCTACCGCCGAGGAGGCACCCCATGGAAACGTTGGCGGCAATCATCGGATTAGCGGCGGCGGCAATCAGGCTGGCGACAGCCGTGCTTGCCCTAAGGCGTGAAACGAGAAAGTCCCCCGACCCGAAGCGGGCGGAGGACTAGCAAGCTAACGGAGGGGCTGTCGTCTTTCCCGAGCTTCAGCCCCTTCCATCGGGGACATTCTACCAGACACGAGAGAGGAGAGCGACATGAAGAGGACGTTCGAAATCGGGGACACCGCGACCATCTACGGGTTCACGTACCGCGTGACGGCGCGCACGGCCAAGACGGTGACGTTCGAGTGCGTGAGCCACACGGGCATCGAGCCGCACCGCTACCGCGTCAACGCCGGCGGCGACGGCGGCGAGTGGGTCAGGGGCGCGGGCGATGCCTGGCCGACGCACGCGGCCGAGTTCCGCGCCGCATAGCAGAGACGACAAGCGGGGCGGCAGGCCGCCCCCATCCCGAAGGGAGACCGAACCATGGCAACGAAGGTCTACGGCTTTCACTACGACTATGAGGGCGAGAGCGTCGCCGACATCGCCGAGGACATCGGCGGCTGCATCGAGCAGGACATGTGGAGCCTCGCCGAGATCATGGACCGAGCGGGAAGCATGGCAGATGGCCGCGCCGCCAGCGCCATAGCGGACGCGACCCTCGCCATCAAGCGCGCCCTGGAGACGCACGAGGGCGCATTCGAGGCCGTGGGGCGGGCCATCGCCGCGCACCCCGAGCAGTTCGCGAACTTCTCGGAGGCGTGGGGCTTCCCCGGCATCTACGAGCCCGTCAGGCACCTGATGGGCGAGACCGCCTAGCCCCGCCCGCCTAGACTGAAGGAGACCGAACCATGACCGCACGTTACTACAAGCGCCGCCGCGCCCTGCCGATCTACGACGGCGAGACCCTGACCGGGCCGGTCGAGGCCCTGACCACGCGCTACTACTTCGGCCTCGGGCGGGAGAAGCCGCATAACGTCTACTACTTTCGCGGCACGTTCTACCGCCACGTCAACGCCCCCGTGGCGTTCGACGAGGACGGGGAGCCCCGCGAATGGGCGCATGCGATGGCCCCGATCGGGCACGCCTCGTGCTTCGACCGCTTCCTGGCGCAGACGCTCGAACAGGGCCGCGCCGCGCCCGTGTCGCTCGTGATCGAGGACGGCCGCGCCGTGTCGGCGATCGGCTGCGGGGGGACCGCCTTCGAGGGCGCGCAGCTTCTCGACGGCACCGAGCCGGTCGACTACCTCGAGGACCTGCTGGACCTCAGGTGCACCGAGCGCAAGCGCCCGGCGAGGAGGGCCGCGTAGCCGGCGGCGAACGACTATGATTGATCCAAACCGCACCGAAGGAGACGCCATGACCGCAAAGCAGCCCGAGCCCATGCCCACCGACCGCAGCGGCTTCCGCTTCCACCTGGGCAACGCACCGTTCGACTTCGCCGACCTCGGCGGCGGCCGCGTGGCCGCGGTGGTCCCGGTCGAACCCGCCTTCATGTTCGTGTTCGAGCCGGACCCGAAGGCGACCTACGGCTACCGCCACGTCCGCACCGAGCCGGTCACGCCCGAGCGGTACCGGTCCATGACCCTCTTCGACCCGGACGCGCAGACGGCGTACCCGTCCCGCCTGGGCAAGCTGTCGCTGCTCGCGCTGCACGTGGTGCCCGAGGGCATGCTGACCGCATGGGGGCGCGCGGTGGACCCGAAACCGAAGCGCAAGCGCAAGTGAGACCGCAGGCCCGTCTTGGAGACAAGGCGGGCTTTTCCATGACGAGCCGACGAGAGCCGATTTAAGGCCGCGCCAACCCGTGTCGGCACTCCGGCTAGGGCAACGCGCCAGACGCGCCGCAGAAGCCGTCTCGTCGGCCCACAGACGCATCCTCGATGGCTGCCGCTCGCGAACGAAAGGCGTTCGGCGAAAGGACCCGCCCGCGGGCTGAGAAAGTTTTCCACAGGCGGGCCGAGAGTTATCCACAGAGAAAGAACCAAAGAGAGGTTACTGGCCAGTGAGGGCTACTGCAACGTAAGGGCTACTAGCTAGTGAGGGTTCTTTTCTTTTATTTACTTTACTTTACTTTAATTTAATGTTTGAGCACTCTTTAAAGAGTCTTCGAAGAGTCTTTTAAGAGTCTTAAAAGAGTCTTTAAAGAGTGTTTCCAGATGCCGTCCCACCTGCTGCGATGCAGCGGAACGCAAGACGGGAGCAAGGCGGATGACCGTCCTGCTCCCGTCTTCTCACTCCCTTTTCCGGGGGCCGCGCCCGCGCATGCCCCCGACGCGCCTCCTGCCGAACTCAACGCTGTTCCTGATCATCCTGTCAGAGACGATGGATCCCGCCGCCAGCATGTCCGGCACTATCAGCCCGGCATCGGCCAGGAACCGGACGAAGGCATCCGCCTCCGCCGTGCCGCACATGAGTATGTCGGCCACGACCTCGGCATCATCGCTGGAGGCGAACGGCAGGCGGTGCCCGTCCGCCGCGGCGAGCGCCTCGCACAGCAGCCACCACCGCCCGTACCCCTCCACGCCGAAGCGCCTGAGGAGCCTGCGGCACTTGAGGTCAGACGCCGCGTTGGCGTCGTGGCTGAAGTAGACCATCGGGCGCGATCCCGCCGCAAGCGCCTCCTCCTCGCTCACCGCCGCCATCCCTACTCCAGAGGGCGTTCGGCGGACACGGGCATGCCGAGGGCCGAGGGCACGATCCCGTAGGAGGCGGCGACCGACACGCGGTCCGCCGCTGGAGACCCTTCGGCCCCCAGGGCGAGCGCCCGCGCCGCCATGTCCCCC
>CABRHH010000032.1 GCA_902470695.1 uncultured Collinsella sp.
CTCCAGCGTGTCGCCCGCCTCGACCGCCCGCTCGAAAGCGATGCGCGCCCACTCGTGGCCGCGCTCGATAACCTCGCCCACGCACAGGCCCTGATTGATGGCACGCTCTCGGCTCATGAGCCCCGAGCCGGTCCGGCCGCGCAGGTAGCCGTCGGTGAACCCACGGTTGAACGAACGCGCCAGCTGGTCGGCGAGCGCCCGCGCCCCAGGCTCACATCCGGCGCCCACGGCATCGAGCGCCGCGCGATAGGCGCGCACGACGTTGTATACGTAATCGGGCGCCTTCATGCGCCCCTCGATCTTGAGGGCGGCCACGCCGGCGCGCACCAGCTCGCCCACATGGCCCACCGACAGGTAGTCGCGCGGGCACAGGAGCCTGTCGCCGGCGGCCTGTCGCCGAAGGCGTGGGTCAAGCTCGTCGGGACGTACCCCCGCCAGCACCCGACCGGCGCTGTCCTCGAGCGCATAGCCCATCCGGCACGGCTGCGCGCAGTCGCCGCGCATCGCGGAGCGGCCACGGCGCGCCGCCGAGAAGGAGCAGGCTCCCGAGTAGCAGATGCAGATGGCCCCGTGGCAGAAGGCCTCGACCTCCACACCGGCGGCAGCCAGCGCGGCCAGCTCCTCGAGCGACAGCTCACGGGCGCAGGTCACGCGGCTGACCCCAAGCTCACGGGCGGCCAGGCGCGCGGCCGCCGCATCCTGGACACCCGCCTGCGTGGACAGGTGCAGCTCAACGCCGGGCACCGCGCGCCTCAGCTCGAGCGCCAGGCCCGGATCGGCCACGATGAAGGCGTCGGCACCGGCGGCATGGGCCCGGGCGGCAAGGTCCACCGCGCCGGCGAGCTCGCCCTCATGCAGGCAGGCGTTCAGCGTCACGTAGACACGCGCCCCGTGCGCATGGGCAAGGGCGCACGACGACGCCAGCTGCGCCAGCGAAAAGCCGGCGTTGCCCGCCCGCGCGTTGTAGGCCCCCAGCCCCGCGTACACCGCATCGGCCCCGGCCGCCACCGCGGCACGCAGCGCGTCGGGCGTCCCGGCAGGCGCCAGCAGCTCCGGCAGCCTCGTCATCATCATCGCCTCGGTCTCCTTGCCCTCTTTTCTCCATCCGCCATCAGCCGCGGCAGGTACATGAGCCCGCGCGGCGCCTCGCCTGGGGCCATAGCCATACAGGCGTAGCGCGCCCATTGTCCCAGAGCCGCCGCCCGCGCGCCACCGGCAACGCGGCCGCATGCGCACACCCGCTGCCCGCGGCACGCCGCCACATGCCGCCTGCCAAACACGTCTGCCGCCCCCGCAGAGCCCGCCCGCAGCCTCCCGGCGTCCCAAACGTGCCACCGGCAACGCAGCCGCCCGCGCACCCACCGCGCATCTGGAGTTTCCCTTAAACCTCCCCATGCTCGGCATCACCTGCCATCCCGATGCGCTACTGTGTATTGAATCTATGTGCGCCGCCCGCCGTGCGCACCGCGACCAGCACGTTCGACCGTCCCCGTAGGAGGTTGTCTATGGGTCCTCGCCAGCGCCACGTACGCCAGCGCACCAAGACGCATGTCGTCCCCATCACCATCGTCTCATTTCTCGGCTTCATGCTCATCGCCGGCGTGGCTTTCGGCATCGGCATGCTGGGCAACGTCCAGCGATGGCTGCAGGACCTGCCCGACTACACCGACGCCAAGCAATACCTGGTGAGCGAGCCCACCCACATCCTCGATGCGCAGGGCAACGAGATCGCCACCTTCTTCGTGCAGAACCGCGAGAGCGTCACACAGGACCAGGTGTCGCCCTACGTGCTCAAGGGCACCGTCGACGTTGAGGACGAGCGCTTCTACGAGCACAACGGCGTCGACATCATCGGCATCGGCCGCGCCGTCGTCGCGCAGCTCACCGGCCGCTCCGAGGGCGCCTCCACCATCACCCAGCAGCTCGTGCGCAACACCATCCTGTCCGAGGAGCAGTTCGACCAGACCATCGAGCGCAAGGTGCGCGAGGCCTACCTCGCCATCAAGATGGAGGAGATCTACTCCAAAGACGAGATCCTGATGATGTACCTCAACACCATCTACTACGGCCACGGAGCCTACGGCATCCAGGCGGCCGCCAAGACCTACTTCTCCAAGAACGCCAGCGACCTCACCCTGGCCGAGGCCGCCCTGCTGATCGGCCTGCCCAACTCGCCGTCCTACTACGACCCCACCGTCAATCCCGACGCCGCCGTCGAGCGCCGCAACAAGGTGCTCGACAACATGCTGCGCATGGGCGACATCACCCAGGAGGAGCACGACGCCGCCCAGGCCGAGGCCCTCACCCTGAACGTCACCGAGACGTCCGACTCCGGCATCACCGTGTACTCCCAGCCCTACTTCGTGGACTACGTGAAATCGCTGCTGCAGGAGGAGTTCTCCACCGACGTCCTGTTCAAGGGCGGCCTCACGGTGAAGACCACCATCGACCCCACGGTCCAGGCCGCCGCCGAGCAGGCCGCCGTGGGCAACATCAACAAGTACAGCGCCGCCAACGACCTCAACATCGGCATGACGGTCATCGACCCCAAGACCGGCTACATCAAGGCCATGGTGGGCGGGCGCGACTACAACGACAGCGACGCGCACACCAACCACGCCATCACGCGGCGCCAGCCCGGTTCGGCCTTCAAGGTGTTCACCCTGGCCACCGCCATCAAGATGGGCATGAACCCCACCGTCCGCGTGAACTGCAACTCGCCGCTGAGCTGGAAGATGTCCGACGGCACCACCTACAACGCGCAGAACTACGGCGGGGCGAGCTACGGCACGCTCACGCTGGCCCGCGCCACCGAGCTGTCCTCGAACACCGGCTACATCCAGGTGGCCGAGGCGATCGGCAACCAGAACATCCTGGAAACCTGCCGTACGCTGGGGCTCGACACCTCCAACATGGACGACACCCTGTCGATGACCCTCGGCACGGGTTCGGTGTCCACCCTCGGCATGGCCGAGGCGTTCGCCACCTTCGCCAACGGCGGCTACCACCGCGAGTCGGTGGCCATCACCGAGATCGACTCGCGCGACGGCAAGGTGCTCTACCAGCACCAGGACGCGCCCGAGCAGGCGCTCACCACCGGTCAGGCCGAGGCGGTCACCCAGGTGCTGGAAGGCGTCATGACCAGCGGCACCGGCCGCAGCGGCAACCCCTGGATCGACCAGCCCATCGCGGGCAAGACCGGTACCGCCGGTACCGCAAACGAGACGAGCGACCTGTGGTTCTGCGGCTACAGCCCGCAGTACGCCGTCTCCATCTGGGTGGGCCACTCGGGCAGCAACGCCGCCATCTACGGCCTGCACACGAGCGAAATGGTCCTGCCGGTGTTCAAGACCTTCATGAGCACGATGCTGTCCGGCACGGCGCGCGAGGAGTTCCCCAACGGCGATGCACCCGAGTACAAGGCGAATTCCACGTGGACCTTCTCCAAGACCAACGCGAAGTCTGAGAAGCAGCAGGAGCAGGGCGGCCAGATCACCGAGGAGGGCACCGTCACCGAGGAGCAGCAGTCCGAGAGCAGCACGAGCGGTACGGGCGGCAGCGGCGGCAACGGGTCGTCGGGTAACGGCGGGACCAACTCGGGCTCCGGCAACACCGACAACAGCGGCTCCAACGGCGGCACCGATTCAGGCAACGGTGGAACCGATTCGGGCAACGGCGGCACCGACTCAGGGTCCGGCGGCTCCGGCAACAATGGCGGGACCGACAACGGCGGCACCGTCACTCCCGATCCGCCCGCCAACTGATCGCACGACACCGCGTCACGCACACGCGCCGTCGCCCTCAGGCATCCCGCCTGCCGGCAACGGCGCGTTTTTCATACGGCGGTACATTCGCTTCCGCATGCAAGACGGCCGCTCCCCATGCGGAAGGTCGTCACAGCGGGTGTGTGGGTATGCGCCGAAACGCCAACTCAAACCGACTGATCGCCGTACCGCACCAACAGCAAAGGCCGGGAGAGCAGGTGCCCTCCCGGCCTTTGCGTACCACGGCTCCATGAGCCGCCTTCCACCTTCTAACGTGCGGGGGACGCTCGCCCTTGCCGAACTCGCCCCCACCGCATGCAACGCCGGCGGCAATGCCCCGACGGCGCCCCATCAGCGGCGTTAGCGGCGGACGTTGCGCAGCTTATTGATCATCCCGGCGAAGCGCTCGCCGTCCTCGGCCGTCTGCGCGATGACGAGGATCGTGTCGTTGCCGGCCAGCGAACCGAGCACGTCGGGCAGATCGGCCGCATCGATGGCGGCGGCGATACCCGAGGCGGTGCCGGGCTGCGCCTTCACGAGCACCAGATTGTCGGTGCGCTGCACGCCGATGACCAGTTCGGAGACCATGCGCTGCAAGTGCAGGTCCTCAGCCAGCACGTACACGCCCTCGGGCAGCTTACGCAGCCCCATGTCGGCGATATCGCGTGATACCGTAGCCTGCGTGCAGTCGAATCCGCATGCCTTGAGCTCCGTTACCAACATGCGCTGGGTGCGCACGTTGCGGTCTCGCACGATCTCGCGGATGGCATCCTGCCGTCCGTTGCGCCTCTTCGCCATACCGGCCTCCCATTCGTCAAGCGCATCAACGCATCCTGCGCGATACTCGGTGTCGGTTTTCCACCTTATTGACCCATGGTACATGAGAACTGGCCCGTTGAATAGAACGTTCCAGTTTTGTAACAATCGTGCATAGAGAATGACAACGCCTAAGCATGCGAACCGGACAGTGCATGGAACCGTGACCGGTGCGCGGCGGCATCGGATGCCGTCGGGCTACGCGATCGGCGTGAGCGCGCCCTCGTCGTAGGTCACAGCCGTGAAGCACAGGCCACGGGCGGGGGCGGTGGGGCCGGCAGCCCGACGATCACAGGCCGCGAGTGCCTCGGCGAGCCATGCGGGATCGCGACGGTGCGCACCCACCTCGACCAGGCTGCCCACGATCGTGCGCACCATGGAATGCAGGAATGCGTTGCCGGTGATGGTAAACGCCAGGTGCTCCTCCCCCAGCTCTCCGGCGTGCGCGAACGACACCGCGTGGACGTTGCGGCACGTGGGCTTCCCCACCGCCGAGGCCACCTTGCAGAAGCTCTTGAAATCGTGCTCCCCCACCAGGCACGCGGCGGCCCGCTCCATCGACTCCACGTCGAGCGGCTGCCGATGCCACCAGGTCACGTAGCGCGTGAGCAGCGGCCGGGCGTCGCCGGTGGCGATGCGGTAGGTGTAGGTGCGCGCCCGCGCGTCGAATCGAGCGGAAAATCCGGGGGCGGCCCGATACACCTCGCCCAGCGCGATGTCGTCGGGCAGTAGCGCCGCCATGGCGCGCATCCATCGGCTCCTCGTGATGGCGAGCTCGGCCTCGGTTGCCGGCACGCTCACGTACTGCGCGATGGCGTGCACCCCGGCATCGGTGCGGCCGGCGCAAGCGAGGTCGATCGGCCGACGCAGAAACGTCTCCAGCGCGCGGCGCAGCTCGCCGGCGACCGTCCTGATGCCGGGTTGCTCGGCGAAGCCCGAGAAGGCGGCACCGTCGTAGCCCAGACGGAACACCAGCGTGCCGTCAAGCGGATCGGGCGTGGTGTAGGCGCCCGCATTGCCCTGAGGCATGGTACAGGCACCTGTGTTGTCCTGAGGCATGGACCTCCCCTTTCAAACCTGCGCACCCGGGCGCGGGCACAAGCACCCGGCCGCGGATGCGAACAGCATCATCGAACCTACGCCGACATCCACACCGAGGCGAGTGGCAGGGCTGCCGCCAGCAGCACGCCGCCCGCCAGCAGCAGCCACTCGCGCGGTTCCAGCGCGTGCGGTGCCACCAGCGGGGCATCGGGACCCTCAGGATAGCACCGCGCGGCCATGGCCTCGCCCAGCCGGTCCGCCCGGCGCAGCAAACCCACCACCATCGGCGCGAGCACGGCCACCCAGGCGCGACCGCGCGCAGCCAGCCCACCTGAATCGAACCGAACCCCGCGGGCGCGCTGGGCGGTATGGATGCGCATGACCTCCTCGCCCGTCAGCGGGATGAATCGCAGGGCAAGCGAGAGCACGCAGCCCAGCTGCGCCACCGGTACCCCAACACGACGACAGGGCCGCAGCAGGCGCATGCAGGCGTCGCTGATCTGGGTTGCCGTGGTCGAGGAGGCCACCACCAGCGAGAACCCCAGCAACAACGCGATCCGCAAGGCCGCCGCCAAGCCCCGCAGGCCACCCGCCGGGTTCAGGCCGACGGACCCCGCAAGCGCCACCGTAGCCCGTCCGTCGCAACTGATAAGGTTCGCGAACAGGGCGAAGGCGAGAACGATGGCGGCCGGGCGCAGGGCGCGGACAAGCGCCGCCGGGCGCATGCGGGCCGCCGCCGCGGCGCCGGCGAGCACCGCCGCCCATGCCGCCAGCCCCCACCAGCTGCCGGTGGCGAACACGCCGATGCAAATCGTGGCGAGCATGCCGAGCTTGACGCGGGCGTCGATACCGGCAAGCGGCGAGGACGGGATGTAGGCGCCCAGCAGCGGGTGGAACCCGCGGCCAGCGCGGGCTTGGGGGCGGGAGGGTGCGGAGGCGGGCTCGGAGCTGGGTGCCGAGACGGGTGCCGAGACGGGTGCCGGGTTGTGCGCAGGGTCGGGTGTGGGGTCAGAGGCAGACGCCGAAGCGTCGACGGCTCCGTTGCGGGCCGCGCGCGCGGCGAGCGCCCGATACAGGCGCGCGGACTCCGGCAGCAACAGGCCCGCATGCGCGAAGGCATCGGAGGCCCGCCCCACCCGCGAGGGCGCCCCACGCCAGTAGATGCGCCCCTCGGCCAGCAGCGCCACCTCGTCGACCGCCGCCAGCCACTCACCCACATCGTGGCTGATAACCACCACCGCGCGCCCCGAGCGCGCCAGGTCGCGCACGAGCACGCGCACGAACCGGCGACCGGAGGCGTCGAGTCCCGCCGTGGGCTCATCGAACACCAGGACCGGGGCCGCAAGCGAGAGCACCGAGGCGATGGCCACACGGCGCGCCTGTCCGCCCGACAGCTCAAACGGGTACCGCTCGAGCAGGCCCGCCTCCAAGCCGAGCGCCTGTGCCGCCGCATCAACGCGCACCGCCACCTCGTGCTCATCGGCGCCGAGGTTGCGCAGGGCGAAGGCAATCTCATCGAACACCGTGTCGAGGAAGAACTGCGCCTCGGGGTTCTGCCACGCCAGACCGCAAGCCCCGGGGCGCGCCGGCGCACCGGCGATGCGCGCACGCCCCGCGTCCGGCTCGCGCAAACCCGCCGCCACGGTGGCGAGCGTAGATTTGCCCGAGCCCGAACGACCGGCCAGCAGCACCACGGAACCGGCTCGGGCGCAAAAATCGAGCGCGTCCAGCACGGGCGCGGCCGTATACGAGCACGACACCCCGGCAAGCTCCAGCAGCGGCTCGGGCACAGGCGCCTTGGCAGCAGCGGGCCCTTCGGGCGCGTCAGCCTCGGTCGCCGCTGATGCCCCGACGGGAATATCCTCGGCGGTGGAGGCCCCTGCTGGAACCGGAGTCGAAGTCGCGCCAGCGGGCACCTCTGCCGCCGCAGCCCCTGCCGCCGCCATTGCCCCGGCGTGAATCGACTCCGCAGCGGAAGCCTCTGTCAGAACCGAAGCCAGAGCCGTGCCAGCGGGTGCTTCAACCTCAGCAGGAGCCTCAGCAACGGTCTCCTCGGGCACAGAGGGAGCGCCGGACGCTATGGACGCCTCGGTCGTACCAGGGCACTCACCCGCACCCGTCCGCAAATTAGCCGGGTCGCAACGCCTCCGCACCTCGTCCAGCACGTCCCTGCGCCCGTCAGACGCCGCACAGAGCCAGGATGCGAGCTGATCGGGCTCAACCCCCTGCGCGGGGTCGAAGCCGGCCCGGATGGCGGCACACAGCGCAGCAGCATACGGGTCGTCGGCCCCCAGAAGCGCATCGGGGCCCATCTGCCCCGTGTGCACGAACGCAGCCGGGGTGCCCTGCCACACCATGCGCCCCTCGGCGAGCATAAGCACGCGGTCGCAGGCCATGACCTCGAGCGCATCGTGGGTGATGCAGAGCACGCCGAGGCCCTCGTCGTGCGCCAGGTTGCGCGCAAGCGTCCGGAACGCCGGGCGCAGCGACGAGTCGAGCTGCGCGGTCACCTCGTCGAGCACCAGGTAGCGCGGCTCCATCGCCAGCACGCCGGCGAGCGCCACGCGCTGCAGCTCGCCGCCGGACAGCTCCTCGCAGCTGCGTCCGTGCAGCGCCGCCGCACCCGCCCGCACGAGTGCCCGCTCCGTGCGCGAACGCACCTCGTCCTCATCGCAGCCGATGTTGCGGGGACCGAACGCCACCTCATCGTCCACGAGCGCCGAGACGATCTGACATGAGGGATCCTGGCGCACCAGGCCCACGAGCCGACGCACCTGGCGCCGCTCGCCTGCGCCCGCCGCCGGATCGACCCCGTCGACCTCGATCGAGCCGCGTGAGGCCATAAGCGAGCCGCAGAGCGCCCGGCCCAGCGTGCTCTTACCCGAGCCGTTCGCGCCCACCAGAGCCACGAGCTCGCCGGGCGCCAGCGAAAGGGACACCCCGCGCACCACGGAGCTCCCTTCCAGCTCGATATGGATATCGTATGCCGCAAGCACCGCCCTGCACCTCCTTGTCGTCCCATCACCGCGCCAATGCAAGTTGCCGCCATGGCGCGAGCCCCCGCATCATAGCAGCGCACACGCCGATTATCGTCGCACGCGTCGCGTTATTACCGCACACCGCCGCATCAGTTACCACGCGCAATCGCCGCGCGCTCCAAGATAGCACCTCACCGGCACCCACACGGCCGCAGAAGCCCGTTCTCCTGCCGTCGCACATGCTGTCCCGCAAAAATCAGTCTGAAGCGGCATAAAGTTACCTACTTTTAACTTTTGAACGCGCCGCCCCTTCGCCTGAGCGATACTAGCCATCGACGCTCACACGACGGTAAAGGAGCATCCGATGAGCTACGCAGATTGGCGCAACAAAACCTCGACGTTCAAGACGATCGATGTCCGCAATATCCAAAGCAACTTCTTCCCCGGTCTGAAAAAGCAGGCGGAGGCGATCAAGGTCGGATCGGGCTTCAAGGTCATCCAGAGCTTCGACCCCATCCCCCTTTACGAGGTCATGGAAGGCCTGGGCTTCGAGCACCATACGGAGAAGGTCGCCCCCAACGAGTTCCACGCATACTTCTACCGCATGGCCGTCCAGCAGGCGGACGAGGACATCCCCATGCGTCCCGCGGCACTGACCAACATGCCGCTCATCGACGAGGAGCTGGGACAGATCGCCGTGAGCTTCTGGAACCTCACTTGGAACGAAGAGAAGCGCCATCTTCCCTACGAAACGCGCCTGCTGCTTTCGCTCACGAATGCCGTGGGGGCAGGCCGCATGCGCCAAGCCACACGCGAGCTTGTCAAAGCGTACATCCACGGAGTAGAAAGCGCAGTATTCGACGATGTGTTCGAGCTGCTCGCGTGGAACCAAGGTGTCGGCTTCTTCAGCTCTGAGATCGGGCCTTCCACGCTTTTTCAGGCCTACAAAGCCATCAAGCGGCTGGAGCGGCGCGGCAAGCCGCGGCCCGAAATCTGCGCGATGCTCACGCGCACCTACGGCGAGAAGAACCCCAATGTGAAGGTCGTGTAGACAAGCACGGCAGCCCATACCACCACCAAGCTCGCGTACGCGCTCGCCGAGCGGCCCTGGCTTGCGCGGGAGCTTTCGCGCATCGACAGCCGTTTCAAGATGCTTCAGACCCCTGCGGGTGCCCTCATGCAGAAAACGGTCGCGGTCGCAGATGTGAGCGGTCGAATCGGCATCCCGGCAGATGCGCTCATCGGCAAGCTCGAAGGGCTGTAGGCCGATACGCGCATCGAGTGAGCCGTCCTGCATGAACCTTGTCACCGCTCGATAGCAAAAGAGGGACGCGCAACCACACGCGTCCCTCTCACACATCAGCCTATCGGCGAGTGCCCGGCAGGCTACTCAGCAGCCTGCTCCTCGGCAGCAGCCTCGGTCTCGGTAGCCTCGACCTCAGCGGCCTCCTCGGCCTCGGGAGCCTGCTCGGCGGCAGCCTCCTCCTTCACGGCCTTCACCGCAGCGGGCTTGGACGCCGGCGCAGCCTTCTTGGCCTTGGGGGTGCAGGGCTCGGTCACGAGCTCGATGATGACCATCTCGGCAGCATCGCCCTTGCGGGGGCCGAGCTTCATGATGCGGGTATAACCGCCGTTGCGGTCGGCCCACATACCCTGAGCGGCCTTGTCGAAGATCTCGGCCACGAGGCGCTTATCGCCGAGCTTGGCGATAGCCAGACGGCGGGAGTGCAGGTCGCCCTTCTTGGCCCAGGTGATGATGGGCTCGGCGTAGCCGCGCAGCGCCTTGGCACGCGTGATGGTGGTCTTGATGCGATCGTTCTCGAAGAGCGCCTTGGCAAGGCTCTTCTTCATGGCCTTGGTGTGGCTGGCATCGGTGCCGAGCTTCAGGCCTTTCTTCTTGTTGTGACGCATGGTTACGGATTCTCCTCTAAAACAGGGCGCTTAAGCCTTGAGGCCCAGGCCCATCGACTCAAGCTTGTCCTTGACTTCCTCGATCGACTTCACGCCGAAGTTGCGGATGTTCAGCAGGTCGTTCTCGGAGAACTCGACGAGCTGACGCACGGAGTGAATGCTGGCGCGCTTCAGGCAGTTGTAGGAGCGAACCGAGAGGTCCAGATCCTCGATCTGCTTGTCGAGCTCAGCGTTGTCGTTCGAGACCTCAGGCGCGAAGATGGAGATCTCCTCTTCGGCCTCGGGCTCATCGGCAAGGTTCATGAACGCGGCCATGTGCTGGTTGATGATGTTAGCGGCCTGAACCACCGCATCACGCGGGGCCACGGCGCCGTTCGTCTCGATCTCGAGCACCAGGCGATCGTAGTCGGTGTGCTGACCCACGCGGCAGGCCTCGACGAGCTTGGCGCAGCGCTTCACGGGCGAGAACAGCGAGTCGACATGAATGATCCCGATGGGGTCGTTGTCGCGCTTGTTCTGCTCGTAGGACACGTACCCGCGACCGTAGCCGATGCGCATGCTCATGGTAAGGTGGCCGCCCTCGGTCAGGGTAGCGATGTGCTGCTTGGGGTTCACGAGCTCGAACTCGGAGGGGATGAAGAAGTCCTCACCCGTCACCGTGCAGGGACCGTCAACCGAGATGGTGGCGGTGCCCTCGCCGGTGGTACCGAGCGAGCGGAACACCAGCCCCTTCACATTCAGGACGATATCGGTAACGTCCTCGACCATGTTGGGGATGGTGGTGAACTCGTGCTGGGCGCCATCGATCTGGATGGCCTCGACGGCTGCACCCTCGAGCGAGGACAGCAACACGCGGCGCAGGGAGTTACCCAGCGTGTCACCGTACCCACGCTCCAGGGGCTCGACGGAGACGCGGGCAGCGGTGCTGCTGATCTCCTCGACCTGAACCTGGGGCCTGATGAATTCTGACATGTATAACCTCCAGCGTAGCGCGCGAACGATTACCTCGAGTAGAGCTCGACGATGAGTTGCTCGTTGATCTCGCCGCTGATCTGGTCACGGCTGGGCAGCGAAATGACGTTGCCCGACAGCTTCTCGATGTTGACCTCGAGCCAGCCGGGAACCTCGAAGCGCTCGGAGGAGATGAGGGCCTCCTTGATAGGGAGCAGATCGCGGAACTTCTCGCCCACGGCCACGACGTCGCCGGGCTTCACGAGGTAGGACGGGATGTCGACGCGCTTGCCGTTCACCGTGAAGTGACCGTGACGCACGGACTGACGAGCCTCTTTGCGCGTACGGGCGAAGCCGAGGCGGAAGACCACGTTGTCGAGACGGGTCTCGAGGGTGACGAGCAGGTTCTCACCGGTGACGCCATCCATGCGCAGGGCGCGCTCGTAGTAACGGCGGAACTGCTTCTCGAGCACGCCGTAGATGAACTTAACCTTCTGCTTCTCGCGCAGCTGCATGCCGTACTCGGATTCCTTGCGACGGCGACGGGGCTGGCGGATAGATTCCTTCTTGCTGCTGTAGCCCAGCTCAACGGGATCGATCCCGAGCTGACGGCAGCGCTTAAGAACAGGAGTCCTGTCGATTGCCATAGTTAATCGATCCTTTCAAGTTACACGCGGCGACGCTTCTTGGGGCGGCAGCCGTTGTGCGGGATGGGGGTCTTGTCCTGGATGCTGGAAACCTCAAGACCGGCGGCCTGGAGGGAGCGGATCGCGGTCTCGCGACCGGAGCCGGGGCCCTTCACGAAGACGGCGACCTTGTGCATGCCGTGCTCCATAGCGGCCTTGGCGCAAGCCTCGGCAGCCATCTGAGCGGCGAACGGCGTCGACTTACGGGAGCCCTTGAAGCCCACGGTACCAGCCGACTTCCAGGCAATGACGTTGCCCGCAGGATCGGTGATCGAAACGATCGTGTTGTTGAACGTAGAACGGATGTGAGCCTGGCCCACGGAGATGTTCTTACGGTCGGCGCGCTTGATGCGGGTAGCGGCGCCACGCTTGTTCTTAGCAGTAGCCATGTTGCGTCAGTCTCCCTTATTTCTTCTTCTTGGCACCGATCTGACGCTTCGGACCCTTGCGGGTGCGAGCGTTGGTGTGGGTGCGCTGGCCGCGGACAGGGAGGCCCTTGCGGTGACGGAGGCCGCGGTTGCAGCCGATGTCCATCAGACGCTTGATGTTCTGAGCGCGATCGCGACGGAGGTCACCCTCGGTCATGATCGCGTTCGTGTCGATGTACTCACGGATGGCCGCGATCTCGTCCTCGGTGAGGTCTTTGATGCGGGTACCGTCAGCAATGTTGCACGCAGCGCAAATCTTCGCTGCGGTGGTGCGGCCGATGCCGTAGATGTAGGTCAGACCAATCTCCGCACGCTTCTCGTTCGGAAGGTCGACACCATTGATACGGGCCAACGTAGGTCTCCTCTCTTAGCCCTGGCGCTGCTTGTGGCGGGGGTTCTCGCAGATGACGAGGACCTTGCCATGGCGCCGGATGATCTTGCACTTATCGCACATCTTCTTGACCGAAGGACGTACCTTCATCGTTCTTCCTCTCGGTAGTGCTCAAACTACAAATGGAATGTTATCTACTCGCCCAGCCGCAGGCGTGAAAGACAAAATGGCTGGAGAACGCACCGAGGCAGGCTGAGCAACCCGGCCTTGGGACACGCGTTCAGGCAGCGATGCCGCTATTTGTAGCGATAGGTGATGCGACCGCGCGTGAGGTCATAGGGGGAAAGCTCCACCACGACCTTGTCGCCCGGCAGAATGCGGATGTAGTTCATGCGGATCTTGCCCGAGATGGAACACAGAACCGAATGACCGTTCTCAAGCTCAACGCGGAACATAGCGTTTGGCAGCGGCTCGGTGACCGTGCCCTCGAGCTCGATAGCATCTTCTTTCTTCACGAGCAATCATCTTTCTCTCAAAAACGACAGCAGCCTTGCATGATACCTCATGCGAAAGGAGCGATTGGGTATTACTCAATCGCTCCATAAAATTTTTGCGCAATTTGGGGACGGGTTCATTTCGTTCCCCCGCGCACTTTGGGGACGGGGTCGATTCGTACAGCCGTACATGTCGTGCAAGCCCAATCCCCCGTCAGCGGACAGAGCCGCTTCGCTTCTCAGATCTGCTCGGCAGGGCATCTCAATCACTTTGGAGATGCAGCCGCATCGCATGAAGGCCCAGCCAACCAAACGGCATGCCTTCAAAAACGAAACGACCCCGTCCCCAAACTGCAGGGCATCTCAATCACTTTGGAGATGCAGCCGCATCGCGTGAAGACCCAGCCAGCCAAACGGCACGCCTTCAAAAACGAAACGACCCCGTCCCCAAACTGAAAAAACGAAACGACCCCGTCCCCAAACTGCAGGTTACATGACCCCGCCGGGCATGGAGCACCACGGGCCCTGGGAATCCTGCGTGAGAATCACCGGGCCGTCGTTGGTGATGGCGATGGTGTTCTCGTAGTGAGCCGCAGGCAGGCCGTCGTCGGTCGAGACGAGCCAGTTGTCCGGACCCACGTGCACATGGTGCGTACCCTGGGTGATCATGGGCTCGATCGCGATGACCATGCCGGCCTGCAGGCGCACGCCGCGGCCCTTCTTCCCGTAGTTGGGAACGTTGGGGTCCTCGTGCATCACATGGCCCACGCCGTGACCCACGTAATCGCGCAGCACGCCATACCCGTGGCTCTCGGCGAGGGCCTGCACCGCGTGACCGATGTCGCCCACGTGGTTGCCGGGCACCGCCTGCGCGATGCCGGCCTTCAGGCAGTCGAGCGTGACCTCGCACAGCGCCTTGGCCTCGGGCGAAGGGGTGCCCACGAAAAACGTCCAGGCGTTATCCCCTACCCAACCGTCCACGATCGCGCCGGTGTCAATCGAGATGATGTCACCGTCGCGCAGGATGATATCGGGGTTCGGGATACCGTGGACCACCGCGTCGTTCAGGGAGGCGCAGATGCTGCCCGGAAAACCGCCGTAGCCTTTGAAGGCGGGAATACCGCCGTGCATACGGATGATCTGCTCGGCGAGCTGATCGAGCTCGAAGGTGGACACGCCGGGGCGCACCATGGCCCCCACGTGCCGGAGCGCCATCTTGGACAGCGCTCCGGCCTTCTTCATCTGCTCGATCTCGGCTGCAGTCTTGATCTTGATCATAGACCGAGCGCTTCCTTCACCTCAGCGTAGACGGTGTCCACCGGACGGTCGCCGTCGACAACCTTCAGAATGCCCTGGCCGCGATAGTACTCCACCAGCGGGCTGGTGTTCTTCTCGTACACGTCCAGACGGTTCGCGATGGTCTCGGGCTTGTCGTCGTCGCGCTGGTACATCTCACCGGAGCACTTGGGGCAGGACTCGGTATCGGGACCAGCGGTGTAGCCGCAGTCGCGGCAGGTGCGACGGGAGGACAGGCGCTCGATGATGACCTGGGCCGGAACGTCGACCAGCAGCGCGCCGTCCAGCTCGCGGCCGAGCGTGGAGAGCTCGGTGTCCAGGGTGACCGCCTGCATGGTGTTGCGCGGGAAGCCGTCCAGGATGAAGCCCTTCTTGGCGTCATCGGCGGCCAGGCGCTCCTTCACCAGGTCGATCACGAGCTGGTCGGGCACGAGCTCGCCGGCATCCATGTACTTCTTGGCCGCAACACCCAGCTCGGACTGAGCCTTGACCGCAGCGCGCAGCAGATCGCCGGTGGAGATGTGGGCCACGCCGTACTCGGCCACCAGGCGATGCGCCTGCGTTCCCTTACCGGCGCCGGGGGCTCCCAACAATACGATGTTCATCAAGCTCTCCTTTCAATCTACTTGAAGAAGCCGTCGTAATCGTACATCTTGAGCTGACTCTCGACCTTGTCGAGGGTGTCGAGCACCACGCCCACCATGATGAGCACGGAGGTGCCGCCGAAGGCCTGGATGAGCGAGTTGCCCGTGAACGAGAACACGATCGACGGCACGATGGCGATCAGCGCCAGGAAGATGGCGGAGGGCAGCGTGATCTTGTTGAGCGCGTTCTTGATGTAGGTAGCGGTGGCCTTGCCGGGACGCACACCGGGGATGAACCCGCCCTGCTTCTTCAGGTTGTCGGCCGTGTCGTCGGGATTGAACACCATGGAGGTGTAGAAGTAGGCGAAGAACACGATGAGGACAACGTTCAGAATCCAGTTGATCCAGCCGCTCGAAAGCGCACCGGCAAAGGCCTGCATCCAACCGACGCTCGGGAAGAACACCGCGAGCTGCGCGGGGAAATAGAGCAGCGCGCTGGCGAAGATGATCGGCACGACGCCGGCCGTGTTCACCTTGATGGGCAGGTAGGTGGACTGACCGCCCATGATGCGGCGACCCACCACGCGCTTGGCGTACTGCACCGGGATGCGGCGCTGGCCGCGCTCCAAAAAGACGATGAACGGAATCACGCACAGGATGACCGCCAAGATCACCACGGTGACGATGATGCCGGTGGTGCCGCTCTCGGCGGAACGGAAGATCGCCTGGGGCAGACCCGCCATGATGTTGGCGAAGATGATCAGGCTCATGCCGTTGCCGATGCCGCGCTGGGTGATGAGCTCGCCGATCCACATGATCAGCATCGCACCGCCCACCAGCGTGCCCACGATCATGATGTCGAAGATGATCTCGGGGGTGTCAAGGCCGGTGAACTGGATGCCGAAGCTCTTGAACAGGAACAGGTAGCCGATGGCGTTCAGCAGCGCCAGGGCCAAGGTGAGGTAGCGGGAGTACTGCGTGATCTTGGTCTGGCCGACCTCGCCCTCGCGCGCCAGCTCATGCAGGCTGGGGACCACGGCCTGCAGCATCTGCATGATGATGGAGCTCGTGATGTAGGGCATGATGCCGAGCGAGAACACCGACACGTAGGACAGCGCACCGCCGGAGAAAAGATTCAGCAAAGCCATCGCGCCCGAGGCGAGCGTATCGCCCGTGGACTGGAAAAGGCCCAGCATCCCCTGGAAGGGAATGCCGGGCACAGGAACGTGCGCACCGATACGGTACACAACGAGCATCGCGATGGTGAAGAGAATCTTTCCGCGGAGTTCTTTGATGCGGAATGCATTCTTCAAACCAGTTAGCACGGGAGCTCGACCTTTCCGCCCGCAGCCTCGATCTTGGTCTTGGCAGAAGCCGAAACCTTCTCGATCTTGACCGTGAGCTTCTTCGTGATCTCGCCGTCACCCAGGATCTTGACGGGCTCGAACTCGCTCTTGACGAGGCGGGCGGCCTTCAGGGCAGCACCGTCGACAACCGCGTCGGCCTCGAAGCGCTCCTCGAGGGAGGACACGTTGATGGCGGTGTACTCGATGCGGCGCGGGTTCTTGAAGCCGGGCAGCTTGGGCAGGCGCATCGCGAGCGGGGTCTGGCCGCCCTCGAAGCCGGAGCCCTTGGTGCCGCCGGAGCGGGAACCCTGGCCGTTCAGACCGCGACCAGCGTAGGTGCCGCCCTTGCCGGAGTTACCGCGGCCAACGCGCTTGCGGTTGCGGTTGGAACCCGGAACCGGAGTAAGGTCGTGAAGCTGCATTTGTTACTCCTCTACAATCTCAACGAGGTGCTTGACCTTGAAGATCATGCCGCGCACGCTCTCGTTGTCGGGGACCTCGCGCGTGTGGTTGATGCGGCGCAGGCCAAGCGAACGCACGGTGCGGCGCTGATCCTCCTTGCAGCCGTTGACGCTGCGGATCTGCTTGATCTTGATGGTGGAAGCCATGACTAGTTCTCCTTCCCGACGAACATCTCGGAAACGGTGAGGCCACGGAGCTCGGCCACATCCTCGGGGCTGGAGAGCTGCTTCAGGCCCTCGGCAGCCGCCTTGATGATGTTCAGGCCGTTGCTGGAACCCAGGGACTTCGAAAGAATGTTCTTGATGCCGGCCAGCTCGAAGAGCGGACGGACGGCACCGCCGGCGATAACACCGGTACCCTCGACGGCCGGACGCATGATGATGCGGGCGGCGCCGAACTCGCCGATGACGTCGTGCGGAATGGAGCCATCCTCGGTGACGGGAACGTGGAACATGTGCTTCTTGGCATCGATGGAGGCCTTGGAGATGGCCAGCGGCACCTCGGCCGACTTGCCCATGCCCAGGCCCACGTTGCCCTTGCCGTCGCCGACGACCACGAGGGCCACCAGGCTCATGCGGCGACCGCCCTTGACGGTCTTGGCCACACGGTTGATGAAGACGACGCGCTCCTCGAACTCAGAGGCCTCGCGCTGCTGCTGCTTTTGGTTACGAGCCATTTGCTACTACCTCCTAGAACTCGAGACCGGCGGAACGGGCACCGTCGGCGAGGGCCTTGACGCGGCCATGATAGATGCGGCCGCCGCGGTCGAAGGAGACCTTCGTGATACCCGCCTCGATGGCGCGCTTGCCCACGAGCTGACCGATCTTCTCGGCAGCCTCCTTGTTCGACGTGTGGGTACCCTTGAACTCAGCCTCGAGCGTGGAGGCGGAAACGAGGGTGTGGCCCTTGGTGTCATCGACGATCATCGCGTAGATGTTGGCGTTGGTGCGCACGACGCGCAGACGCGGACGCTCGGGGGTACCGAAGATCTTGCCGCGGACACGACGCTGACGACGCTTGAGGCCTTCCCTCTTCGCCTTTTGCTTGTTCATGTGACAACTCCTTCATGGAAGTTCCGCCAGCACCTGACGGGGTGCTGGTCTTACGGTGCGGGAAGCCTTACTACTTGGCGGCCTTGCCGAGCTTGCGGCGGATGTGCTCGCCCACGTAGTGGATGCCCTTGCCCTTGTAGGGCTCGGGCGGACGCTTGCCGCGGATCTCGGCGGCAACCTGGCCAACCTGCTGCTTGTCGATGCCCTTGACGTTGATGTGGGTGTTGTCGGGCACCTCGAAGGTGATGCCCTCGGGCTGGTCGTAGATGACCGGGTGCGAGAAGCCCAGGGAGAGCTCCAGGGACTTGCCCTTCAGCTGCACGCGGTAGCCGACGCCGGCCAGCTCGAGCTGCTTGGTGTAGCCCTCGGACACGCCGGTGACCATGTTCTGCACGAGTGCGCGGGTGAGGCCGTGCATGGCGCGCGCGGTGCGCTCATCGTTGGCACGGGTCACGACGATCTCGTTGTCCTCGACCGCGATGCTGATCAGGTCGTGGAAATCGAACTCCAGGGTACCCTTGGAGCCCTTGATGGTGAGGTGCTTGCCGTCAACTGCCACTTCGACTCCGGCGGGAATCTGGACAGGCTTCTTACCGATACGGGACACGGTGTCTCCTTTCCTTCTACACGCCGTCGAAACTACCAGACGAGGGCGACGACCTCGCCGCCGATGCCCTTCTTGCGAGCATCGCGGTCGGCCATGACGCCCTGGCTGGTGGACACGATGGCGGTACCGAGGCCACCGCGAACGCGGGGCAGGTCCTTGCAGCCGGCGTACTTGCGCAGGCCGGGCTTGGAGTAGCGCTTGATGCCCTTGATGACCTTGGTCTTCTTCGGGCCGTACTTCAGGGTGATGTGCAGGGTCTTGGCGGGAGCGGTGTCCTCGACGGAATAGCTCTCGATGTAGCCCTCCTCGCAGATGACGCGAGCGATCTCGACGAGCTTCTTGCTGCTCGGCATCGAGACCTCAGCCTTGTTCGCAGCGTTGCCGTTGCGGATGCGCGTGAGCATGTCTGCGATCGGATCGGTGAGATTCATGCGGATTCTCCTTCGTTCTTGATGAGTCCGTGCTATCGGTTCTTCCCCACCCGTGGCGGGAAAGCCTGCCTAACACGTCTTCCGTGCACGGGCGCCGAGCGCCGCGTGCGCTGGCAGTGACTTACCAGCTGGCCTTCTTGATGCCGGGAAGCTCGCCCTTGAGCGCCAGCTCGCGGAAGCAGACACGGCACAGGCCGAACTTGCGGTACACGGAGTGCGGACGGCCGCAGCGCTGGCAGCGGGTGTACTCGCGCGTCGAGAACTTCTGCTTGCGATTGCACTTGACGATCATCGATGTCTTAGCCACTTATTTCCTCCTAACAGCTAAACGTTATGTCCCGAGCGGGCGGCACGTGCTCTTCGCGCGCCGCCCGTGGACCTCGGGGCAGATAAACCTATTTCTTGAACGGGAAGCCGAAGGCGTCGAGAAGGGCCTTGGCCTCTTCGTCGGTCTTCGCGGTGGTGACGATGGTGATATCCATACCACGGGTGTGGTCCACGGAGTCGAAATCGACCTCGGGGAAGATGAGCTGCTCGGTGACGCCCATGGAGAAGTTACCGCGACCGTCGAAGCTCTTGGGGGAGATGCCGCGGAAGTCACGGATACGCGGGATGGCGATCGCGGTGAGGCGGTCGAAGAACTCCCACATGCGGTCGCCGCGCAGGGTGACCTTGGCGCCGATCGGCATGCCGGCACGCAGCTTGAAGGAAGCGATGGACTTGCGGGCACGGGTCACCATGGGCTGCTGGCCGGTGATGACGCGCAGGTCGCGCACGGCGCCGTCGATGGCCTTGGAATCGGTGGCGGCCTCGCCCACGCCCATGTTCACGACGATCTTCTCGAACTTGGGGATCATCATGACGTTCTCATACTGGAACTTCTCCTGCATGAGCTGCTTGACCTCGTTGGCGTACTTGGTCTTGAGACGCGGAACGTACTTCTCCTCTGCCATGTTTACTCCTTTTGGGGTTTTAAGCACGGGGCGGGTGGCTGGACGCGCATGGGCCGTATGCAGGCCGCGCGACCGGCTGTCCTCGTGCCTCCTGCCGCGTGCGTGCCCTCCTATGGCGTGGTATGGGCATGACGATGGACCGACAGGAGCCGGGCAATACAGGTCGGTATGATACGCGCATGAACGGCCCGCGGCCACGGAAACTTCATCTGTGCAGGCGAATCCACAACTTTCAATTTGGGGACGGGGTCGTTTCGGTCGGGTGCGGGCGGCGCGGTCTGGGGACGCGCGGGCTGGGGGCGGCTGGCGCAATTTGGGGACGGGGTCGTTTCGGGCGGGCTGGCGCGGGCGGGCTGGCGCGGGCGCGGTCTGGGGACGGGGTCGTTTCGGGCGACGAGCGGGCGTTCTGCCAGCTGTGTACGGCTTGGCAGGCGCGTTGGCTGTCAGCTGTGGACGGCCCGACAGGCGCATGCGCTGTCAGTCGTGCACGATTGTCAGCTGTGTACGATTGTCAGCTGTGTACGATTTGATAGCGCTATCAGGGAAAGTTGATACATTCACCAAATCGTACAAGTCCTTGACCTGCAAGGATGTTGACGCATGCCGCACTTTTATACACTCGGTTTGACATACCTGACAATCGCGCACAGCTGACAGTGCACGCCGCAACAGCCGACAGTGCGCGTCGCAACAGCTGACAGCGTGCACCGAGCGAACAAGTGACCGGTGGCACACGTGTCTGAGGGGCGTGTGCCCGAAGGGCACGAAACCGGCGAATGCCTACGCTCTGCGAACGCACGCCCAATGGACGCGAAGTCGGCAGCAGCCTGCACCCCGCAAGCGTGCGCCCGATGGCCATGTAACCGGCAGGAGGCCGCGCCCACAAGCACGCTCGAGGGGCATGGAGCTGGAGAGCGCCTGCGCCCCGCAAGCGCCCGTTCGGCGAGCGCGTACCCAGCAAGCATACGCTCGGCAAACGACCGATCGCCACAAGCGCACACCCAATAGGCGTGCACCCAACACGCGCCCGCGCCCGGCAAGCGCGCGTTCGGCAGGCAAGCCGAACGTGCGCTCATTCGGCGCGGAGTCGAAACGTTTCGTTTGCCAGCATGAAGGACTCGCCAGCGGCCAGAGGCACAGGGCGGTGCGCGGGCAAGCGCACCCCGCCGACGAAGGTGCCGTTTGCCGACCCCAGATCCTCGATGGTGCCGGCGCCCGCGTCCACACGCGCGTGCCGGCGGCTGAGCGCACCGTTACCCGCAATGCTGATATCGCAGGTCCGAGATCGCCCGATCACCACAGGGCCCTCCGCCAGCGCGTAACGCGCTCCGTCGCCGACCCGCTCCAGGGCAAACCGCGTCGCAGGCGCCGCCGGATGAGCCGGGCCGCCCTCATCCCGATCCCCGCATCGGCTCCGCGAAAGCTCGGAGGTTTCGGGGGCGTACGCGAGCGGGCCGGAATGAGGGAGGCTGGCGAGGTCGTCGGCCACCGAGCGCGCCACCACGCGCTCGGACGTACGGCCGGCCATCAGGGCAACCGGGTCGACAGACAACACCGGACGAGCCGGAGCACCCGCCCCTGAGGTATCCCCCACGCAGGAAGCCTGCTCGCGCTCGCCCGGCGCTGTCCGGCCGTCGCGCGCGCACGGATTCCCAAGGCCCTCGCACAATGCCGCCCTGTCGTCATGCGGCGTCCCTCCGCCACGCGCGTACAGCACATTCGCCCGCTCCTCCAGCGTTCCCCCATCGACCCGTTTGCACGAACCGTCTGTGCGCTCGCCCGACGCCGCGCCGCCGTCCCACACGCACGAGCCGTTCGCTCTGCTGCCCTGTACGGCGACCATGCGAGCTCTGTGCGCATACGGCCCCTCCGCGCGCTCGGACAGCGCTCCCCCGCCGCCACTCGCGCCCTCGCCGCCGCTTGCCGCCCCGCCGTCGCGCACACCGAACCTCGCTTCAAGGAACGTACTGAAATCGGCGGCGGACAGCACGCTGACGCTGCGGGCGAAGTGGGCTACCTCGTCGCGCACCGCCTCGTCTTGCGGCAGCACCATCCGGACCCTGCGGCGGCTCAGGTACTCCAGCAGCTCCAGCGCCGAGCCCGCACCGTCCACGCGCTCAAACGGCACGAACGCGAAGCGCATGGCCCCGCTCCCGTCCACGAACACACACGCCGGATCGAAGCACACGTTGCCCTGCGGCAGACCCTCGCCCACGCACAGCTCCATCACGGCGCGCAGGGATTCCAGCAGGCAGCGGAACTGCACGAGCGACAGCGGTCGGGACAGGAACGCATCGAGCCGCGCCAGGCCCGCCACCCCGTAGTAGAACGGCGCATCCTCGTCCGCAGGATCGCCGCGCTCGATTCCCAGCAGCGCCGGGCTGCGCACCGAGGCGAGCCTCGACACCAACCGGTAGCTCACCGTATCCCGCTTGCCCGGCTTGAGCACCAGCGCGTCCAGCCGACGGCTGTACTTGAGGTTGATCTTCGCCATGCGGGCCGCCTACACCACGGCCACCGAGGCGCCGTCAACCAGCACGCCGGACTCCACGAGCGCGCGGATACGATCGCGCGGGCCCAACATGGTGCCTGCGGCCTCCGAGGCGGTGTCGAGCAGCACCAAATCGGCCCGCGGGTTCGCCTCGTAGGCGCCGCGCTCGGTCGACGCCAGAAGCTCGGAGATCATCCGGGCAGCATCCTCGACCGCGATGTCGAGCGGCACCCGGAACTCATAGCGCCTCTCCGTTGCCGGCAGCAGCACGCTGAGCAGCACCTTGTCTTTCATCGTTGACTCCAATTCTCTTTCAACACATTCTCTCACGCGCGGTGCGGTCCGGACCTCCGGGGGCTGCGGCATGCAGATGACGGGCGACGGAAGCCCCGTCGAGAAGCGCTTCGACCCAGGGCACCAAAGCGTCGGCATCATTTTTCCTGACGTCAGGACTCACGGCCGCCCCAATCGGCGTCGATGTCAGCCGGCCGGGGAGGGGCTGCGTCCACGCCGGCCTCCTCCCGGCCCGCCACGGCACTCCATGGCCTCATCCTCACCGTCTCCCTTCCGTCCCGCGGGCCTACCGGAGCTCGTCGGGGTAGTCGTAGAAGTCGAACATGTAGTCCAGCAGCGTGCCGCCGGCGACGAAGTCGATGACGGCGAACTGGGTCAGGTCCTCGTCACCGGGGGTCTTGATGGCGTTGGCGGTCGTGAGGAACGCTCCCGCCGACGGATACGCATAGGCGCACTTGGTCCGGTACAGGTCGCCGGTGGGCGTGGGGATCGTGAAGCCGAGGGAGTCGTTGAACGCGCAGTGCCGCAGGTCGGCGGAGACGAGCGACCTCACCTCGCCCCGCAGGCGCCGGTCGCCGGCGAGGCGGGCGGCGAAGCCGCGCAGGGCCCGGCCGTCGCTGCCGCGGCGCGCGCAGAAGGCGTCGAGCCAGGCCGTGTCGTTGTGGATTATGGCGTCGCCGGCGCCCATCTCTATCCCCGAGACGATCCGGTCGGGGATCGGCGCCGGGGACAGCGGCGGGAGCCAGACCAGCTCCCGGAAGCGCTCGTCCCACCCCTCCGGGGCCCCCAGCGGGTGGACGGTGAAGCCCCCGCGGCGGCCCGGGGCGCGGCGCAGGGCGGTGGCCCTGCCCCGGTAGAACACGGCCGACACCGCGCGCCCGTCCCGCTCGCGGGCCGACATGCGCGGCGAGCCGTCCTCCACCGTGACGCCGGGCTTGTTCAGGGGCCACAGCGCCTCGGCGAGCTCGTCGCAGGGCTCGCCGGAGGCGTCCACCAGGCCGGTGGGGGCGAGCCGCGCCGCCGCCCCCTCGCGCGCCCAGCGGTCGAAGTCCACGGCGTACTCGTCGACCGCGAACTGGCCGGAGTCGCCGCCGCCCAGCAGGACGAAGAGGTCCTCGCTGCTGAACCTGGCCTCGGTGAGGGGCACCTCCGCCGGGGCGGCGTGCCTCCTCCTCAGGAACTCGAACATGGTCTGCCTTCCTTTCTCGACCGCCTCTCGGGGCCCGTGCCCTCGCCCAGCGCCGGGGCCACCATGGGCCCCGCGCCCTCGTGCGCGAGCGCCCGCCCGCGCAGGTCGTCAGTAGTCATCCGACCCCTCCGGGTAGTCGTAGAAGTCGGTCAGGTTGTCCATGAGGCCCATCCCCGGGCCGAGGAAGTCGAAGCCGGCGTAGCGGCAGCGGTCGATGTTCGCGATGTCCTCGAACCAGTCGAGCCCCTCGCGCGGGGCCGTGCCCCAGAAGTGCACCAGGCCGGCCTCGGGGAACACGAGGCCGCCCTTGTTGCGGAACGAGCCGCCCACCGGTATGGGCGCGGCGTAGCCGAAATCATCGGGGAACTCGCTCTCGCGCAGGTCGGTGCACTTCAGGATCTTGCCGGAGATGGCGGGGATGAGGCGGTTGCCCAGCTCCGAGACGCGCTCGAGCTGGGAGCTGTCCCGGACGCCGCGCTCGGCGCACCAGGAGCGCACCGCCGCCGGGCCGCCCTCGAGGGCGTCGGAGAAGGTGGTGTCCCTGAGGTCGACGCCGCCGCCGATGTAGTGCTGGGCGCGCTCCGCCGGGGCGTAGGAGCCCGCGAGGCCGAACACGTCGAGGAACTCCGCCTCCCAGAGGGAGCGGTCGGCCGGGAACGGGCGCAGGCGGAAGCCCCGCCCGCAGCGCACCACGGCGGTGGCGCGGGAGAGGTCGGCAGAGAGGCAGACCACCGCGGTGCGGCGCTCGACCGGGTCGCCCGCCCTCGGGCTGCGCCCGTCGCCCACGTAGACGCCGTTGCCCGACACGGGAATCAGCGCCTCGGCGAGCTCGTCGCAGGGCTCGCCCGAGGCGTCCACCAGGCCGCGCGGGGCGAACCTGCGCACCAGGCGCTCGCGCCAGGCCGCCGAGCCCTCGGCCTTGAAGTAGCCGAGGTTGAGGTTGCGGGGCTGAGCCGCGAAGCAGCCGAGGTCGAGGCCCTCCCCGAGCAGGACGAAGACGTCCTCGGGGGTGAGCACGGCGTCCCCCACGGCCAGGGGGCCGCGGGCCCGGCCCAGGTTGAAGAAGAACGGGTTCATGTCGTTTTGCTCCTTTCCCATGGTGTCAGTACGACGGGACCAGCCCGCCGTGCCTCACGCATCGTCATCCCGCCGGTCCAGCTCCTCCAGCACGCGCGTGAGCCTGAAGAACCCCTCGTCCTGGTAGCCGATGAGCAGCGTGCGGGCGATGTCGGCGCGGTCGAGCATCATCCAGTCGTCGCCGTCCATGCCCTCCGGGTACGGGCGGGCGCACAGGTCGAACACCGCGCCGCCACCCTCGGGCCCCACCATGTAGCCCAGCCTACCGCGCGGCCCGGATGCGCCCGTTCGCCCAGCGGGCGAGCTCGCGCGCGTCGGCGCCGCCGAGGGCGGAGGCGGGGACGAAGGCGTCGCGCAGGCGGTCGCGCGTCGCCACCCGCAGGAGCGCGTTGTAGCCCAGCAGCGCGCCCAGCCCGCCGCGCCGCCCCTCGCGGCACTCGATGAGCAGGCCCTCGCGCCCGGACCGGGCCGCGCGCCACGCCGACCACGGGACGCGGAACACCATGGCGTCGGAGGGATCGGCGGACAGGGGCCGGTACGACAGCTCCACGCCCTCCTCGGACAGGGCGACCCGCTGCCGGAAGGCCCGCTGCCCGCCGGCCGCGCCGCGCCGCTCCAGGTAGGCGCGCGCCTGCGGGGCCCGCACCGCCGCGATCCAGGGCGCGCGGCCCCTGACGCCGAGGGCGAGGAAGGCCGCCGCCGTCGCGGCGAGCGCGACCGCCGCCAGGGCGTCCCCGGCATCGCCCTCCGCGAGCGCCCAGGGCAGCATCAGGGCGAACGGCGACAGCAGCGCGGCCACCGCCAGCCCGCTCGCCCGCAGCGTGCGCGCGTCGCGCAGGCCGACCATGGCCCGGTACTCCCCCTCGCCGAAGTCGAACTCGAACTCGTGCGCCGCTCGGCCGCCCATCACGCCGCCTCCCCTTCTCCCGCCGCCTGCCCCCGGGGGCCCGCCTCGGACGCGAGCGCGTCCAGGCGGTCAACCAGGGACGCGAACTGCTCGTCCTGGTATCCGATGGCGAGGACCCCCTCGACCGCATCGCGGTCGAACAGGATGTCCTGCTCGTCGGAGGACCACCCGGCGGGGTACTGCCTGCCGAAGTAATCCCATATCTTCCCGTTGCCCCCGCTGCTCCCGAGATATCCGATGATCATGACCGGGTGCTCGAACCCGCCCACGTAGACCACCGAGCCGATCGGCAGCCAGTCAGTCGTCCCAACCACGTGACGTCCCCTTCCCGCGCGCCGAAACGCGCTAATCCTCCGAATAGTTCCGTATGCTCGTGCGCACCGAGCTCGCGCTCGACCGCGCCGCCGCGGCGCTCGCCTGCGCGGCGGCGAGGCTGTCCTGCGCGCAGGACAGCGAGCCCCCGAGGGCGGCGACCTCCTGCCGCAGGCTCCTGACGAGCTCCTCGCAAGATGACTTGGCGGCATCCGCGAGCGCGGCGTCACCCGACGCGATGCCGCCCACCCCCGCCGACACATCCTCCCCGATCGCCCGCCCCAGATTCGCCCCGAGCTGCCGCAGGTCGTCCTCCACCTGCGAGACGCGCGAAACCACCGTGGCGCAGCCCCCGTTTACCGCCTCGGCCTTCGCGAGCTGCTCGCGCTTGTGCGCGAGCTGGCCGGACAGGGCGGACACCTCCCCCGCAAGGCCGGCCGCCCGCTCCTCCCAGAGACGCGCCGACCGCTCGTGCTCCGCCAGCCGGGAGCGAAGTTGACTCAAACCCATACAGCCTCCAATCGGCGGTACCGCCCATCAGTCGTCGCCGCGCAGGGCGGAGGCGATCGCCTCGTCCCGCTCGGCGAAGCTGTCCATGCCCAGCGCCACCATGTTGCAATGCCCGAGCAGCGCGTCCTGCGCCTGCTTCAGGTACCCGTCGGCATTCTCCAAGGTCGCCCCGGCCTGAGCGGCGGCGCGCCCCTTCCAGGACTCCCCGAGGGATCTGCGGGAGCCTTTGATCAGGTCCCGCACGCCGGTGACCTCGCGGGCGTCCCTGTTGAACAGCTCGAGGGTCCTCAGACCCGCCTCACGGTCCACGAAGATCTGTCCTGCCGGCATGCCCTACTCGCCCCCTTTCGATGCGCGCGGCTGCGCGCGCATCTTCTCGAACGGGGCGGTGTTCGCCTCCAGGAAGACCTGGAACGCGTATCCGCTATCGTCAAGGTAGCCGAGCTGGAGGAGCCGTTCGACCTTGTCCTTGTCGAAGAAGTACCCCTCGTCCGCCGCGCCGCGGCCCTCGGGGTAGGGCACGCCGATGTAGTCCCAGTAGCGGCCCGTCCTCCCGTCGAGCGCCATCACGCCGGCGACCATCACCGGACGCGCGGCGCCCTCGACGGCGACCACGGTCCCCACCGGCAGCCAGTCGTCCCTCGCTATCATCCTCACCGTCTCCCTTCCGTCCCGCGGGCCCTACCGGAGCTCGTCGGGGTAGTCGTAGAAGTCGAACATGTAGTCCAGCAGCGTGCCGCCGGCGACGAAGTCGATGACGGCGAACTGGGTCAGGTCCTCGTCACCGGGGGTCTTGATGGCGTTGGCGGTCGTGAGGAACGCTCCCGCCGACGGATACGCATAGGCGCACTTGGTCCGGTACAGGTCGCCGGTGGGCGTGGGGATCGTGAAGCCGAGGGAGTCGTTGAACGCGCAGTGCCGCAGGTCGGCGGAGACGAGCGACCTCACCTCGCCCCGCAGGCGCCGGTCGCCGGCGAGGCGGGCGGCGAAGCCGCGCAGGGCCCGGCCGTCGCTGCCGCGGCGCGCGCAGAAGGCGTCGAGCCAGGCCGTGTCGTTGTGGATTATGGCGTCGCCGGCGCCCATCTCTATCCCCGAGACGATCCGGTCGGGGATCGGCGCCGGGGACAGCGGCGGGAGCCAGACCAGCTCCCGGAAGCGCTCGTCCCACCCCTCCGGGGCCCCCAGCGGGTGGACGGTGAAGCCCCCGCGGCGGCCCGGGGCGCGGCGCAGGGCGGTGGCCCTGCCCCGGTAGAACACGGCCGACACCGCGCGCCCGTCCCGCTCGCGGGCCGACATGCGCGGCGAGCCGTCCTCCACCGTGACGCCGGGCTTGTTCAGGGGCCACAGCGCCTCGGCGAGCTCGTCGCAGGGCTCGCCGGAGGCGTCCACCAGGCCGGTGGGGGCGAGCCGCGCCGCCGCCCCCTCGCGCGCCCAGCGGTCGAAGTCCACGGCGTACTCGTCGACCGCGAACTGGCCGGAGTCGCCGCCGCCCAGCAGGACGAAGAGGTCCTCGCTGCTGAACCTGGCCTCGGTGAGGGGCACCTCCGCCGGG
>CABRHH010000033.1 GCA_902470695.1 uncultured Collinsella sp.
AGGAAGCGGCTCGGCCTGGCCGTCTAGGCCGGTCCAGGAAAACGTCCGCATCCCCTTTTAGCCTCCGGATGGACAAAGGACGAACCCTGGATCGTTCAATGGACGAAAGGCGAACCCGGAAGCTCCCCGACGGATGGAACCCGAACCCGGGATGACTCGATGGACGGAAGGCGAACCCGGGATCGCTTCGACGAATGGAACCCGGGCCTGCGAGACCGCCCGCAATGCACCGACGGATGGAACCCGAACCCGGGATGGCTCGATGGACAAAGCACGAACCCCGAGTCGCTCGATGGGCGGGAAACGAACCCGCGACGTGGGGCAGCAGGGCGCCGGCAGCCCGTCAGCCGCGCCCGCCCTCTGCACCGGCACCTGCAGCATCCGCAGCGCCGGGGCCATCGGCTTCAACCGAGCTCGCCTTTCGCGCCGACAACATCCGCAGCACCGGGGCCATCAGCAGCGCCGGCAGCACTCGCAGCGCCGGGGCCGATGGCGCCGTCAGCAACCGCGCCCGCCTTCCACACCGGCACTTTCAGTACCGGCGCCATCGGCTTCAGCGGCACTGGCCTTCCGTGCCGTCATCCGCAGCAGCGCCATCCGCAGCATCGGCATCCGCCGCGCCAGACTCCGCACCAGCGCCATCCGCAGCATCGGCATCCGCCGCGCCAAACTCCGCGCCATCACCATCCGCCGCACCAGCCTCGGCACCATCGGCAGCGGCGCCTGCGGCGACCGCACCCGCCTGGGCGGCGGCGTAGGCTGCGGCCTCGGCGGCGATCTCCTCGTCGCTTTGACGGGGACGACGCCCAGACGCACGCCCGGCCTCACCAGCCGCCGAATCGCCACCGGCCACGGCGCCGTTCTCGCCCCCATCGCCAGCGCCCCTGTCCGCGCCCTCGCGCTCGAGGTAGGCATCCCACTCGTTGTCGAGCAGGGCAGCCACGGCGTCGCCTTCAACGGTCTCGCGCTCCAACAGCACCTTGGCCATCAGGTCGAGCTGATCGCGGCGGGCGGCCAGGATCTGCTCGGCGCGCTCGTGGGCCTCGCGCATGATACGCTGCACCTCGACGTCGATGCGGCGCGCCGTCTCCTCGGAATAATCCTGATGATCGGCATAATCGCGACCCAGGAACACCTGATGCTGCGCCTCGCCGAACACCTGGGTGCCCAGCTCCTTGCTCATGCCCAGGCGCGTGACCATCTCGCGCGCCATCTTGGTGGCCCGCTCCAGATCGTTGCTCGCGCCCGACGTGATATCGCTGCACATGAGCTCCTCGGCCACGCGACCGCCCAAAAACACCGCCAGCTCGTCGAGCATCTCGCCGCGTGTTTTGAGGAAGTGGTCCTCGGCCGGCAGCTGCATGGTGTAGCCGAGCGCCTGCCCACGGCTGATGATCGAGATCTTGTGCACCGGATCGGCGTTGTCGAGCACATGGCCCACCAGGGCGTGCCCGCTCTCGTGATACGCGATCGTCGTGCGCTCGGTCTCGCTCATCACGCGGCTCTTGCGCTGCGGACCGGCGATCACGCGCTCCATGGACTCCTCGATCTCGGCATTGGAGATATGGGTGCGCCCGCGCCGCGCCGTGAGCAGCGCCGCCTCGTTCAGCAGGTTCGCCAGGTCGGCACCGGTGAAGCCCACAGTGAGCTGGGCGAGCTTCTCGAACTTCACGTCTTTATCCAGCGGCTTGTTCTCGGCATGCACGCGCAAGATCTGCTCGCGGCCGCGTACGTCGGGCCTGTCGACCGTGATCTGGCGATCGAATCGGCCCGGGCGCAGCAGGGCCGGATCCAGGATGTCGGGGCGGTTGGTGGCGGCGATCAGGATGACGCTCTCGGAGTCCTCGAAGCCATCCATCTCAACCAGCAGCTGATTGAGCGTCTGCTCGCGCTCGTCGTGGCCGCCGCCCACGCCGGCGCCGCGCTGACGGCCCACGGCGTCGATCTCGTCGATGAAGATGATCGACGGCGCCTGCTCCTTGGCGTCCTTGAACAGGTCGCGCACGCGCGAGGCGCCCACGCCCACGAACATCTCCACGAAGTCCGAGCCCGAGATGGAGAAGAACGGCACGCCCGCCTCGCCGGCGACCGCCTTGGCGAGCAGGGTCTTACCGGTGCCCGGAGGACCCACCAGCAGCACGCCGCGCGGAATCTTGGCGCCCAGCTTGCGGAACCGCTCGGGCTCGGCCAGGAAGTCACGGACCTCTTCGAGCTCCTCGACCGCCTCGTCGATACCCGCCACGTCGGCGAACTTCACCTTGGGACGCGTGGCGGCGTTGGTCTTGGCGTTGGTCTTGCCGAACTGCATCGCCTTGCTGTTGGCCCCCATCATCTGACGCAGGAAGTAGACCATCACGGCGATCAGGGCTACGGTGGGGATCACGTTCACCAGCACGTCAACCAGAAAGTTCGGGTCATCGGTGTCCACCACGTACTTGGTTTTGGGGAAGCGCGCCATAAGCTCGGCGAGCGAATCGCTGCCCACGTAGGTGGAGGTGAACGGGATGAGCTTGTCCTTGTCACCCTCGTCTTTATCGCTTTTCCAGTAGCTGCCCTTCACCGAGCCGTCGGTCACGGTGTAGGTGACCTCGCTCACGCGGCCGTCCTTCACCGCCGTGACGAACTCGTTGGTGGCCAGCTTGACCGGCTGCGTGCCGGCCGTGAGCGTGGTGCCCGCGCTATAGAGGAGATAGGCCACCAGCATGATGGCGAGGCCCAGGTAGATCAGCCCCAGGCGCGAGGGCCCCGGTCCGCCCGCGGGCTTTTTGGAAGGTCCGGGCACAAAGCCGCGCGAGGGGCGGCGGCGCTCCGGTTCCTTGTTGCCGTCGTCGGACTCAGCGAGCAGGACGGCGACCTCGGTACGGTTGGCAGGAACGGTCATGACTACGAGTAAACCTCCGGCTTGAGAACGCCCACGTAGGGCAGGTTGCGATAGTGCTCGGCGAAGTCCAGGCCATAGCCGACCACGAACTCATCGGGGCAGTGGGTGCCCACGTACTTGGGCTCGATGGCGGCCTGCTTGCCCTCGACGTCCTTCCACAGGAAGGTGGCGACCTCCAGCGAAGCGGGATGGCGGCTGGAGAGGTTCTTCATGAGGTACTTCAGGGTGAGGCCCGAATCTAGGATGTCCTCGACGATCAGGACGTCGCGGCCGTTGATGTCGATATCCAGGTCCTTGATGATGCGCACGATGCCCGAGGACTTCACCCCGTTGCCGTAGCTGGACACCGCCATGAAGTCGATGGCGCACTTCGAGTCGATGGCGCGCATCAGGTCGCCCATGAACACGACGGCACCGCGCAGCACGGCGATCAGGACCAGGTCCTTGCCCGCGTAGTCCTTCGAGATCTGCGCACCCATGCGCTGCACGATCTCGGCGATCTGGTCCTTGTCGAACAAGACGGTCTCGACATCGGGGTGGATTGCTTCCATGACGGCCCTTTCTTGGCTAGCGGTTTGGATGGTTGCAGCATACCCCCAAAGAGCGGGCCGCACCATCGAGATACAGGGAATCGTTAATTTTAGCAGGTGCGCGCGACGCGCGGGCGAGCGATGAGGCTGGCACGGGGACGGCGCCCGTGGGACGGCGAGGGCGGAACGAAGAGCGTGCCGCGCGCGGGGCGCTGCGACCGGCGGCGCGGGGCGGCTGGGCAGCGCGGGGCATCGCGGCAGGCACAACAAAGGAACGGAGCACCGGACCCGGATCGCCCCGCCCCGCGCTCCGTGGCCCACAGCAGACCAACACCGAAGCGAATGCGCCGTCGCACAGGGACGGCACCTGCGGGGCGGCGAGGGCGAAGCCTGCGCCCTACCCCACCTCACGCAGTACCAGCCGCAGGGCAACGCGGGTGGATGCGCGGCAGCGGAAGCGCTCGTCCAGGCGCACGCCGGCCACCCACACCACCGCGCCGGACGGCGAGGTGCGTACCACCGGCACCGAGGCGCGCTGGGCCACGGGCACCTGTGCCTCGCCCAGAAGATCGGACAGCTTCTTGCTGCGGCCGTGCATCCCCAGCGGGCACATGACATCGCCCGGCGCCGGGCCGTCGACCCACACGCGTACCGCGCTGCCCTGCTCGCCGCGCAGCGCTCGGGCCAGCTCGCCCTCCTCGTAGCCGAGCGCCCGGGCGTCGGCAAGCACCACATGCGCTGGTGCGACGCCCGCCGCGCCGCCGAACTCCCATGTTTGCGGCGCGCCGTCGGGGGAGGTCGCATACGCACCGAGCCCCTGCGGGCGCATCGAATCCTCGGAAGGCGCCAATCCCGCACGGGACCCGGGGGGCAGCGCCGAGCCGCCCGGAGCCTCCTCCGCCCCACCCGCAAGCGCCCCGGACCAGACCGAACCGCCCGGGGCCGCTGCCAGCTCGCGCGCGAGCACCGACGCATCGGCATCTGCCGGGATGCGCACCAGGCTCGCCTCCAGCACCATCTGGTTGGCCTGGGGCATCCTTCCGGGAACCGGCAGCCAGCCTGCGCTCACCGTCTCGCGCGCGCGGGCCGTGCGGAAGGAGAGCATGCCGAACTCTACGCGGGCATCCACACCTTCCGGCAGCGTAAGCGACCCGGACCCCGACGCCACACACGCAAGCACTGCCTCCACATGGCGCATCTCCAAGCGCGCCTCGGGCGCCACGCGCCGCATCGTCAGGCGGACCATGCGCCGGGCGATCGCCACCTCGGCGGCGGCCAGCCGCGCGGCGTCGAGCACCACCAGCCCGTCGCGCTCCTCGCGCACGCAGCTGCGCCAGGCCGTGGCGGCAAGCTGGGACATGAACGCATCCTCGGCACCCAGGATGTCACAGGCGGCACCCACGCTGTGCGCCAGCTCCGCATTGCGCTCGCGTGCCAGCGGCATCAGGCGGTGGCGCACGAAGTTGCGCAGGTAGGAGGTATCGCGGTTGCTCTCATCCTCGCGCCAGGGCTGCCCGGCCACCTCCAGGTAGCGCACCAGATCCTCGTGCGTGGCATACAGCAGGGGTCGCACGATGATGTTGCGACGCCGCGGGATGCTCGACAGCCCCGCCGGACCCGACCCGCGAATCGCATTCATGAAGAAGGTCTCCGCCCGGTCGCTCGCCGTGTGCGCGGTGGCGATGCGCGCCGCCGTGCGGGGCACGCCCGCCTCGCGGCACAGATCGCGCACGTAGCGACGGGCGGCCGCATAGCGCACCTCGCGCGCCGCCGCTTCGAGGTTGCCCTGCTCGAGCACGGCGGCCGCCGCGTGCTCGACACACAGCGGCACGCCCAGGCGCTCGCACAGGGCGCGCACGAACGCCTCGTCGGCATCGGAGGCGGCGCCCCGCAGGTGGTGGTTCACATGCAGCACGTGGAGCCGCTCGCGGGCGATGCGGGCGCGACCCCGGCCATCCTGGATGTCGAGCGCGCCGGTGCAAGCCATGAGCAGCAGCGCCGTGGAGTCCGCGCCGCCCGACACCATGAGCACCACCGGAGCCGCCGTGGCCGCGGCGCCGGTGGCACCCGCGCGCCCCGCATGTCCATGCTGGCGGATATAATGCTGCGAGACCGTGGGCATACGGCGCTCTCCTCCCTGTACGAGCCGGGAGGGAAGCGCTCCGCCAGCCCGCATTTCGGCTTTTCAGTAGCATGTCATTGTATCGCGAAGGACCCTCATGACCTCATCTGCGAACCATACCGCCACGAATGCGCAGCCTGCCGGCGGCGGGCGGGTCTCCTCCGGCGCGCAGTCAGCTGACGATGGGACCCCTGCCATCGCGCAGCCCGCCGGCGCCAGCGGGCTCTCCTCCGGCGCGCGGCCCACCGGCGGCGATGAATTCTCCGCCAGCGTGCAGTCCGTCGGTGACGGAATCTCCGCCAGTGTGCAGCCCATCGGTGACGGAATCTCCGCCAGTGTGCAGTCCGTCGGCGACAACAGTTCCTCCGGTGCGCAGCCCACCGCCGGCGAAAGGCTCCGGCTCCATGTGCTCGGCAGCGGCTCCAAGGGCAACTGCGCGCTGGTTGAGGGGCCGTGCGGCCTCATCATGATCGACGACGGGTTCTCCCGCCGCGAGGTGCTGCGCCGCATGCACGAACTCGGCCTGAGCGAGGACGACGTGCGCGCCCTCATTCTCACCCACGAGCATTCCGACCACGTGAGCGGCGTGTCGGTGTGGTGCAAGCGCTTTTCCGGCGAGCTGTACGCCAGCGCAGGCACCGCCGAGGCGCGCAGCTACCTGGCGAACCTGCCGTTTCAGACATTTTGCCCCGGCGATGAGCTCACGATCGCCGGGGTGCGCGTGCGAACGTTCGCGACCTCGCACGACGTGGTGAACCCGGTGGGCTTCCGCTTTCAATGCGGAGCGGACACGATCGGATACGCAACCGACACCGGCACCCTTTCTGCTGAAGCGCTCGAGGCGCTCGCCGACGTCCGGGTGCTCGCGCTCGAGAGCAACCACGACATCCCTATGCTTCGCTGCGGCTCGTACCCGCGCGTGCTGCAGGACCGCATCGCGAGCGACCGCGGGCACCTGAGCAACGAGCAGGCGGCCGACGCCCTGCGCCAGGTGCTGGGCTCGCGCACCGAGCACGTGGTGGCGATGCACATCTCGCAGGAAAACAACCGGCCCAGCCTGGCGGTGCGCGCGCTGGCGGCTGCGGTGGGCGCCGAGCTCGACAACGAGCTCGGTTCGAGCGCCACGCTTACACGCGGCAACAACGAACCGGCGCTGCGCATCCGTCCCGCCGGCCAGCTCCGCCCGTTTTCGGTGTAGGCACCCTGCAAGCGCCAAACCAAAAAACACGATCACCAAACAAAAAGGCGGTTCGGGATCAAACCCGAACCGCCTTTCCGTGAGACCTACCATCGCCTCGCGGACGCTTTGTCAGCATTCGTGCTAGTCGATGGAGATCTTGGTGACGTTTTGCTTCTCGACGAACTTGGGCACGGTCACCGTCAGGACACCGTCGGCGAAGCGGGCGGACAGGCCCTCGCTTGCCGCGTCCTTGAGGTACACGCCACGTGTGGCGCTGTACGCGGTGAACTCGCGCTGCAGGAAGTTCTTGTCCTTGTTCTCTTCCTTCTCCTCAACGTTGACGGAGATGGACAGACGACCCTCGTTCAGTTCAACATCCAGGTCATCCTTGGTGACGCCGGTGAGGTACGCCTTGACCTCGTAGGAATCACCCTTGTCCTCGACGTCGATGGGGAACGCCTTGGAGGCGAGCGCCGTGCGCGGCATGTTCATCATGTCGTCGAACACATCGAACAGGGAATTGGTCATGGGAAGGACACTGAACCCAGGACGATACGGAACCATAGCCATACTCATTCACTCCTTCGTGATGCGCGCGCCCTGCGGGGCGCACGGTTGCTTGACGCTCTTGTTATGCCCGGCGTGCTGAAATCTATACGCGTTTTGTCAGAATCTCTAAGCGTCACATCATCATCAAATATGAGTGCGAGTGACTTAGATTATCTTTCAACTTCACTGCATAGCCGGAGCGTTCAAGCTCGTCCGATTGCAGGTCATCCGCCTTGAGGTCGCAGCATGCCGTCAGCGCTCCCCCGGCCATGAAGTCATCGCCCCGGCATGACAGCGCCGCATCATCGGGGGCCCGGTCGCAGCACGTCGAACCCCAAAGATCCTCCTCGCATCCGCCGCATGGCGGCAGCGAACGTTTGAGAACGTCGCTTCAGGTCCGCAAATCCTGTTGAATCCGCCCAATAGAGGGTTAGTTAATAAAAGTGCATTTGCGTTGTGGTCGCAAATGGCATCTAATGGGTGTTTGGGTCATCGGATTTCGTATGCATTGCTGGAAAAACAGCCTTTTGAAACCCAAATGAGGCCATCGAGCCGCTCAAGACAGCGTTTTTTGACCTGATCGCACCTCTTGGATGCCCCAAGCGGCTCGTTCTCGCGCCATCAAACACCCATCAGACGCCATTTGCGACCACTCGATTTCCTATTCGTTATTTATAGACCCACTATCTTTTTTCTAGAACCGGTTAGTAGAGTAATTTTACTAAGATTTTCATTTATTAGAATCTAGTGAACAAGCGGGCCTTGCCCTCGTTTGCAAAACTGTAGATGCGTCCTGATCGACCTCTATCGGCAGCGCTCCGTCCACCTCACTTGCACGTCCATCAAAAATGATCCCGATTGCAAGCCAATCGAACTTGCAATCGGGACCTACTTCTATGAAGCGAATTCAGCTACGTGCCGGCAAAGAGATTAAAGTCCGTACACCTCAACCATCGCCTTGCCGATCCTATGCGGAACCATTGTCACCAACGCATTGCCCATGCAGAACGCCCGGTTTCCATCGCTCATACCCGTATTGGTCCATCCTTTGGGAAACCCCTGCAGTTGATCGAGCTCATCGGGCACGAGCCTGCGGAAACGCCCATCATCGCAAGCAATAACGTGCTTGAAGCGGCTCGCCCCCGTTCCCCCCTCACCCGTCAAGAGCGTTCTGCTCGGACGGTCCACTGGATCCGGGAAGCTCATGGCCCCCTCGCTATAGGTATAGGTGAACCCAGTTTTTTTGTTGGTGCGCTCTTCCCGCTTCGCGCCTTTCAGATACTTCCAAGCAGCAAGCTTCTCGTCATCGATATAGAACCGCTCGGGAACGTCCGAATCGCGAACCAGCACATCGGCAAGAACCCGGCGCGGCCCAGCGTACTCTTCCGTGAAGTCGCAGGTGAGCACATGGCGACCCTGCATTACGCCCGCATTCTTGAACGGAGATACCTTGCAGCCAACCCCGAAACTCGTTGAATTTTCCCAAGGCTCCGGCAGCACATCCAGCTCAAAGCGCTCCTCATCATACACAGCTGGAAACGCTCGTGCCATCACACCGCTTTCGAGCCGTTCCGCAAGCTCAACACGACCGGCATCCTTTTCGCAAAAGATGTAAACGCGCTTGCGACGCTGCGGAGCACCGTATTCAGCACTGTTCACCACGCGCCATTCGACGGTATAGCCTAGGTCAGCCAGGCACGAAAGAATGATTGCAAAATCGCGGCCACGCTGGGAGGCAGGGGACTTCAAGAGCCGATCGACGTTTTCGAACAAGCCGAATCGGGGCTCCTTCATCTCCAGAAAGTGATAGATATCCCACCACAAAACGCCCTTTTTGCCTTCGATACCAGCCGCCTGGTTGAGTGGACGCGCCACTGAATAGTCTTGGCACGGGAACCCGCCCACAACCATTTCAATATCGGGAATATCTCGCTCTCCGGCCTCAGCCTGCTCGAGCACCTTGTTGATGTCCTCGTTGACCAACTCGTCTGAACCGAATCGCGCCTCATAGCAGCGTGCGGCAAACTGCCGACCCGGCGTTCCGGGCGGCTCCCACTGGTTCGCCCAAATCGTTGTGAATGGACCTGCCGGGTCCATATAAAACTCGGGGTGCGCGGCATCGGCATACCCGTCAAGACCAAGGCGAAAGCCGCCAACGCCCGCAAACAGCTCGGCAATCGTTACTTCAGACACGTTTCTCCAATCGCTGCTGTGCCCGATTCTGTAGACAACCACAATACCCGATCGCGAGTACAAGATCAAGCCTTGCATCTCGACGCACAACTCACCCGAACAATTCAGCGCATTACAATGAACCTAGCAACGGAGCATGAGGAGGATCCCATGACAAACAAGGAAACCATCTGGCAGCTTCTTGACCACACTGACTTTTCTGACAGCAACAGCATCGCGTACTATGCCACCCATCTTGATGGAATGACATTCCGAGAAATCCTTGACCTGGGCATTGCCCCTCCAGGAGCCAAAAACCGCAGCTATGGCTCGAAGCGGTACAAAGGAGGCCTGGGCACCCTCCTTGAGGAGCGCTTCTTTGGCTATCCCGCCAACTCCGATGACCGACCCGACTTTCCAGAAGCCGACGTTGAGCTCAAGGTCACACCATACGATGTGCTCAAAAGCGGCAAGGCGTCGGCGGGAGAGCGCCTTGTCCTCACCATGATTCCCTACGACCGCGCCGTTTCAGCCTCATATGATGAGTCCCACTTGAAAACAAAACTGCAGCGTATCCTGCTCGTGTATTATCATCGCGACCGAACGGTCGACAGCTATGACCAGCGCATCGAGCGCGCTATCCTCTTCTCACCGTCCGATGAGGACATGAACATCATCCGGGAGGACTACGAAAAGATCATCTCCTATGTGCAGGATGGTCGTGCAGACGAGCTCAGCGAGGGTCTGACCACGTACCTCGGCGCATGCACCAAAGGCCCACGCGAGGCAGACATGTGGACCGAACAGTTCTATCCTTCCATCGACCCCGTAACGGGCACCAAAGAAACACGCCAGGCCAAACGACGCGCGTTCTCGCTTAAACGCTCCTATATGGACTACGTTCTCCACACGCGCGTCCTTGCAGACCGCAAGCCAAACGAATCAATCGGGTCGTCGCGAGGAAAGACCTTCGAGCAGCATATTGCTGCGCTTATTGCCCGCCACGTTGGTAAAACTGATCGGGCGATCGCGGTGAAATACGGAGTTCCCTATACGGGGGAGAAATCACAGTGGACAACGCTTACATACCGCATGCTCGGCATCAAGGGAAATCACGCCGAGGAATTCCTGAAAGCGGGGATTAACGTCAGGACGGTGCGTATGCGCGCAAACGGCTCGGTACGAGAGTCGATGTCCTTCTCCCCCTTTGAGTTCAGCGACATCATGGCGGAGAGCTGGGAAACATCTCGATTCCACACCCAGCTCGACACATCGCGCTTCTTCTTTGTTGTCTTTCGGCTGCACGACGACGGTGAATACCATCTCGAGCGCAGTATGTTCTGGTCCATGCCGATTGCCGACATCGAAGGCGGCGCGCGGCGGTGCTGGGATGCCGCGCGAGAGGTTATCGATCGCGGCGTCGAGATCTATCCCGAGCGAACCAAAAGCGGCAAGATTGTGATGAAAAACAACCTGCCTAGCGGTGCGGACAACCCCGTTGCGCACGTTCGCCCGCACTCCAACCGAGCCGCCTATCTACTCGACGACGGAACGCATATCGGCAACGTTCGAAGGGATGCATCGCAGCTGCCCGACGGCCGCTACATGACGCGGCAGTCATTCTGGCTCAAAAACTCCTACATCGCCAGCGTGCTCGCGCAAAACTAAATGCCGATTATCAGCAGCGCGCGGGAGATCACAAATGGGTGCTGCCGTCGGTGGTGATGCGGGCATCTTGGACGCAGCTGAAACGAGGCGGGGAGCGAGTTTGAAACCCGCTCCCCGCCTCGCCGTGGCAAAGATGTCTTGCTTGTGACGCCGGTACGCGCGGCCGACATGGGCCGTGCTCGCTACGATGCACAACCAGCACTGGGGCCGATCACGCCGGTGCACGCAACCAGTACCGGACTGCACGTTGGGCCGGCGTGCCGAGTAGCCAGCATCGGGTCGCACTCGTGATGCCGGTGCGCGTGGTCAACACGGGGTCGTGCTCGCGACGTCAGTACGCGCAACCGGCATCGGCCACTCGCGGCGCCGGCGTGATACGCAGCCAGACTCAGGCCACACATCACGCCACGCGCCGCGGCGCTTCCTTACCGGCGACGGCGACGGAAGCCGCCGACAGCCAGTGCGCCCACGCCGACAAGCGACGCGGCAGCCGTGGCAATCGCAGCCGCATCCCCGGTGGCGGGCAGGCCCGAGCCCGAACCCTTGCCGGAACCGGCTCCTGAGCCGCCGTTGCCCTGGTCCTGGGTGCCGCCCTGGTTGCTGCCGGCACCGTTGTCGCCACCAGGCTTCTGGCCCTGGCCGGAGCCGTCCTGGTCACCGCCGGGCTGTCCGCCCTGGCCCTGGTCGTCGCCGCCGGGCGCCGCAGCCACGCTCACGGTAAACGCTGCCTGCTTGCCTTCGTAACCAACCGTCACCTCAACAACCTGGCCGGCCGGAAGCTCGGTTCCCACCGCCGGATCGAAGGTGAACGCATCGGCGTTGTCGGCCGTGTAGGCGATCTCGCGCGTGCTGTCGTCGGTCATGGTGGCAACAAGCACCAGCCCCGACGGATCGAACACCTCGCCCGCCTTATACACCTTCTTGGCAGGCGTGCCCTCCTTCACGGCGATGCCCGCGAGCTCGGGTTTGAGCTCAATCGTAAACGTGCGCTCCACCGTGCCGGAGTACTGCCCGATGCCCTCGATGGTCACCGTGGCCTCGCCCGGTGCCGTGGCGTTCGCGAACGTCATGAGGTAGTCCACGCCATACGCAAGCGTCTTGTCGCCGTGCGTGAGCACCTCGTCGAGCGCCAGTGCGTCAACCGGATGCTGCTCGTCCACGCGCCCGACCTGAACCTTGCCGGGGACCGTTACGGACACGGCATCCTTATCGGCGATGTTCACCGTCTCGCGCGCCTGACGCAGGCGAATCTCGGCTGCGGAGAAGAACACCGCGCCGCTATCGGACTGCGTCTCGGTGGCCTTCAGGCGGAAGAACTTCGCCCGCACGGGCTCAGCAAACTGCGCCACCTTCCACTCCTTGTTGTTCTCCCAGCTACCCTTGGCCGCCGTCTTCCAGGTCTGGCCATCGGCGCTGTACTCGACCTCATAGCCGGTCGCAACGCCGTTCACGCTCGAATCCTGACGCGGCAAGTAGCGCAGCGCATCGATGGTCGCCTCCTCAGGCAGCTCCATCTTGACCCACATGTCCTCCTGCGGACCGCCGGCCCACGCGGAGTGGTACTTGGTGTTCGGGTTCTTGTCGAAGGCCAGACGCACGGGCTCGGGCGACTGCGTCAGCTGCTCGCTGCCCGCCGTGTTCTTGGTCATCTTCTCAACCGGGTAGTCACGGCTGTCGTCGTCGGCCGCGAAGTCGTACGCATCGTCGGCGTCCGCCCCGAGCTGGATGGTGAACGCACCGCGCTTCGCGTGGTCCTCGGACTCCAGCAGAATCTTGATAGCACCCTCATGCGCAGGCAGGACGGTCACCGCGGCGTTGCCGGCGCCAACCGCCTCCACCTCGGCCACGATGGCGCGCGTGGAGTACATGCCGCTCGCCAGGATCGCGTCGGACAGCTCCACGCCGTTTACCGTGAGCGCATCGAGCTCAGCGGCGCTGTTAGTGGTATAGCTGCCCTCGGCCTTCAGGAGCTGCACCTCGGTGATGCCGGTACACGGCTTCATGGAGCCGCCGAGCTGCACGTCGGCGTTCGTCACGCGGATGCGCACGAACGTTGCGGTAACCGGGGCGAACTCGTAGGTGTAGGTCTTGACGCGCTCGTGCTCGGCACCGATCTTCTCGGTGGTGGCAACCTTGGTCCAGGCCTTGCCGTCCTCGGAGACCTCCAGCACCGTGGTGCCGGCCTTGGGCCACCGCGCCGAGGCGGTGTCCTGGAAGAAGTCGATCTTTACCTGGCCCAGACGCTGCTGGGTGGCGTACTCGAAGGTGATGGCGGCGGCGTTGTGCCCCTGCTGCGAGTACTGCCAATTGGTCCAGCAGCTCTTGTTCGCGCCACCGTTCGGGTTCGGGTCGTGAGCGGTCTTGCCGTCGCGGATGGCCTCGAGGGTATCCGACTGGCTCGCCTGCGGCACGTCCTGGGTAAGCGTCAGCGCGTCGGGAGCGATGTTGGCCCCGATGGCAACCTGCTCGGCCTGCACGCGCACGGAGGCCTCAACCTTGACGTCCTTGCCGAACACGTTCGCCGTGCCGGCGACCTTCACGGTGCCAACCTCGTCGAAGGCGCCGTCCTTCAGCGTCTCCCACGTCACCGGGAACGAGGCGTTGATGATGGTGCCGTCGGCAAGCACCGCCGGGCGCGACGCCGGCAACGCGACCGTCTGCGCGCCCCGCTGCACGGTGGTCGAGTAGTTGAGCAGCGCCGCGACGTCCTCGAGGACCGTGACGTTCATCGTCACCGGAACACCGTCGACGGTGCCGTCCAGGGTGAACGTGCCGTTTTGGCTGAGCGCGCCCTCGGGCACCGCGCCCCATGCAACGGGCTTCTCCTCCTGCGTGCCGTCCGTATAGCGCACAATGATGCTCTGGGGCAGCGCAAGCTCGCTGCCCTTCTTCACATACTGGTAGCGCGAGTACACCAGGCTGTCGACCGTCTTGCCCTGGCCGTGCCCGCTATCAGGGGCGGCCGTGGCCTGAATGGTCACCGTTGCGGCTTGCAGCCCGTCGGCGGTTGCCGTCACCGTGATGGGGCCGGCGTCCTTGCCGGAGCGCACAATCGCCACCAGCTGGCCGGAGAAGGCCTTGCGGTTGTTGTCGCGGAACGACTGGTGATCGGGCGAGGAGCCGTTGTCCATACCGGCCAGCGTGCCGCCCTCAACCTGAACGGTCACCTTGTTCGCCGCGTCCGGCACGATGTTGCCGTCCTGGTCGCGCACGTCGATGGTGACATAGGACAGGTCGGTGCCGTCGGCGACGATCTGGCTGCGGTCGGCCGCGGCGGTGAGCTTCGCGGCCTTGCCGGTGGTGGTCACGCTCTGGCGGCCATCCCACTCATCCGCGTTCGAGGTGTCGATCGGACGGCCCTGCTCGTCGTAGGCCTTGGCGGTGATGGTGCCCTCCTCGAAGGGAACCATCCAGGTGAGGTAGAGGTTCCTGTGGGTCGTCTCGTCCTTGCCGGCGCCCTCGTAGATCTGGTAGCTGTACTGGCCGCCTTGACTACTCTTCTTGGTGAACTTCTTGTGGCCCAGGGACTTCTGCTCGCCGGACTTGGTGGTGAGCACCAGCTCGACCTCGGGCGCGTCGGTGTACACAACGACCGGCACTTCCTTTTTGCTGCCGCTCTTGTACACCACGTTCTCGTTCCACGCGGGCAGCACGTGCAGCGTGTGCGTGGCCTCGTTCCACTGGCTCTGGTAGAAGTAGTAGCTGTCCTTGGGCAGACCGGCCGTATCGATGATGCCGAAGTAGGAGTTCTTGGACGACGGCCACGGACCCTGCTTGCCCGCGGCTGTGCCGTTCCACGGCGTGGGCTCGCCCAGGTAGTCGAAGCCGGTCCACACGTACTCGCCGGCCACGAAATCGCGGGTGATCGTGTCGTACCAGGCCTGCGAGGCGGTGTGCCCCCAGCCTACGCGCGAACGGTCGTAGGAGGTCAGCTGCTGGGTCGAGTCATCCTTGAGGTATGTATCGCCCGTGCTGCCGAGCACGTTGTAGATGCCGCGGCTGTTCACGGCCGAGGCGGTCTCGGAGCCGTAGATCATCCAGGTCGGGTTGTTGCGATGCACCTGGTCGTAGCGGTTGCCGTCCATGTAGTTGAAGCCCACCATGCCGTTCGCGTCGGCAATGCCCTGCGGGTTCAGCTCGGTGCTTCCGCCCTTATGCTTGTTGTCGCCGGTCGTAACGGGGCGCGTGGTGTCGAGCGCCTGCACCCAGCCGATCAGGTTCTTCTGCACGGTCTTGAAGTTCCTGATGCCGCTGGTACCCTCGTTCATCTCGTTGCCGAGCGACCACATGATCACCGACGGGGCGTTGATGTCGCGCATCACGCTCTGCTCGAGGTCGAACTGCGCCCAGGTCTTGTTGGACACGCTGCCCACCAGGCCCGACTCGCCCATCTCCTTGTTGAAGAAGCGCGCATAGTCCTTGTTGTTGAGGTTCTTGGGCGCCGTCCAGCCGTCGAACATCTCCTCGTTCACCAGCATGCCCTGCTCGTTGCAGATCTCGATCAGCTCGCGGGCCGGGGTGTTGTGCGAGGTGCGGATGGAGTTGCAGCCCATCTCCTTCAAGATCCTCACCTGGCGCTCCAGCGCGGCACGGGTGGACACCGAGCCCAGCGCGCCCTGGTCGTGATGCAGGCAGACGCCCTTGATCTTCACAGGCTCGCCGTTGAGGGCAAAGCCCTTGTTCGCGTCGTTGGTGAAGTAGCGGAAGCCGAACTCAACCTCGTAGGTGTCGACGGTTTTCCCGTCGACGACGACCTCGGTGCGCACCGTGTAGAGGTTCGGGTCATCCAGGCCCCACAGCTTCGGGTTCGCTGCGACAAGCTCGGAGTCGATCTTCTTGGAGGCACCGGGCTCGATCGAGGCGGCCTGCGTGGTCACCGAGCCGATTGCGGCATCCGCCGAGCCGCCGCGCGGGAAGACGGTCTGCTTGAGGACCACCGAGGCGGCCGCCTTGCCGTCGTTTTGCACCGTGGTGGCGATTGCGGTCTTCACGTTGGACGCGGTCTGCGCGGACAGCTCCGGCGTGGTGACGACCATGCCGTCGCGGGCCACGTGCACCGGATCGGTCACGATGAGGTCCACGTCGCGCCCGATGCCCGAGCCCGAATACCAGCGGCTCGAGGGGGTCTCGTGGTTCACCTTGACGGCCACGACGTTCTGCTCGCCCACCTTCACCTGGTCGGTGATGTCGATGGCGAACGGCGTGTAGCCATAGGGGTGCGTGCCCACCCGCTTGCCGTTCACGTAGACGGTCGCGTCCATGTAGACGCCGTCGAAGCTGATGGTCATGCGCTTGCCGGAAAGCTCGGAGCCCACCTGGAACGCCTTGCGGTACCAGCCGATGCCGCCGAGCTTATAGGCGCTTTCCGCCTCGCCCGACGTCGTGTAGTCCTGGTCGATGCTGTAGTCGTGCGGAACGTCCACCTGCTCCCAGGACGAATCGTCGAATGCGGGGTCTTCGGCGCCCGACGCGTCACCGAGGTAGAACTTCCAGTTCTTGTTGAAGCTCTGGGTGCGCGTCGCAGGGTCTGCAATTGAGTTTACGTAAACAACTTCGGGTGCAGAACTCATCTGCGTGGACGATTGCGAGCGCACCGTGGGCGATGCGTCCTGCTGCGCCCACGCCGTCGCGGTCGGTCCCGCGAGTACGAGCGCGCCGAGGGCGGCCGCCAGCAGCCCCCGCCGCAGGGGATGCTGCGTGCGCAGGCCTCGCGGCGTTCTGCTGTTGAGTGCCAATACCATGTGTCTCCTCCCCGCCCGGTGCAGCGAGCAACCCGGGCACTTGAGATGCAGCTGGACAGAAGTGCCAGTCATACAGGCTCAGGGTATCGCGTGGATGTGCGCGCACCAGGGGCTATCGGCGAACGGACGGTTTTATCCCGTGAACGTACTCAGTTCTTAAACAAACGGTGGAGGGAAGGCACGGACGGGCGCGAGCCAGCAAGAGCCGGAAGATGGACGCGGGCGAATGCGAACCAACGCGAGCCGGGCATGCATATATATGCGCGCCCATACATGCGCACTGCCGCCCGATGCACACAGACGGCCATGTGCGTACGGACGCCCAGCGCAGGGCTGGCCAACACACGGCGCGCCCGGTAGCGAATCCCGCGCCTTCATACATGGCTCCCCAAAACGCTTGCAAAAAGACGCTTGCCTTGAAGCCAACTCCAAGTCCTAGCATGAATGGCGACGCGCGGGAGAGGTGCACCGGACCGCGCGCACAGCACACCCATCCAGTACGAACCGCATGACCGAACCTGTGGTCGCCCCGCGTGCGCGCAAGCTCGATACCGGTTCCCTACACAAGGAGCGTTTCATGAAGAAGATGCTGATCGCCTACTACACCTATTCCCACGGCAACACCGCCTGGGTGGCCGAGCGCCTCCAGGAAGCCACCGGCGCGGACCTGGTGCAGATCGAGACCGTCGAGCCCTACCCCGACGAGTACAACGACACGGTCGACCAGGCCAAGCGCGAGATCGAGACCGGATACCTGCCGGCTATCGAAGCCGTGCGCGCAAACCCGGACGACTACGACGTCGTCGCCATTGGCACGCCCACCTGGTGGTACACCATGGCGCCGGCCGTGCGCGCCTTCATCGAGCAGCATGCCTGGACGGGCAAGACCGTCATCCCCTTCGCCACCGACGCCGGCTGGATGGGCACGGTCCTGGACGATATCGCCGACGCCTGCGCCGGTGCCGAGGCGGCAGCACCCTTCGAGGTGCGCTTCGACACGGGCGGCGGCGATACGCTCGTCACCGGCGAGCATGAGGTCGACGCCTGGTGCGGGGCGGTGAGCCGCCTGCTGCAGGCCTAGGCATTCGGCGCCAGCAGGCTGATCCCACTCGCCGGCTACCTCGAAAAGGAGTTCTGATCCCGTCCGCGTGCCCCGTTGCAACCCACGGTCCCAAGGCGTACCATGGCCGTAGTTAACCATAGTGAACTACTTAGGAGGACCATATGGCGCAAGACACCATGCAGCTCGTGCTGATCAGGCACGGCGAAAGCGAATGGAACAAGCTCAACCTCTTCACCGGCTGGACCGACGTCGACCTCACCGACACCGGGCGCGCCGAGGCCGCAGCCGGCGGCCAGGCGCTCGCCGCCGAGGGCTTCGACTTCGATGTGTGCTACACCTCGCAGCTCAAGCGCGCTATCTACACGCTCAACATCGTGTTGGAGCAGATGGACCGCGAGTGGCTGCCCGTCCACAAAAGCTGGAAGCTCAACGAGCGCCACTACGGCGCGCTGCAAGGCCTCAACAAGGCCGATGCCGCGCGCGAGCACGGCGATGAGCAGGTGAAGATCTGGCGCCGCAGCTTCGACGTGCAGCCGCCCGCACTCGAGCCCGGCGACGAGCGCGACCCGCACGCCCAGGCGATGTACCGCGACATCCCCGCGGACATGCTCCCCTACACCGAGTGCCTGAAGGATTGCATCGCCCGCACCTGGCCGTACTTCGAGGAGACGATTCTGCCGCAGATGCACGCCGGAAAACGCGTGCTCATCGCCGCGCATGGCAACTCGCTGCGTGCGCTCGTCATGAAGCTCGAGCGCCTGACCCCCGCCGAGATCCTCGAGGTCAACATCCCCACGGGCGTGCCGCTGGTCTACACCTTCGACGCGGACCTCAACGTGGTCGACAAGCGCTACATCGGCGACGCGGATACCATCGCCGCCAAGATCGACGCGGTGGCGAACCAGGGCAAGGCGAAGTAGCCGCAAAGGTGCTCGCGCCGGCACTGAACATGGCTGGCGCCTCGCCTCGAAGCGGTTGCGCCCGTATCCCCACGCGCCGGACACCCCGCCGTCCATGCAGACGCCGCAGGATCGGACAGCAGTCCGGACCTGCGGCGTCTTTTTTCGCTCAGCGCGTGGCGGGCGGCGGGCGGAGCCGAGGCGCCCCAGGCACCCCAGCCCGCCGGGCTGCACGGCGCGCGTTGCCCTACAGGCGCTCGGCGAGCTCCAGTACCAGCTGCTCGGTCTTTTCCCACCCGATGCACGGATCGGTGATCGACTTGCCGAACACCCCGCCGTCCACGGGCTGGCTGCCGTCCTCCAGGTAGCTCTCCACCATGAAGCCGCGCACCAACGCGCCGATCGCCTCGCTGCGACGACAGGAATCGAGCACCTCCTTGACGATGCGCAGCTGCTCGAAGGGACGCTTGCCGGAGTTGTCGTGGTTACAATCCACCACCACGGCCGGGTTGGCGTAACCCGCCTCGACCGTGTAGCGCTCGGCCAGCCGCTCGAGGTGTTCGTAGTGGTAGTTGGGGTAGGTCCGGCCGTCGAGGCCGATGTAGCCGCGCAGCACCGCATGCGCCAGCGGGTTGCCGGCGGTCTCAACCTCCCAGTTGCGGTAGATGAAGCCCTGCTCGGCCTGGGCGGCGAAGATGGAGTTGAGCATCACGCTCGTGGAGCCTGCGGTGGGGTTCTTCATGCCCACCGGCACCGAGATGCCCGAGGCCACCAGGCGGTGCTCTTGGTTCTCCACCGAGCGGGCGCCCACCGCCACATAGGACAGCAGGTCCACCAGGTACTGGTAGTTGCCCGGGTAGAGCATCTCGTCGGCGGTGAAGAATCCCGTTTCCTCGATCACGCGCAGATGCATGCGGCGGATGGCCTTGACGCCCTCGAGCAGGTCGTCGCCGGCATTCGGGTCGGGGTTGTGCAGCAGGCCCTTGTAGCCGGTGCCCTTGGTGCGCGGCTTGTTGGTGTAGACGCGCGGGATGATGACGAGGCGGTCGCGCACGCGCTCGGCAAGGCCCGCGAGGCGGTCCATGTAGGCGAGCACGGAGTCCTCGCGGTCGGCCGAGCACGGGCCGATGACGAGCACACGGCGGGAGTCGGCGCCGGCAAAGATCGCCGCAACCTCGGCATCGAAAGCGTGCTTGGCGCGGGCAAGGTCGTCGGAGAGTGGCATCTGCTCGCGGATGTCCTTCGGAATGGGTAGCAGGCGCTTGAATTGCATCGACATAGGCGGCTCTCCTTGCGGGTCTCGGTAACCGTACGGGTTTCGGTGCACACGGCACCTGTGGAACCCGATTGTCCCCGAGCACGCGCCGCGCCGGGCAGACGAGCCGCCGCATGCGACAAGATTTAACAGGGCGCGGCTCCCCCTACTCGCTGCGCAGCGCCTCCACCGGGTCGCGACGCGCGGCCGAACGCGACGGGATCAGGCCTGCCACCACCGTGAGCAGCACCGATATGCCGATCAGCACCACCGCGGCCACCGGCGACAGCTGCATCACGTCCTCCACCTGATGCTCCGCGAGCGCCCAGGCGTTCACCGGCACGGACACCAGCACGACCACCGCGATCGCCAGCACGCCGGCGATAAGCCCCTCGATGAACGTCTCGGCGTTAAACACATTCGCCACGTTACGCTTGCTCGCACCCATCGCGCGCAGGATGCCGATCTCCTTTTTGCGCTCCAGCACGCTGATGTAGGTAATGATGCCGATCATGATGGAGCTCACCACCAGCGAGATGCTCACGAACGCGATCAACACGAGCGAGATCATGTTCACGATGCTCGTCACGCTGCCCATGAGCACGCCCATGTAGTCGGTGTAGACGATGACCTTGTCTTCGGTGCCGGCGCTTCGCATCTCATCGTTGTAGCCGTCGATGGCGGCAAGCACGTCCTGCTTGGCCTCGAAATCGATCGGATAGATGCTCACGGCCTGCGGATTCGCCTCGTCGGCATAGCCCAGCGTCGCCAGGTTGTTGTCGTAGGTCAGCTTGCTGGCGTTCGCGTAGCTCGTCATGAGCGACGTGAGGTCCTCGGCGTCCATGTTGAAGTGGATCGCGCGGGCGAACGCCGAGCCGTCCACGGTAAAGGCCGTCTGCATGTTGGCCGCCAGCTTCTGCGCGAGCTGCGGGCCTGCGGTTGCGGCCATCTGCTCGAGCGCGGAGGCGAGCGCCGTTTGCAGCTGGCTTGCCACCGCGGCGCCCACCCGATCGCCCGCCTGCTGCATGAGCTGCGTGAACACCGAGGTCATATAGGGTGCGAGCTGGTTGGACACGTAGGAGCGCACCGCTTGGCCGAGCCGGTCGGCAACCGGCTGGCCGGCGATCTGCACGATCTGGTCCATAAGCGCGCCCGCCTCGTCGGTGGCCGCATAGCGTTCGAATGCCTCGAGCAGCTTGGAGGCGAACTGCGGGTCATCGGGCGCAAGATCGCCGCCGTGCTCGGCCAGCCAGCCGATGAACCCCTGCACATAGGAGGCGGACAGCTCGCCCACCTGTTTGAGCTCGTCCTCGCCCAGAATCGGATCGCTGCCCAAATCACCCAGGATGCTCGAGAGGTCGGGCGTGGGCACATCGGCGAGCAGGGAATCCATGTCGATGCCGCTCAGCGCGCCGGACAGGTCGAGATGCACCGACGACAGGTCCAACCCGCCCAGGTTGAAGCCGGAGAGGTCCAGGCCCGCGGCGAGCTTGCGCTCATCGATCGAGAAGGCTGAGCGAATCCCCGCCTCGTCCACCGTAAACAGGCTCGCCAGGTCAACGCCCTGCTTGGCCTCCTGCTGCAGGGCATCGAAGCGCTTGCCGGTGAACACGTCCACCTCGGGCGCGGCCAGCTGCTGCTGGACGATCTCGGACGAGGCCGCGCGCTGCATGAGCTCGGAGGTAAGCCCGCTCGTGTAGGCGATGCCCTGGGTGAGCGCCGCGGATTTCGCCGTGGCGCTGGGCTTCACCACGCCCACGATGTGCAGATCGAGGCCGGAGGCCACCTGCTGCTGCATGAACGCCTCGTCGGAGGCCATGTTCGTCCAGCCGCCGGTCTCTTCGTTCTTGCGGTAGGTGTCCGCCGGGCTCAGCACCTTGAAGCTCGTCCCCAGCGCGTCGGCGTAGGTGAAGTCGGCGTCTGCATCCGGCACCTCCACGTTGCCGGTCCCGTTCATCGTGGCGTCCACCATCCGCTCGAGCACCGCGGGGTCGAGCACGCCGATGCTGTAGAGGGTGTAGTCGCTCACCTTCCCGCTTTTCGACAGCACGAGCACGCACTCGTCCGGCGCCGTGGCCCAGCGGCCGGCCACCACGTCGTACTGTTCGTCCAGCAGCTCGGGGTCGTCGATCATCTCGTTGAAGGCCGACGAGCCCGTCATCATCGTGCCCGCCGTGGCCGCGCTCGACGCCCCACCCGACAGCGCGCTGCTCAGGGCGTTGGGCGAAAGCTCCTGCACGCCGGCAGAGGCATCGGCGCGAAAGACAAGTGGCGTGATGCCGTAGTCGTACTGGATGGCGCTCACATGGTCGCGGATGCCGTTGCCGCCCTTGTCCAAAAACTGCTTGAAGCTCGTCATGTCGTTGGATTTCACGCTGGCGAACATGTCGGACACCATGGTGAAGACGCCGATCTTGTCGTTTTTGCCCGGCGTGGTCGATGCGGTCGAGCCGGCGGAGGAGCCCGCATCCGCACCGGTGCCCGCGTCTGCAGAGCCATCCGACGATGTGCTCGCATCCGCTCCCTCGCCCGAGCCGTCGCCGGTCAGCATGCTCGTGAGGTCATAGCTCTGGCGGGCGATCGTGAGCGGGTAGCTCGACAGCGTGTCCTGCTCCACCTTGGCGATGTAGCTGTTCACGCCGTTGGAGAGCGCCAGGATCGCCGCGATGCCGATGATGCCGATCGAACCGGCGAAGGCCGTCATGATGGTGCGGCCCTTCTTGGTCATAAGGTTGTTGAAGGACAGCGACAGGGCCGTGAGGAAGCCCATCGAGGCCCGGCGGCCGGCGCGGTGCGAAGCGCGACGGGCCGCGCGGCCGTGGGCAGGGGCCGATGCGGCCGCAGCGCCATCCGTGGCCGGCAGCGCCGCGGGCCCCTCCGCAGCGACATCGGCGCCTCCCGACGAAGCGGGTCGAGCGAATCGATGCGCGGTACGCGCGGGTTCCGTCGTCGCGCCCGCCGCGCCTGTCGCAGCGCCGTCCGCAGCACTATTCGCACCGGGCACCTCCCCTGCCGCCGCAGGCACCGCCGGCGGATCCTGCGCGCGCACCGGCTGCGAATCGTCCACGATGCGACCGTCTTTGATGCGCACGATGCGCGTGGCGTACTCCTCGGCGAGCTGCGGGTTGTGGGTCACCATGATCACCAGGCGCTCGCGGGCGACCTCGGCCAGAAGCTCCATCACCTGGATACCCGTTTCGGTGTCCAGCGCGCCGGTGGGCTCGTCGGCCAGCACGATCTCGGGGTCGTTCACCAGCGCGCGGGCGATCGCCACGCGCTGCATCTGGCCACCCGACAGCTGCGCGGGCCGCTTGCTCACGTGCTCGCCCAGCCCCACGCGCTCCAGCGCGGCACGGGCGCGACGGGTCCGCTCCTCGCGCCCCACCCCTGCCAGCGTGAGCGCCAGCTCGACGTTGGCGAGCACCGTCTGGTGCGGAATGAGGTTGTAGCTCTGGAAGATGAACCCGATGCGGTGGTTGCGGTAGGTGTCCCAGTCGGCATCGGTATAGCGCGCGGTCGAGGTGCCGCCCACCACGATCTCGCCCGCGTCCGCACGGTCGAAGCCGCCCAGGATATTCAAAAACGTGGTCTTGCCCGAACCCGACGGCCCCAGTACCGCGACGAACTCGCTGTCGCGGAACGTGATGGACACGCCGTCCAGCGCCCGCTGGACCAGATCGCCTGTTGTATACGACTTCGTGATGCCGCGAATCTCTATCATACGCCCGCCTTGAGCCTCGTGTTCTCGTTTCATCGTTGGTACCCCATTATCACGCGTCCCGGTCTCGCGCGGGGTCGAATATGGAGGTTTTCCTGCAGGTATCGCAATGCCCATACCTGCTTTGACCGCTCGCCGACCAGAACCAACCGTTGGCTGAGAAAAGAGGGCGTACGAAAACATCCGCCATGCACACCTATACAGTGAGTATGTTGGGGATTCGCCCCGAGCGCGCCGGAGCTGCACCGTGCGCGTCACCGGAAACGAGAGGGGTTTTCATGATGCGAAACCGCTGTGTCCGAAGGGCCCTGGCGGCCCTGCTCCTATGCGCATGGGCGGTGATCGCGCTTTCCTGCCTGCCCGGCCGCGCCGTGGCCGCCGAGAGCGCCACCAACTTGGCGCTCAAGGGCACCGCCACCGCCTCGGGCGTGGAGAAGGAGGGCCAGTGGGGCCCGGCGCTCGCCATCGACGGCAACAAGGGCGGCGACCGCACCTGGCGCGAGGACGGCAACAACTTCCGCTCCCCGTCCGCCAGCCGCTGGTCGGCCAACAGCGCAAACGACGTCTGGCTCGCCATCGACCTGGGCGCCAGCGCCACCCTCGATCACGTCACCGTGACCTGGGGCAAGCAGTACGGCACCTCGTATGCCATCGAGACCTCCGATAACGGGCGCGACTGGACCCAGGTGGCCACCAAGACGCAGAACACGCCCTCCGAGGAGGTCACCTGCGCGCTTACCGGCACGACGGCCCGCCACGTGCGCGTGCACGTCACGTCCCGGAACAGCACCTACCCCGTGGGCATCTGGGAGGTCGAGGTCTTCGGCACCTGGGCAGGCAAGCCGCCCGTCACCAGCGAGGACCTGCCCTCGGTGGTGCCCACGCCGGCCACCTATGAGGCCCGCGACGGCGAGGCGTTCACGCTCGACGCGGACACCTCCATCGTGGCTACCGGCGAGGCGGCCACCGAGGCCGAAAAGCTCGCCCGCACCCTGCGCGCCTCCACCGGCTTCAAGCTGCCCGTGGTAAGCACCGCGCCCCAGAGCGGCTCGACCATCACGCTCAAGCTGGACAAGGCGGCCGCAGACGACGAGGAGGCCTACACCCTCGACGTCACGCACGCGGGCATCACGCTCAGCGCGCCGGGCACCCATGGCCTGTTCAACGGCATTCAGACCATCTACCAGCTCTTTGGCCCCTTCGCCGTGGCGAACTTCACCAGCAACGGCCCGTGGACCACGCCGGCACTGCACATCGAGGATGCCCCGCGCTTCGAGTACCGCGGCATCATGCTCGACCCGGCGCGCTCCTTCCTCACGGTGGACGAGATCAAGCAGTCCATCGACGTCATGGCGCTCTACAAGTTCTCCTACCTGCACCTGCACCTGGCCGACGACCAGGGCTGGCGCATCGAGGTGACCAACGAGGGCCGCGAGGCGGGCGACACCATCGACTACACGCGCCTCACGAGCATCTCCGGCCAAACCGCCATGGGCACCACCCAGCAGCAGGCCACGCCCGGCGTGGGCGGGTTCTACACCCAAGACGACCTGCGCGACATCGTGGCCTACGCCGGCGAGCACCACATCCAGGTGATCCCCGAGATCGACATCCCCGGGCACTCGCAGGCCATCCTGCACGCGATTCCGCAGCTCAACAGCAAGGGCTCCTCGCACAACGGCACCGTGGACCCCGAGACGGGTGCCGCCATCGCCGACCCCGCCCAGTGGGTCTGCGCGCCCATCCAGACCACCTCGGCGGTGGGCAACTCCTACCTCGACCCGGACAACGATGCCACCTGGACCTTCTTCAAGCACGTGGTGAAGCAGGTGACCGACATCACCGGCTCCGGCTCCATCCACATCGGCGGCGACGAGCCGCACCGCATGAACGCCGAGCGTCCCGGCACGCACGGCCCGTTCCTCACCCGCGCCGCCCAGATCGTGCGCGACATGGGGCTGTCGCCTATCGGCTGGAACGAGTGGGCTGACGGCACCGGCGAGATCAAGGCCGGCGACACCATCCAGTACTGGAACGGCAACCTGGGGCACGTGCAGAACAAGGTGAACACCGCGGGCGCGCAGGTGATCTGGTCGGCCGCCGACAACGCATACTTCCCGCAGAAGGCCGGCTACAACGTGTGGGGCCCCACCTGGGCGGCCGGCACCGCCGACCTCTCCAAGTTCTACGACTACGACCCGGTGGCGAAGGCCGGCGTGGCCGAGGACACGCTGCGCGGCGTGGAGGGCGCCATGTGGGCCGAGCACGCGCGCAGCATCCAGGACTTCTTCTTCCCGTCCTACCCGCGTGCCATGGCGCTGGCCGAGGTGGCGTGGTCCCCGCAGGCCAAACGAGCCGGCAAGCTCGCCGACCTCAAGCGTCGCCTGGCCGACACGGTGCCCGCCCTCACCCTGCTCGGCGCCGATTTCTACGCCGAGGACGGCCTGGTGAACAAACCGCTCGTGGCCGCCAGCGACCTTACCTGCGCGCCTTCGGTGGGCGTGCGCCACACGATCGCGCGCGGCTACATGCCCATGACCGATGCCGCCGACGTGAACGCGAAGATTGCCTGGGATAACGGCACCGAGGCGCCCCTTGAGGTGGCGCAGCGCCGCCCCTACCAGGCTCCGAATGCAAACAACAACAATAACCGTGCGCAAAACGGCCTGTGGGAGCTCGTCCTCACCGAGCTGCCCGGCGCCGGCACGCACACCGGCACCATCACCTTCACCGCGGGCGAGGCGTCTGCCACCGACACCGTTGCGGTGACCGTGACCGACGGCGACACGGTATACGGCAACAACCTGGCCTTATCGGCCACATCCGGTGCGCAGGGCGCCACCGTGACGGCCACGCTGACCGACTTCAAGCCGAACGCGCAGGTGGCGGTACGCTTCGGCGACATCAAGCTCGGCGCGGTCGAGGTGGACGGTGCCGGCACGGGCACGCTTGAGTTTACGGTGCCCGCCGTGAGGCCCGGGACCTACGAGCTCACCACCGATCCCGCCGGGGCGAATGCCGACCACGTGGCGTTCACCGTCACGGCGGCCTACACCCCTGAGGTCACGCTTTCGCGCTCCGAGGTGGCGCCGGACGCCACGGTGGGCGTGCTCGTCTCGGGGCTGGAGCCGGGCACAACCGCCCAGCTCTCTTTGGTGTCCGATGCGGACGACAAGGCCGATGCAGCGCGCACCGTCACCGAGCTGGCCGTGAGCGCCGATGGGCGCGCGGGCGGTGTGCTGCAGGTTCCCGCCAACACCCGCCCCGGCGCTCTCACCGTGCAGGTGACGCAGGGCTGGTGGAGCGGTTCTGCCGCGCTCACCGTGGCCGACGCCGCGCTCGCCCATCCCATCGACCAGAAGCTCTACCGGCTCGCCGGCACCTCCTCGCAGGAGACCTCCAGCGAGCAGGCCCCGGCCACGAACGCCTTCGACGGCGATCCCGAGACCTTCTGGCACACCAAGTACGGCGGCGGCACCGATGCCTTCCCGCACTACCTCACCATCGACCTGGGCGCGACATATGCGGTGGACGGCCTGTCCTACCTGCCGCGCCAGTCCAACGCCAACGGCCTCATCAAGGACTACCAGGTCTTTGTGACCGCCGAGGACCCGAAGGGCATCCCCACCGGCACCCCGACGGCTCAGGGCAGCTTCCCCGACGTGCGCCAGGCCTCCACGCGCGCGGCGAGCATCGTGTCGTTCAAGGCAGTCGAGGGGCGCTACGTGACCCTCGTGGCCACCAGCTCCCTTGCGGGCAACGCCTTTGCCGGCGCGGCCGAGCTCCAGGTGAGCGGCGTGCGCGGGGACGCCCCGGCAACCGATGGACTCATCGCGGCGCTCGCCGAGGCACAGCAGGCGGCACTTGCGGGCAAGACCCCCGAAAGCGTGGCGGCACTGGGCGCGGCCTGCGCCGACGGCGCTGCGATCCTTGTGCGCGACGACGCCTCACAGCAGGATATCGACGCTGCGGCGGCCGCCATCCGCGCCGCGATCGAGGGGCTTGCCGACGCGGTGGACCCGGAGCCGGAGCCGCAGCCGGATCCGGACCCGAATCCCGATCCGGAACCGCAGCCCGATCCCGATCCGGTGCCCACCCCCGACCCGACGCCGGATACCAAGCCCGGCCAGGGCGGGCAGGGCAACGTCGGCACCCCGGACGGCAACCCGAGCGCCCAGAAGCCCGGCTCCGCAGCCACAGGCACCGGCGGCCTGCCCCACACCGGCGACGCACTGCCGCTGACCGCGATCGCGCTCGCAGGTGGCGCCGGTGCGGCCGCGCTTGCCGCCGGACGCCGCATGAGGCGCATGCGGTAGCAAACGGTTCGCGATA
>CABRHH010000034.1 GCA_902470695.1 uncultured Collinsella sp.
GGAAGACGTGCAGGGAGGCGGCCCGCGAGCTCGGGCGCGCCCCGTCGACGGTCGCCAGTTGGTGTGCAATAAGAATTGGTCCGAACGAGCACCGGAATCTGAGCGCCGCATGCATTAGGAATTGAGCATGAGGGCCGCGCCCCGGGGACTGGAGGGTGCAGCCCTCATGATCTTTCTGCCCAATCCTCAATGACCACGGCGCTCAAAAAGCTGTGGCCATTCGGACCACTTCCCAGTGAACATCAACAGCGCATCTCGGCGACCTCGGCGTCGAGCGAGGCGCACAGCCTCGACACGCAGCTGCGGCTCATCGACTCGACCCCCCCCCATCTCGGCGGCGACGGCCTCGACCTTCCTCGTCGACACGCCGGCCGCCCACATGTCGCAGATCGCCGAGGCGAGCTCCTTGTCGGTGCGCGACCACCTCCCGACCAGGTCGTCGGGGAAGTAGCTGCCCTCGCGCAACTTGGGGATCCCGAGCGCCACCGTCCCGACGCAGGTGTCGAGCGAGCGCTCGCGGTAGCCGTTGCGCGGCACGCCGAGCTCGGAGGCCTACTCGTCCATCGCGGCGTTGATCAGCCCCTCCAGCAGCGACCTCAGCGCCGCGTTGATGCCGATCGTGCCATCGGCGCGAACGCCGGCCGCGGCCAGCGCCCCCCCTCGCGTACAGTTTCCGTTGCGGCCGTTCTTTCTCGCGAATCTGGCGTTGTGGTGACTCACGATCCTAGGGGGCGGCCGCGCCCGTGGGGGCGACGGCCGGCCGACCACCTACGCCAAATTTCGGGACGCATCCCCGCAACATAGTGGCGTGCGCGATGTTGCAAAAAAACGGCAGAAGCCTTCGATTCTCATATCATGGGATATCACTCAGGCTTCTTTGCCCATTGCATGACAGGGAATCTGCTGGTCAGCAAACACCATCGCCTCCCGACACGAAGAAGTCAGCCATCCGCTGCGCTGTAGGATGCTGTTAACGTCAGCAATAGTAGCCATAGGATAATTCGGAACGTCGCACTCACGGTATTTTAAAATCGTTGTATCCTGCTGTTGCGCTCTTTCGTGGGATAATTTTGCAAGGATTACCCACGACAATAGAGTTGGCTGGCACATCACAATTGACAAAGGAGCACGGAGCAATCAAGACATGGTCGCCGATGGTCACCCTCCCCACTATCATTGAGTTTATGCCAACCCAAACATCATTTCCAAGAGTCGGGCAACCCTTTCTTTTCCCTCTGTTCTCTTGACCCAAGGTGCATCCCTTATGAAGAGCGCAGTTTTTTCCGATTATGACTCCTGGATTAACATTAATGCCATACGCATGTCCGAGATACAAACCTGAACCGATATTATTTCCGTTACCGAGATTGAGGCCGTACTTCGTACTGAGATGTTTCCGGAGCGGATTAAGCAACACCCCTCCCCGAAGGCATAAAAGATAGCGCAAGGAATGGTCTCGCATCAGTTCGATTGGTGACACTTTATAGGAGCCGGTATATCGATAATAGTCAAGTTTGAATTTGTCTAGCAATTTGAGCCTCCTTGTCTGTCTTCACTGTCCCAATTCAGCATATTTTGCCTCGGTGGCCTCTTTAGCAGGGCGCCACCAGAGCTCGTTGTCCTCGTACCAGCGCACAGTGGCAGCCAGGCCCTCCGCGAAGTCGGTATGTTTTGGCTCCCAGCCTAGCTCGCAGCGCAGCTTCATGAAGTCGATGGCGTAGCGGCGGTCGTGACCGGGGCGGTCGCGCACCCAGTCGAAGGCGTCTGCGGGCTCGCCCATTACCTGTAGGATCGCTCGTAGCACATCGATGTTACTCCTCTCGCCGTCGGCGCCGATCAGGTAGGTCTCGCCAATGCGACCACGGGTCAGAATCTCCCACACGGCCGATGAGTGGTCCTCTGTGTTAATCCAGTCGCGAACGTTCCTCCCGTCGCCGTAGAGCTTTGGGCGCTTCCCGCACAGGATATTGGTAATCTGGCGGGGGATGAACTTCTCGACGTGCTGGTAGGGGCCGTAGTTGTTCGAGCAGTTCGAGATTGTCGTGCGCAGCCCGTAGGTGCGGGTCCACGCGCGCACCAGCATGTCGGAGGCCGCCTTGGTTGAGCTGTAGGGGCTCGAGGGCCTGTAGGGAGTCTCCTCGGTGAAGCGCGCCGGGTCGTCGAGCGCCAGGTCGCCGTAGACCTCGTCGGTGGACACGTGGTGGTAGCGGATGCCGTGCTTGCGCACTGCCTCCAGCAAGCGAAAGGTGCCCTCGACGTTGGTGCGAAGGAAAGGCTCGGGGTCGGCGATGGAGCTGTCGTTGTGGCTCTCGGCCGCGTAGTGGACGATCGCGTCATGCCCGGGCACCAGCTCGTCGAGCAGCGCCGCGTCGCAGACGTCGCCAACCACGAGCTCGACGCGGTCCGACGGCAGCCCTGCCAGGTTCTCCTTGTTGCCCGCGTAGGTCAGTTTGTCTAGCACGGTCACGTGCACCTCGGGGTGCTCGCGCACGACGTGGTGCACGAAGTTGCTGCCGATGAAGCCGCAGCCGCCGGTCACGATGATGTTTTGGGGTTGGAAGGTGTTGCTATTTAAAATCAACGCTACTCCTCTCGAAGCGATTTGAGGACTTGTCTGCCTGGCGCCGCCCTTTGTGGGAGATGGGCGCATTGAAGCGCTGCCTGGTCATGCATGGATCGTAGTTCCAAAGCCTCTGGCTTTTGTTATATGCGTTCTCTATGTACCGAGATGGGTTGGCCAAAAACATGCCCTCGCCAGCAAGGGCTATGTAGGGCCCTTCGAGCCAATCGATTAACTGGCATTTCTCGCAGAAATGTTTCTTCGGTAGCTGGTTGCACCTGTTGTTGACGACAATTGGACACAGATGGTCGTTGTCGAAAAACTCCACACCGAGGCCGTTCGAATGCGACGTCTCCCCATTGCGCGAATATTCTCGCAACGAGTACTTGATTTCCCAGTCGATCCACTTGCCCTGAGTCATGCTGGGCGAGATCACTACGATGGTCACGCTCGTGTCGAACAACATCCCCTTCAGGCTCTCTCATGGTCTCGGTCTTCAGGTCCGTCATATCCGGGTAATCGCTTGTCTCTCCCCTGCAGAAGATGGCGTCGTCGCCGAGAGCGTCGACGATTTTGTCCCGGACCGAGCGTGCCTCGTTGTATTTGTATGAGATGAAGGTTTTTCTTGCTATAGCGGCTCCTTTCCATGCGGACGAAAACCTGAGGCCTAGCCGAAGACCAGAATTGCCCAGCTCGCAACTCCCATAACACAAACGGCCGAGTAGAAGCCGAAAACAGACCAGCTGAAATAGATGTCCCTTCTTCTTGTCTTGTCACCCGCGCTCGGATTGAATGGCCTCAGGCTCGTCGGGTGCTCATTGCCCTCGGCGGTGTCGATCAAAGATTACAGGACACGGTATTGGCGCTCTAGTTGGAGATATTTCGCGTCGAAGAAAGACATTGCGGCAAAGGACGAGATTAAGAGGACCAGGTAGGCGGCAAAACGATGGCCCTTTGAATGACTCTGCTTGTGGGAGAACAGTCATCAAAACGACCAAAATCACGCAGCAGGATCCTTTGATTGTGCAGGAATAGTTCGACATTCGGGCAATGACCGCCCGTGCAAAGCCAAGACATTGAATCTTAACCTCCGAGCTTCCGCAAGCGGACCTCGCCGCAGAAGCCGTCGCGCTTCCAGTTTCCGCATCAAGCTTGGACAACGTCTACCCCTCCTCCTCCGCCACGGTGATCAGGTAGCGGCCGTAGGCGGTCTTCCTGAGCGCCTCGCCCAGCCCGCGCAGCTGTGCCGCACCGATGAAGCCGCGGCGGTAGGCTATCTCCTCGATGCAGGCGATGTAGTAGCCCTGGCGGCTCTGCACGGCCTCCACGTACTCGGCGGCTTTCAGCAGCCCCTCGGGCGTGCCAGTGTCGAGCCACGCCATGCCGCGGCCCATGAGCTCCACAGAGAGCTGCTCGCGCTCGAGGTAGGCGTTGTTCACGCTGGTGATCTCGAGCTCGCCGCGCGCCGAGGACTCCACTGTGGCGGCGATGTCCGCCACCCGGCTGTCGTAAAAGTACAGGCCCGGCACCGCGTAATTGGACTTGGGCCGCTCGGGCTTCTCCTCGATGCCCACGACGCTGCGCTCCGAGTCGAACTCTACCACGCCGAACGAACGGGCGTCGGCAACTGGGTAGCCGAACACCACCGCGCCGCCCTCCGACTCGACCTTGGCGCGGGCACGATTGAGGGCACGCGTGAGGTCCTGGCCGTGGAACATATTGTCGCCGAGCACTAGCGCACAGGGCTCGCTGGCGAGGAACTCGCGCCCGATGGTGAACGCCTCGGCCAACCCGCGCGGCTCGGCCTGCTCGGCGTACTCGAGGCGCATGCCCAGCTCGGAGCCGTCGCCAAGGAGCTCGCGGAACGCGGGCAGGTCGCGCGGGGTGGAGATGATCAGCACCTCGCGGATGCCGGCCAGCATGAGTACGCTGAGCGGGTAGTACACCAGCGGCTTGTCGTAGATCGGCAGCAGCTGCTTGCTGACCGCCTTGGTTATTGGATGAAGTCGAGTACCGGAGCCTCCCGCCAGGATTATGCCTTTCACCGCTTACACCCCAAAACAATGTCGCAAATGCGGTCAATATCTTCGAGAGCTAGGTCGGCATATATAGGCAGGGTAAGCACCTGGGAGGCAGCACGCTTCGCCACCGGAGTGCGCTCGGAGGAGTACACGCTGCGGTAGCAGGCGTAGTCACTGATAAGAGGGTAGAAATACTTTCGCGCGCCCACACCGGCCGCACCCAACGCCACAAACACGATATCGCGCGTGGCACCGAAAACCACGGGGTCGAAGAGAACGGGCAAATAAGCGTAGTTGTGTTTGACGCCTTCTGTGGGACGAAACACGGTGACGCCAGGCACGCTTTCGAGCCGCATCCAGTAGCGCTCAGCCAGGGTTTGGCGCTTGGCAATCTCGGCGTCGAGGTGGCGTAGGTTACACACGCCCATGGCGGCGCAGAACTCATTCATCTTGGCGTTGCCGCCGACGTACTCAACATCCTCGGGACCGGTGATTCCAAAGTTCTTCCACTGGTTGAGTACGTCGTAGAGAGCAGGGTCCTTAAATGCCACCGCACCGCCCTCGATAGTATTGAATACCTTGGTAGCGTGAAAGCTAAACATAGAAGCATCGCCAAATGTGGCAGCAGACGCCTCTCCGCGCTCCACCCCGAAGGCATGAGCGGCATCGTAGACCACCTTGAGGCCGTGACGCTCGGCCACCCTCTGTATTGCATCGACGTCACAGAGGTTGCCGTAGACATGCACTGGCACAATGGCGCAGGTGCGCGAGGTGACGGCAGCCTCGATGGCGGCGGGGTCGAGCGTAAGGTCACCAGGGCGCACATCAGCAAACACGGGCGTGAGCCCCTTTCGCTTGATGGCGTGAGTGGTGGAGGCGAAGCTGTAGGGCGTGGTGATCACCTCGCCACCGGCAGGCAACTGCAGAGCTTCCAGGATACACTCCAGGGCACTGTGCCCGTTGGTGAACAAACAGATGTTATCGATACCAAGGCGTTCTTTAAGTGCATACTCAAGCTTCTTATGCTCGGCCCCCATGTTGGTGAGCCAGTGGCTCTCCCACAAGGGGGCAATTTCATCGATATATTCCTCAAGCGGCGGAATCGACGAGCGGGTGACTAGAATGCGGCCATTCATTTCAACCTCCATTTTTCTTCGATTTTCAAAGAGCGTTGTTGCCCGCGATGGCTATTGGTTGCGAACTAGATCCGTCAGAGTCAACTTGATATATCGAAAGGACTCGACCTTGAACAGAACCGACAGTCCCAGATATAAGAAAGCCATAATCCCAGCCTGAAAAAGCGCCGCGGCCAACGGCCAGTCGACGATGGAGCCCACGGCCCACGCTGCCGCTCCCGAGACAACAGATAACGCCACTGCCGGCGCGAAGTCTCTGAGCTGCTCACCGTATGTGTAGCCGACAAGCCTGTTAATCGGCCACATGTTGACGAACGTTGAGATGATGTTCGCAAGCGCGTAGCACCCCGCAATCCATATCGGGTCCGACGAGAGCAATGCGGCCAGCATGAGCAAGGCGAACGCGTACGACTTCCTGATTAGCTCGAACTTGAGGAACAAGTCGCTCCTCCCAATGCCGTTGAGCACCTGCAGGTTGGTAGAGTGGATTGGCAAGAGGGCGTAGATGAAGCAGTACACCTGAAAATACGGGACGCAGGGGATCCATTGCTCTCCAAGGACGACCCTCACCACTGGCTCGGCGGCCACCGCGAAGAAGGTCATAACCGGGAACACGAAGTACGTCGAAGTCTTGAGAGCACGTCTTGCCAGGCGCTTCACGACAAACAAATCACCTTGCACGCGAGACACTGCGGAGAGCATGACGGGTTGGATGGCGCCGTCTAGGACCATGCCAAGGGCCTGCGGGTATTTTTTGCCCTGGGAGACGAACCCGAGCGCCGCGGAATCGAACTTTCTGCCAACCACGAGGTCGGATATGCCTTGGTATCCCTGCTCGAGCAGCGCGGCAGCGAGTATCTTCCAGCCGAAAGAAAACAATTCCCGCGCTCGCGACGAAACGAATACGGCCTTGGGCTTCCAATCGACTTGGAGGAACATAACGAGACAATTGACCGCCACGTAGCACAGTTGCTGGCAAACAAGAGCCCAGAGCCCAGCACCTGCAAGGGAAAGCGCGATACCGAGGCAGCCAGACATCAAGACCGCACTGAGCGTGGCCTTGAATACCTTGTGCAACTGCAGATTTCTCTGCACGATGGCAACCTGCACGGCGTTCAACGAGTTCAGAAGAAATACTAGACCCAACACCCTTATGGGCCATACAATCTCGCCGAAATCGAAGTTGTCTTCGATGAAAGGCGCAACCAAGAACAGGATCGCATACATTGCGAGCGAGATGGCGAAGCTCAGCCAGAAGACCGTCGAGCAGTCGTCATCGTCCATGTCGGACGTCTGCACAAGTGCTGTGTTTAGCCCTGACTGAACGAAGACGTTTCCGATATTCACAAAGGCGAGGATCACCGCAAGCGCGCCGAACTGTTCCGGGGCGAGAATACGCGCCATGACAATTTGGACAACCAGCTCGACAACCGCCCTCCCGCCCTTTTCAAACAGCTTCCACCCCACCGACGCTATAGTCGAACTCTTGAGCGAGGGGCTAACCATTGTCCCTGTCCTCGAAAGGAGACCGGTGGACAAGTCTCTCGAAACAAAAGCGGAGAAAGAACAGCGCCCTCGCGGACAGGGCGCTCACTGGCGGTTGCTCTATCCCCGCCGCCCCTCTGCAGAACAGGAACTCGGGATTCGCCGCCGATATAGCGTCAACCCTAGCAAATGAGGCGAAGGACCGCGCGATGTACTCCTCGTCGGGACAGACAATTAGGCGCTCGAGCACCGCGGTCATATCCTCGCCGGGCTCATCTGACATCCTTTTTCCCACATCCTCGAACAGTCCGTAACCTTCAAAGTTCTCTGTGTAATGACGCATCACGATGCTCGGAAGAGCGCATTCCGCGCCCCTCAACAGTGAACCAGCTACGCCTACATTTACATGGCATCGTTGCATGCGGTCCTTGAGTTGTTCCTGCGAAAGGGGCCCCGTAAGTTCCACGGCCTCTCGTGCTTCGGCGGGCAGCGAGCCGACCGCCTCGTCGATCTGAGCCTGACCATCCCCATAGCCAACCACTATCAAGCGGGTTTGAGGGTAGGATTCGTGTATGCCAGCGAACGCCCTGATGAGCCCGAGAACATAACCCTTATGGGGAAAGTCGAATCTTGTACAGGTGATGATGGAGAACCCGTCGTCACGAGAAGAAGCCCTGACTGCAACCTCCTCCTCTGATGGCTTAGCAAGAGAGAAAACCGGTGGTATGAGCTTATGCTCCTTGCCATTGATGGATACGCCGTAATTCTTCTCGTAGGTATCGAGGTGCACTTGAGAAAATCCAACGAGAAGATCGTTGTTTGAAAGGTATTCGGCGGCAACGGCCATTTTTCGATGCCAATAGCGCCTAGCTCTTCCTTCGTCAAAACACTTCTCGGGAAAAACAGCAAAACCCTTGAAATGAGGCACCGTGAGGACATGAGAAAATCTTTTACACAATGATCTGGACAGCGTCGGATTACTCACAAGGTAGCGTAGCAAATCAGAGGACAGCACAGTAACCTCGTCTTCCGGGGCCCAGCTGGTTTTCGGGTAGAAAGGACCAAAAGGAGTTCGTTTTACGTAACGCTTCTCGACCCTAGAATCATCCGTTATTTCCTTGAAGGCGGAGGTCTCCTCATAGGCCCTCGTCGTCAGCCAAACAACGCGATAGCCCATCAAGACAGCGTGTTTCATGACATTCGCATAATTCGATTCGATTCCTCCCATGCCCATAGAAGCACGGTCAATTACCAGCGTTTTCATTTTATCGACCCACCTTCATTATTATAGTTTTCTAGATTCAACCTCAGGCAAACGAGAAAGGGATGATGCCAAGACTGCCGTTGATAAAAACCGCGTAGACGCAGTAAGCGATAAACCAGCCGAATAAGACGATGGAACAGATCAATCGACTTTTTGACTTGGTGGAGTGCTTAGCAATGGCCCCAAAACAGACGGCGCCATAAATGGTGAAATAGTACGCAATCCTGCCGGCATTAGCTATGACATAAGATGCAGCACTGAGGATGAGACCGAACGAGTAAAGCCTAACTACAAAAGGAGCGCCCAGCGACAACCCTGTCTTTAGATTGAAAGAATCAGCACACCCTTTCCCGGAAAAATAGCCACAGACGAGAAGCGCGGTGACGAAAACGGCAATCTGAACTGCAACCATTAGGCCAATGGACGAGGCGTTCGCTCCATAGCTAGCGTATCTCGCAAAGAAAGCCTGGCCGATCAAAGCAATGACAACAGGGGCCGCTATGATGGCAGCCAGTCTCAGGAGAAGCCCAATCGAAGAAGACCCCTCTAGTCTAAAGTACCGAAGAGCGATGTCGACGAAGGCAATCAAAGCGCTGGTATGCAAGGCAGCCGCAGCCATAATAAAGATGCAGTAGACGAAAGGTCTACCTTTGTCGGCGAACCGGGAGCCATAGAACACGAGGGCAATTGCCACATACTGACAGATTATGCAGAGAGACACAAAATATGCTGTACTGATATACACCAACACCATGAAAGTCAGCGAGGCCGTATCCTTGAAATCCCAAAAGCGGGCGAGTATCAGGCCATTGGTGACTGCCGCCTGAGCTAGCAAGACAAACGTATAATTCGAAATCCCAAGCAAAAAGGACGTGAATAAGCCATATCCGTAAGAGAAGCTTGTTTGCCATCCCACTCGTCCGGTTTCGAAGAAATACTCGATCCCGTTTTTATATGGCAAAGTGTCGACGCCAACATCATAAGCGCGAAAACCCGCCGCGGCCGTCAACAGCAAGGCGCACAAAACCAAACCTCGTTTTTTCCCAGACTTCTCGGAATACCAGGCAAGCAGCAGGCTTACTAGCGCCAGCAGGCCGTAGAATAAGTAACTTTGAATAACTGTCATTAAAATGATGCTCCGAATGCTCGCGAAATAGCAGACTTAACGTTCGATAACGGGTACGTCGTTATCGGCAACGCAGAAAACGAACTTATCACCGTTCCAGTACTGCCAACCGCTTGGGCCATTGTTGTAGAAGCAGTTGTCCATGGGCTGGGAATGCTCGACGATTCGCATGCCCCCCCGACAACCGTGCTATTGTCGGGGACGTCCTTATATACAACGGCGTTGGCCCCTATTCGGCAACCGTTGCCGACCTTGACGTTGCCTATGATCTTCGCGCCGGCGCCTATGTAGCAGTCGTCTCCGATAGTGGGAGAGCCAGGCTTCTTGGAGTCCGTCAGGCTGTCTGATCCGATGGTGACCTGTTGGAAGATGACGCAGCGCTTTCCCACCTTTGCACCGCCCGAGACATAGACGCCGGAATAGCCGTGTGGGAAGAAGGGCCATTGAGCGAACTCAGCATTCGCCCCGATGTAGTAGCCGCCAATCTTCTGTCGAAGGCGATAGGCCAGCTCGAAGCCCTTCAGGTGTGCGCGCTTCTTGAGAGCGGGCAGCCTCATCGGCACGGCGAACGGCACCACGAATATGGATAGCTTTGAAAGAATGTCACTCATTGGAATCAGCGCCCTTCTACTGCTTCGAAGATCCGTGAGCCAACGACCTCGGGCGAATATGCCTTGGCTCGGGCGCGGCAGGCTTTCCTCATCGACGCACGGGCACCATCAGAAAGTGACATGAACTCTTGCAAGGTTTCCTGAAGCTGCATATTGTCTCCAATGGGATAGCTCAGACCAGTGGCACGATCGGTCAGCATCTCGTCGTAGTACTGCCATTTAGCAGCTATGACGGGGACACCGGCTGCGAGAGCATCGATTATGGTGCCTGGGATGCCCTCCAACTTCCATTTGGTCGGGAACAACAGCGCATCGTAAGGCGCGATAGTCTCGACACTTTTTTCGGGCGGGACGCAGCCCCTGTATTCCACGTGGGGGCACTCGACGAGCATCGCTTCGAAGCCGGATTTGTAGCCCTCGTCAACGGGGCCGTAGACGTCCAAGGCGCATGCACGGCCCTGGATGTTCAGCGCCTCCACAACGCGAGCGGCGTTGGTCACGCCCTTTTGCTCCATCACGCGGCTAAACGTGCAAAAGCGGAAGGGCTCGCCATCCGTATGCAACGGAGTCTGGGCGAGCGCATTGGGAGCGTCAAAGTACTTGAAGTTCGGCAAGTACTCAGCATTACGCACGCCCTTCTCGGAGAGACGGTCAACGAGAGCGTGAGCCTCGACCCAGTTGACCTCGAAGGAGTTCAGGTACTTTATCCATTTGGGATATTTCTCGAGGTTGCTGGCAAGCCATCCACCGATCAGGTTGTGGTACACCTTCTTGCCCATATGCCTCGAAGCGAAAGAGAGCAGGGGGAAGAAAAACCGACGGCCATTGGTCGACAGCAGCACCACCAAGCGATCGCACGTTGCAAGGCATCGAGCGAAGTCGGCCATGACGGTTAAGACGCGATGGCGATAGTCGTACGTGTCAACCGTGACAATGAATTCTTCGCCGTATTCCTCACATAGCAAGCGATACATCATGCGAGTCTTCACCGTCTGGCCGTCAAAGAGTCTGCGCTTAGGGTCGATGCGCCCGATGAGACCAATTTTCCTAGTCGAGTCCTTTGACATGCAGCGCCTCACCCCACTTCGCTACAAAGGAATCGGTGAAATATTCCAAAACACCGCATGCTGGCGAAAAGGTGAGCTCTCCAAAGAGGATCTTTCCGTTTTCCTCGTAGAGATCGACTCGCACGAAATCAAAATCCGAGGAAAGCGTTTGCGCGACATCTACCATGCCTTCGAGATTCTCAGGCCGCTTGATTTCCTTCTCATTTTCCATCGATCCTTGCAACCCCGGAATCGGATTCCAACCCAAGTCATAGAGGTTGAGCTTCAAAGACTCCTCACGATTGGAACACGTCAAAGCAAATGCAGGCTCCCCGTTGATGCAGTGAAACTTGTAGTCAACAACATCCTCAAGTTCCCCTACGAATTTCTCGGCATAGAGACGATGAGGCACGAGCTTATAATGCGGCTCAATGCAGGCGCGCGGATAATCTTCCTTCAGCCACGGGCTAACTCTGTTCAAGAGGTCTACGTAATCGAGCTTTGACTTATCTTTGCAGATGTAGTTCATCTCGCAACCATGCGTGGCTTTGAGAACAAATTGATTAGGCAGGCTGTCAATATCAATATCCGAAGCCTTGGTCCAAGGTCCTCCCACCAGAGGAACCAAAATGTTGCCGAGCCCCTTCTCCTCAACATATGATCGAACGGCGTATTTGTCCGTGCAGCGAGCAGCAAGACTCTGATCAGTATTCAACTCAATCCAACAAATCTTATCTGAAAGAGTTCTGGGGTTCTTCAAATCGAGCTTACGTCCGAAGCGAAAACGTGAATCCAGCAACTTCGTTCTCTTGACACCGAGAATCGCAGATGACGCTTTCAACGCTTTTCTATAAACGTCCCTTGCAAGTCCTGATGAAGTCATTATTAATCTCGCTTAAATAAATCGCGGGTATACACCTTGTCCACCACGTCAGCCAGGTCGTCGCTCCATCGGTTGGCCACGATCACGTCGCAGCGCTGCTTGAAGGCATCCAGGTCTCGCACTACCTCGGAGCCGAAGAACTCGGGAGCGTCCAGCGTCGGCTCGTAGACCGCCACGGGCACGCCCCTTGCCTTGATGCGCTTCATGATGCCCTGGATGGAGGAAGCGCGGAAGTTGTCAGAGTTCGACTTCATGGTCAGGCGGTACACGCCCACCACCGGTGCCGGGGTGCCGGAGTAGACCAACTGCGACACGCGCGAGAGCACCTGGTCGGCCACGAAGTCCTTGCGGGTGCGATTGGACTCCACGATGGCCTCGATGAGGTTCTGCGGCACGTCGCGGTAGTTTGCCAGCAGCTGCTTGGTGTCCTTGGGCAGGCAGTAGCCGCCATATCCAAAGCTGGGGTTGTTGTAGTGACCGCCGATGCGCGGCTCCAGGCACACACCCTCGATGACGTCAGCGGTGGACAGGCCGCGCGCCTCGCAATAGGTGTCCAGCTCGTTGAAGTAGGCCACGCGCAGCGCCAAGTACGTGTTGGCGAAGAGCTTGACGGCCTCAGCCTCGGTAGTCCCGAGCACCAGGCGCGGGATGCCAACGGTGCCGTCAGCGTTGGTACGCGTAGACTCGGCGGGATCGGCGCCGCGCGCAAGCAGGCCGGCAAACTGCTTCGCCGTTGCCACCGCCTCGGCGTCGCCCCTGGGCGCGCCCACCACGATGCGGCTGGGGTGCAGGTTGTCGTAGAGAGCCTTGGACTCGCGCAGGAACTCCGGACTGAACACGATGCGACGGTCACCCAACCGCTCGCGAAGCGCGGTTGTGTATCCAACCGGGATGGTGGACTTGATCACGATCCACGCCTTCGGATTGACCTCGCGGATGGCCGCGATGGCGGCCTCGACCGACGAGGTGTCGAAGAAATTGCGGTCGGAATCGTAGTTCGTCGGCGTGGCCACAATGGCGAACTCAGCGCCTGCATAGGCCTCCTGCGGGTCGGTCGTGGCATGCAGGTCGAGCTCGCGCTCGCCCGCCTTCGCCTCGCCCAGGAAGCGCTCAATCTCGTCGTCCTGGATGGGCGACTCGTAGCGGTTGATCTTCTCCACCTTCTCGAGCACGATGTCGAACGCGCGCACCTCGTTTTCCTGCGCGAGCAATATGGCCAAAGACAGGCCTACATAGCCGGTACCGGCAACTGCGATTCTCATTCTTTGAACCTATCTTTCAAAACGTAAATAGAATCAGCGGTCTTTACCACTCGTGAAAAACTTCAATCCTTCTCGCACGCAGGCAGCCGGCGAAGCCGCAACGGCCTTTGCCGCATATCCTGCAGCAGCAACCAGTGATTTGCTACGTAAAGACGAGAACGCAAGTACTGCGTTGTGCCGAAACTCTATGTAACGGATGTCTTTTTTTGAAAGCCCCGGATAATAAGATTGGACGATTTTATGACGAGCTTCCTCGCCGGCGATTTTGTTCGCCCCTAAGGAGAGCCTCTCCCCTTTGTGCAAAATCTGATGGACATGAACCTCCGGCATATATCCAATCTTCGCTTCAGCTTCGATGCAGCGCAGCATCAGCCACCAATCTTGTCCAGTTGCGACCTCGCCAAATCCATCCGTTTTGTCGAAGAGGGAACGCTTAAGCATGTAAATCGCTGTTGGCGAAATAGGCGTAATGAGATGAGCTCGCAAAAGACCGTCTTCGCTAAAGTCTCGACAATGGTCGAGCCTACGATGCTCTACCAAGTTCCCATCATCGTCATACCAACTAACATCTTGCCAGCTCATGTCCAATTTATTCTTGAGCATGAATTGGAGCTGGGTTTCAACTTTGTCAGGCAAGAACATATCATCGTCGTCCAAGAACGCCAGATAAACGCCCTTCGCTTGTCTACAAGCAAAGTTTCTAGCCGCACCACCTCCGACCCGCCCGGAAGTGTGAACAACACGTAACCTGGAATCCTGCGCCATGAGCTCTGCCAACTTAGATTCGGTAGCGAGATCGTACTCAGAACCTGGAGCGTTATCGTTTACCACCAGGACTTCGAGATTGGTGTACGTTTGTCCCATAATCGATTGCAGCGCAATGCAAAGTCTATCCGCTCTTTTGTAGGTTGGGACCACCACAGTGACCAAAAGTGATTGGTTCACTTATCTCCCCCTCCCCATTGCAAAGAATGTTCGGACAAATACGCGTACGTCAAGCCCAAAGCTAGCGTGGCGCACGTAAAACAGCTCTCTCGCTTGCCTATCGCCGTTCTCCCACGTCGCATCATTGCGGTCGGTAACAGCCCACCAACCGGTAATGCCAGGCTTGCAGCTAAGAACCTCGTCTCGCGCCGTGCCGAACTCATATGTTTCAGCCTCTGTAACAGGACGGGGCCCGATCACGGACAGGTCGCCGGCGAGGACGTTGATGAACTGCGGCAGCTCGTCCAGGCTCGTGCGGCGCAGGAAGCGGCCCACGCGCGTGACGCGGGGGTCGTCGTCGAGCTTCTGCTCGCGCCCCCATGCCTCCAGCTGCTCGGGCGTCATGTAGCGCTCCGGCGCCGAGTGGGCGTCGGCCACCATGGTGCGCAGCTTCCAGATGCGGATCGCCCTGCCCCCGCGGCCCACGCGCTCCTGGCGGAAGAAGGGGGCGCCCGGGCTGTCGGCGCAGATCGCGGCGCACAGCAGCGCCACGGGCGCGACCAGGACGGCGCAGGCGGCCGCCGAGAAGCAGATGTCGAAGGCGCGCTTGGCGAGGCGGTAGCCGGCGCCCCCCGGCCTGGGCGCCGCGACGGTGCCGTCGGGCTCAGGGCAGCGGAACTCGCCGCGCGCGTAGGTGCGCGGGCGGGGTGCCGCGGCGGGCAGGGACGCGGAAACGGAATCCGCCGAACCGGGGGCAACCTTCGCAGCGCCCTCAGCAACCGCTGCAGCTGCAACACCCCCAACGACAGCTGCACCCGACCCTGTCACACCCGCCGGTACGGCACCCAACGAACCGCCGGCCTCGTCCGCACCACCAACAGACTCCCCCGCGCAGACGCTCGCCTCTCCCCCGGTCGGCCCGTCCGCACAGCTCGCCTCCGCAGACACCTGCGGCATCTGCTCGGCACGCACTTCATTCACTTCTGCAGCTTTATGCACTCTTCAACGCCTCACGTGGATACAGAGCAGCCAGCTTCGCCTCGGGGCTCTCCGACTTGCTCAGAACTGCCAAGCCAACACGTGTGGTCAATACGCGACCGCACAGGTTGACCTCTAAAAACGCCAAACTCTTGCGTCGATTGATGCTTTTGATCAGACAGTCGCGGCCCACCAGCGGACCGGACGTGATGGTCACCTGGTCGCCCTCTTTGAACCCGCGGCTCATGGGCACCACGCGCTGACCGCGCTTCGTGAAGGCAGCGATCAGCTCGACCTCGTCTTTCGCCAACGGCACGAACGCATCGCCCTGCATGAGCACGCGCGCAAACTCGTCCATGCGCAGCAGATGCTGCTCAAGCGCCAGCGGATCGTTCGTGACGGCGATGAGATAGCCCGGGAACAGGTCCTTCTGCACCGGCACCCACGTGCCGCGTACCTTTGCCTCGGTGACGTACTTGGGGCTGAAGCACTCGTCCAGCACGCCCGCGGGCACCACACGCCCAATCAGGGCGGCCATGGCGTCCTCGCGCCCTTTGAGGACCTGAATCACATACCACATGCAGCATCACCACCTTCGTTCACTCGACATGTAAAGAACCGAGGGGTGCATACGCCTTGCCTATGGCTTCGCCATACCGACCTTTCCAGCCGGATTCACAAGACCCTATGCAGTCCCTCAGCTCTGTCGAAGCCAACACGTGGCTCTGCTCCGAAAAGAGAGGTATGGTGCAGCTCTGAACATGCGTTTAGGCATGTCAGTTGGCTGCATGCAACCCAGCCGTGCGGTGGCTGCATCGCATGCAAACAACTGGAGGCAGATGCGCCCGATGCTTCTACACGGGCATCAGCGTCCCGACGCCGGGCTGTGCACGGCGCAGATGCGGCATTGCCACCCTCTGCGTACGTATGCGGACGGGCGTGCTATTCGGCTGAAAACGATGATCTGGTGCAGTGCTGGAGCGCACGATACGGCCAGCGCAAACAAGGCGTTGCAGACGATCTGCCAGCGAGATATCGGCAACAGAACGCAACGATCCTAAATGCAACTGGCTATCGGTTTGCCTATCAGGCACGGCGCCCTCCTCCCGTTTTCTACAACACAGTCCTGTATTATCCACTGTAGAAGGCGGTACGTTAGATGGATACGCGCGGCCGAGGGCATGGTAAGGGTACGGCACGCATGCACCTAGATCGGCCACAGATGTGGGGTACAGGTCCTCGGTAGCCCGCAGCGCGCAGCCACAAACGTTCGGAGCTGACACGGACACAGGATCGCTGCTGCAAAATACGAGTTTTCAGGAATGCCACCGTTGGCATCGCATATTTTAGATGCGTCGAAACCAGCAAAACCCCTTGATGCTGGCGTCTGAACTACGGTGCGAGATGCGACTGCTTCTGTGCCATTCCTGAAAACTCAAGAATTGCAGCGGCCTAGCCTGAGCCGGCATGGACGAAGACGACAGACGCGACACCGCCAGACGGCGCACCCATACAGCCGCGATGCAGCAGATCGCACCGGGGCAAATTTTTTCAAAATTGATGCTTGCGCGCGTTGGAAGAATGCGTATACTATTCCTTGTTGCTTGAGAGCACCAAACATTCCTCGGTAGCTCAATGGTAGAGCACGCGGCTGTTAACCGCGCTGTTGTAGGTTCGAGTCCTACCCGGGGAGCCATTGATTAATAACCCGCCCTTTCGGCGGGTTTTTACTTACCGTTTTGCATCGACCGCATCTGGAATGCGTGGGACAGTCCGAACGCGAATCACGAATACGCTGGACGGTAAGACGCAAGCCCGGCACGCCTTCAGGTTCCCTGTACCAGACCCCCCCGTTCGCAAAACAAAAATCCCGACCCCGGTGAACCTCCGGGATCGGGATCTGCATGCACGTGCTGCACTGCAAACGCAACCGGCAGCGTTAGCTCTCGATGTAGTCCTTGAGCTTGCTCGAGCGGCTCGGGTGACGCAGCTTTGCCAAGGTCTTGGACTCGATCTGACGAATGCGCTCACGCGTGACGCCGAACTCGCGACCGACCTCCTCGAGCGTATGGGGATGCCCATCCACCAAGCCGAAGCGCAGCTCGATGACCTTGCGTTCGCGATCGGCCAAGCCGTCGAGCACCTGGGTGAGCTGCTCCTGCAACATCGAATAGCTCGCGGCATCGGGCGGCACCACAGCCTGCGAGTCCTCGATGAAGTCGCCCAGCTGGGAATCCTCTTCCTCGCCGATGGGCGTCTCCAGGGAAACGGGCTCCTGGCTGATCTTCTGGATCTCGCGTACGCGGTCGGCGCTCATGTCCATCTCGGCGCCGATCTCCTCCGGGGTTGGGTCGCGGCCCAGATCCTGCAGAAGCTGGCGCTGCACGCGCACGAGCTTGTTGATGGTCTCAACCATGTGCACCGGGATGCGGATGGTACGGGCCTGGTCGGCGATGGCACGCGTGATGGCCTGGCGAATCCACCAGGTGGCATACGTGGAGAACTTGAAGCCCTTCTCGTAGTCGAACTTCTCCACCGCGCGGATGAGGCCCAGGTTGCCCTCCTGGATGAGGTCCAGGAACAGCATGCCGCGGCCCACGTAGCGCTTGGCGATGGACACGACCAGACGCAGGTTGGCCGAGATGAGCGCCTGCTTGGCGTCCAGGCCCATCTGCTCCACGCGCATCAGACGGCGTATCTCCGCGCGGGTGAGCTCCAGCTCTCCGGCCTCCTGGCGCTCGAGCTTCTCGGCAGCCTCCAGGCCGGCCTCGATCTTCATGGCCAAATCGACCTCGTCGGCCGCGGTAAGCAGGTCGACCTTGCCGATCTCTTTGAGGTACATGCGAACCGGATCGCCGGTGAGCATGACAGTGGAGGCATCCATGCCGCGGCTGCGGGCGCGACTGCGGCTCGTGCGCGCGCGGGGCTTTTTCTTGGACTTCGACGACGCCATCTCCGCATCGGCGCGTTTGGCGATCTTGAGGTCGTGGTCCTCGTCGCTCTCCTCGTCGTCCAGGACATCGTCATCGTCGTGCACGGACTCGTCCATGTCGTCGGCGAGCTCGGATTCCTCGTCCTCGTTGGCGGCAACGATCTCGACCCCGCGGTCGCGCAGGAACCGATAGATGGAAGTCAGCTGTGCATCGGTGACATCGACGTCTTTGAGCGCAACCTGAATATCGTCCTCGGTGACAGAACCGGACTTTGACCCGAGATTCAGCAGCTTCTCGATCGTCGCGTCGAGTGCGGCACCCGTGCTCACAGTCTTTTTTGGCACAGAGTCTCCCTTCTTAGCACATAGGATTCATTAGTCTACCACGCATCTATACCCGATGGAACGACAATCCATACAACGTTTTCACGCCCCGTGCTCGATGAGGCGCGCAGGGCCGTCGGGATGGTTCCACGCGCCGCGCGGGGACGGCGCTGGGAAGCCGGGGCGGGCGGCGGGCCGGATGTGCGGCTCGGCGATCAGCCCCGGCCGGGCCGAGCGCCGGGCGGTCTGCGTCAAACGGCTCGGCGATCAGGCCGCACCGTCGGCTCGCCCGCGCGGCACCCCACCCGCGCGGGCCCCGTAGCTCAAACGATCAGGCCGTCCCATCGGCGCGAAACGGGTCGGCAACGCCCTCCACGGCCCGCTCGAGCTCGCGGATGCGCGCGGCGTCCTGCGTGGCCTGGATGGCCAAGGCGCGGCGATCCTCCACGGTAAGGCTGCGGTCGGAGCGCAGGTGGCCCTGCGCGGCGCGCATGCGGCGGCGGGTCGTGTAGAGCTCGAGGGTGTCGAGCAGAAACACGATGTTGGTCTCGGTGGGGTGCGCGCTGGTGGACGAAATGGTCCCCACCGACACGAGCTGCGGAGCCTCGTCGCATACGGCACGCGCGGCCGCCATGGCGTCGGCGGCGCTCGTGCCCTCGGGCGTGGCGAGCACCGCCCAGGCGATCGCCTCGTTGCGGGCATCGACCCACTCGATCGAGCAGATGCGCTCGGCAAAGGGGCGGAAACTGTCCGGGAAGCTCGTGAGCAGGGTGAGCAGCTCGCGTTCGCACACAAGCGAGTGACGCTCCAGGTCGGTGAGGACCGTGAGCCCCGCAGCCCAGGAGTCGGGTGTGCGTGCGGAGGCACCCGTTGCGGCAGTGCCGCCCGGAGCGGGGGCGCCCGTATGCCCCGCGGGCCCAGGCACCTCGTCGTAGTCGCCGTACTCGGTTGGCTCGTAATCGGGCGGCACATCGTCGTAGGGCGGCAGGTCGGCATCGGCAGGCATCGAAGCCATCGGAGCTCCGCCGCCGAATGAGGGCGCAGCCCCCTGCGACACACGCGAGGCGCCCGAAGCGGCCGCGGCCGCATGGCCCGTCTCACGACCCGAGCCCGATGCAGCCCGCTCGCCTGCCGCGCCGCGATCCGCACGGCCGCCGCCTGCCGCGCCCTCGCGTGCCCGGCGTTCGGCAGCACGTTCGCGCTGCTGTTCGCGTTGGCGGGCAACCTGCTCGCGCTGGGTCACATCGCGGAATACCTTGCCGGCGTTCTCACGGATAACCTCCACGTCGAGCGCCAGGCGGTCGGCGATCTTCATGTAGTACGAATCGATCAGGAAGCTCTCCCGCAGCGGATAGATGAGCTCGAGCGCCTCGCGCAGGGCCTTGGCGCGGCCGCCCGGCGTGGAGATGTCGCTTTCCTCCTCGAGCTTGCCGAACACGAAGTCCATGAGCGGCTGGGAGTCGGCAATCAACGCACGGAGGGCATCGACCCCCTCGGCGTGCACGAAATCGTCGGGGTCCATACCGCCCGGCAGCGTCACGCAGCGCAGGTCGATGTCGTCGGTCTCCACGAACTGGATGGCGCGGCGGGCCGCCTTCTGCCCGGCAGCGTCACCGTCGAACATGTAGACGATCCGCTTGGTGAACCGCATGAGGGTCTTGACGTGCGCGGCGGTGAGCGCGGTGCCCAGCACGGCGACGATGTTGTGGATCCCGGCCTTCCAGCAGGACATGGCGCTGATGTAGCCCTCGACCACGATCACCTCGCCGGCGGCCACGATATGATCTTTCGCCCAGTTGAAACCGTAGAGGTTCTTGCCCTTGTGGAAGATCGGCGTTTCGGAGGTGTTGAGGTATTTGGCGTTGGTCTTCTCCTTGTCGAGCGCGCGGCCGCCGAAGGCGATGCAGCGGCCCCGCTCGTCTAAGATGGGAAACATCACGCGGTCGAAGAAGCGGTCCACGAGCCTGCCGCCGCGCCCCGAGAAGGCTACGTTCGCGTCGATCATCTCCTGCGGGGTGAAGCCGGCGGCCGACAGATGGGCCACGAGCGCCCCGCGGCCCGGCGCGAAGCCCAGCCGATAGGTGCGGCAGGTGGCGGCGTCGAGGTCGCGCTGCTTGCAGTAGGCGCGGCCGCGGTCATCGCGCCCGCGCATGAGCAGGGTGTGGTAGAAGTCGGCCGTGGCCTCGCACACGTCGATCAGGCGGCTGCGCTTGGGACCGCGACGCTGGAACGTCGAGTCCTCGGCGAGCTCGATGCCCGCGCGGTCGGCCAGGTAGCGGATGGACTCGGGGAAGCTCAGGTTCTCGCGTTTCATGACGTAGGTGAAGCAGTCGCCGCCCTCGCCGCAGCCGAAGCAGTGCCACACCTGCGTGGCCGGGATGATGTGGAACGACGGCGACTTCTCGCCGTGGAAGGGGCAGCAGCCCCACAGGTCGTGCCCGCGCGGCTTGAGCTCGACGGTCTCCTGCACGAGCGCCACCAAGTCGGTGGCGTCGCGCACCCGATTCTTGTCCTCGTCCGAAATCATGCCTGCACCTCCCGGCATCCCTCGCCCGCCAGCGCGCGCGTGCGCGCAATATCGCCCTGCACAGCCTCGATGAGCTCCTCGACGGATGCGAAGCGCTGCGAGGGGCGCAGGTGGGTGTCGAACGAGACGGCGATTGGAGCGCCGTACAGATCGCCCGCATACCCGAGCAAGTTCGCCTCCAGGTGCGCGGATGCGCGGCTGTCCCGGAACATCGGCGGCAGGCCCACGTTGATCGCGGCGGGCCACACGCGCGCACCGACCGCCGCGTACCCGGCATAGACGCCCTCGGCGGGCAGGAGCTGATCGGCGCCGAGCGCCACGTTGGCGGTGGGAAAGCCCATGTTGGAACCTTCTCCACGCCCGTGCTCCACCTGTCCGCGCACCATATAGCGTCGACCGAGGGCCGCGTTGGCGGCGGCAAGATCGCCTGCGGCCAGCAAGCGGCGGATGCGGGTGGCGCTCACCGGCTCGCCGGCAAGCTGCAGCAGGTCGTGACCGTACACCTCGATACCGCGGGCGGCACCCCAGGCGCACAGCTCACGCACACCGGATACACCCCCGGCTCCCATGCGGAAATCGCATCCCACGTGCACGGAGCGCACGTCGAGCGCGGGCGCGAGGATGTGCTCGAAAAACGAGGCGTGGTCGAGGGCCGCGAGTTCGCGGGTGAACGGCACCACCGCCGGCGTGGCCCCCAGCCGCTCAAGGGCACGGCAGCGGTCGTCCAGCGAAGTGAGCTGGGGCGCCGGGTGCGCCGAGAGCACCTGGTCGGGGTCGGGATCGAAGGTGACGGCCACCGCGGCGATCCCGCGAGTGTGGGCATCGGCTGCGGCCGCGCGCACAAGTGCAGCGTGGCCGCGATGGCAGCCGTCGAAGGCGCCGATGGCCACCACGCAGGGCAGCGGGGTCTGCGGGGTCTGCGGGGTCTGCGGGGTCTGCGGGGTCTGCGGGGTCTGCGGGGAGGCATCGTCGCATCCCGCCAGGCGATAGCACGCCAGCGGTGAGGCCGCCATCAGAAAATCGCGAGCGAGCTCAGCATCGGTTGCAACGCTCATGCACGCACCCCCTCGATACCTTGCGGAAACACATCCTCCATGCGCAGACGGCCATCCTCCAGGCGCGCGAGAGCACGCAGCTCGCCGCCCGCCACGAGCGCCACCGGCGCCTGCTGCTGCGCATCGGCACTATCTATACCCAGCGCGCCGGGGTCAAGCGTGCGTCCGTGCAGCACATCCACAAGCATCGTGTCGCTGAGCGCGGACGCGCGGACGCCGAGCACAGACACCGGATCGAGCGCCGCGACGCGTGCGCCAGCCGCATCCAGGCCCTCGAGCGCAACGCAGCTCCCGATCGAGATCGAGCCCGACGCCGTGCGGCGCAGATCGGCGATGTGCGCCGCATTGCCAGCCGCGCGGCCCAAATCGCGCGCCAGGGAGCGGATGTAGGTGCCCTTGCTCACGTCGAAGGCCACCGTCCACACCGCATGACCCTCCACCGTATCGATCGCCACGAGGTCGGCAGCATACACCTCGATGGTGCGTGCCGGCAGCTCGACCTCCTCCCCCGCCCGCGCGCGGCGGTAGGAGCGCACGCCGCCCACCGAGATGGCGGAAAACGCCGGGGGCACCTGCTCCTGCTCACCGACGAACTCGGCAAGCAATTGGCGGGCGAAGCCGGCGGACGCGAGGTCATCGTTCGGCTCGGCGCGGCGCGTGACCTCGCCTTCCGCATCATCGGTGTTGGTCTCGGCCCCAAAGGCGATGCGCGCCAGATAGCGCTTGCGGTCCAGCGTAAGGCGACCCAGCAGCCGCGTGGCCTGGCCCACGCCGATCACCATGACGCCCGAAGCCAGCGGATCGAGCGTGCCGGCGTGCCCCACGCGGCGCTCCCCCAGCGCGCGGCGCACGCGGCCAACCACGTCATGCGAGGTACAGCCCACGGGCTTATCGACCGCCAGCAGCAGATTCAGTTCACTTGGCATACGACGCGCCACGGTCGCACCTTTCTATGATGTGGAAACGAAACCTTCCGCCACTTTTAGCGCACGGGGCAGCAGATGGCGGAAGGCGGATGACACGAGAACCGGGGTGTAGCCTGATGAGACGAGGTCTGTCCCTGCATACCGGAATGACCCCGTCCCCAAAATGCGCCTGTCTCCGCATACCGGAATGAACCCGTCCCCAGATCGCAGCGCCACCTTGCCGAGACGAAGCGCGTCCCTGCGTACCGAAACGACCCCGTCCCCAAATTGCAGGGATTAGGTCAGGAGGGCTTCGAGCTGCGGCAGCACGGTAGCGAGCGCATCCTCGACGGAGCCGTGGAAGGTGAAGCCGGCAGCCGCGGCATGGCCGCCGCCGCCCTGGGCGGCCGCGACACCGGAGATGTCGATCGCGCCCTTCGAACGCAGGTTGCCGCGGACCACCCCCGGCTCGCTCTCGCGCAGAAACAGGCACAGCTCGGTGCCGGCCACCTGGCGCACCACGTCCACCAGCCCGTCGCACTCGGCCGGCTTCACCCCGCATGAGGTGAGGTCGGAGGCGTACGCGAAGCTGAAGGCCACGCGCCCGGCCGCCCGCGTGCCGATGCGCCCCATCACGACGGACTCGAGCCGCAGGTACTCGATCCGCTGGCTCTGGTACACCTCGAGCGCGATCCGGTGTGGCTCGGCACCGGCGTCCACCAGGCGCGATGCGCAGGCGAAGGCCGAAGGATTGGCGTTTTGGTACTGGAAGCGCCCGGTGTCGGTCACGATACCGGTGAGCAGGCAGGTAGCAATCTGGGGCGTGAGCGGCCAGCCCGCGGCCTCGATCAGCTCGCTCACCAGCACCGCCGTGGCTGCCGCCGAGGTCACGCGCACGGTGACATCGCCGAACTCCTCACGGGACGGGTGATGGTCGATGACCACGCGCCCGCGTGCCCGCTTGGCCACAGCGGCCGAATCGTTCAGACGCTCGAGCGTGGGCACGTCGACCGAGATGAACAGGTCGTATGCCTCGGTGCAGCGACAGGCCGGCACCATGGCGGCGGCGCCCTCCAAGAAGCGGTAGATGCGCGGGATGGAGCCATCGTCGGCAAGCATGCAGGTGATCTGCTTGTCCGGGTAATGCGCACGCAGCGCCAGGCCCAGCGCCAGGCCGGAGCCGAGCGCGTCGCCGTCGGGGTTCGTGTGGCCCGAGATGACGATCGTGCGGGCGCCCTCGACGTAGTCGATGACGTTATCCCACATGTCGGGCGTGGTGCTGCGAGCCGTGCAGGGGGCGGTGCTACTCATGCGCCGCCTCGCCCGGCTCAAGCGGAACCGGCTCGGCGCCGGCCGGCACCGCAGTGCCATCCTGGGCGGCACCCTCCGGCGCATCCGCCGGCGCGGCATCCGCCTCGACCGGATAGCCGAACTCGTCCTTCTCGACCGAAAGCGTAGCCGGAACGTTCTCCAGCGCGCGCGTGATAGCCTCCGCCTCGTCGGTGGAACGGTCGATCTTAAAGGCAAGCTCGGGCGTTACGCGCCAATCCAGGCTGCGGGCAAGCAGGCTGCGAATGCGGCCGCGGGCGGCCTCGAGCGCCTCCAGCACCTCCTCATAGCGATCGGACTCGCACGCCACGAACACGCGGGCGAACGAACGGTCCTGCGAGACCTCGACTGCCGTGAGCGTGACGAGCTCAAGGCGCGGGTCGGCGATCTCAAACAGCAGGATGTAGCCGAGCTTCTCGCGAAGCTGCTCTCCCAAACGGCGGGTAAGCGGCGTCTGCTTCATGTGAGCACCTGCTTTCTGCGGTCGGTGCGGATACTGCAGGGGCAACGCGCCTGCAAGCGCGCTGCCCCTCGAACGGATGGAGTCTCGATGCCCCACACTATACACGCCCGCCCGGACAACAACGGCGAGGGGGCGCACGCCAGCGACATCGAGTACCGGGAATCGGACCGGCTTCCCCAGGTGCCGCAGATCGGGGCGAACGAGGAGGCCGCACGCCTGACGTGCGGCGGCTCGCAACAACATCGAGCACCTGGGACCCGGGCGGCTTTCCCAGGTGCCCGAGATTGCCGCGAAAGAGGAGGGCGCACGCCTAGCGTGCGGCGCCCGACGATTGAGCGGCAAGGTCGGGTGCCTGGGGAAGCCGGAGGTTACTCGGTGCGGGCGACCTCGACAATCTTATATGCCTCAAGCACGTCGCCCACCTTGATGTCCTGGAACTTCTCGATGCCCAAGCCGCACTCGTAGCCGCTCTTGACGCTCTTGACGTCGTCCTTGAAGCGGCGCATGGAGCCGAAGGTACCGTCGAAGACCACGACGCCGTCGCGCACGACGCGCACCGAATCGTTGCGGTCGATCTCGCCCTCGGTGACCATGCAGCCGGCGATGAGGCCGGCCTTGGGCACGCGGAAGGTCTCGCGGACCTCAGCCGAGCCGGTCTGGACCTCCTCCTCCGTGGGCTTGAGCATACCGATGCGCGCCGCGTCGATGTCCTCGATCGCCTTGTAGATGATCGAGTAGGTCTTGATCTGCACGTTCTCGCGCTCCGCGGCGTCGCGTGCCTTGGCCTGCGGACGCACGCCGAAGCCGATGATGATGGCGTTGGAGGCGGCGGCCAGGGTGACGTCGGTCTCGGAGATGGCGCCGACGGCGGAGTGGATGATGTTGATGCGCACCTCGGACTGGTCCATCTTGCCGATGGAGTCCGCGAGCGCCTCGATGGTGCCCTGGGCGTCGGCCTTGACCACCAGGTTGAGCTCCTTGAGCTCGTTTTGGCTCATCTCGTCGAACAGGGTCTCGAGCGTGACGTGCTTAACCTTGTTCTGCTCCTCGATACGGGCCTTGAGCGCGCGCTGCTCGGCGAGGTCGCGGGCGTCGCGGGCGTCCTCGAAGACGCGGAACTCGTCGCCGGCGGCCGGCACGGAGTTCAGGCCCAAGATCTCGACGGCATCGGACGGGCAGGCCTCGTCCTTGTGCTCGCCGTGCTGGTCGAGCATGGCGCGGACCGAGCCGTAGCTCTGGCCGGCCACGATGGTGTCGCCCACATGCAGGGTACCGCGGGTGACGAGCAGCGTGGCCACCGGGCCGCGACCGCGATCGAGCTTGGCCTCGATGATGTTGCCCGAGGCGAAGGTGTCGGGGTTGGCCTTGAGCTCGAGGACGTCGGCCTGGAGCAGGATGGTCTCGAGCAGGTCGTCGATGCCCTGGCCCTTCTTGGCCGAGACGTTGACGAACATGTTCTGGCCGCCCCACTCCTCGGGGATGATGCCGTACTCGGTGAGCATCTGGCGCACCTTGTCGGGGTTGGCCTCGGGCTTATCGCACTTGTTGACCGCGACGATGATGGGCACGCCGGCGGCCTTGGAGTGGTTGATGGCCTCGATGGTCTGGGGCATGACGCCGTCGTCGGCAGCCACCACCAGCACGACCACGTCGGTGATCTTGGCGCCGCGGGCGCGCATGGCGGTGAACGCCTCGTGGCCCGGGGTGTCGACGAAGGTGATCTGGCGGCCGTTGATCTCGACCTCGGAGGCGCCGATGTGCTGGGTGATGCCGCCGGCCTCGCCACTCCACACATTGGTGTGGCGGATGGCGTCGAGCAGGCTCGTCTTGCCGTGGTCGACGTGGCCCATGACGGTGACCACCGGCGGGCGCGGCTTGAGGTCGGCCGGATCGTCGTAGAAGCTGAAGGAGTTCTCTTCCTCGGGGGTGACGATGCGCACCTGGCGACCCAGGTCGTCGGCCACGAGCTCGACGAGGTCGTTGCTCATGGTCTGCGTCATGGTGAGCGGGGTGCCCAGCAGGAACAGGCGCTTGATGATGTCGTTGGCCGGCACCTCGAGGGCCTCGGCGAGCTCAGCGACGGTCACGCCCTCGCTCACGCGCACGGCGTCGAGGTCCTCGGGGTTGATGCCCTGTGCGAGGGCCTCCTCGATCTTCTTCTCCTCGGCGGCAGCGGCAGCCTCGGCGGCGCGCTTCTCCTTGCGCTTCTTGCGGCGACCGGCGGACTCGCGCGAGGCCTCCTCGACGGCGGCGCGGGCCTCCTCGAGCACCTTCTCGCGGCTGTACTCCTCGGCATCGCGCGCCATGCGGGCGTAGCGGTCCTCGCCCTCATGGGCGGAGCCGGAGCCGCGACGCTTTTTGTTGCCCTTCACGGCCTTCTCGGGCGCGGGCGGGAAATCGCCGGCCGGCACCGAAGGCGCCGCGGAGCTGCGACGGCGACCGCGCGCCGGCGCCTCGGAG
>CABRHH010000035.1 GCA_902470695.1 uncultured Collinsella sp.
TTTTACGGTGTATGCAGCTCCTCCTCGTCCGCTCGCGCAGACACGTGCGCAGACGGACGCAGACGTCGTGCCGCCAGCCCCCCCTACAATCGCCCGCCGCGAGCCCGCTACTTGTTCTCGGCCACGATGCCCTTGTAGGACGCAAGCTCGGTGTAGATCTCGTCGTGCAACGGGTTCAGCTTACGACGGCGAATCTCACGGAATTGCCAGATGGCAACAGCCGCATTGGCCACCAGCGACACCGCACTCACCGCGAAAAACATCGTGGGGTTGTGCGTGGTCGCCACCGGGGCGATGCGGTCGGCGAACTGCGGGACTGTCATGACGAACATGATCCACAAGCCCAGCGTGTGCGCGCGATGCTGCAGCCAGGCGCCGCGCTTGATGAAAAACGCCGGCACCGTGCAGGAAATCAGCAACGCCAAACCGCAGTAGAAGCTGTGGTCGGAGATGCAGTTGTACGTGTAGGCGAAGTTCCAGAAATCGTACGCCAAGATCCAGCCCCAGAACATGTCGGGCCAGATCATGTCGCGCGTGCGGTCCTTCGAGATGAAGATGCCCAGCCACCCGCAGATGGTGATGATATTCAGGATGCCCGCGATGCCGTTCATGATGTTCCACGGACCCGAGATGGTCCACAGGTTCTCAACCGTGCCGCCGCTCCACAGCCCGAAGCTGAACACCTGGAAGTCGCGAATCACGGCCTCGGCGATGTTGACGGCCAAGATCACCGGCGGGAACAGGCGCGCCCAGCGCTTCTCCACCAGGCTGTGGCGCACGCCGGCCGCATCGGTCCAGCTCACGTAACGCAGCGCCATGAAGCCCAGGCAACCCGCCAGCGCCGAGTAGGTCTTGACCCAGTTGAACCACGTGCCCGTGCCGTACTCGTTGCCCGGCGCGGCCGTGGTGGGCCACACGAAGATCGTGAGCACCAGCGGCGCCACAAAGAACAGGGCGATGCCGCCCCATTTGGTCGAACGCCCCAGCTCGTTGAAGGCCATGAGGGCGAACACCACGAACAGCCAGATGGCCCAGCCCATGGCGTCGGTCGCCTCGTACAGGATTCCCATACCGCTTCCCTTTCTCCCCGCGGGCGCTCCAAGCACGCCCGCTCATCCAGTTGTTGACGATCTGTCAACAATAACGACATCACGGTTATACCTGAAGATCGCGCGGACGAAAAGAGCGCAAACCGCCCGGCGGCACAAATGTGCGGCCGGGCGGTCAGATTGGAGTGCAGCGGGCAGTGCAGGCTGGCAGAGAAACGCGGGTCCCGGAGGCCCGGAGGCGGCGATGCCGGGATCTGGCCGCGCTGGACCCTGGTTGCGCCGGGCCTCGGCAGCGCGAGACCCAAGCGGCTCCGGAATACAACACGGACCGCGCACCCGGCGCACAACGGTGCCACCTGCGGCGCGGCCCGCCTTATGCCGCCCCCTCCACCGAGGCGGCATCGGCTGCCGCCACATCACCGGAGGGGCTGGTGTCGGCCCGACCCGTCTCGAAGAACGTGTAGATCGCCTTGGAGTAGTAGGCGCTCCCCAGATCGGACGGGTGCGAATAGTCGCGCAGGAAGTAGGTATCGTACTCGTGACTCGAGAAATCCGCCACCTGAACGCCGGCCTTCTTGCAGGCCGCGCGCATCATGTCGTAGTAGCGCGCCCGGACCTCCTTGGTGTAGACGGTCTGGTCGTATGCCTCGCCCTTGACCGGCTGGAGCACCACAAGCGGCTCCACCCCCGCCTCACGGCACGCCTCGAGCGCCATCTCGAAGTCCTCGAACTCCTGCTGGCTGAAATAGGCGCCGTCCTCAACCTTCCAGTTCCTGTTGGCACCGTCAACCCACTTTCGATACTTCTTCCGATACCAGGTGTCGTTGAAGCCGAACTCGTTGCCCTGCGCCTGCTTGCGTGCCGTGCGGGCGGCCGAGGTGAACAGGGAGTTCCAATCGGGCGTAGGGCCCGACCCCGCATCGGCGCGGTCCCCCGCAATATCATCGGCGTGCAGTTCGGCGAGCGGGTCATCTTCATTGGCGGCCGCGGCGTAGTCGTTTGCCAACCGCAAATCGCTCACGAACGAGCGCAGCGTGTCGTCGACCTCGTTGGCAACCTGCGCGAGCGGCAGCGAGCCACCGGTCCGGTCGACCCCGTAGCTGGCCATGCGCGCCGTGACCCGCCGCTTGAGGCCCTCCGAGATGCGGTCGTTGTGCATAAAGGCCTCGTAGGCGCCCTGCGAGAACACCGGCGGAAAGTCCTGGTCGGGCCGGCGGTAGGACATGAACCACTGGATGGACGGGAACAGGACAATGCGCTTGGGCCCCTTGAGGTGACTCGCAAAGGCGCCGATCTCGATGGCCTGCCACAAATCGGTGCAGCCGGCGCGGCCCACTACCATCGTGCTGATGTCGTAGCGACCGCCCGCCAGCAGGTTGGCCGGATGGGCTGGCCCGGCCGGGCCGGGGTTGAGCTCAGAGGAGCCGAACACCAGCTGCGGGTTCTCGCCACGCCGCACGCGCGCGTCATACTGCTTCGTCATGAAGCTGAAGCTCGCCACCTGCTGGGCAGACGGGTATGCCGCGTACGGCGCGCGGTCGCCGTGCCCGATTCCAAAGGCGTACACGTAGGCCGTGCTCGCCCCCACCACGAGCACAAGCGCCGCCAAAACGCCAACCAACCGCTTCATCGATCGCTTCCTTCCTTGTATGCCCGCGCGCCGCCGCGCAGGGTATGCCCGTGCACCGCGCGCGGGATATGGTTACGCACCGCCGTACGCAGGGTGTGGTCGCGCACCGCCGTGCAGGGTAAGCCCGTGCACCGCCGTACAGGCGCCGCGTCCCTTCCATCGACCGGGGCCGTCGCACCGGGGCGGCCGGGCCGTCGCACCTGGGCGGCCCGCTTCAGGCAGCCCTCTTCAGGCGGCCCGCTTCAGGCGGGCCTCTTCACATCCAGCACGAGCCGTCCTTTTTGCCAAACGAATCGACCCCGTCCCCAAAACGACATCGCGTAGCCGCCGGGGCCCGAACCTGCTGTGGCCCTACGTCACCCGAATCGGACCCGTCGTCACCCGAATCGGCCCCATCCCCAAACGAACAAACGAATTGACCCCGTCCCCAAAATGACACGGCGGCCTAGAACTCTGCGTAGACTGGCTTGGCAGGCGCTCCGAACGGTGAGAACACGAAGAACCACACAAGAATCGCCACGAGCACCAGCACCAGCGCGCACCATGCCGCAGCCGCCGTCCAGCTGTTGGAGAAAAACCAGGCGCGCACGGCATCGGCCACCGGATGCAGCCGCTCGATCGGCCCCGGCGTGCGGACAGAGGACGCGGGTGCCTTCTGCGGCGCACCCGTGCTCACAGGCGCACCTCGATCTGATGGATGATCTTGTTCACACTGTTCATCTCATCGCGCTCCACCGCCGTGGGGGCGATGTCCACACCGAAGCGCTCCTCGATCGCAACCAGCACCTCGATGGCCGCCAGCGAATCCAGCAGGCCCGCATCGAACAGGTCGATGTCGCGCTCCTCGCGCACGGCCTCGTCGTCGCAGATCTCCTCGAGCATCTCGAGCACCTGCTCCTCAAGTGCGTTCCTATCCATGGATCAACCTTCCTACGAGATGATGTACCTGACCCGAGAACAGCGCGAAGCCGATGACCACGAGCTGCAGGGTGATGAACCAAGAAAGTGCGCGGTACCAGGTTTTGTTCCGGTTGCGCTTGTAGAACTTCGACCGCTTCTGCCACACCTCGCACCCGGCCAGCAACACCCCGTGGTACAGGCCGTAGGCCAAATAGTCCACCGTGAGACCGTGCCAGGCGCCCATGAGCACCATGTTTACCACGTAGCCGGCGCAGGCGGTCTGCACGCGGTTGGAGAACAGGTGCCGCTTGGTGGCCATCCGCGTGAAGCGCATGAACACGAAGTCGCGCAGCCAGGTCGACAGCGTGATGTGCCAGCGGTTCCAGAAGTCTTTGAGGTCGATGGCGGCAAACGGCGCGCGGAAGTTGCGCGGACAGCGAATGCCGAAGCAGTAGCAGGCCCCCATCGCCATCAGCGAGTAGCCGGCGAAATCGGCGAACAGGTAGCCGGCGTACACGTAGGCGCGCGCGATGGTGCGCACCGCCTGCGGACCGGGCAGCACGTTCAGACCGGGAACCACCGCGCCGATCGCGCCGGCGGCCGGATCGAGCACCGTCTGCAGCACCGTCGCCACCACCAGCTGCATCACCGCGCCCACAAGCAGCAGCAGGATACCCCGCGTAAACAGGTCTGCGTAGGCCGCGCGCGTGTAGCGCGTGTCCGCGTCGGCGGTAAAGCGGCGCGAGCGGTCGATAGGCCCGGAGGTGAAGGTGGCGAAAAACGTCAGAAAATACAGGTAATCCAGCGGCTTGAGCTCCTCGATGAGACCGTCGCGGATCTCGATCAGGACCTGCACCGCCTTGAACGTGAGGTACGAGATCCCGATGAAGCCCAGCAAGTTCTGGTCGAACACCGCGCCGATCTTGTAGATCACGAGCGGCGCGACGGTCGCGGCGAGCGCCGCGCGGTACACCGCTAGGCTGCGGCGTCCCGTCTGCCAGCTCCGAAGCGTGGCCCACGCGGCGAGCGACGTCACAACGAGAAAGACCGCGAAGGCCGCCGCCCCGCGCGCCGTGGCCGAGAACAGGAACAGCAGCATGATGCAGGAAGCCACGAAGCCGTAGTACTTGATGCGACGCCCGGTGAATCCCAGGACGGCCGCCGGCACCACCGCTGCGGCCAGCGCGCAGAAAAACGAGGGCGAGGTGTAGAAGTCCATGTGAGCCTTCCTAGCGGCGGAGCGCGGCGAGCGCGCGGCGGTCGACCTTGCCGTTGCCGGTCATGGGAAGCGCCTCGGCGAACACGATCTTCTTGGGGATCATGTAGTGCGGAAGCGTTGCCTTGAGCTGCTCTTTGAGCGCCAGGCCGGCGCGGAAGGGGCTCTCGGTGAGGGGCTCGGCGCTCACCACGTGCGCCACGAGATGCGAGATCTTGCCGTCGCGCTGTGCGGGGACCACCGCGGCGGCGGCAACCGCGGGCAGGCGGCGCAGGTGCTCCTCGATCTCGCCCAGCTCGATACGGAAGCCGTTGAGCTTGATCTGCAAGTCGAGACGGCCCCGATAGTGCAGCATGCCGGCGGCGTCGAGGGTTCCCTCGTCACCGGTGCGATAGGTACGGCAGGGCTCACCGCCGAGCTCAGCGGCACCGAAGGCCCGCTCGGTGAGGTCGGGGCGGTTGAAATAGCCGCGCGCCACGGTGTCGCCCTCGATAATGACCTCGCCGAAGGTCCCCGGCGCGCAATCGGCGCCCGTCTCGTCCACGATGCGGATGCGGGCCCCACGGCGCGGGGCGCCTACCGGCAGGGGCGCGTCGGCCGCGGCGAGCCCGGGCGTCACCTCGACCGAGGTCACAGCGACCGTCGACTCCGTGGGGCCGTAGGTGTTGAGCACCCGGGCCGCCGCAAAGCGCTCGAGCAGGCGCGCGGCCGTAGCGTTCGGCAGGGTCTCGCCGCAGAAGAGGAACAGGCGCAGATCGGGCATGAGCGCATCGGAGAACTCAGGGGCGGCCAGGCACAGCTCGGCAAACGACGGCGTGGAAACCCAAACGCCCGCCTGGGATGCGGCGAGCGCCTCGAGCTGCTGCGCCATACTCTGCTGCGTGACGTGGGCAAGGCTGAACAGCGTGCCGCCCGAGGCCAGGGCCCCGGCGAGCTCGAACACCGACAGGTCGAAGGAGAAGGGCGCCTGATCGACCCAGACCGCCGCGCAATTTGGGGACGGGGTCGTTTCGTTTGTGTCGAACGGGGACGGGGTCGTTTCGTCGGCACCGATCAGGGCCGGGATAACGTCGGCAGACCCCAACGCACCTGCCGCGAGCTCCAGGTCCCAAGCGCAGAAGTTGTCGAAGCACGACGCCGTCACCTCGACGCCCTTGGGCGCCCCGGTGGAACCCGACGTGAATAGAATGTAGGCGAGATCCTCCCCTGCGATCCAGCGCGTACGGTCGGATGCACCGCCGGCTCGCACAGCGTCCTCGAGCACCGGCCGGTCAATGAAACACGCCGCGGGCAGGGCCTCGGGCTGCGGAAACTCCTCGATGGCAAGCATGAGCGGGCCGACGGCTGCGGCATCGGCGGGCAGGGCCGCGGCAATCTGCTCCACAATGGATGCCGCGCGCGAAGCCGGCACGGAGAAGCAGTCGACGGGAACGTAGGGGCAGCCCGCCTTCATGCAGGCCAGAAAGCTCGCAACCATGAGTGGATGCTTGTTGCCGTACACCACCACGGGGGTGCCAGGCGCCACGCGCTCGGCAATATAGGACGCAAGCGCCTCGGAGGCACGCCACAGCTCGGCGTAGGTCAGCCGCTCGCCCGTGGATACCCGCACCGCGCAGACGTCGGGTTGTGCATCTGTCATCCGCTCAATCTGCTCAAGATACTTCATCGCGTTCCCATCTTCTTCCCGCCGACGTATGTCGTTTGAGCCTACCCCCCCCCGGATGCCTTTTGGCAAGATGCACGTGCGCATCAAGCCGGGCGAAAACGTCGGGCAACCGGTGCAACCGGCGTCGCATAGACGAACACCGCACGCACGCAACTGCAGGTCGGAGGACTCGATTGCACCATTGTGACCATAGAACCTCTTGCGAACCTTACCGTTCCGTGACGGATATGTAAGACTCCTTGCGTTTCAGTGAAGATGGCCTATCTGACGTGGATAGAGCTGCATCGGAGATACCCGCGCGCGAGCAACGCGCATCAGGGACTATCTGAGTGACAGCCACCCCAATCGGGCTTGACCTCAAACGTCATGACTGCCTCACGTAGCAAAAAGCACCCCCGGCCAACAAGCCGAGGGTGCGTGTCGCACGCGCTGGGGCGCGATGGATCGGTTGCGTTTATAAAAGATGTTCGGCAGACGGACGAAGCTCCTCTTCAGCGGCAGCGGGGTCAGAGGCGCGCAGCTTGTTGATGTAGCGCTGGTACCACGCCATGGCAGCACCGATGAATACGACCACACCACCAACGTTGTACACGAGCGTCAACCACAGCGGCTGATCGAGCGGGATGGTGCCGCAAATTAGCACAAAGCAGAAAACGATAAGCAGAAACACCGAGATGCCCAAGCCGAAGCTGCGCGGCCCCATACGGAAGGAGCGCTCAACGGCGTCATAGCGACGGCGCAGGAAGAAGTATGCAAGCAGGATGAGCAACGGCGGCAGCAAGGCCGTAGCGGCGGTCATGTTGGTGACAATCATCAACAGGTCGTTGAGGTTGCCGGCACCGAGGGCGGGAATGATCAGAATCGGCACCACGATGGCGAACTGCACCCAGGCCGCACGCCACGGAATACCGTGCTCGTTGAGCTCAACGATCTTGCCGCCGAACACACCCTTGGGGATCTCGGTGAAAAACACCTTGATGGGAGCAGAGGTCCACATCATAAGGGAGCCCAGAGTGGCGGCGAGCAGAATCAGGCCTATGACGCGAGTCGAGAGCTCAGCAGGGACGCCAATGTAGGCAAATGCAGCACCGAACACGTCGAAAATGCCGGTGGAGATCTGAACGCTTCCCTCGGGAATGAACAGGTTCACAAGCAGCGAGGCGCCCGCATACAGCAAGCCGATAGCCAAACCCGCCACAACGACCGTGCGAACAAAGGCCCTGACGCCACCCTTCAGGTCATTCAGGAACACGCCGACGGACTCAGCACCGCCCACACCCTGAATGATCCAGGCAAGCGTTCCGAAAAAGCCCCAAGCGGCAGCGAAATTGCTCATATCCGGCGCCATATTGGCCGGAGTGGGAGCGGTGGCAAATTCAACGCCTCCGAGCAGGGCAGCGAGGGACAGCAGAATGAAAATCGCCGTCAAGCCCAGCGCCGCACTGGAACCGAAGGAGGAGATGGAGCCGATCCATTTCGCGCCCTTGGTGGATACCCAGGTGGCGATAGCGAAAATCACGATTTCGATAGCCGTGATCCAAAGCTGGGATAGCTCGACGTTGGCGCCGAAGAACAGATAGCTCGCATAGATGATGACGTTCGGCAAAATCGACGCGAAGTAGAACAGGTTGACGAACCAGTAGCTGAACGCCGTGAGGAACGCCCAGCGACCGCCCATGGACGTCTTAATCCAGGCATACACACCCGACTCGGAATCCTTATTCAGGGCAACGAACTCTGCCGTGACCAGCGTGTAGGGCACGAAGTACAGCAGCGTGGCGAACAGGAACGCCGGAGCAGCAGCCAAACCGATCGCCGCGTTATTGTTGATGATGTTCTTGAGGCCGAACACGGCGGCCACGGTCATGCCCAGCAGGGCAAACGAACCGATGGTTCCTCGCTTCTCGGAGCTCATGGAACCTCCCTTTCACATGCTCAATTGACATCTATCGCTTAGCACGGCGGGGCCGTAGGCTCATGCCGGCCCCATCGCGCAGCAAGCCCTACTTGTTAGGAAAACTGTATCCCTCGACTGTCACGTGAATTACAACGGCTTTCACCCGCTGGTCGGCAGGGATGCGAAATGCCTCGTCGATATCGACGACCAACACTCCGCCTGCCTGCACGACCGTCCGCTCTCCCGCACCCGCAAAACGCTCGCGATCGGTAAGGTCGGAATAGGGCTTGATGGCCTGGAGCGCGGATTTAGGCGCAATCTCCACAGCAAGACCCCCGTCAATGGGCGACAGCACGCTCAGATAGCGACGGTGACCGACAAAATCAGACGCCGCCAGCGAGGCAGCCTCGTCCCACCAGTAGACCAACGAGTCGCCGGTCGAGTAGGCAACATCGCGTTGAAGGCCGGATGCGAGATCGAGGGCCTGTCCGCAGCGCACCCACTTCTTAACCGACGACAACTCGGCGTCAAACGCCTTGCGAGTCTGATACACGTGCATGATTTATGCCTCCTTAATCGACGTAAGCGCCGAGGCAAGATCGGCCGAAGCAAGCGGGCGCAAGGACAACTCAAAGGAGAACTCCTCGAAGCGAATGCGATAGGAATCGAGCACCTCGGAACCCCAGGAGTTCGACCCCAAGCCGAGAACGCGGTCGTTGATATTCACGGTCACGTTTTCACGCGGCTCCAGGTCGTACGTATGCCGAGCGTTATCTATGTCTTCGCAGGTATAGGGCCAAGCTGAAAAGCTGAACGGATCGAGGGCTTCGGCGCTCGGACGCGTCACGAGCAGACCGTCGCCATGGGAAGAGCGCAAGGCAACCCAACGGACATCCTCGCGGTTGGCGCAGTCCTGCGGGACCACGTACGGCGTGAACATGTCGTCAACGCTCATACGGTAATGGCCCACAATGTTGGCCCTCAGAGAGTCGACGTAGTTCTCTCCGGGACCGCGACCGTACCACTCAACCGTCCGGTTGGCGCCGGGCACGTCGAAGCTCACGCCGATCCGCGGAATGATATCGGAGTAATCGCCGTAGGGAGAACCGTTCACCGCAAGGTCAACACGACCTGACGGCCAAATCGTGTAGACCATCGCGACATGCATGCCGAACGCCTGCACAGGCGGCGCGATGCGCTGGGCAACGGTCACCTTGACCGCCGTCCCCTCCCGCTCCCACTCGACGGAGCGCGTGGAAGCCTGCATCACGTTGATGAAGTTCGGTTGCCAGATGGAATCAAACTCCTGCTGATGATTGTCAATGAGTGGATGCCAGAATCCTACGTCAATGCCAGACGCAAGCACCGAACGTCCGCAGGACAACCAGCTGACGATCTTGCCGGACGCCCTATCGAAGACAACCTTGCCGTTCTTGGTGGCAATGGTGAGCACAAGCTCATCGGCGCTCACCGTGCAAGCACGGAAAGCAGGGGCGACAATCGGGATATGCGGCGTGCGGGCGATCGGGAACTGGTAGATCCCGATTTGGAACATTGGGTCGCACCACGCATGCGCAGAGGCGGTGAACACGCGCGCGGTGAGCAGAGTCTCGCCAGCGGCAGCGGCATGCACCTCCACCGGCATCGCAATGCTCTCGCCAGGTTCAACCGCACCGGGCTCAACGACTTCACAAGATACAACATCGCCGTCGACAAGGGTTTCCAGCGTAATACGGATATCTGCAAGCGTGGTAAACCAGCGCTTGTTGGTGACGGCAAGCACGCCGGAATCAACATCGAGCGCAAGCTTAACGGGACAAATGACCTGCTTGTACTCGGTTAGACCGGGACTCGGCTCCTGCCAGGGGAACACCATACCGTCAATGCAAAAGTTGCCGTTGTTGGGGTAATCACCGTTGTCCCCGCCATACATATGGTATGAGCGGCCGTCTTCAGTAACGGCGGCCAAACCATGATCGCACCACTCCCAGATAAAGTGACCCTGGATGGTATCCCAGCGATCAAATACCTCCTGGTATTCGGACAGCCCACCAGGCCCGTTGCCCATGGAGTGACCATATTCGCAGTTGATGCGGGGCTTGGAACCAGGATGCTCACCGAAATCGTTCATCTGCGAAACGCGCGAGTACATCGTGGAAATCACGTCGACGGTGTCGGCGTTGCGATCCTCCTCATAGTGCACCGGACGGGTATCGAGCTCTTTTGCCTTGATATACATGGCACGAATATTGCAACCGTAGCCAGACTCGTTGCCGAGCGACCACATAACGATGCAGGCATGATTGCGCTCCTGCATGATCAGCCGCTCGATACGATCGACATAGGCCTCCTCCCACTCGGAATCGTCGGTAACCATGGCGATGTTGCCGATGTTCTCGAAACCATGGCTCTCCATGTCGGTCTCGGCAACCAGCATCAGGCCGTATTCGTCACACAACTCGTAAAAACGCGGGTCATTTGCATAGTGAGATGTGCGAATCGCATTGATGTTGTGGCGCTTCATGAGCTCAAGATCGCGGCGCATGCGGTCGAGCCCGACCGCACGGCCCTTGCGGTCGTCCGCATCGTGACGATTCACGCCGTGCATTTTGAAATAGACGCCGTTTAGCAGAATTCGACCGCCCTCAATAGCGACCTCTGAAAGGCCCTGACGGTGCGACACGACCTCGGAGACACCATGCTCCCCCATCACTGTAAAGGTGAGGTCGTACAGGAACGGATCCTCGGGATTCCAGAAACGAGCATCCTTCACCACAAACTCGCAGGAACCGTTAACAAGTTCCCCCTCGGCAACGACGGTGCCGCCCGAAGCGAGACACACCGAGACGCTGCTGGCACCCGTGGCGATCACCCGAATGCTCACCTCGGCATCAGGGCCATTCACATGCGTGCGAACGCAAAAATCCTCAAGACGAGCAGCAGGGCGCTCCATAAGATAGACGTCACGGAAGATGCCGGAGGCCCACCACATATCCTGATCTTCGATGTAGGTGCCATCGCAGTACTGCAAGACCTTCACGACAAACAGGTTGTCACCCTCGCGGATGAACTCGGTAACATCGAACTCGGCGGAAAGGCGGGAACCCTTCGTCATGCCGGCAAAGACGCCGTTGACATACACCTCGGCATAGCTCTCAACGCCATCGAAGCGCAGGATCTCCCGAGAGCCCTCGGCAATGGCGGGGATGCTCACAACACGCTGGTATACGCCCGTAGGGTCATCGGAGGGAACGAACGGCTGCTCCACCGGAAATGGGAAGCCCTCATCGGTATAAGCAAGCTTGCCGTACCCGTCGACCTGCCACAAATGCGGAACCTCGACAACATCCCAATCCTGCGCGAACTCTCCAAGAACTGCAGACGGCACCGCCTTGGGCCCCGCGAACAAGCGGAAGTTCCAAGGTCCGCTCAGCTGGATGAAACCCCGAGAGAGCTCTCGACTATGCGTGGCGGCGAGCTCCTCGTTCTCGTAGCCCATGAAGTAGGCACGGGGCGCGAGCCTATTGCGGTGAGTGAGATGCTGGTTTTCCCAATCGTTGCGGGATTCCATGGACAATGCTCCTTCCTCATGGTTGAAACGCGTGATTGTGCAACCGGTTGTCCAAATCCTACAACACGCTAATTCCATTGTGCAACCGGTTGTCTTAGAATTGCCCCCGCGCAACCGTTCACCGCCGGAAATCGACCGTTCACCCCGCCGGAGGCCCAAATCAGGCGTCCCCGCCCGCGCCCTACCAGCTCGACAGTGCCCCCGCAAAACGACCAGTCCGAGCACGGTCGCACACATGCGGTACCATTGATGAAGAGCTGGGAACCCCTAACTATGCAAAGAAATGCATCCGGCTTGAAAGGACCCCGGGCGACACGCACCCTGAACAGCGCGCCGAACCGAAACCGCCACCCGCTGCACCGGAAAGGGCTGTGCCATGAGCATCTCCAAAAACGGAACGTCAACCCTTGCCCAGGTTGCAGAGGCGGCCGGCGTCTCTCGCTCTACCGCGTCGCGCGCACTCAACGACTCGCCCCGCATCAGCAAGGCCACCAAGGCCCGCATTCGCAAAATCGCGCGAGAGTACAATTACGTTCCCAACGCGCTGGGACGCGCCCTGGCAAGCGGGCGCTCCCAAACCATGGCGATCCTTATCACCGAACCGCTCTCCGAGCTATTCGAAGACCCAACCTACAGCGCCTATATGGACGGCATCGCCCAGGAGCTCTCCGAGTCCTCGTACCTGCCCGTGCTGCTACAGGCAGCCACGGAACATGAGCGCACGCGCGTACTCGGCCATCTTGAGCGCCGCGGCGTCGACGCGGTGATCAACCTGTCCCCCTATGAGGGCAGCGAGGTGCTCGAGGCGCTGCGCGATCTCGGCCTGCCAACCGTGTTGTGCGGGCAGCTTGAGGGGCACCCCTATCGTGACTGCTTCTCAACCGTTTACTCCGATGACGTGGAAGGCGCCGAGCTTGCCGCTCGCGCCCTCGTCGAACGCAGACGTACGAATGTCGTGTGTATCATGGGGCCAAAAGACAACCCTGCCGTCATCGACCGCCTTCGCGGGTATCGCAATGTACTCGGCGCGCGAATTTCAAGCGACCGAATCATCTACGCAGACGGATGGTCGAGCGACGGCGGCTTTTTCGCCGCCCAACAACTCCTTGCGCAAGGCACTTCGTGCGACGCCGTACTCGCCGGCTCAGACCGCATCGCCGTCGGCGTGCTAAAGGCCTTTTCGCAGGCCGAAATCGATGTTCCCGGCGACGTTTCGGTGATTGGATTCGATGACCATGCAGTTGCAGCCGCCGCAACGCCTCCCCTCACCACCGTCCGTCAGCCCCTCAGCGACGAAGGAGCCCTTGCCGCCGCCACCGCACTCAAGATGATTGACGGAGCCGAACCCGAAACGATCGTCATGCACATGGAGCTCGTGCGCCGCGCCTCGCTCTAAACTCAACGAGACGCGGCGCACCCAACAGCAACCGGCCCCGCGCCCTCCTCACCTTAGCGGAGACGGCCTGCAATATCCTGCGAACTCACCACCGTCGAAAGCAATCGTCGACCTACTCTCCCAGAAGCCAAAAGCCGTCTTCCAACGCTCTCGGAAGACGGCCTTTATGAAGCTATCGCTGCGCGTGCGGCGCTATACGTTCCAAGGGCCCGTATATTCCTTGTTGAGCGCAATATACTGATCGGCAAGTTCCGTTGCCATGGAATAGGACTGAACCAACGGATGGAGCGTGAGCGCGTCCATGATATCTCTACGGGACCGGTTCACGATGCCGCGCGCCGCCATCCGCTCGTAGTATTTCACGCGCCTGATAAGCTCAAGATTCCCCTCGGGAATCTCTTCGAGACCCAGCTTGTGGGGAACGCAAGCGTCCGCAGAAATATCGCAGGTCACTTCCACCACATCAGAGTCGCGCAGACCGGGTATCGCCCCCTCGTTTGGAACACACAGAATCATTGACTGAGTCTCGCCAGACATCGCAATCTCCATGAAGCGCAGGGCAACGCCGGCATAGCCTCCCTCATCGGGACTCAGCGGATCGAACTTCCAGGGCTTTTGTTCGCGCGCAACGCCCGTTTCGTTCGCCATATACGCGTTCTCGCGCTGGCCATACCATTTCTCATAGACCTGCAGCGCATGCCCAAAATCATTCTCGATATCAATGGTTTCAAGCTCTGCGGTCATACCGCGATTGATGTCCTCGATAACCTCACCGCGCGTTTGGGGCGCATGAAGGATATGGTCGACCGCCTGCTCGCGATAGTAGAAATAGTACAGATACTCATTGAGGACGCTTTCACGATCATGCAGCAATTCCGGGGAAAAGAACCTCTGCTCCGATTCGGTATATGTATTCGGATTATCCATGAGCTCGGGGACGATGTTCTTGCCGCCTATCTCGATCTTGCTGAAGTACGACAGGTGATTCAGCCCGTAGCACTCGCCGCGTACGGCGTTCGGCTCCACCCCGTACATCTTGGCGAACTCCCGCAGCATGCCCGAAGGCGCATCGCAGATACCGTAGGTGAAGCCATATCCCAAGTCCCGCAGCGCCTGGGCAACCAGACCGGCAGGGTTGGTGAAATTGAATACCTTCACCTCGGACTTGGCGTATTTCTTGATGAGCTCGCAGTACTCAACCAGCGCCGGAATCGAGCGCATGGCAAACGAAAGACCCGCGGCACCGGTGGTTTCCTGGCCCAATACACCATGCGAAAGCGCAATGCGCTCATCGCGGACGCGCATATGATCCTCGCCAACGCGAATCGTGGTGATGACATAGTCGGCGTCCCTAACGGCCTCCACCGGGTCGGATGTCAGTGCGAAATCGAGAGACTCATTGTTCATCTTGGCAACATGACGCGCCATCGTGCCGTACAGGCGCAGCTTGACGGGGTCGTTATCCATGAAGACTAGCGAATCGATCTGCAGCTCTTCAGCTTTCTGAGAGATGCTCTTCGCCAAGAACATGGAGCGAACGCCGCCACCGCCAATGACCGTTACCTTCATATCAAATACCTCCTTTTGCGTACCGGCGCCTCAGGCACCGGCCTATTGAACCTTGCTGAACTACAGCAGCTTGTCCACCTCGTCCGACACTTTTCCGACCTCGGAGCCGATAATGATCTGGAAACTCGTGGGCGATACGGTTACGACGCCCTTCACGCCAAGCTGCTTGATGCGAGCAAGATCGGCCTTCTCCCCGTCAAGCACTTCGACGCGAAGACGCGTGATGCAATGCCCCGAGGTCTCAATGTTCTCCTTGCCGCCCAGAGACTGAACGAGCTTCTTGGCGAGATAGGCATAGTTGCTCGTTTCGAGCTTGAACGACTTCTCCTCCTCGGACACCTCTTCGGCAGCGACGAAATCGTCTTCCCTGCCAGGGGTCTTGAGGTTCTTCCGGGTGATAACGAACCTAAAGGTGAAGTAATACAACAGGAAAAATGCAATACCGATGGGAATGATGAGAATCGGGTTTTCAGAGCGATTCCAGTTAATCGCCAAATCGATAACCTGCGCACCCGAGGCAAAGCCAATACGGCAGTTCAGCAGATAGCAGACAGCGCCTGCCAAGCCCGTATAGAACGCATGGACAACGTACAGAACGGGCGCTACAAACATAAACGAAAACTCAAGCGGCTCGGTGATGCCCGTAAGGATGGAGGTGACTGCCGTAGAGGTCATGAGTCCCTTTGTCTCGCTGCGCATGCTCTTTTTTGACGTGTGGACCATGGCAAGAGCAGCACCGGGAAGGCCGAAGATCATCACCACGTAGAACATGGTAAGGAACACGCCAGCCGTCGGGTCACCCGCAATATAGCGAGTCATATCGCCCGTAATCACATTTCCAGCCGCATCCGTCCAGGAGCCCAACGAGTAGTAGATGTAGGAATTCACGACGTGATGCAGACCCACCGGAATAAGCAGGCGGTTCAAGAACCCGAAGATGAACACTCCCAGCGCACCAAGACCGCCGAGCATGGTCGAAAACGTGTCCAAGCCATTCTGGATAGGGGGCCATACCACGCAGAGGACGAGAGACAGGAGCACCGTCACCGGAGGCATGAGCGTAATGACGAATTTATCACCGGTAAAGAAATCGAAGATTTGCGGGGTCTTGAGATCCTTCGTATGGTTGTACACAAACGCGGAAACACAGCCGATGATGATGCCGGCAAAGATGCCCATGCCAATCTCATCATTGAGTTCCGCGAGGCAGCCGCGAAGGATCAGCAGCGACAGAACGCTTGCAACGATCGGATTGACCTTGTCCTTCGTTTTCGCGAATGCAACGACAGCGCCCATCGCGAACAGCAGGTCCATGTTGTTGATCACAACATAGCCGGCGTTCATCACAAATGGTATGTCGAGTAGATTTGGACCAAACAGTAACGTCAGCAGACCGGCAACCGGCATCGCCGTCACTGGCACGAGCATGGCGCGTCCCAGCTTCGATAGCTGTTTGAGAACGTTATTGAAGATGTTCTTCATGGAGGTACCCTCCCCATTTGTTGTAAGGTTGCCAGCTTCTGCTAGAGGGAACGGAACGTAACGAGTTCAATCTTCTGCGTCTCCTTCAAGAACCTGCGGAACGGCGGAGAAACAAGCAGCTCGGTCTCAGCCACCCGTGCGACGTTGAACGACGAACCGACCATAATCGGATAGTCGATCTGAGCGGGATGCGTCATGAGCTCAAGAACATCATGCACCTCGAAAGCCGCTTCGATCACACGGCGCGCAGCGTTGGCAATGGCGTCCAAATACCCATGTGGATCATCCTGAAACATCGGGCGTGCGACCGAATAGCTCAGCAGCTTTTCAGGCGAAGCTATGTCGGACGGAATGTCCTCATGCTTTCCCGTATAGCTGTCTCCACAATTCCAGGAGTTGCGAATGGGCAGATCGTATCTGCGGGCCAGCGCATAGAACACCGGCTCACAGCCCTTGTACGTATGGATGTGATGGTGCGAGTCGAGATGGTCCGGAACGATACCGGCGGCGAGCACCCGCTCTATCTGCGCAGCCCATTCGCGCTCGACTTCATCCAAATCGATGGACGTGCGCTCATCGAGATAGTATGGCTTGCGCGGAAAACTACCGTCCTCCAATACCAAGGTCTTATGGCCATCGAGAAGCGGGCGACCACATGTCAGCGTGAGGTGGACCCCCACCCCCAGCCCGGGATTCTCTTTTGCAAGGCCGACCGCGTGCTCAAAGCCCGGCATCGCCGGCATAAGCGTCGTTGAGGTCAGAACCCCGCGTTGGTAACTCTCAATTATTCCGTAGTTCACGCCGACGGAATAGCCAAAATCGTCAGCGTTGATGATGAGCCGTTTCACTTCAGAACCGCCACTTCCATCCTGGGACCTTTCGTGTCGCGACAGCCACATCTTATGAAGAAACAAGCAGACCAAAGCCCCATGCCGTCACAATGGAATTAGATTCTTGCCCGCCGTATTTTGATACGCGTTTTCATTCATCAACCTCGACAAGTGAACAGCACTGATATAATTGTTGTTTATATGCGACGGGAGCGCTTATGACGCGAATCAAATCTACAGAGATCGAGCGGCTCTTTGCATCGGCAAAGCTGTCACCCACCGAGCGCAAGGTCTTGGTCTTTTTGATCAACAACGCTCAGGAACTTGAAGGCATGGGTTTAAAGTCCGTTGCTAAAAGCTGCTTCACAAGCAGCACCACCGTCATTCGCCTGGCCCAGAAGCTGGGATACCACGGATACAGAGAGCTTTCGTATGAGCTGTCCACTCTCGCCGATAATCAGCAAGGCTCATCCGCCCCGGAGCTCAGCGCACTTGGCTGCAAGTGCACACAACAAGATATCGACATCTTCAACATGGCCCTCTCAAAAAGCGGAGTCGCCTGTCTATACGGGGAGGGTTGGTCGCATATCATAGCGGAGTACATCGAGAAAAAGATGATCATCCATGGTCACCAAACCATACTGCATGATTTTCTGGGCACGAACACGCTCCTGGAGCAGATGCCCGACCTGTCCATGGCTATACTCATCTCCAAAAGCGGATCTACAACTGCCGTCAACGAGGCGGCACGCAGATGCAAGCGCGTTGGGATCCCCATCGTCTCAATTCTTGGCAACAAACGGTCCCGTCTGGCCCAATACTCCGATGCAGTTTTCCTGGTCACCGACGACCACCCCTTTGAATCCGAAAACCGTTCTCGGAACTATTTTTTCGCACGCTGCATCATGGTTTTCGAGGAGCTGCTTTACCAAAACCTCGAATCAACGGGTGGCGGCAGCGCCTTGGCCCCCGGCGAGGCCATTTCGTCACGCCCCGCAACGTAGAAACCTATGGGACCTCGCAACCGCCTGTTATAAACGCCCGTAGCTGGCGTATCATGGTGAGGTTAGCAATCCGCGCGGCTCAAGGCGGCAGCGCTGTCCCGGCACGTGGCAGCGCCCCTTCGCCGACCGCCGCCGCACGGCAAAACCCGTCCACGGAAGGGCAGGAATCAATGGTCTCTCGCGTATACGTAGAGAAGAAACCCGGATTTGACGTCGAGGCGCGCCAGCTGCTGGCCGAGCTGCGCGACATCGTGGGCATCGAGGCGCTCACGGGCCTGCGCCTGATCTGCCGCTACGACGTCGAGGGCATCGACGAGGAGCTCTTCGCCCGCTGCGTGCCCACCGTGTTCTCGGAGCCGCCGGTCGACACCGTGTACCACGAGCTGCCCGCCAGCCCCGCCAGCGAGCGCGTCTTTGCCGTGGAGTTCCTGCCCGGCCAGTTCGACCAGCGCGCCGACTCCGCCAGCGAGTGCATCCAGCTCATCTCCCAGGGTGAGCGCCCCACCGTGCGCTCGGCCAAGGTCTACCTGCTTGAGGGCGAGCTTGCCACCGAGGACATCGCCGCCATCAAGCGCTACGTGGTGAACCCCGTCGAGGCGCGCCTGGCTTCCCTCGAGCTGCCCGCAACCCTTGCTACCGCCACCCCCGACCCCGAGCCGGTCGAGGTGATCGACGGCTTCCGCGAGCTCGATGAGGCCGGCCTGGCGGCCTTCATCGCCGAGCGCGGCCTCGCCATGGACGAGGCGGACATCGCGTTTTGCCAGCAGTACTTCCGCGATGAGGACCGCGACCCCACCATCACCGAGATCCGCGTGATCGACACCTACTGGTCCGACCACTGCCGCCACACCACCTTCGGCACCAACCTGGAGAACATCCAGATCGATGACATCACGGTCCAGGCGGCCTTCGACCGCTACCTGGAGATGCGCGCGGAGCTCGGCCGCGAGGAAAAGCCCATCTGCCTCATGGACATGGGCACCATCGGCGCCAAGTGGCTGAAAGCCCAAGGCACCCTCACCGGCCTTGACGAGTCCGAGGAGATCAACGCCTGCACCGTGCGCGTGACCGTTGACGTTGACGGCGAGGACCAGGACTGGCTGTTCCTCTTCAAGAACGAGACCCACAACCACCCCACCGAGATCGAGCCCTTCGGCGGCGCGGCCACCTGCGTGGGCGGCGCGATCCGCGACCCGCTCTCGGGCCGCAGCTACGTCTACCAGGCCATGCGCGTCACCGGCGCGGCCGACCCCACGGTACCCGTCTCCGAGACCATCGCCGGCAAGCTGCCGCAGCGCAAGCTCGTCACCACCGCCGCGGCCGGCTACTCCTCCTACGGCAATCAGATCGGCCTGGCCACCGGCCAGGTCTCCGAGCTCTACCACCCCGGCTACATGGCCAAGCGCATGGAGGTCGGCGCCGTGGTGGGTGCGGCTCCCGCCAGCCATGTGCGCCGCGAGGCACCTCAGCCCGGCGACAAGATCATTCTGCTCGGCGGCCGCACCGGGCGCGACGGCATCGGCGGCGCCACCGGCTCCTCCAAGGCCCACAACGTCGAGTCCATCGAGAAGGACGGCGCCGAGGTCCAGAAGGGCAACGCCCCCATGGAGCGCAAGCTGCAGCGCCTGTTCCGCCGCGGCGACGCCTGCCGCCTCATCAAGCGCTGCAACGACTTCGGCGCGGGCGGCGTGTCCGTGGCCGTGGGCGAGCTGGCCGACGGCCTCTACATCGATCTCGACATGGTCACTAAGAAGTACGACGGCCTCGACGGCACCGAGCTGGCCATCTCCGAGAGCCAGGAGCGCATGGCCGTGGCCGTGGCTGAGGCCGACGTCGAGGAGTTCATGGGCTACGCCGAGGAGGAGAACCTCGAGGCGACCGTGATCGCCGAGGTCACGCACGAGCCGCGCGTCCGCATGGCCTGGCAGGGCAACGCGATCGTGGACCTCTCCCGCGCGTTCCTCAACTCCAACGGCGCGCCCAAGCACCAGGACGTGCACGTGCTCGGCCAGGGCATCGCGCCCATCGACCCGAAAAGCGAGCTTGCCGAGGCGGCGCTCGAGGAGTTCGGCAGCCTCGAGGGCATCTACGAGAGCACCGTCCCCATGGTGCCGGGTGCCGAGACCTGCGAATCCTTCCACGACGCCATGCTCGAGCTCGTCAGCAACCTCAACGTGTGCTCCAACAAGGGCCTGTCCGAGCGCTTCGACTCCACCATCGGCGCCGCCACCGTGCTCATGCCGTTCGGCGGCGCGCGGCAGCTCACCCCCGCCCAGGCGATGGTCGCCAAGTTCCCGGTTGACGGCGAGACCACCACGGTCTCCGGCATGGCCTGGGGTTTCAACCCGTTCATCATGGACGCCGACCAGTACCGCGGCGCGTACCTCTCCGTGGTGGAGAGCATCGCGCGCCTCGTGGCGACCGGCTTCGACCACAAGAAGATCTACCTGTCCTTCCAGGAGTACTTCGAGCGCCTCCGTGACGTGCCCGATCGCTGGGGCAAGCCCATGGCTGCCGTGCTCGGCGCCCTCATGGCGCAGGTCGAGCTCGGCGCCGGCGCCATCGGCGGCAAGGACTCCATGTCCGGCTCCTTCGAGGACCTCGACGTCCCGCCGACCTTGGTGTCCTTCGCCGTGGCGGTCGACAAGCTCGCGAACGTGGTGTCCCCCGAGTTCAAGGGCGCGGGCAACCGCGTGGCGCTCATCCAGCCCGCCTACCAGATCGACGACCTGCTGCCCGAGCCCGCCTCGCTGCTCGCCGCCTTCGACGCGGTCGAGGGCCTGGTGCGCGAGGGCAAGGCGCTGTCCGTATCCACCCCCGGCTTCGGCGGCCTGGCCGAGGTGCTCTTCAAGGCCTGCCTGGGCAACCGCTTGGGCTTCGGACTTGCCGATGCCTACTACGAGGCCGAGGGCCGCGATCTGTTCGACCACTCCTACGGCTGCTTCATCGTGGAACTGACCGAGGGTGCCGAGCTGCCGCAGGTCGACGGCGTCGAGGTCATTGAGCTCGGCCGCACGACCGAGGCCTACGAGCTTTCCGCCTACGAGGAGACGCTCGACCTCGCCGAGCTGCAGGAAGCCTGGGAGTCTGCGCTCGAAGGCGTGTTCCCCTACCGCAGCGCCTCCCTGGGCACCCAACCTTCGGCCGATGTCTCGGGCACCCAGGAAACCGCTGAATCTGACGAAGCGGCAATCGAGCGCTACCGCTGCGAGGAGGAGGGCCGCATCCGCGCCACCTACGGCGGGCTCAAGATCGCCAAGCCGCACGTGATCATCCCCGTGTTCCCGGGCAACAACTGCGAGTTCGACTCCGCCCGCGCCTTCCGCGCGGCAGGCGCCGAAGCCGATGTCTTCGTAATCAACAACCTCACGCCCGAGCACGTGGCCGAGTCCACCCGCGAGCTCGCGCGCCGCATCCGCGAGTCCCAGATCGTCATGATCCCCGGCGGCTTCTCCGGCGGCGACGAGCCCGACGGCTCCGCCAAGTTCATCACGGCGTTCTTCCGCGCCCCTGAGGTCACCGAGGCCGTGCGCGACCTGTTGCAGGCCCGCGACGGCTTGATGCTGGGCATCTGCAACGGCTTCCAGGCGCTCATCAAGCTGGGCCTCGTGCCCTACGGCGACATCGTGGACGCCACCGCCGAGGCCCCAACGCTCACCTTCAACGAGATCGGCCGTCACCAGAGCCGCCTGGTGCGCACGCGCATCGCGAGCGACCTGTCGCCGTGGCTCACCCAGTGCGACCCCGAGGAGCTCTACACCGTGGCCATCTCGCACGGCGAGGGCCGCTTCGTGGCGAGCGACGACGTGCTCGCGCAGCTGCGCTGCGGCGGCCAGATCGCCACGCAGTACGTCGATGTTGCCGGCATGCCGTCCCATGACCTCGACGTGAACCCCAACGGCTCCGTGGCCTGCATCGAGGGCATCACCAGCCCCGACGGCCGCGTGTTCGGCAAGATGGGCCACGTTGAGCGCCGCGGTGACGGCCTGTACAAGAACGTCCCCGGCGAGACGTTCATGCCCCTGTTCGAAAGCGGCGTGGCCTACTTCGGGTAAGGTTCCATCGCGCCTCTATGCGCCTTAACCGCCATGTCCCTTAACCGCCATACGCCTTAGTCACGAAAGGGCGCCCGCATCGCCGCGGGCGCCCTTCGCTGTTCGGCATGCAACAATCGAGCGCGCACCCGCCATGGCACGGCCTCTTCAAACGAGTCTGCCGCCGCGAACTCGCAACAATCCTGCAGCCGGCTGTCTCCCGCTGCCAGCTGTCTCCCGCTGCCAGCTGTCTCCCGCTGCCAGACGCATCCCACCGGCGGACGTGTCCTGCTGCCAGCCGCGTAACTATTCGGCTTCAAACTCCTCACGCCAATTCGATGATCGATAATGTAGCCGAAGCAACGTCACGCTATGCGTTGCATCGTTATATTCATACACAGCGGTAAAGGGGCTCAATTCACGCCAGCGCAACCCATCTGCGCCAACAGGCGAGCCGTGACCGGGGAAAACCCCGAGCAGCAGGCGCAGCTCCGCGTACCGATCGAGAAGGCGACGCACCGCCGATGTGCCTCCCCGCTCCACCATGTAGGAAGTCGCCACGGCAAGGTCCTCCTCGAACGAGGCAGCTGCCACGACCTTGTAGCGCTCAGAGGCCATACTGCGACCTCAGGTCCGCCTCGATGGCGGCAGCGTCGCGCACACGCCCAGCCGCGACATCATCATGCGCACGGGCAATTCGATCCCAAAACTGTCGCTCTGATGTCAAGGTAAGCGGAGGCTGCTCCGCCGGGGAAATCACCAGCCACGGTGCCGAGTTTTTGTATACCGTCACAGGCCGCCCAGAGGCCACCACCTCGTTACCGATTTGCGGTAGTCTCTGGCGAGCTTCGCTCGCAGTCACGCTCGTCTGCATAAACCCTCCATCCGTCAACCACATAAATAAGCTGAAATTTCAGCTTATCTTATACTACCTCTCACAACAACTTGCGAAGACGTAAAACGTATGACGAACATCGCATCCCGCCGGAGGGCGTGTCACGCTGGCGGGTTCGTCCGGACACAAGCCTTGTCCCGCTGCCGGGCGTCCCGCAGGCGGCCGTCGAGCGCCGCCGGGCATGCCGCGCTGGCAACCATCGACCGCTGCCGGGCATGTCACGCTGGCAGCCGCCGAGCGCCGCCGGGCATATCCCGCTGTCAGCTGCTGACCGCCGCCAGCGCCGCCCCCGATGCTCCCGATGCTCCCGATGCCGAGCATGTCCCACTGTCAGCCGTACACGACTGAAGGCCCGCAGCCCGCCCTACATCCTCACTGTCAGCTGTGTACGGCTGTCAGCTGTGCACGATTTGGCAACGCACTCAGAGAGTCTTGATACATTTCACT
>CABRHH010000036.1 GCA_902470695.1 uncultured Collinsella sp.
GGGAGGCCGCCTAGCGGTTATGATTTATCGCGTCCAAGATTCGGGGCGCAGTTCAATCCCGCGCCCGCTTCCGTTTCCCGTGCGTTAACTTGTGCGGGCGCTCCAGCGCGACGGAGTACAATCAATCCAAGGACATATTCGGCCGGACGCACCGCCGCCGGCTGCCGACGTGCTGCGCGTTCCGGCGCAGCCGCAACGTGAGAGGAAGAGCGCCATGGCTGTCGAGAAAAAGGATCTGGACTGGGGCAACCTTGATTTCAGCTATCGCAAGACCGACTACAGCTACGTATGCAACTACGAGAACGGCCAGTGGGGCGCAGGCGAGCTGACGAGCGACCATACGGTGCGGCTTTCCGAGTGCGCCGGCATCCTCCACTACTGCCAGGAGGTGTTCGAGGGGCTCAAGGCCTACACGACCGCCGACGGCTCGATCGTGTGCTTCCGCCCCGACCTCAACGCCAGCCGCATGGCCGATTCCGCGCGCCGCCTGGTGATGCCGGAGTTCCCCGAGGACCGCTTCGTGGAGGCGGTCAAGCAGGTTGTCGAGGCCAACGCGGCCTGGGTTCCCCCGTTCGGCTCCGGCGCCACCCTCTACGTGCGCCCGCTCATGTTCGCCACGGGCGACGTCATCGGCGTGAAGCCGGCGGACAGCTACCAGTTCCGCATCCTCGTGACGCCGGTGGGCCCGTACTTCAAGGGCGGCCTCAAGCCCATCAAGCTGCGCATCTCCGATTACGACCGCGCGGCACCGCGTGGCACCGGCAACATCAAGGCCGGTCTGAACTACGCCATGAGCCTGAAGGCCGGTATGGAGGCGCACGCGGCGGGCTTTGCCGAGAACCTCTACCTGGATTCCGAGAGCCGCACGTTCGTCGAGGAGACCGGAGGGGCGAACGTGCTGTTCGTGGCCGAAGACGGCACGCTGGTGGTTCCGCAGTCCCATACGGACTCGATTCTGCCCTCCATCACGCGCCGGTCGCTCGTGCAGGTGGCGCAGGACCTGGGTATGACGGTGGTCGAGCGCCCCGTGAAGTGGGACGAGGTCAAGCAGGGCACGTTCGTGGAGTGCGGTCTGTGCGGCACCGCGGCGGTGATCAGTCCGGTGGGCGAGATTCACGACGGCGATGAGGTGGTGTGCTTCTCGGCCGGGCATGACGAGATGGGCCCGGTGATGACGAAGCTGCGCGAGACGCTGACGGGCATCCAGGACGGTGCGGTGGCCGACCAGCACGGTTGGGTGTGCAAGATCTGCTAAGGTCTTGAGCTGCTGCCTATACAGATAGTCGTTTCGTGCCCTCGGCCGTCTTGCGGTCGGGGGCACGCGCGTATGCGAGGATTTGAGCGTACTGCCGTTTTGTAAAAGGGCAGGGGAAGAGATGGCTGACTGCGGGAGCTGGGCCTGCTGCACGCTGAGGCCCGCTGCGCGGCCGACGGCTAGCGGGGGCGCCCGCGCCCTGGTCGGTTGCCGCCAGAGCGGCCGAGGGCATCCCGTAAGCGCGCGCCGGCGGAGGCGTGGCCCGAATCGGCATGGCTGGGGGAGAAGGCCTCGAGCAGCCAGGTGCGCTTGATGTCGGTCCCGATGAACACGGCTTGCGGCAGGCCCCCTTCGGCCGCCTCGGCACCGGTGACCGCCCATGCGCGGTCGACGACATCGAAGCGAAGCTGCTCGGCCTCGGCGCCGGCGTAGGCGACCGTGCCTTTCGCGCGCACGACGCGGCCGAACACGCCTGCGCTGAGCGCGTCGAGAAGCCAGAACAGATGGGCGGGCGTGGGCACGAAGGCGTCGTCGATGGCGAGGGTCTCAATGGTCGGCTCGCGTGGCGCAGCGGGCGTTACGGCCGACGCGGCGGGCACGGCAATCGGGGCACCGGGTCTACCCCCGCTGCCCGTCAGCAGCTCCTCGAACCAGCTGTTCGGAAGCTGCTGGTAGGGCGCATCGACCACCGCCGCGTTCGGATTGCGCTCGCGCGCCCACGCGGCCGCCGCGGCAACCTCGCCCGCGCCGGCCCGGTCCGCTTTGGAGATGATGACGGTGCCGGCGCTCGCCACCTGGTCAACGTAGATGCTGGGGAACTGGTCGTGCTGGCGCACCCAGGTGTCGGCCCCTACGATGGCGATGCTGGGAAGCAGCCCGATGCGCTCGTAGCGCACGCTGTCGATGTTGGCGAGCACGCTGGAGAGCCGGGCGATCCCGGTGGGTTCGACCACCAGGATATCAGGGTCGATGGTGTTGGCGATGGTAAGCACGGAGCTGGCGAAATCCTGTTTACCCGTGCAGCAGATGCAGTTGTCGAGCGACTCCCACACGGTGAGGTCCTCGTCGTCGCGGAGGATGCGGGCGTCGATATCGGCCTGCCCGCACTCGTTCTCGTAAACCGCGATTTGCCGCCGGCAGCGGCGGGACAGTTCGCGGATGAAGGTGGTTTTGCCGGCCCCCAGGAAGCCCGCGACGACGAGGATGTTCATCTACTCGATCACCACGACCGGCTTGATGAGGTCACGCGGCTTGTCGCGCATGAGGAACACAGCTTCCTCCATGTGATCCCAGCCGTGGAACACGTGCGTGGCCAGCGGGGAGACGTCCAGGCGCCCGGAGGCCACGAGGCTGCCGAGCTTCTCCATGCGCAGGCGGCCGCCGGGCATGAGCCCGCCGCGCACATCCTTGTGTCCCATGCCGACGCCCCACTCAACGCGCGGCAGTTCGACGTAGTCGCCGCTGCCGAGGTAGTTCACGTTGCCGATCTTGCCGCCGGGCTTCAGCGCCTTGACGGCGTCCACGAAGGTCTCGCAGCCGCCGCCGGCAACGACCACGCGGTCGACGCCGCGGCCGTCGGTCATGGCGAGCGCCTGCTCGGCGATGCCACCGTCCTTGTAGGAGATGAAGTCGGTGGCGCCGTAGCCGCGGGCCGCCTCGATGCAGTTGGGGCGTGTGCCCACGGCGATGATGCGGGAAGCGCCGCGCATGTTCGCGCCGGCAACGCTCATGAGGCCCACCGGGCCGATGCCGATGACCAGCACGGTGTCGCCGAACTGCACGTCGGCGAGCTCGACGCCGTGGAAGCCCGTGGGCACCATGTCGGAGAGCATGCACGCGTCCACCGGGTTGATGCTGTCGGGCAGCAGCGCCAGGTTGCCGTCGGCATCGTTGACATGGAAGAACTCGCCGAACACGCCGTCTTTGAAGTTCGAGAACTTCCAGCCGGCGAGCATGCCGCCCGAGTGCATGGAGTAGCCGGCCTGGGCCTCCAGCGAGTTCCAATCGGGGGTGATGGCGGGGACGAGGACCTTGTCGCCGGGCTTGAAGTCCTTGACGAGCTCGCCGACCTCATCGATGACGCCGCACGCCTCGTGGCCCAAGATCATATTGTGACGGTCGCCGATGGCGCCCTCCCACAGGGTGTGCACGTCGGAGGTGCATACCGCCACGGCAAGCGGTCGGACGATGGCGTCGAGCGGGCCGCAGGCGGGGCGCTCCTTCTCAATCCATCCCGATTCGCCGATCTTGAGCATTGCATAGCCTTTCATGGCCCTCTCCTTCCATGCGCAGCGCGCATACGAAATAACCCACCGTTGAAATGGGCATAACTTGATTGCGAGTCTATCAGGGTCGATGCGCTTCAGGCGGGGCGGAGCGGTGAGCGGGGCCTTGTGGCGGGTGAACGGTGCGCGCGGGTGGGATTTGTCGGGTTGCGGTGAAGATGCTGCGCAGATGGCGACCGATTTGGGCGGTCCGGCTTGCGAGACGCGGCGCTGAGTGCATGCGGAAGGGGCGCTCGGGCTCGGCGTCGAGCATTTGGATCGGGCATGGGCACGGGCTGGGGGTCCGCACTGCCGTGTGCCCGCCTGCCCTGCCGCCGTGACTGGTATGGACTGTAAAAACCATGATGTATTTGCACGAATGCTCATTTCTGGGTGATACTGGGAACGTGCCTGTAACGGGCTTCTGTTTGAACGTACTTAAAACGCAGCATTCCCGGTCGGGATGCAGAACCTAAGGAGGATGTATGCCTCAACCACGGCACGCCGCCATCGCGGCAGGGCTCGCGCTCACCTTGACGCTGGGCGCGGCGGCAACGCCGGTGTACGCGGCGGATGCAACGGTGCATGCGAGCGACGCGAACACCGACGGCGCGAGCGACGGGAGCACGCTGCCCGCTCCGTCGGACTACGACAAGGACGATTTCTATACCGGGGATGCGCCGAGCGCGGCGCTGATGGCGCGCTCGGCGTCCAGTCTGTCGCCGGTGTCGCTCTCGGACGAGATGAAGTACTTCTGCAAGTACGAGAGCTCGCAGAACTACGACCAGGGTTTTTCCTACGGTGACGGCTACAACGCCATGGGCTACTATCAGTTCGATCGCCGCCATGCGCTGTTCGGTTTCCTGAAGGCGGTCTACGCCTACAACCCCACCACCTACGCCATGTTCGCCGACCCCATCTCCAATGAGGCGACGCTATCCAGCGCGTCGTATGCGACCTACGACAAGGCTGCGGGCACGCTGACGCCGATGGCCCAGGAGCTCAACGATGCGTGGCATGCGGCCTACCAGGCCAATCCCACGGAGTTCTCCGCGCTGCAGGACGCCTATTCCTACAACACCTACTACCTGCCGGTGCGCAACCTGCTGAAAACCAAGTACGGCATCGACCTGGACAAGCGCGCCGACTGCGTGAAGGGCCTCATGTGGGGACTCTCCAACCTGTTCGGCTACGGCGGCTGCCAGAACTACCTCAACGATGCGAAGATCTCGGAGGATATGACCGACGAGGAGCTGGTCACCGCCGTGTGCGACACCGTGGTGACGCGCGTGACCTATTACTGCTCGAGTCAGCCGCAGTACTGGCAGGGGTGGCAGAACCGGTATCGCTCCGAGAAGGCGACATGCTTGGCGTATCTGGCGCAGCACGAGGCCGACCAGGGGACATCGGGCGACAGTGCGACCGATGGTGGAACCGATGGCGGCACCGCGGGCGGCACGACCGGCGGGGCAATCGATTCCGGTTCGGGCGATCAGGGTGCTGCGAATCAGGACGCCGGGGCTGGCGGCCAGGGCTCCGCGGGCGAGCAGGACAACGCCGATCAGGGCGGCTCGGATGGGCAGGATAGCTCCAGCCAGGGCGGCTCGGGTGCGGCCGATGACCAGGATTCGGGCACCTCGGATAGCCAGGGCAGCACGGATGCGAGCGGCTCGGGTACCTCGGACGACACCGCGGCGGATACCGGTTCGGGCCAGCAGTCCGGCAGCCAGGATCAGAGCAGCTCGAACGATGGCGCTGCGGGCGGCGGCAGCTCGGATGGCGCTGCGGGGGGTTCGGGCGCCACGACGGACACCGAGCAGGGCGACAATGCGGCGGGCGGCTCGGGGTCTGCAGCGACCGCGCCGGATGCCGGGTCCGATGGCCAGGCGTCCTCGAACGGCTCGTCCTCGGATGGCACGGCGGATAGCGACGCCAACGGGCAGAGCGGCACCAACGAGACGACCGACGGGTCCTCGACGTCATCCTCGGATGAGAAGGATGCGACGTCCGGCGCGCAGGGAAGTTCCTCGAACGCTTCCTCGACTTCTGCGGACAAGGGTTCTGAGCAGGCGACGTCGACGGCCAATGCGGCGACTGGCGACGTCTCCTCGAAGGATTCCGGCGCCGCCGCGCAGGCTGCAGCACCCACGGGCGACCTGCCCCAGACGGGCGACATCGCCGGCTTGGTGATGATGGGGGCCAGCGGCCTGGGCGTGGCCGGCGCCTCCTTCGTGTCGCTGGGCAAGGAGAAGCGCGCCCGCCGCGAGAAGAAGTAGCGGCGAACCCCGCCGTCGGCCGCGCGGCTGTCGGCGGGGCCGTTTTGCTAAGCTAGGGAATGGCGAAAAACCGGGCGAGAGGAGAGCCGTACATGGAGGCCTATAAGCAGGAGTTCATCGAGTTCATGGTGGAGTCGGACGTGCTGAAGTTCGGCGAGTTCACACTCAAGAGCGGGCGTACGTCGCCGTTCTTCATGAATGCGGGCGCGTACGTGACCGGCGAGCAGCTCATGCGCCTGGGCGAGTACTATGCCCGTGCCATCCACGACAACTTCGGCTTGGACTTCGACGTGGTCTTCGGTCCCGCCTACAAGGGCATCCCGCTGGCCGTGGTGACCGCCATCGCCCTGCACAATCTCTACGGCAAGGAGGTCCGCTACTGCTCCGACCGCAAGGAGGTCAAGGACCACGGCGCGGACAAGGGCGGCATGCTGGGCTACGAGCTCACCGACGGCGACCGCGTGGTGATGGTCGAGGATGTAACCACCTCGGGCAAGTCCATCGACGAGACCTACCCCAAGCTCAAGGCCGCGGCCGACGTGGAGGTCAAGGGGCTGATCGTTTCCCTCAACCGCATGGAGGTGGGCAAGGGCGGCGTCACCACCGCGCAGAAGGAGATTGAGGCCAAGTACGGGTTCCCCGTGGCGAGCATCGTGTCCATGGCCGAGGTGACCGAGCACCTGTATAACCGCGAAGTCGCCGGGCGCGTGGTGATCGACGACGCGCTCAAGGCCGCCATCGACGCCTACTACGAGCGTTACGGCGCGCAGGAGTAGCGCCGGCATCCGTGCCTCCTGTGCCGGCACGCCCTGGCGGCACGCTCGCATGGTGATTCCGGGTGGATGAGCGTTCAGCTCGAAGGGGCTGTGGAGCCACAATTGAACCATGCGTGTAAGGCGGGCTTTCGAGCCTGCCTTTGTTGTGTGGAGTACCCAGGGCTTGTGTGGGGCCTGCATCTATCGCGCATAACCCGCCCTTGTTGTATGGAGGGCCCACGTCCGTCGCATGCAACTCACCCTTGCTGTGTATGGAGCGCCCAGGGCTTGCTTAGAGTTCCGCTTCTGTCGCACACAAGTTATCTATGTCAAACTTATGAAAACGGGCACAGTCTATACACAATATAAGTTAGCTAATGGAAACTTAAGAGCGATCACATGCCCCGAATGGAAGGAGCGAGCATGAATGCATCGCACATGGGTCTCATTGCGCGCCGCGGCGCCACCGTTATCCTCGCTGCCGTGATGGCGACGGGTACCGTGCCCATCACGGCGCTTGCTAGCCCGGCGGCTGCGTCTGCCACGGCGGCGCAGGCGGCCACTATCAACACGGCCGACGGGTTCTACCTGGAGGCGGGCACGACCTACGAGCTGCCCGTGTCATATGAGGGCACGGGGTCGTTCTCCGGCGCTGTCTACGGCGGCATCGTTAAGAGCATGCTCGGCCGGTACTTCGGCACCAAGGCACGCGTCGCTGCGAACCAGGATGGAAGCTATACGGTAACGGTGTACTTCGGCGGGTCGTACAGCGCCGCGATCGGCGACCTGGCGTATAGTGGGCAGACCATCAAGCAGGTGGACCAGACCTACACGTTCATGGTCGCCTCGATCAAAAACCCTCTCGACCTCACAGTGCATATCGGTGGTGCCATGAGCGGCATGTTCCCCGACGGCGTGACCTATGCGATGACGTTCGACACCACGAGCCTGCCCACCGAGGCGCCCAAGCCGGTGGTCGATCTCACCGAGCTCACGGCGGCCCTCGACGCGGCGCGGGCCGTGGAGCAGGGCAAGAAGACCGACGAGGCATGGGGTGCGCTCCAGCAGGCTATTACCACGGCCGAGCAGGCGCTCACCGCGGTGGCGAACACCGAGGAGGCAAACGCTGCCGCAGCTACGCTTATGGCGGCGGTGGATACCTTCCAGGCCAGCGCCGACAAGGTGGACCCGGCGCCCGAGCCCGGCCCCGATCCTGCGCCGGAGCCTGAACCCGCGCCAGAACCTGAGCCGGATCCGGCACCCGGGGCGGACGCATACGGCATGGCGGTGGGCAAGACCTACACCGCGCAGGCATCCTACGCGGGCACCGGCTCTTACGCGGGCATGGATGCGGTTTTGAACCAGATGGTGGGTCGGTACTTCGGCAAGACGGTGCAGCTGCAGCGTCTTGAGGACGGCACCTACAACGTGATCTTCTCCTTTGCGGAGTACAGCAGCGCCATCGGCGATATGACCTATAACGGAGCCGCCATCAAGCAGACCGCCGAGCGCACCTACGTGGTCAACGTGCCCGCGCTGTCGCGCGCCATCGATTTGGGTATCCAGGTCAACGGCGCGATGGGCGGTGTGGTCGTGACCTTCGCGATGACGGTGGACACGGCAAGCATCAAGGAGGCCGCATCCGGCGGTACCGCGGGCGGTTCCACGTCTGGCAGCGGTACCAGCAGCTCCGAGCAGCCCTCGTCGCAGAACAGTGCGCCCGAGCAGCTCTCCCAGGCCAAGGAAGGATTCCAGGCGGGGCACACCTACCGGGTCCCCATCGCCTTCAAGAAGTCGGGCAGCTCCGAGCAGTCCATGGCGAACCAGTATTTTGGCAGCTACGCCAACGTGTACGTGCAGGCCGACGGTTCGTTCAAGGTCAGCTTCACCACCAATAAGGCGGAATGGATCTCGAATCTGTCGAGCAGCAAGGGCACGGTGACGCAGGATGGCAGCACCTTCTCGATGGTGCTGGCGGCCGCGCAGGCCGACACCGTGCTGCCGCTGAGCATGTACGTGAAGCCCATGAAGTCCCAGGTGTCCTGCGACCTGTATCTCTACCTGTCGCGCGCGACGGATCTGGGATCGGGCGACAAGGGCAAGCCGTCGGGGCTTCCGCAAACCGGTGACGCGTCGGTGCTTGCAACCGTGGCTGCCGCTGGCGCGGGTGTCGCGGTGCTCGGTGTCGGGATGGCGCTTGAGCGTCGTCGCGAGCGGGTGAATCGATAGCGAAGGCGGATGTTGATGCGCGCAATGCAGCATGTTTGCAGATGGATGCGTGCCTGGGCGCTTGCGGGTGTGGCTGCGCTGGCGTTGGCTGCCGCGCCCGTCCCGGCGCAGGCCGCGCAGACGAGCATACAGACGGCCGCGGTGACGCCGAGCTACGCCAACCCGGCAACGGGTGTCATCGAGGATTCCGGAGGCAGCGCGAACCAGGCGCTGGGTGAGTCCATGACGGCGTCGTGCGTGTTCGACCAGGCGTTGGTGGAGCGTGCCGCAGATGGCAGGCTCTACGCCACGATGCGCTTTCGGCTGATCGACCAGATCAGCGCGGTGTCGGTTGACGTGTCGGGCGATGGGGGCGCGACGTTTGCCGCCGCCGATGTGCAGGAGATGCGGCGCGACGTGTCGCACGGAGATGGTAGCCAGGACAACGTGGGCGACTATCGGTTTGAGGTCCCCGCGGCCGACGCGGTGGTGCGGGTGCACCTGGATGTGGTGCCCATGGGGCGTGCGGTGGTGTGTTTCGCGGCGCTGGGTGCGGCAACCGAGGGCAACCCGAACGGCTTCGTGGAGAGCGTGGTTGCAGGCGAGGATATCGCTGACTCCGACGCAGCCGCTACGGGGGCGACGGGTGCCTCGGCGACGGGCGCGGGTGCCGCTGCGGCTGGTGCGGAAGCCACTGCGGACGCTTCGGGCGCCGAGGGGTTGGGCGAAGTGCCTGCGGCTTCGGACATCCAGGAATACGATGCCGACGGCAACCGCGTTGACGCTGAGGGGCCCGTTCGGCTCAGCGGCGGCACGGTAGCCCTCGTTGTTGCTGCAGCGGCGGGTCTGTTGGCGGTGGGCGCGGGGGTGTTCTGGCTTGTGCGCGTGCGCCCCGCCCGTGCTGCGGCGGCGCGGGCCGCTGCTGCGGCGGCACCGGATTCGGCTCCGGACGGGGTCTCGGAGGCGGTTTCAGCTCCGGCTCAGGACGCGGCTCCGGACGGGGTTCCGGATGCGGATTCAGCTCCGGCCTCGGCTTCGGATTCAGAATTGGAAGGAGCACCGGCCGAATCAACCCCGTCCCCAACCGGATCGTCGACCGGATCGACCCCGTCCCCAGATTGCAGGGGCGTGTGAGGGGCGTGTGCGGTGCTGTTCGGGTCCCCGTCGTGAGTCGGCGCGGGGCCCTTGCCCTCGTGGGCTCGGCGGCGTTCTCCCTGATGGGGGCGGGCTGCGTGGACCAGCATCCCACGGATGCACAGGGGCGCGCGCAGCGGCGTCTGGTGGCAACCAGTCCCGCGGTCGCCGAGGTGTGCGACCGGCTGGGGCTCGATTTGGTGGGTGTGCCCCAAACGGCGCGGGGTTTGCCGGCGCGTTACGAGGGCTTGCCCCAGGTGGGCACGGCGATGGCGCCGGACCTCGAGCAGCTTTCCGCCCTGCGGCCCACCTGTGTGCTGTCGCCGGCGTCCTTGGCCGAGGACCTGCGCCCGAAGTATGCGGCGGCGGGGCTGGCATGCGTGTTTCTTGATTTGGGCAGCGTGGGCGGGCTCTACGATTCTGCCGACTACCTGGGATCGAAGTTCTCGCGCGAACGCCCGGCGCAGGAGCTGCGCCGGGAATACGAAACCGAGATGGAGCGCATCCGCCAGCGGACCGCGCATGTGGAGCCGCCTCGGGTGCTCGTGCTCATGGGCGTGCCGGGTTCGTATGTGGTGGCAACGCCGGGCAGCTACGTGGGCAGCTTGGTGGCGCTGTCGGGAGGCGAGAACGTGTATGCCGGCCCGTCGTCTGATTTCGTCAACGTGAACACCGAGGACATGCTCGAGCGCGACCCGGATGTCATCCTGCGCTGTGCGCATGCCCTGCCCGACCAGGTGATGCAGATGTTCGCGAAGGAGTTTGCGGAAAACGACATCTGGGGGCGTTTCCGGGCAGTCCAGACGGGCTGCGTATACGACCTGCCGTCCGACCTGTTCGGCATGAGCGCGGAGTTCAGCTATCCCGTGGCACTGGATGAGCTGGTGGACCTTTTGTGCGAGGGCGGGGCGCATGGTTGAGGCAAGCGTACCGATAGGAGGAATCCCATGAGAACGACGGGGCGGCGCATCGCCGTTGTTGCCGCAACCGTTGTGGCGCTGGTGGCGTTGCTGTTCGTGGCGGTGAATGCGGGAAGTCTGCGCGTGGGTCCCGTCCAGCTCCTGCGCGGTCTGTTCGTGGCGTACGACGATGCGGTCGCCACCGTGTACGACCTGCGTTTCCCGCGCATCTGCATCGCCCTGCTGGGCGGCGCCATGACGGCGGCCTCAGGCGTGCTGCTGCAGGCGGCCATCAGAAATCCGCTGGCAGACCCAGGCGTGATCGGGATTAGTGCAGGTGCCTCGCTGGCGGCCGTGGTGGTGACGGCGGCTGTCCCGGCGTGGTTCTTCTTCACGCCGGCGTTCGCCTGCGCGGGCGGCATGGCTGCGTTTGCGCTGGTATACGCCTTGTCGTGGCGGGACGGCCTATCGCCGCTCCGCATCATCTTGGTGGGCGTTGCGGTGGCGACAGCCTGCCAGGGCGTCATGGCGGCCCTCGATGCGGGCACGGGATCGACGCTCTCCGGCGTGGCGAGCCTTGTGGACGCGAACATCACCATGAAGACCTGGGACGACTGGTGGACGCTGGTTGCCTATGGCGTGCCGGGGGTGTTGCTGGCGCTAGCGGTTGCCGGCCGGTGCGACGTGCTGGCGCTCGATGACAAAACCGCGCGGGGCATCGGCTTCGATATCGACCGCAATCGGCTGGGCGTCTCGGCGGTCGCGGTGCTTCTGGCTTCGGCCGCCACGGCCATCATCGGCCCCATCAGTTTCTTGGGCCTGGTCACGCCGCATATCGCGCGCATCGCGGTGGGCGAGCGTCATCGCGTGCTCACCCCCTATGCCATGCTGCTGGGTGCCGCGCTGCTGCTGGCGGCCGACACCGTGGGCCGTACCGTGGCGGCGCCGTATGAGATTAGCGCCGCGACCATCATGTCCGTCGTGGGCGGCCCGGTGTTCATCGCGCTGCTGCGGCAAGCGAGGGGGACCTATGCCGGATAGCGTGTTCACCATTGAGAACCTATCGTTCTCCTACGGCGACCGCCCGGTATTCGACGGGCTGAACCTGGCGTTTCCCTCCGGTGCGGTAACCACGGTCATCGGGGCGAACGGTTCGGGTAAGTCGACGCTGTTCGGCCTCATGAGCAAGAACCTGACTCCGGATGCCGGTCGCGTCATGCTGCGCCGTGCGTCTGTTGCCGACGTGCGGCTGCGCGACTTCGCCCGCTTGGTTTCCCTGGTGCACCAGCGCAACACGATGCCCACGGGGATAACCGTAGAGCAGCTGGTTGGGTTTGGCCGCACCGCGCACCGACGCATGGGGCGCAGCGCGCTGAGCGGCGAGGACGAGCGGATGGTTTCCTGGGCGCTCAATACCTGCGGGCTGGCGGCCGAGGCTGCTGCGGAGGCGGCGTCGCTGTCGGGCGGGCAGGCGCAGCGTGCGTGGATCGCGATGGCGCTGGCCCAGGGCGCCGATGTGCTGCTGCTCGACGAGCCCACGACCTATCTCGATATTCGATACCAGCTGGATGTGCTGCGCCTGGTGCGTCGGCTCAACCGGGAGCACGGTATGACGGTAATCATGGTGCTCCACGATATCAACCAGGCTATGCGCTACAGCGATGAGGTGGTGGCGCTTGCCGAGGGCCGTCTGGTTGTCCAGGGGTCGCCGACGCAGGTGCTGACCCCGGCGGTGTTGCGGGAGGTATACGGGGTCGACTTGCCCGTGGCGGAGGTCGACGGCAGGCGGTTCGTGATAACCGTGTAGGCTGCCGTCGGGCGATCGTCGGACATTCGCGTCTCTGTCCTCATGCGTTGTGCTGCTGTTCACCAGGCGTTTTGCTTACCGTTGCCTGCCGGCGACCCTGCCGCTTGTCGCCTGAGTTTGTTCGTTCGAGCCCCCGCCGTCCGCCTCTTCTGCCCGGACGTCGCCCGCCGTGCCTGTGCCGTTCGCCGTCTAAAACGTGCCGTATGCCGAAATTCCCACCACCGTACCTATAGGAAAATTCGCTTCTTTTAGTATGAAATCGTTGTATGGGGAGTGGGCGGCTGGTCGCTACTTCAATGCCGCCCGCGAACGTTTGGAGGACGACATGAAGCGGAAGATTTTCGCGATCCCGATGATGGCGCTTGCCACGGCATGCCTGATGGTGCTGAGCGCGTGCCAAACCGGGCCGACGCCGCAGGAGCTCATCAAGAAGGACCTGGAGACGCAGCTCTCGACGATCAGCGCCGAGGACGAGGACTTCATGGATGCCATGGAGGCGGGCGGCGGCAGCAGCTTCACGCAGCTGGGTATCGAGACCGATGAGTTCGCCAAGGCCTATCTCGACGGCTTCTCCTATGAGATGGGCGACGTGACGGTTGACGAGAAGGGCGGCAGCGCCACCGCGGCGGTCACGCTGAAGATCAAGCCCATGACCACGATCATGACCGACTTCCAGACGGCGTTCGAGGAGAAGGCCGCCACCGCCATGGCGGACGGCAGTGTGACGAGCCAGTCCGACCTGTACGAGCTGGGCGGTCAGATTCTGCTCGACACGGTGAAGGCTGCCGAGCCGGAGGAGACCGAGTGCGAGTTCGAGTACGCCAAGGATAAGGACGGCGCGTGGGCCATGAAGAGCTCCGCCGCCAGCGAGCTCATGAGCGCACTGTTCTAAGGGTTTTGACAGCGCTGCCGCGCCGGGGCGCCCGCGTCTGCAGGGATGCGGGCGCCCCGGCAGGTTGAGAGGTTCCGCGCCTCCCCGCATGTGGATGTCCGTCCGCATGCGGGGAGGCGTTTTCGTGTGTGGCCGCTGTGCGGGTAAAGGCGTTTCGGTGCCCACCGCGGCGCAGGCAGCGAGAGCCTGCTGTCGACTGCGATGCCGTCCCGGACGTCCCGGTGCCGATTGCGGCGCGGGGCCGATAAGGCCTGTTGGCGCGCTGGTCTGCTACCGGCCGAGGATGAGGCGCACCATCTCGGCCGGGGTCTCGGCGATGAGGTCGGCGCCGGCGGCTTCGAGCTCGCCGCGGCCCCGAAAGCCCCAGGCAACGCCCAGCGCGCGCATGCCGGCGTTGTGGCCGCACAGGACATCGACGTCGCTGTCGCCCACATAGAGGGTGCGTGCGGGGTCGGCGCCGATCTGGTCGAGCACATGCAGGGTCACAGGGGCTGCCGGCTTGGGCGGATAGGCGTCGATGCGGCCCTGCACGTAGGCGAAACGCTCGCTGCCGAAATACTGCTCGACCAGCGGCGCTGCCGAGATGTGGTCCTTGTTCGTGAGGACCGCGAGCGTGACGCCCGCCTGTTTCAGCTCGTCGAGGGCCGCAAGCATGCCGGGGTAGGGGGCGGTGTGGTCTTGCTTATGCTCGGCATAGTAGGCGCGGAAGTCGGCCAGGGCGCGCTCGAACACCGCGGCGTCGCCGGCGAACTCGGCGGGGATGAGGCGCTCGATGAGCTTGAGCTGGCCGTTGCCGATCTTATAGCGGAAGGCGTCTTGCGTGTAGGTGGGCCAGCCGCGCTCTTCGCAAATATGGTTGCCTGCCTGCGTGAGGTCCTCGAGGGTGTTGAGCAGGGTGCCGTCGAGGTCGAATACAACATGGGTGACGGAGGGGTTCGACATACGTCTCCTTTGCGATCGGATGCGGGCCCGTCCATGATAGCGCGTGCGGCTTGCGGCGTATCTGTGCGCGCCCGGGCACATGCGCCGCGGCCGGTGTCGCGCATCGGTGAGAGTTGATACACTATACAGACAAGTGCTAGAACCGATTACCGGCGCGTGCGGGTGCGGCGCATTCGCGTACGGGCGCCGATCAAGAGGGGATTCGAATGGAGTCCATCAAACAAGGGATGCAGGGGCCTGCGGTAGAGGATGTGCAGGCACGGCTGGCGTCGCTCGGGTACGCCATCGAGGCCACGGAGCTCGACGGGCAGACCTACGGGGCCTCGACGGCCGAGGCGGTGCGGGCGTTCCGGGTTGGCCAGGGCCTGGCGGCCGATGGCGAGGTCGATACGGAGTGCTGGGCGGCACTCGTCGACGCCTCGTACAAGCTGGGCGACCGCACACTCTACCTGCGTCTGCCGAACTTCCATGGCGCCGATGTCCGGGCGCTGCAGCGGGCGCTGAACACGCTCGGGTTCGCGTGCGGCGCCGATGACGGGTTCTTCGGCCCGCACACCGAGGCCGCGCTGCAGCAGTTCCAGGAGAACGTTGGTCTTTTCGCCGACGGCATGGCGTTCCAGGATACATTCAGCTATATCAACCGCCTGCACCACGTGTGGGAGGGCAAGGCGTCGGTGGCCGATGTGGACCTGCAGGCGCGCACCGGGTTTGCCCGCGCGGCGAGCGTGCTGGAGGGGTGCCATATCGCCATCGGGGGCGAGGACGCGATCGCGCGCAACGTGGCGTCGCGCGTGTGGAATATCGCTACGGCCACCACCGACGGCAGCGGCGTGGTGCTCTACGACGGCCAGGCGCCCGAGGGCATGGACCTGGTGCTCGAGATCGCTTCGAACGAGCTGCCCGACGACGCCGAGCCGCGTGCCACGATCGCGTTGGCCGAGTGCCATAACCTGGCGCTGCGCATCAAGACGGCGGTTGCGGCAACGGTGGCGCGTCCGGTGCTGATTCGCATCGAGCTGACGGGCATCACCGGGTATGGGGCGTTTACGTCGAGCGACGCGCAGACGCTGGCCGTTCGCCTGCTCGACGGTCTTTGTGATGCACTGAGCGAGTAGATACGCTACACTAGGTGCTCGGCCCTGCGCCTGCGCGCGGGCTTGAGAGTGTTGGGGTATCGTCCAGCGGCAGGACCCTGGTTTTTGGTACCAGTTACGGGGGTTCGAATCCCTCTACCCCAGCCATAGCATGATTGCAGGTCGGAGTGCGCGTGTGCTCCGGCCTGTTTTGCTGTGGGCGCGCGATGGCGTGCGAAGAGCGTGCTGGTGATGCGGGGCGGGATTCGATTGAGGGCCGTCCTTTTCGGTGCGCGAAGGTGGGGCGGCCGTGCTCGCGCTAAGCGGCCGAAGCGCGTTGCTTCTGCTGCAAAGGTCGTCCGCGACGGGGTTACCTATCCTTCCGCTTTTATACCATGCTCGCAACCATTCACCTGAGATATTCAGCCGTTTGCCTAATACTTGATTCAGTACTCGAATCAGGCGTATATCCTATCGGGCATATAGTGCTTGCAATTGGGCGAGTACGTGCGGCGCACAGTGGTAGCGTTCGCAATACATGGGAAGGATGTGGGAATGGTCAGAACGAAACGAGGGGCATATGCGATGGCCGCAGGCATGTGCCTGGCGCTCAGCCTGACGCCGACGGCCGCATGGGCGGCGTCGTCGGTGCAAGGTGCGCCGGCGCCCGTGGCAGCGTCTGCTGCGAACGGATTGCCATCTGCTATCGAGTTCCATCGGGTGGCTGGGGAAATCGCTGCAGGCGAAACATTCAGCATGGTGTCCAGCACGACCTTTGACGGGCATCTGCGTATCGCGCACCTTACGGACGGTACGACCAAGATCGATCGGTGCATCGCAACGCGGGTCGACGACAAGTTGGAGCCCACGGACTGCACGATCGACAGGTTCCACGGGACCGGTGCCCATGAGTGGACCATCGATGCGGTCGAGGGTGGTTTCACCATCAAGTCCCAGACGAAGAGCGGTTCCTACCTGCACATCGAGGACGGCTCGGTGAGCGCTGGCGCCGAGGTGCAGGTGCTCTCGATTGAGAAGCGCTCGGACGGGACCTATGCCATCGGGCGCAAGGTGGGCAACGCGATGCGCTACCTCTCGTATGGCGCGAGTGGTTGGACCTCGAGCAGCAACCCCTATGGTGTGTGGCTCTATCAGGAAACCGAGGTAAAGGGTACCGTTGTGCCCAACGGCAAGGATGCAACGGGAACCACCCAGGGGCAGCCGTTCGGCAAGGGAACGGGCGGGAGTGCCAATTTCCGTATCCCGTCGCTGATCACGCTCGATGACGGCACGATGCTTGCCGCTATCGACGCGCGCTGGAATACCCAGGCGGATGCAGGTGGCCTGGACACCATCATCAGCCGCTCTGCAGACGGCGGTAAAACCTGGACGTATAGCTTCCCGAACTATTTCAACGACAGCACCGACGCATTCAGCAAGTATGCGACTGCGTTCATCGACCCGGTGATGGTTCAAGACGACGATGGGACCATCCATCTGATGGTCGACCTGTGGCCAGGTGGCGTAGCGCTCAATTCCGCAGCGCATATTCATCCGGTGAGCAGCAGCGGGTATGTGAAGATCGATGGGACGAACCGCCTGGCGCTGTATGGTTCGCCCAATCCGGATGTTCAGCGTCTCGTTGGGGCCGGACGTGGTGCGGGCTATACGCATTACGTGGGCGACTTTGCCGCTGACGGCTTCGCGCCGGTGGTGAATGCTAAGACCGGTGCGACCGAGCGCTACGTCGACCGTCATTACTATCTGTTCGACGCCAACAAGCAGCCCCTGTATTGCCAACAGCTCGGCAGCGCGAATTACGTGCAGCAAAATGTGTTCTTCTACAACGCCGACCTGCATGTGGTGGCAACGTCGTATCTGTGGAAGATCAGCTCCACGGACGGCGGCAAAACTTGGTCCGACCCGGTCATGCTCAACGAGCAGGTGCGCACGGGGCTTGCGCAAAACGACAGCTTCTACGGCGTGGGGCCCGGTCGCGGTTTGGTGACCTCCACAGGGCGGATCTTGCTGCCCTGTTACACCTTCAATTGGGGGCGCGGCGACGGCGTGAGCAGCGTTATCTACTCCGATGACGGCGAGACGTGGCACCGGAGCGAGGCGCTCGATCGCCAGACCTCGGAGGCAACGGTCGTGGAGGCGGACGGCAGGCTGTATATGTTCGCGCGCCACGGCGTGTACGCCGTCTCGAACGACAACGGGGCGACGTGGGAGCAGGAGCGGAGCCTGGCGGATACGGGTATCCCGATTTCGACCGGCTGCCAGATCGATGCCATCACCTATTCGCAGAAGATCGACGGCAAGACCGCAATCTTGCTTTCCTGCCCCACGGGTGGCAACCGTGCGAACGGTGCCATCTTCGCCGGTTTGGTGCAGGAGGACGGCAGCATCGTGTGGAAGTATCATCACGACGTGACCACAGGCGGCGCGGCTTATGCGTATTCGTGCTTGACCGAGAAGGCCGACGGCTCGCTTGGTCTGCTGTACGAGGGTTCGAACACCGACGTCCTCTATACGGATGTTGCAATCGCGGACGTCGCACCGGGGGCAACGATCGGGGTGTATCTGGAGCCGACGTTCAGCTGGGCTGACGATTACAGCACCGCGCGTGCAACGTTCAAGCACAGCACGGGTGCCGAGCCGATGGTGCTGGATGCAGCGGTTTCCAGTGAGCGCACCGAGCCGACAGCTACCGAGGACGGCAAGGTTGTGTACACGGCAACGGTCGAGTTCGAGGGTGCGACCTATACGGACGTGCAGACGGTCGTGCTTCCGGCAACCGGTACGCCCGATCCCGGTCCCGATCCGGAAAAGCCCGAGCCGGGCAAACCTGAGCCGGGCAAACCTGAGCCGGGCAAGCCAGGCGCGGGCAGCGGCGGCTCTTCGGCGGTGAAGCCGGGCGGTGGGACGCCGTCCGGTGGTTCGTCGGCCGGTGCTGGCGGCGCGGGCGACAAGGGCACTGCGGCAGGCGCGGTGGCCTCGACGGGGAAGGGCGGCTCGAAGAGCGGCCTGCCTGCAACCGGAGACGCCGCGGCGCTCGCCGGCGTTGTCTCCGCGGCGGGAGCGGCGTTGGCGGCGCTCGGCGTGGGCCTCAAGAAGCGCAGGTAGAACGCAGGGAAGTACTGCTGCTTGCGTCGATCGGCGCGTCGGCCTTGGGTGGTCGGCGCGCCGTTTTTTGTGTGCCGGCATCGGTTTTCGGGCTGCCGCTACGGTCTCCGCGCTTCGGTATCGGCTCTCAGGCGGCTGCATCAGCCTTCTGCGCTTCGGCATGAGCGTTGCACGGCCGCATCGAGGGGTGAAATGGGTTAGTATTCGATGCGCGGCTCCGGGAGGCAGCCGCAGGAGTGGCTGCATATGCGGCCGATGGCTGTGGCGTTCGCTGCGCCTGGCTTGCCGGGTTTGTTGCCGATGGCCGGGTATGTTACCGACGGTCGGGTCGCTGCCGCTTTGGCAGCAGCGACGTTGCCGTTCCCGCAGCAGCGCTGCCTCTCCGGCAGCGGCCGACGATCACCGGGGCTTACGGACTGGGCACGACCGCCGCGCGCTGCTGCGATACCGTTTGTGTGCGGTGCTGCTGCTTGGGTCGCGCCCGAGGGCATGCGCGCGTTCGTGCTGATGAGGAAGGATGCCGATGATATGGTCGCTTGCCCCGATGGAGGGCATCACCGGACATGTGTTTCGCCAGGTGCATGCGGCGTGCTTCGGTGCGCTCGACCGCTACTACACGCCGTTTCTGGCTCCGCCGCGCGTGGGGTCGGCGTTCGGCAAGGGTGCGCTCAAAGAGCTCGACCCGGAGGTGAACCGGGGTTTTGATGTGGTGCCTCAGCTGTTGACCAAGAACGCCGACGAGTTCGTGTGGGCGGCGGGTCTGCTTGCCGATATGGGGTATCGCGAGGTCAATCTGAACCTGGGGTGTCCGTCGGGGACGGTGACGGCCAAGGGGAAGGGTGCCGGGTTTCTGCGCGACCCCGAGGGAGTCGAGGCGTTTTTGCACGAGGTGTGCGAGCGCTCGCCGATTCCGGTGTCGGTGAAGACGCGGCTCGGCATTGCCGACGACGGTGAGTACGAGCGGATTCTTGCGGGGTATTGCCGCTGCCCGTTGGTGGAGCTCATCGTGCACCCGCGCGTGCAGCAGGACCGGTATGAGGGGACGCCGCGTTGGGAGTCCTACGGGCGGAGTTTAGAGCGCGCGCCGTTTCCGGTGGCGTACAACGGGGACATCTTTGGAGTTGAGGACGTGGATGCGTTGCGTGCGGCGTATCCGGCGACGCGCCATGTGATGCTAGGGCGGGGGATTCTGGCCAATCCGTCGCTGGTGCGTATGGTGCGCGGCGGGGCACCGGCTACGGCCGATGAGCTCAAGCGGTTCCACGACAAGCTGTTTTGCGCCTACGAGGCAGAAATCGGCGGCAATGCGGTGTTTCGCATGAAGGAGTGGTGGTTCTACGCGAAGTGCGCGTTTGCCGACCCGCTCGCGGTGCATCGAGCGGTGCGGAAGACGCGCCGGGTCGATGAGTATCGCGCTGCCGTCGAGCGGGTGTTTGCTTCCGAGCCCCTCGCGGCGAAGGCTCGGTTTCACGGCTGAGGTGCAGGCCGGGGTGCAGGCTGAGGCGCGGGCTTGGGTGCAGGCCGGCGCGTTGGCTGCGGTGCGGCTGCGGAGCAGACTACAGCGCGGGTCGATGCGTTGGCCGCGGCGCGGGTTGGGGTATGGGTTGCAACGCAGGTTGGAGCGTGGGCTGCAGCGCAGGCATATGTGCAGGCTGTAACGCGGTTTG
>CABRHH010000037.1 GCA_902470695.1 uncultured Collinsella sp.
GCTGGAGATCCGCTCGACGCCGGCGGCCGATGCGGCCCGCGACGTGCCGACGCGCTGGCCTCAGGTGGCGTGCCCGCAGGATGTGCCGGCCGGCTCGGCGGTTCGCCTGCGCTGCAAGCGCAAGGTCGAGGTGGGCAGCGCGGTGCACGTGGTGCGCAGCGTCCGGGCCGTGGAGGAAAGCGCGCGGGCCATCGCGGCCCTGCGCGATGAGGAGGCGCGCCTGTCGGGTGGGGCGACCGGGCAGGAGGTCTCGGCACCGAGCCACCGTCGGCGCAAGCGGGCCATGGCGACGGCTGTGGATGCGGGCGCGGGGTCTGCGGTTGCGCTGGATGCTGAGTTGACGGATGCGCCGAGCGCGGGCGAGGTGGCCGTTGCAGCCTCCCGCGTGTCCACGACCCCTTGCGTGCCTGCAGTCCCTTGCACGCCCGCGGTGTTCGCCCATCGCCTGCTTGAGGCCGATGCGGATGCCTGGGAGCCGTTGGTGCCTGCGCTCACGGTGGTGCTCGACGAGGTGGCCCGCGCGGCGTCTGCCGCCCGCGTCGAGGCGCTGTGCCGGCGGGCGGCGGCGGTCGTGTGCCGTAACCTCTCCCAGATCGAGGTGGCGCGTGCTGTCGGGGTGGCGTGGGAGGCGGCACCGCCGATTCCGGTGTGGAATGTGCGGACGGTCCGCTGGCTGGCCGCGCTCGGCGCCCGGCGGGTGTGGCTGCCCTACGAGCTCGCCGCCGATGAGGTGCGCGCGATCGCGGCGGCCGTGCCGGAGGTCGCGGTGGCGCCGTTGGTGCAGCTCGAGCCTCAGGCGCAGCTCATGGTGACCGAGCATTGCCTGTTGACCGCTGAGGGCCCGTGCGCCCGTTCGGCTGCCGAGGCCGCGGCGGATGCGGCGGCTGCGGAGCTGCGCGTCGGCGCGGATGCCCCGCGCGACAGCTGTCGAGCGTGCCCGCGTCGCCTGGCATCGCAGGCGGGCGACCGCGTGCTGGTGGATGCCGACGGTGCGCGCTTGCCGGTGCGGGTCGATGCCCTCGGTCGCACGCGCATCTATAACGCTGACGTTTAGTGACGCCGCCGTCTAGCTGTTGTGTGCCGACGTCTGGCTGTTGCGTGCCGATAGGTTGCCTGCACCGGTGATGCGCAACATGGGCGGAGTCCCGCAGGCGCCTGATCTCGATGTGGGGGGTCCTGCTGCAGGCGAGTCAAGCCCGCGGGCGCGATGGCGTCCAGCGGGCAGGGGTGTGGACCGGCAGCGGGCTGCGCGTTCGCATGCCCGTTGCAGGCGGTAGGGCCGGCGCCGCCCGGTGGACATAGGGGGAGGAGGCCCGGCAGCGCGCCGCGCGCTCGGCATCTGCGGCGGGGCCAGCTTCTCGTTGCCCCGCCCTTTGCTGCTTCGTCCCACCTTTGTAATGCAAAGCCAGCCCCACCTCGTGCCTTCCACCTACGGCCAGGCCAGCCCCGCTCGCTTCACCGTACCCGCTTCCGCGCATGGCGCAGACCGGGCAACTCGGCTACACTTATGCCCATATGTCGTTCCAGCACCGCCCGTTTGACGCTTGCGCACAACGCGGCGAGGGTGCTATGACCTTGCAGGAAAGGTGCACCTTATGTTGCCTGTAGAAGAGCAGATGCGCATCATCACCTCCGGCGCCGCCAAGATCGTGCCCGAGGCCGACCTCAAAAAGAAGCTCGAGCGCGGCGTGCCGCTCAACATCAAGCTGGGTGTCGACCCCACCAGCCCCGACCTGCATCTGGGGCATGCCGTGCCGCTGCGCAAGATGCGCCAGTTCCAGGACCTCGGTCACCGCGTGACCCTCATCATCGGCAACGGCACCGCCATGATCGGCGACCCGTCCGGCAAGAACTCCACGCGCCCGCAGCTGTCCCAGGAGCAGGTCGAGGCCAACGCGCAGACCTACGTCTCCCAGGCCATGAAGATCCTCGACCCCGAGAAGACCACCATCGTCCACAACGGCGACTGGATCTTGAGCATGGACCTCAAGGGCCTGCTCGAGGTGGCTTCCAAGTTCACCGTGGCGCGCATCCTGGAGCGCGACGACTTCACGAAGCGCTACCAGTCCCAGACCCCCATCGCCCTGCACGAGTTCCTCTACCCGGTCATGCAGGCCTACGACTCGGTGAAGATCGAGGCCGACGTGGAGATGGGCGGCACCGACCAGCTGTTCAACCTGCTGGCCGGTCGCGAGCTCATGGAGAAGATGGGCATGGAGCCCCAGATCGCGCTCACGATGCCGCTGCTCGAGGGCACCGACGGCACGCGCAAGATGTCCAAGAGCTACGGCAACTACATCGGCCTCACCGACGAGCCGGCCGATATGTTCGGCAAGACCATGTCCATCCCCGACGAGATGATCGTCAAGTACTACCGTCTGGCGAGCTCGTGCGCGCCCGACGAGGTCGATGCGATCGAGGCGGCGCTGGCCGAGGGCACGGGCAACCCCTACGAGCTCAAGCGCGCGCTGGCTCGCGACCTGGTGAGTACCTATCACAGTGCCGAGGCGGCGCGCGCTGCCGAGGCGGAGTTCGACCAGGTGCACAAGAACCACGAGATGCCGAGCGAGATCGACGAGGTGTCGGTGGCGGTCGAGGTGAACGACGAGGGTCTGGTGTATCTGCCTGCCGTCCTGCAGGCTGCCGGCCTGGTGCCGAGCGCCGGCCAGGCGCGCCGCGACATCGACGGCGGCGGCGTCAAGATCGACGGTGAGCCGGTGGCGCCCAAGACCTACAACGTGCCTGCTGAGCTGGTGCAGGCCGGCCGCGTGCTGCAGGTGGGCAAGCGCCGTTTCGCCCGCCTGGCGTAGTCGACGGAGCGCTCACGGCGATTCGGTTGCGCCTGGGACCTGAAGCGCGCCTGCCGACTCGGTGCAGACCGGCCGCGTGCTGCAGGTGGGCGGGCGTCGTTTCGCCCGACGCGGCCGCCGTCGGTTCGCGCCGTCGGGCCCCGTGATTCAGGTTCAGATTTCGTTCGTTTGTGAGGTGCGGGCTCGCGTCTCGGCTGTTCGCTCAGCGAGGGTCCGGCTTCCACCTATTTCGGGTGCGCATCCTGTCCGTCCGCTCAACGAGGGTGCGCATCCCGTCCATCCACTCAACGAGGGCTGTGCCCCTATCCATTTCGGGTTCGGGTTTTGTCCGTTTGCCCAACGAGGGTTCGCGTTTTGTCCATCTGCCCAACGAGGGTTCGGCTTCCGTCCATCCAGAGCCGATTTTCGCCCCTGGATGGACATATGCCGAACCCGGGATGCGCCGATGGCCGAAATCCGAACCCGGAAGCAGCCCAACGGACGAAACCCGAACCCGGGATACGTCGATGGCCGAAAGCCGAACCCGGAAGCGGCCCGGCGGACAAAGCTCGCACCCGAATCGCGCCGATGGCCGGAAAACGAACCCGGGATGTGACCCGGGATGCGCTGGTTCCGCTCGGGCCGCATCTCCCAGGCGCTCGGCTGGCTCACGCCCGACGAGCACCGGCTTGCGCTGGGATATGCGGTGTAGGATTGTCTAAGAAAATGCCCGCAGCCCCTTCGTGAAATGCGGGTTCGGATTTTGTCCATCTGCCCAACGAGGGTTCGCGTTTTGTCCATCTGTCCAACGAGGGTTCGGCTTCCGTCCATCCAGAGCCGATTTTCGCCCCTGGATGGACATATGCCGAACCCGGGATGCGTCGATGGACGAAATCCGAACCCGGAAGCAGCCCAATGACCGAAAACCCGTGCCCGGGATGCGCCGATGGCTGTAAAACGAACCCGGGATGGAGCCCGGGGTGCGTGGATGGCCGAAATCCGAACTCGGAAGCAGCCCAATGATCGAAAACCCGTGCCCGGAAGCCCATCACGCTGGGGCTCCGGGTGCCTTGCTTTTGCACATCCGGGGCATCCAGCGGGAATTTCGCCTTCACACCTGCGGATCCAGCGAGAATCTCGCCTTTGCGCGCCTGTGGCATCCGGTGGGTGCTTCATTTTCGCACGCCCGCGGCACCAAGCGGAAACCTCGCCTTCGCGCATCTGCGGCATCCAGCGGGTAAGATAGGGGGCAAGCAGATTCGGAAAGGGGAGCGTATGCTGACAACGGATGGTTTCGGCGCAACGCAGGCAGCGGATGATCTCAACGCAACTGAGGCGGGTGACCGCGCGTCCTGCGAGGCAAACGCCCGTGCATCCTTCGATGCAAGCGCCCGAGCATCCCGCAAGGCAAGCACCCGTGCATCTCGCGAGACAGGCACCTGTGCACCCCGCGAGGCCGTGCGCATCATGCGAGGGCTGATCGATGTGGCCGAGGGTCGCATACCGGCCGACACGGTGTTCGTGAACGCGCAGGTTGTGGACGTGTATCGCCTGCGCTGCGCCCGCGGGCAGGTGGCGGTGAAGGACGGCTGCATCGCTGCGGTGCTCTTCGAGGGGCGCGACTGCTCAGACGCCTCGGCACCCGCGTGGCAGGCGGCGCAGGTCGTGGACTGCGGCGGCCGCTACCTGGCCCCCGGCCTCATCGACGCCCACCTGCATATCGAAAGCTCGAACGTGCGACCGTCCGAATATGCGCGAATGGCTCTGGCGCGGGGCACGACCTGCGCGATTGCCGACAGTCACGAGATCGCTAACGTGTGCGGGCTCGACGGTCTGTCGTTCATGATCGCCGACGCGAAGCGCGCCCCCGGCACCCTCAAGTTCATGATGCCCTCCTGCGTGCCGGCCCTGCCCGACGAGCAGGCGGGCGCCATCATCAGCGCCGAGGACATGCGCCGGTTCATGGAAGATCACCCCGGCGAGATCTTCGGCCTGGGTGAGATGATGAACCTGCCGGGGGTCTACGGCGCTGACGAGGAGACCTGCGCGCGCATCGACGCCGCGCGTTTTTCGGAGTCCGGCCAGGTTGACGGCCACGCGCCGCTGTGTTCGGGCGCGGACCTGAACGCCTATACCGCCGCCGGGATCATCGCCGACCACGAGTCGACCGTGCCGGACGAGGCGCTCGACAAGATCTCGCGCGGCATGTATGTCATGCTGCGCGAGGGCACCTGCAGCCATGACCTCGCCCAGCTCGCGCCCGTCATCACGCACGACCCGCAGCTCGCCCGTCGCTGCTGCTTCGCCACCGACGACCGCGCGCCCTCCGACGCCCTGCGTGCGGGCATGATTGACAACGCCTGCCGGATGGCGGTCGAGGCCGGGATCGATCCGGTGCTGGCGATCTCCATGGCAACGCTGTCGGCGGTGGATATTTTCGGTATGGATCACGGGCGCTCCTGCGCGCGCGAGCGCTGCGGCGCGGTGGCGCCGGGCAAGCGCGCTGACCTGCTGCTGCTCGACGACCTCGCGTTCACATCGGCTCCGCACCGCGTCTACGCCGCCGGCGAGCTGGTGGCGAAAGACGGCGCCTTCGTGGGCGCGGTCGCCGATGCCACCGACGAGGTCCGCGCGCTCGAGGCGCGCCTGCGCGGATCTGTGCACCTGCCGGCGCTGTCGGACGAGCTGTTCTCCTACGGTTTCACACCGGGCGAGGCGGTCATCGACGTGGTGGCCGGAAACGCCGTGACGGGGACGGTGCGGCCCGCCGACGCCTCCGGACTGCGCCGCATCATGCTGATCGAGCGCCATGGGCGCGGCGTGGCGGCCCAGCGCGCGGGCGCCGACGGTGTGGGACCGGCGGGCACCGGCCTGGTGGGCCGGCATATCGGGTGCGGCTGGGTGCGCGGGTTCACCATCACGGACGGCGCGATCGCCAGCACGATCGGGCACGATTCCCATAACATCTGCGTGGTGGGCGACAACCCCGCCGATATGCGTGCGGCTGTGGAGGCGGTGGCGCAGGGCGGTTTCGTCCTCGTGCGCCGCGGGCGGGTGGCCGCCCGCATCGACCTGCCGCTCGGCGGCCTGATGAGCGACCGTCCGGCGTCCGAGGTAGCTGCGGCCCACGACGTCTTCATGGTCGAGGCGCGCGCCGCCGGCATCGAGCCGCCGCTCGACCCGATCATGGGCATGATCTTTCTGCCCCTGCCGGTGATCCCCGAGCTTCGCATCCGCCCGGAGGGCATGTTCGACGTCACGACGTTCTCGTTCGTCTCGTAGCGCGGGCGCCTGCCGCCCCGCGCCTCGGCGCGCTGCGGATGCGCCCCTTCGCGTCCTGCCGCGTGCCAGGTCGCATTGCATGCCCCTGTCCATGTTGCGCGCTTCTGCCGCTCTGTGTCGTATGTCGCCCCGTTCGCGCGTCACGCGCCTGTCCCGCGGCCAAACGCGGTATCCTTACGAGCAGCGACGCGCGCACGACGGCGCGCACAAGAGGAAAGGTACGGCATGATCAAGCTCATCGCTTCGGATATGGACGGCACCCTGCTCAACGAGCTGGGAGAGGTGCCGGAGGAAACCTTCGACCTGATCGTGGCGCTGCGCGAGCGCGGCGTCCACTTCGCGGCCTCCTCGGGCCGCCGCTACGACCGGCTCTGCCAGTTCTTCGCCCCGGTGCGCGACCAGATGGACTTCGTCGCCTCGAACGGCGCGCAGGTCTACGCCGACGGCGAGCAGATCGGCCGCGAGGTGTACTCGCACCTGTCCATCATGCGCCTGGCCAAAACGGTCCAGATGTTCCCGAACATGCACCTCGCCCTGTTCGACCGCACGAAATCCTTCCTGCTGGACGATGAGGACAAGTTCGTGCGCGAGGTGGACAAGGACCTGCCGAACGTCGAGCGCATCTACGAGCTCCCGCGGCCCGAGGTGAACATCATCAAGGCCACGATCTTCTGCGACGACGGCAACGTCATGGACAACGCCTACGTGCTCCAGCGCGAGCTGGGCGACCTGTTCACCTTCGCGCCCTCGGGCAACTCCTACATCGACCCCATGCAACCCGGCATCTCGAAGGCCACGGGCATCCAGCAGCTCATGGAGCATTACGGCGTGGCGCGTGAGGAGGTCATGGCGTTCGGCGACTCCATGAACGACTACGAGATCATCCGGTTCGTGGGCTGCGGCTGCGCGATGGCCAACGGCCGCCCGGCGCTGCGCGCGGTGGCCGACCGCGTGATCGGCTACAACTACGACCAGGCGGTACAGGGCGAGCTGCGCCGCGTGCTGGAGTCGCTCTCGTAAGTAAGGCTGTTGCCCTGGGGCTTAAGCTGCTTCTTTGGACTGTAAGGCCCTTTAGGCTTTAGGCTGGCGCCGTACGCCTTGAGCCTGATGTCCGGGGCCTTAAACCTGCCGCACAACCCGTGCCCGACCGCAGGGCCCTCGGCTGCGGCTTGGGCTGCGGTCGGGCACGCAGCCCAAGCCTGCCTGCCCGGGTTCGAGTATGCGTTCGCCTCCAGCCCGTACCTTTCCGCTTACCCCGCCTGGCAGGTGCCGTGACCGCCCGCGCGCTCGGCCAGCGGCACGTAGGCCTGCTCGTCCATCACCGAGCGGTAGGCGGGGCGGATGATGCGGTGGGCGCAGATGAGCTCCTCCATGCGGTGGGCCGCCCAGCCGGCCGTGCGCGCCACGGCGAACAGCGGCGTGAACAGCGCCTCGGGAATGCCGAGCATGTGGTAGATGAAGCCGGTGTACAGGTCGATGTTGGCGCAGATGGGCTTGCGGGTCCCGCGCACGTCGCGCATGACCTCGGGCGCCAGCGCCTCGATGCGCTCGATGAGGGCGAACTCGGCGCCCAGCCCCTTGGCCTGCGCCAGGTTGCGGGCAAAGCGGCGGCACAGTTCGGCGCGCGGGTCGGACAGGGTGTAGACCGCATGCCCCATGCCGTAGATGAGCCCCGTGCCGTCGAAGGCCTGGCGGCGCAGGATGCGCGTGAGGTAGCTGGCGAGCTCGTCCTCGTTCTCCCAGTCGTGGACATGCTCGCGGATGTCGGCGTGCATGGCCACCACCTTGGCGTTCGCCCCGCCGTGGCGCGGGCCCTTGAGCGAGCCGATCGCCGCGGCGTAGGCCGAGTAGGCGTCGGTGGCCGAGCTCGACAGCACGCGGCAGGCGAAGGTCGAGTTGTTGCCGCCGCCGTGCTCGGCGTGGAGCATGAGCATCACGTCGAGCAGCATCGCCTCGTCGCGCGTGAAGTCGTCGGACTCACGTAGGACCTGCAGGATGGTCTCGGCGGTGGACAGGGAGGGGTCGGGCAGCGGCACGTTGGCGCGGCGGCCCTCCATGCGCGCGGCGCGGAAGGTGTGGGCGAACGCGGCGATGCGCGGCAGACGGGAGAGCAACGAGAGGGCCACGTCCACCTCGTGGGCCGGCGTGATGGCGTCCGGATCGGCGTCGAAGGCGTAGAGCTGCAGGACGGCGCGCTGCAGGACGTTCATGATGCTGGTGCTCGCGGTGGTGATGGGGAACTGCGCCACGTAATCGGCCGAGAGGTGGCGGAAGGCGCCGAGCCGCTCGCGGAACCCGTCGAGCTCGGCCTGCGTGGGCAGAAGCCCGGTGATGAGCAGATAGGCCACCTCCTCGTAGCCGAAGCGCCCTTCCGCCTGGGCATGGGTGACCAGGTCCTCGATACTGTAGCCGCGCAGCGTGAGGCTGCCGCGGTCGGGGACGGGACGACCGTCGACGATGTTGTAGCCGTGCACGTCCGAGATGCGGGTGAGGCCGGCCACCACGCCGGAGCCATCGGCGTTACGCAGGCCGCGCTTCACGTCGTGCTCGACGAAGAGGTCCTCGTCGTAGGGCTCGGAGGGGATATCGTGGTACAGGCGCTGGGAGGCGGCGTCAACCTGGCGGCTGGCGTCGTAGTCCAGCACCAGGCGGCTCAGGTGGTCATCGAAGCGGTAGTAGATGCGATGCGCGTCGTAGGACATGGCTCCTCCTTCGGGCGGATGCGTCCAACTCGGGCGGCCGGGCGGGATTTTGGGAGCTTGCAGGTGGCATGTGGCCGGTTGGGGCGGCGGACGCCTACAGGCGGTACATGAAGTTGAAGATGTCCTCGCGGCGGCACTCGACGGTGACACCCAGCGTCTCGCCCTGGGCGGCAAGCGCCTCCTGCAGGGCGGAGAAGTCCAAGGTGGCGCCCTGCATGTCGGCGAGCAGGGTCATGGTGAAGATGTCGTCGAGGATGCTCTGCGTGATGTCGCGGATGTCGACGTTGGCCTCCGACAGGGTGGTCGTGACGCCGGCGACGATGCCGGGGCGGTTCTTGCCCAGGACGGTGATGACGATGCGGTTGGATGAGGTCTCGGCCATGGGGGTTCCTTTCGGCGGCGTCGCCTTTCGCGGGCGCGCACTCCATCTCGGTATAGTGCTCCTATTGTACCGATTTCTCAGCTGCGGATATGCACGCTCCGTGAACATGCGGGAGCTTGTGGATGGAGAATCCGCGACGCAGCGCATCACATTCAAAAGTAAAGAAAATGGGAAGGCTTCTTTCCGTAAGTACGGATAGCCCGTAGCTTTGCGGGGCCTACGAGTTCGTTGCCCCTTGGATGCAAGTATCATCTTTGGAGCAAATGACTAGTTGATCATATAGGAAAAACGAATCAAAATGGCATACACATATACAAATGGAGAGTTAAACAAGTGTTTATGCTAGCAACCAGTAGAATTATGGAAGATATACATCAAGTCTCTGCTGTCCATGCTCATTAGGGGTGAACCCATGTGGCATACGTAATCGTTGCGGGCAACAAGTATCTATGTTGATGTATTTGGGCGGCTGCTAAATGGTTTTGCTGCCGCCCTTTTTTGGATGAATGGTGCATGGCGAAAGAGTCGTATGTTTACCATAATTAATCGCTTTACGCGTGCTGGGATGCTTCTCTTGCTGTGCGACAAAAAGGCCCTGTTGGCTTGTGGGGCCTATACATGCATTGTGGCGTGTTATGCCTGCTTTTCGAACGTTTCAGAACCGTGGCGTATCAATCTATCGTCAGCTTTGTTGGAGGTGGGCCTGGCGGCTCTGTGGCTGGCATATCGTTCAGTTGATGATAAACGATGGCGGTCTGTATATATGCGCCTTCTGGGCGTGTCTCCGTTTCAGAGCGCTGCCATATCTTGTTGCTTTTTTGCTCCTATTGGAGTTGCTGATTCCGCCTTGCTCATGCTGTTGTTTCTACGTGCCAAAATGAGCGTGCTGCCCCTATTGCTTGCGCTGTGTATGTCGTTGTTGTTTGTTTTCCTTAGTAGCCTGTGTGGGCAGAGAGCAATTATGCGTGTGCGGCTGCCGGTTCGTATGGGTGTGCGAAACCCCAGTTTGAGTGCAATGCTCGTTCTGAGGAATATACGGTCGTCGCACTTTTTAAGTGCGTTTCTTTTTTCGTGCGTACTTACGGGTTTAGGTATGCGCTTGTTATTTGCTGGCATTCCGATCCTTATAGTTTCTTATGGTGTGCTGCTGTGGTCGGGTGCCTGCTGTGCTGTGGAGACGGTTGCTTTTGAAGCCCGTTTACAGGCAATGCGGGTGGTACAGCTCTATGCTATTCCAGAGCAAAAGCTCGTTCGAGCCAAAGTAATACCGTCGGCGACTACGGTGGTTTTAGAGGCAGTTGTGCTCGGTGTTTTTGGTTACTGCTCGGGTACCTGTTCAGCGGTGGAGGCGACGGCTTGCATCCTGCTCGCTGGGGTCATTGCGGTCTCGCTTCGCATGCTCACCATGGTTGCCTATCAGAGCGTTGCCGCTGAATCTAAATTCATGGGACTTCCTGTCCTGTGCGTATTGTATCTATTGCTCGGTCCGGGCTTCATGCTGTATGACTTTTTGCGGAATATCAAGGGGATAATGTATGCTCGCGTTCACTGACATATGCCTCACGTATCACGGGTCTCCCATCATCGATAATGTGTCGTTGAGTTTCGGCCGGTCGGAAGTGGTGGGTGTCGTGGGGCCCAATGGCGCGGGCAAAACGAGCCTGCTCAACGCAATTTGTGGCTGTGGGAATGTGTCTGGGGTTCGACGGTTAAATGGAAGGGAATTAAAGCGAGGGGTCTCTGCGGATTTGTCGTATGTTGCGGCTGAGCCAGTTGTGATTGAGGAATTTACAGCTATTGAGTTCATGCGTTTTGATGCTGTTGCTCGGGGTTTGACTTGTGTGAAGAGCGAAGCCGAGCAGCTTCTTGCGCAATTTGGCTGTGCAGGCTATGCGGACCGTCCCCTAAACGCTTGTTCTCTGGGCATGAGAAAGCGCGTAGTTCTTGCTTCTGCATGGCAAGGCGCACCAAAGGTAATCTTGCTGGATGAGCCGTTAAATGGTTTGGATACCGAGGCGATTCTGGTGTTGAAACAAGCGATTGGCGCTGTGCGGGAACGCGGCGGTATCGTGCTGGTTTCGGCCCATGTCCTTTCTTTTATTGAAGAAACGTGCGATCGCGTGCTGATGCTCGATGGTGGTGCGGTTATTAGAGATATGCCCCTACACGCGAGAAATCTAGAAGAGCTCTTTTGTTCGGTGTATGGGAGTCCGGAGTTTTAAATTGAAGCAGATTAAAGACATAGTCTATGTATGGAATGGCTGCATGGGAAGATGTCTTTTTGTCGATGTTGCCATTGATGCTTGTTTCCGCAATGGCCTGTATATTTTCAATTATAAATCTAGAGTGGGATGGCCATGGTTTTTGTTTGAGAAAGGGCGCTCTTCATTGCGACCTCAGCAGAAGTTAAGCAAATGAAGAGAGATGCACATCTGACAGGAGAATGCAGCATGCTTCCGCTGTGTTGATTTGTGAGCATGGTGCTTTTGTGCGATTGGCCGGGCAGGAACCCGCTGTGCTAGGATTGACAGGCTGTTTTGTCTTGGTCGGAAACCAAGACACCCCTTTGTCCTGGTCGGGAACCAGGGCCTGAGCAGAAGAGGAGCCCCGCCATGAAGTCTGGCATCCATCCCGAGTATGTGGAGTGCACGGTGCACTGCAGCTGCGGTAACACCTTCACCACCCGCTCCACCAAGTCCGAGATCCAGGTCGAGCTCTGCAACGAGTGCCACCCGTTCTACACCGGCCAGCAGAAGTTCGTCGACACCGGTGGACGCGTTCAGCGCTTCGCCGACAAGTTCGGTGGCGCCGCCCAGGCCGCCCTCGAGCGCGAGGCCGCCAAGAAGGCCGAGCGTCAGAAGGCCGCCGAGGAGGCCGCTGCCAAGAAGGCCGCCGAGCGCGAGGCCAAGGCCGCCGAGAAGGCCAAGCGTGCTGCTGAGTTCGAGAAGAAGGCCGCTGCCGAGGCCTCCAAGAAGGCCGAGGAGGCTCCCGTCGAGGAGGCCGCCGCTGAGCAGCCTGCCGCCGAGGCCGAGACCGCCGAGGCTGCTGAGTAGCCAGCCTGGGTCCTTCGACCGCTTAGGAAGAGAACGACCTCGCACCACCACCGGCGCGAGGTCGTTTTTTGTTATGAACGCTACGCACTTCCGCGGATCAAAGCCCCAAACGGAGCCGTCTCCGCCTCCAAGCTGTTAAGGTGCCCTGCAGTTCGGAAAGCTCTTCGCTCACGATATGGAGCAGTTCTCGTTTATTGGAGACCCCCAGCGCACGGTATCCTTTCTTTCGATGTTTCGAGACGGTTGATGGGGAGATGTACAATTCGCTCGCAATTTGCCGCGCTGTTTTCCCCTCGACTATTCTCATGAGGACGTGAGCCGTGGTCGAGGTGTGGTCAAGCTCTCCTTCGGCGATGCGTGCGATAGCTTTGCGCACCTCTTCTTCTGCGGCCTGTTCGCTGCCCGTGCGGGGGCTGCACGCTTGAATGAATTCTGATTTTGACGTGACATGCATCTTCTTGAACATGCGCTGGTAATACGTTGCAACACTTGCAGGTGATATGGCAAGCAGCTTGGCAATTTCCTTTTGCGTAAGCCCGTCGAGCAACAAGACCGCAATCTGCCGTTCGCGATTACTGAGCAACTGGGCTTGTTTGCCCTGCTGGAATTGCTGAATATGGGGTCGTGAGGCTGCAAATACTATTGCCGAGCGAGTTCTCTTCTTGGTCTGAGCCCATATGAGCAACAAGGTGATGAAGAGACAAAGCGTGATATAGACCATCGCAAGAAGGCCGTCGACTGCGCTATGGATGGAGAGGGCTGCATGGTTGGGCATGGCATCCCATAGGATCTGTCCAAATCCGATTGCGCTAAGGGTGTATAGCGCGGGCGTTCCGTTGGATGGGGAACGCTTTGCATACAGAAGCAGCAACGCATACATGGCTGCATGCAAAACGGTCGCGCTCACATGCGTCGCTATGGATGCCGTGCCGCGTGTATCGACTGCTAGGCAGAAGCTCGAAAGCTCAAAAAGAAAGCTGACTGCGCAGGTTGTGGCGAGCAGCCCGAGTGTCCTCAGCTTGGAAATGGAGGTTCGGTACGGCGTGTGGCGTTCGCCTGTCATGCTGCTTGCTGAAAACTCTGCAACCCACGAGAGCAGGAGAGGGGTTTTGCAGATGCCGACCAGCGCCCCAAGAGGTAGGGCGGCGGTGGTGCCTGGTGGGACGAAGAAGGGGAGAAGGCCAAGGCAGAGCGTCATGGCGGCTGTGCATGCGACGGAAAGACGCACCGTTGCGCCCACATGTGCGTAGAGGAAGAATGATGCCGCTACGGGCACCGCGCTGGTGAGTAGGCGAAACATGATATTGCTGTCGAGCATGGGGGTATGCGGGGCTGCCAGCAATGCAACCCCGCATACCAGAAGGGCAATGTCGTTCGGCTTGCCACCGCTTAGCGCGCGCCCCGGTTTGTGCCCGTGCCACGCTCGCATCCTTTGGGCTGTCATGAGATGCTGGTGAAGACAATTGCTTCGACGATTGCGCCCCCGATTACGCCTGACAATCTGGATAGCTCATAGTGGTCTGTCACATGGCCTGCGGCGAGAAACACGACGGCAAGCATGAATCTGGTGGCCAAAGATGCCGCTAATAGCTTTTTGCCAAACGACCATGCTCTCCAGCGGCTTATACAGCTCTTTGGAACCATGTCTGATCATCTCATTCCTGTGCGCGCCAACGTTATTGTAAAGTACAGACGACAGCTCAAGGCGTGTCTGTCATGAAAAGGGGTATTTGTCGTTGAGATCGAGGGTTCGTCTCTTACGATGAACCATCTGTGCATTATTTCCGGTTTGCTACCACGGTCTATCGCGCGCACCTCGTTCGCGCAACGCGGTCCCGGGTGGCCACCTATCTCACCTCGTTACCGCGCACGCCATGCCCCACCTGACGCCTTTGGATAGTTTCCTTGTGAGCACATACATCCTGCGCATAGACTGCATGCGGTTTGGCTAAAGTTCTCCTCAACTGTGTCTGTGCTTGACGGCCGTCGTGCTCCCAAGAGGGAGCGTACGCATCCGACAGGCGCACCGAAGAGGAAGAACCACCATGGGATTCGTTTCAAAGCTGCTTTCCTTTGGGGCCGACAAGGACCTGAAGCGCTATGAGAAGACGGTTGTGACCATCAACGGTCTCGAGCCCACCTTCCAGGCGATGTCCGACGAGGAGCTCCAGGGCCAGACCGCCCGCTTCCGCGAGCGTCTGGCGGCCGGCGAGACCTTGGACGACCTGCTGCCCGAGGCGTTCGCCTGCGTCCGCGAGGCGTCCCGTCGCGTCACTGGCATGCGCCACTTCGACGTGCAGCTGATCGGTGCCATGGCCCTGCACGAGGGGCACATCGCCGAGATGAAGACGGGCGAGGGCAAGACCCTCGTCTCCACGCTCGCCGGCTACCTGAATGCGCTCGCCGGTAAGGGCGTGCACATCGTCACCGTCAACGACTACCTGGCCCGCCGCGACTCCGAGTGGATGGGCCGCATCTACCGCTTCTTGGGCCTTACGGTCGGCCTGCTGCAAAACGGCATGCCGCTCGACCAGAAGCGCCCTGCCTACGACGCCGACGTCACCTACGGCACCAACTCCGAGTTCGGCTTCGACTACCTGCGCGACAACATGGTGCTGCGCGCCAACCAGCGCGTGCAGCGCGGCCACGCCTTCGCCATCGTCGACGAGGTCGACTCCATCCTGATCGACGAGGCCCGCACCCCGCTGATCATCTCGGGCGCCGGCACCAAGTCGGCGAGCACCTACAAGGAGTTCGCGCGCGCTGTCCGCGGCCTGGAGCGCGGCGAGGAGGTCGTGCACGACATGCTGTCGGCCTCCGAGCCGGTGGAGCCCACGGGCGACTACGTGATGGACGAGGCCAAGCACACCATAGCGGCCACCGAGCGCGGCCTGAAGAAGATCGAGGAGCGCCTGGGCATTGAGGACATCTACGCCGACCTCTCCGGTGCGCTGGTGAACCATCTGCAGCAGGCGCTGAAGGCCCAGTACATGTTCCACCGCGACAAGCAGTACGTGGTCACCGACGGCGAGGTCAAGATCGTCGACGAGTTCACGGGCCGCATCATGGAGGGCCGTCGCTACTCCGAGGGCCTGCACCAGGCCATCGAGGCCAAAGAGGGCGTGCTCGTGCGCGAGGAGAACCAGACGCTGGCCACCATCACGCTGCAGAACTACTTCCGCCTGTACGACAAGCTCTCCGGCATGACCGGTACCGCGCTGACCGAGGACTCCGAGTTCCGCGAGATCTACAAGCTGCCGGTCCAGGTCATCCCGCCCAACCGCCCGGTGATCCGCAAGGACAACGACGACCTGATCTACCGCACGGTGGAGACCAAGTTCAACGCCGTGGCCGACGAGATCGAGGAGCGCCACGCGAACGGCCAGCCGGTGCTGGTGGGCACGGTGTCCATCGAGAGCTCCGAGAAGCTCTCCCGCCTGCTGGACAAGCGCGGCATCAAGCACCAGGTGCTGAACGCCAAGTTCCACGAGCGCGAGGCGCATATCGTGGCGCAGGCGGGCCGCTTGGGCGCGGTCACCATCGCCACGAACATGGCCGGCCGCGGTACCGACATCCTGCTGGGCGGCAACCCCGAGGAGCTCGCCGCCGAGGACGTCGCCGCCATGGGGCTCGACCCGGAGGCGGAGGACTTCGAGCAGCGCCGCGCCGAGGCCTATGAGGCCGCGCTCGCCCATGCGCGCGAGGTGTGCGCCGCCGAGCGCGAGCAGGTGCTGGCCGCGGGCGGCCTCACGGTGATCGGCACCGAGCGCCACGAGTCCCGCCGTATCGACAACCAGCTGCGCGGCCGCGCCGGCCGTCAGGGCGACCCGGGCGCCACGCAGTTCTACCTCTCCTTGGAAGACGACCTCATGCGCATGTTCGGCAGCAGCATGGACCGGGTCGGTTCCATGATGGAGGCGGCCGACCAGCCCATCCAGCACAAGATGGTCTCCAAGGCCGTGGAGGGCGCGCAGCGCAAGGTGGAGAGCATCAACTACTCCATGCGCAAGAACGTGCTGGAGTACGACGACGTCATGAACAAGCAGCGCCAGGTGATCTACGCCGAGCGCAACAAGATTCTGGACGGCAAGGACCTCGCCGGGCACATCGACGAGGTGATCGAGGACACCATCAAGCGCTGCGTCACGGAGTTCTGCCCCGTGGACGCCCGCGAGGGCGAGCGCGACCTGGAGGGCCTGCACAAGTGGGTCGTCGAGCTCACCGGCCACGCGGATGCCCCCGTGTTCGAGGACGCCTCCTACGAGCAGCTGTGCGAGCAGGTGCTCGCGTTTGTCCACGAATGCTATGACGCCAAGGCCGCCCGCCTGGGCGACGAGCTGATGCGCGAGTTGAACACCCAAGTCATGTTGCGTGTCATCGACACCCGCTGGATGAGCTACCTGCAGGAGATGGACTACCTCAAGACCGGCATCGGCCTGCGCGGCTTCGGCCAGCGCGACCCGCTGGTCGAGTACAAGACCGAGGCCTTCCGCGCGTTCAACATGCTGGTCGACACCATGTACGAGGACTACCTGCGCACCGTGCTGCGCGCCGAGATCAAGGGCGTGCCGCGCCGCGAGCCCGACCCGGCGCTGACGGGCGCGAAGTACTCCGGCCCCGCCGAGGTGGACGGCGACACCGGCTCCTCCACGATCCGTCGCCAGGCGGCCTCGCAGGCTGCCGGTGCAGCCGGGCACGCCCCGGCCGGCGCCGATGGCCAGGCCGGTGCCGGTGTGAAAACCTACCGCAAGGACGAGAGCGGCGACCCGTACGCCAACGTGGGCCGCAACGATCCGTGCCCCTGCGGCAGCGGCAAGAAGTTCAAGAACTGCCACGGCAGGAACCGCTAATGGCGCTTGACGCTGCGAGTACGGTGACGCCGGCGGCGCTCGATGCACTCGAGGAGCGCCTGTCCGAGGTGGAGTCCTACCTGCATCTGGACGAGGCGCGCGGGCGCGTGGCGGAGCTCGAGGAGCAAAGCGCCGCCCCCGGCTTTTGGGACGATGCCGACGCCGCGCGTGAGCTCATGGCCGAACTTGCGCGCTGCCGGGGCAACGTCGAGGCCGTCGAGGGCGCCCGTGCGCGCCTGGCCGATGCCCGCGCCGCGCTCGATCTGGCTGCGGAGCTGGGCGACGAGGAGGGTGCGGAGTTCGTCTCCGAGGCCGCCGCGGCCGCCGCGGAGCTCACGCGCGCCATTGACGAGATGGAGCTTGCGAGCTGGTTCACCGGCGAGTTCGACCACGGCGACGCCATCGTCACCATCAAGCCCGGCCAGGGTGGGCTGGAGGCCCAGGACTGGACCTTCATGTTGTTCAAGATGTACATGAAGTACTGCGCGCGCCGCGGCTGGAAGGTGACGATCAACGACTGCCCGGCCGCCGAGGTCATCGGCATCGATCGCGCCACCTTCACGGTGGAGGGCGCCGACGCGTTCGGGATGCTGCGCGCCGAGGCCGGCGTGCACCGCCTGGTGCGCATCTCGCCCACGGACGCCAAGAAGCGCCGCCAGACCACGTTTGCCGGCGTCGAGGTCATCCCGGTGCTGCCGGCCACCGTTGAGATCGAGATCGCCCCCGACGACATCCGCGTCGACGTCTACCATGCCAGCGGCCCGGGCGGCCAGGGCGTCAATACCACCGATTCGGCGGTCCGCGTCACGCATCTGCCCACGGGCATCGTGGTGACCTGCCAAAACGAGCGGAGCCAGATCCAGAACAAGGCCGCCTGCATGGAGATCCTGAAGGCGCGCCTGTACGAGCTGGAGCTGCAGAAGCGCGAGGAGGCCCTGGACGAGATCCGCGGCCCCAAGCACGACATCGGCTTCGGCAACCAGATCCGCAACTATGTCCTGTACCCCTACGAGCTGGTGAAGGACGTCCGCACCGGCGTGGAGACGGGCAACGTCGAGTCGGTGCTGGAGGACGGCGACCTGGACCCGTTCATCATCGGCTACCACCGGTGGGCCACCGAGGCCGCCGACGCCTCCGAGATATAAGGCTCATGCGGGCTCCGGAAACGGGGCCCGTTTGCTTTGGGCCCATGCCCGCTTGCGAGGTCGACGGGCATGGGGTCGCGTGCGGGCGACAGTTGGGCGCCGGCGTCTCTTCACTGGACCCCCCTCGTCCGTATGGGGGCATCGTCGCACAACGATGGCGGGT
>CABRHH010000038.1 GCA_902470695.1 uncultured Collinsella sp.
CGGAAGCGGCGGCAGCGCCACCGCGCCGGCCGCGGCCGGCGCGCTCGTTGCCGCGGGCGGCCTCGGCTCGGCTAGCCTCGGCCTTCTTCTCCTTGAGCACAACCTCCTGCTCGGCAATCTGATCGAGCAGGGAGCGGAAGCGGGAGCCGGAGTCGCTGGCCGGGACGGCACGGCGCTTGGCCTCCATCTCGGCCTCGCGGGCCGCACGGGCGGCCTCCTCCTTGGCGCGACGCTCCTCCTCGGCCGCGACGGCACGGGCGGCCTCGGCGGCAGCCTGGGCCTCCTGCGACAGACGGCGCTCCTCCTCGCGACGGGCCTCGACGGCCAGGCGCTCGGCCTCGGCAGCGGCGGCGCGCTCAGCCTCCTGCTGCGCGGCGGCCTCCTCCTCGGCGCGGCGTGCGGCCTCGACCTCGGCAGCGCGCGCCTCGATCACCGGGGCGAGCTGCTTTTTCACCATGGATACATAGGCATCCTCAAGCGTTGAGGACGCCGACTTCACCGGAATCTTCATATCCTCGAGATGCGTCATGAGCTCTTTAGACGTCATCCCGAATTCCTTGGCCAGGCTGGAAACGCGAACCTTCGCCATGGGCCATTCACCTACCTCTCGCACACGCCGGGGCGTGCGTAGTCACCTTCATACGGACATCGGATGCCTGCAGCTTCCCCCCGCAGGTGGGACCCGCCTAGATGAGGTCCTCGGCATCCTCGATGACATCCGCGTCGGCGCCGTCCTGCGACACCGGATCGTGCACGCCGCAGAAGCGGGAGCCGGGACGCGCCTGGTTGCGGCAGCGGCTGCCGTCCTCGGACACGTAGGCGCAGCGCTCGGACTCGAACTGCTCGTCATCGGCGTCGTCCAGCAGGTCCTCGATCGGGGCGGGCGCGGCGGCGACGTTCTTCAGGATGTCGGCGGCGAGCGTCTCGCTCTTGATATCGATGTGCCAGCCGGTGAGGCGGGCGGCCAGGCGGGCGTTCTGGCCCTCCTTGCCGATGGCGAGCGAGAGCTGGTCGTCGGGCACGATGACGCCGGCGTAGTTCTTCTCCTCGTCGATGAGCACGCGGGTGACCTTGGCCGGGGACAGCGCGTTGGCCACGTAGCGGGCGGGGTCCTCATCCCACAGGATGACGTCGACGCGCTCGCCGCGCAGCTCGCCCACGACGGCGCGCACGCGGCTGCCCTTGGGGCCCACGCAGGCGCCCACCGGGTCCAGGCGATCCTCCAGCGAGTGGACGGCCACCTTGGAGCGCTGGCCGGGCTCGCGCGCCACCGATTTGACCTCGACGGTGCCCTCGTAGATCTCGGGTACCTCCTGCTCGAACAGGCGCTTGATGAGGGCCGGATGCGTACGGGAGATGACGATCGGCGGGCGGGAGTGCTCGCCGCGCACGGGCGGCAGCGTGGAGTTCGGGTCGCGTACGTCGATGATGACGGCCTTCAGGCGCTGGTTGTGCAGGTAACGCTCACCCTGCGGGCGCTCGTTGCGCTCGGTGGGGCGACCGTTCTCGTCCTGATGGCGGCGCAGGTCGAAGTGGGGCAGCTCGGCCTCCACGCCGTCGCGGATCTTCACGATGGTGAAATCGGGCGTGGACTGCAGCACCGTGCCGTTGATGATGTCGCCCACGCGCCCGGAGAACTCCTCGTAGATCTGCTCGCGGGCGGCGTTGCGCACGATGGCGTTGATCTCGGCCTTGGCGTGCTGCGCGGCGATGCGGGAGGTGTTCTTCGGCGTGACGTCGATCTCCTCGAACTCGGTGTAGTTGCCCTCCTCGTCCATGGAGTCATCGATGGGGATGAGCTTGTAGACGTAGATGCGGCCCGAGGCGCGGTCGATGGTGACCTTGGCGCCCCAGTCGAGCTTGAGCAGCTCGGCGTAGCTTTTGGCCAGCGACTGCTCCAGGCGGTCGATCAGGTAGAGCTGGTCGATGTGCTTCTCCTGGCACAGGGCCATGAGCGCTTCCATCATGGTCATATCGGCTTCTGCCATGGTTTAGTTCCCTTCCTTGGCGCGTTTGAAGTTATAGACCGGGCGCAGCGTGCACTTCTTCACCTCGGTGAAGGGAATGACGTGCTCCTCGGCGTCCTCGCAGGCGATGGTCACCTGCTGCTCGGTGACGGCGGCGATGCTGCCTTTGAAGGTGCGGCGCCCCTCCATGGCCGTGGTGGTGAGTTCCACGTCCTGGCCCTGGAACCGGGCAAAATCCGCCGGGCGGCGCAGCGGGCGCTTCATGCCGGGGCTCGAGACCTCCAGCGTGTAGGAGCCCGTGATGGGGTCGAGCGCCTCGATGCAATCGGACACCCAGCCGGTCTCGGCAGCCACCTCATCGAGCGTGATGGGGTCGCCCGCGAGCTTGTCCAGGCGCACGCGCACGCACGGGGCCTTGGTTGCGCCCACGACCTCGACGTCCACGACGTCGATACCGCGCTCGGCGGCGCGCTCCTCGAGCGCGTCGATGATGCCCTGCTCGAGCTTGCTCTTGACCATGCAGCACCTCCCGTTCATGAAAAGGGAGCGCGGGCGAACCCGCACTCCCTTCGAAACAGCTTCATTTACCCGAGCACTATAACACATCCCCAGCGTAGAGGGCAATTTCCTCCCCCGCAGCAGGCGCACTGCCGCCTTTGTTCGCCACACAATCAGCACAAAGTAGCACGCGCTCGCATGATGCAGCCAACGCTCAGTGACCGAACACGACCGATCGCAGCTGCGCCAAGCACATACGTATCCATGGTGCGGTCAACAGGCCGACCGCAAATCCGAGAAGCGCGATCAGGATCGTTTTCTTAGACGGAAGAGACATGGCGACTCCCACGATACGGCTCGGAACACCCATCGGCGCCGCGCGGGCCCACGCGAGTACCCGATGAACGGCTCGGACACACGCTCGCGGGTGTTTTGCGCAGCGCAGCGACACCACCCCCGACAAGCGTATGTCCGAGCCGAAAACGAGCAGATGGAACTACTTGATGACCAGGTTGACGAGCTTGCCGGGGACGCAGATGGCCTTCACGACCGTCTTGCCCTCGAGCCACTTGGCCGCAGCGGCCTCGGCGGCGGCCTGCATGGCGGCAGCGTCGGCATCGGCGGCCACCATCGTGCGGGCGCGCATCTTGCCGAGCACCTGCACGGCGATCTCAACCTCGTCGGCAGCTGCCTCGGCGATATCGAATACCGGCCAGGGCGCGGTGTAGACGCTCCCCTCGCGACCGAGTGCGGCGTGCCACAGCTCCTCCATGGCAAACGGGCAGATGGGCGCCAGCACGCTCACGATGTCGCAGGCCACCTCGCGGGAGAGCGCCGCGTTGCGCGCCGGGGCCGCAACCGCGTTCAGATACGCGTTCGCGGCGTTCACGAGCTCCATGATCGCCGAGATGGCGGTGTTGAACTGGCCGCGGTCGAAGTCCTCGGTGCACTTGGCCAGCGTGCGATGGCGCTCGCGGTACAGGGCAAGACCGGTCGCGTCGAGCGCAGACTTGCTCACGGGCTCATCCGACGCCGCCCCGGTGCCCTCGACGAGCTGCCACACGGTACGCCAGGCGCGCTTGATGAAGCGGTTGGCGCCCGCTACGGCATCCTCGTCCCAGTCGAAGTCCTTCTCGGGCGGGGCGATGAACAGGATCGCCAGGCGCATGGTGTCGGCGCCGAACGGCTCGATCACCGAGCTCGGCGGCACCACGTTGCCCTTGGACTTGGACATGGTCTCGCCGTTGGCGTCCTTCACCATGCCCTGGCACAGCAGGTTGGTGAAGGGCTCGCCCACGTCGAGCAGGTCCATGTCGCGCAGGGCCTTGGTGAAGAAGCGGCTGTAGAGCAGGTGCAGGATGGCGTGCTCGATGCCGCCGATGTAGTTGTCAACCGGCATCCAGCGACGGGCGGCCTCGCGCGAGAACGGCAGCTCGGTGTTGTGCGGATCGGTATAGCGCAGATAATACCAGCTGGAGCACGTGAAGGTGTCCATGGTGTCGGTCTCGCGGCGAGCTGGCGCCCCGCACACCGGGCAGGTGGTCTCATAGAACTCCGGGCACTCCGCCAGCGTCTGGCCGCCGGCGAGGTCCAGGTTCTCGGGCAGCATCACCGGCAGCTGGTCTTCGGGCACCGGCACGATGCCGCAGTGATCGCAGTGGATGACCGGGATGGGGTTGCCCCAGTAGCGCTGGCGCGAGATCAGCCAGTCGCGCAGGCGGAACTGCACCGAGCGGCGACCGGTGCCGGCGGCCTCGAGGTCGGCCACGATCGCGGCCTCGCCCTCGGAGTGCTTGCCGCCGCGCATGCCGGTGTAGGCGCCGGACTGGACAAGCACGCCCTCGCAGGTGAGCGCCTCGGTCCAATCGACGGAGGTCACAACGGTGTTCTGCTCGCCGTTGAGCTGCGGGTACAGCGGGTCGTCCTCGGCAAGGATGATCGGCACGATGGGCAGGTCGTATTTGCGGGCGAACTCGAAGTCGCGCGCGTCGCCGCAGGGCACCGCCATGACCGCACCGGTGCCGTAGTCGGAGATGACGTAGTCGGCCACCCATACCGGAACCTTCTGACCCGAGACGGGGTTCACCACGTAGCGGCCGGTGAACGCGCCGTGCTTCTCCAGCGTGCCCTGGGCGCGCTCGACCGCGGAGATGTGCTTGGCGCCCTCCACGACCGCGCGCACGCCGTCCTCGTACTCGGTGCCGCGAACGAGGTCCATGAGGCCCTTGTACTCGGGGGCGAGCAGGAAGAACGTGTTGCCGAACAGGGTGTCGGCGCGGGTGGTGAAGACGGTGATCTTGCCCTCGTCGCCGGCGATCGGCTCGCCTGCGGCGTCGCACAGGGTGAAATCGACTTCGGCGCCCTCGGAGCGGCCGATCCAGTTGGCCTGCATCTGCTTGACGCGCTCGGGCCAACCAGGGAGCTTCTCCAGGTCATCGAGCAGCTCCTGCGCGTACGCGGTGATCTTGATGTACCACTGCTCGAGCTCCCGCTTCTCCACCTCCGAGTCGCATCGCCAGCAGCGGCCGTCGGTGACCTGCTCGTTGGCGAGCACGGTGTTGCACGTGGGGCACCAGTTCACCGGATTCTTCTTGCGGTAGACCAAGCCGCGCTCCATGAACTGCTCGAAGATCCACTGGCCCCAGCGGTAGTAGTCGGGGCTGCAGGTTTTGACAAGGCGGTCCAGGTCGTAGGAGAAGCCCATGCGCTTCATGGTGGCGAGCGCCTGGTCCATGTTCTTGTATGTCCACGCGGCAGCCTGGGTCTTGTGCTTGATGGCGGCGTTCTCGGCGGGCAAGCCGAAGGCGTCGAAGCCGATGGGATGCAGCACGTCGAAGCCGCGCATGCGGGCCTGGCGGGCCATGGCATCACCGATGGTGTAGTTGCGGGCGTGACCCATGTGCAGGTCACCGGAGGGGTACGGGAACATCTCGAGGATGTACTTCTTCGGCTTGGTGGAGTCGGTGTCCACGGCAAACAGGTTCGACTCCTCCCAGGCTCGCATCCACTTGGTCTCGATGCTCTGGGCGTCGTAGGCGGGAATGCCGCCCGCCTCGGGCGCAGGCTGCGTATGGTCGGCGCAATCGCACATGCTCGGCTCCTATCGTGTACGCGCGGGACGGATGCACCCGCAAATCATCGGCAATGTTCAGCATTCTAGCAGGTCTGCGGCGCGGGTCTTCGGCTAAGGCTACGCGCACACTGGATATCCCAGCCTTAAAAGCGCGCTTACGCTATTTGCTTTTCCAGCTCTGCCACGAGCTCCTCCTCGGAAGAAACAAAAGTATACGGCTCATATTCCCCATAAGCGGAGGGGCGTGTGATGGTAATGAGCTGGAGGTGTTCATAGCCAAAGCGTTCGTCAAGACGGCGCTTCAAGGAGACCAGTGGCCGCCCCGCCTCCGTACGCATCGCGATGCAACCGGTCCCATCAAACCATTTCGCAACCAGATAGCACATTGTGCATCCTCCGTTCGAACTCAAGCTCGGTCTTTATAGAACCAGATTCATACAAACGCCGCAACTCGCAACCAACAGCCTCATTGCGCACGCGTTTATACAGATATTTATGCAACCAATTATTGAGCTGACGATCGTAAAACGTGTTGTAGTGCACCTCAATTGGATAATGGTGTGAAGAAAGCTGAAAGTACACATGAACGCCACGATAGCCGTCATCGACTGCTTTCCCGGAACTTAAGTCGGCAACCCGAAACGAAGGACGACCCGATAGGGCCAACACGTCATCGTAGGAATCGCACATCGAACGAAAGCCAAGCAAGTCATTGAAAACCTTGCGAGCCTGATGATCTGGGTAGTAACGAGCGTATTTCAATCTAGCAGACTGCCGACTCTTGATACGCGAATCGACAGGAAGAGACAAGATGAAAGCCGCCATCATGTCATACCATTCACGCACCGAATCGAGTTCCGCAAGCAGCTCCCGCTCGGGAAAGTAGCGAAGGTTCTTCTTGAGCGAGGTGCCAAGCTCACTCTTATATGACAGCTTAACCAGAGTGTCCTCCGATAGGCCGTCTCGGGTAAGAATGTCCACCGTATCCCGCCCTCCTTGCTGTCAAAAAGCTCGATTTGACTATATCTTCCATATGAAAACGAGCCGTCATCCGCATGGGAAGACGGCTCGAAATGAATGGACCGCGAGCGCTCGGTGCAGCAATACGAGAACCTCGGAACGAGCCGAAATGTACACCTCAGCCCAGACCAAATCAAGTTCTACTGGTAGCTCACCGTCTGCTGGGAATCCTTCACCACGACGTCGTGCGCACCGCCCTCGACGATCGAGGTGGCGGACACGAGCGTGAGACGGGCCTTCTCCTGCAGCTCGGGAATGGAGAGCGCGCCGCAGTTGCACATGGTGGACTTCACCTTGTACAGCGTGCCGTTCACGCCGTCCTTGAGCGCGCCGGCGTATGGCACGTAGGAGTCGACGCCCTCCACGAACGAGAGCTTCTGGGCGCCGCCCAGGTCATAGCGCTGCCAGTTGCGGGCGCGCGCCGAGCCCTCGCCCCAGTACTCCTTCATGTACTGGCCGTTTACGTTCACGCGAGCCGTGGGGCTCTCGTCGAAGCGGGCGAAGTAGCGACCGAGCATGAGGAAGTCGGCGCCCATGGCAAGCGCGAGCGTCATGTGGTAGTCGTAGACGATGCCGCCGTCGGAGCAGACGGGCACGTAGATACCGGTCTCTTCGAAGTACTCGTCGCGCGCGCGGCACACGTCGATCAGCGCCGTGGCCTGACCGCGACCGATGCCCTTGGTCTCGCGCGTGATGCAGATCGAGCCGCCGCCGATACCGACCTTGATGAAGTCGGCACCGCAGTCGGCCAGGAAGCGGAAGCCATCGGCGTCCACCACGTTGCCGGCACCGACCTTGACCGTGTCGCCGTAGTTGGCGCGGATCCACTCGATCGTGCGCTTCTGCCACTCGGAATAACCCTCGGAGGAGTCGATGCACAGCACGTCGGCACCGGCCTCGACCAGCAGCGGCACGCGCTCGGCATAGTCGCGGGTGTTGATGCCGGCGCCCACCATGTAGCGCTTGTTGGCGTCGAGCAGCTCGTTGGGGTTGGTCTTGTGGCTGTCGTAGTCCTTGCGAAACACGATGCCCATGAGGTGGTCGTTGTCATCGACCACGGGCAGGGCGTTAAGCTTGTTGTCCCAGATGACGTCGTTGGCCGTCTTGAGCGAGATATCCTTATCGCCCACGACCAGCTGCTCGCGCGGGGTCATGAACTCGGAGACCTTCTTGGCGTGATCGTCGCGGCTGGGACGATAATCGCGGCTGGTCACGATGCCGAGCAGCTTGCCGCGCGGCGTGCCGTCGTCGGTGACGGGCATGGTGGAGTGGCCGGTCTTCTCCTTGAGCGCCATGACCTGCTCCATGGTCATGTCGGGCGTGAGGGTGGAGTCGGACTCGACGAAACCTGCCTTGTGGTCCTTGACGGCCTTGACCATGGCGGCCTCGGACTCCGGGGTCTGCGAACCGTAGATGAACGAGATGCCGCCCTCGGTGGCGAGCGCCACGCCCATGTCCACGCCGGACACGGACTGCATGATGGCCGACACCATGGGGATATTGAGCGTGATGGCCGGCTCCTCGCCGCGGCGGAAGCGCGTGAGCGGGGTCTTCAGCGCAACGTTGTTGGGGATGCACTCGGACGAGGAATAACCGGGTACGAGCAGATACTCCGAAAACGTGTGGGACTCACCGGGGAAAAACGTGGCCATGTTGCTCCTTAGACGCTCAAGGTTGGCCGACAGGCGGCCGTGCTACTTGGGGACACATTGTAGCGCACGCCCGCGGGCGGCGTGCGCGTCATTGACGTACTCCAAACGGTCTGCAGGCTGCGGCGTGCAGGGTGCGCGGAGCGCGCGGCGAGGTGGGGCGAATCGCGCAGCACCGACCCGCCCTCGCCCGCGCACCTTGCGCTCACGTTACGGAAGCCTACAGGCCCGCGAAGGCCTTGATGCCAATGCAGATGAGTACCACGCCGCCGGCAACCTGGGCATGCGCACCGAAACGCTCGCCTAGGCGCCGACCCAAGGCGAGCACCGCCAGGCAGCACGCGAACGTGGTGAGGCCAATCATGCCGCCGTACAGCACGATGTCCTTGCCGGCCGCGGCAAACGATACACCCACGATGAACGCGTCGATCGAGGTGGCGATCGCCTCCATGCCGATCATGGGCCAGGTGAGTCGCGTGGTGCTGCAGCTTTCCGGCTCACGTAGCTCGCGCAGGGCCTCGAAGATCATCTTGCCACCCACGAACCCCAGGATAACGAGCGACACCACGCCCGCATAGGCGTCGATGTAGCCGGCGATGAGCGTGCCGCCGAAATACCCGGCGATCGGCATGGCCATCTGAGCCAGCGCGAACGCAACCGGCATGCCGAGCTTTTTGGACAGCGGCATATCCGGCTCACACAGCGAATTGGACAGCGTCACCGCCATGGCATCCATGGCCAGCGCGACGCCGAGCACGACGCTTTCCAGCAGCGCCGCAAACGAAATGAAACCCATGACACCTCCCGATGCAAGGGACGCGAAACACGATGAGACCATCTGAGCGAGCACACAAGCGCCGCCCGGATTTAGCTGAACATAAGGCGAGGGGACTGCCCCATGCGGGCAGGCGGGCCGGCGGGCCGGCGTCGAGGACGCGGGCCCGGGTGCACATAGCGCCGCGGCCAGCACATCATCGAAGGCGGCCGGGCCTTACAGGACCTCGCAATGCAGGCGCACAGACGGCGCACCCGTGCGGTCTCACGGCTCGGGAGGATTGCAGAACCAGCGTAGCGCCTGGTCGAGGTCATCGGCGATGGCGAGTGGGTTGTCGAGGCCGGCAACCAAGCGCAAGAAGCGCCCGTCGGCGCCGTCGCGGGCAAGCAGGCGGGTGCGGGCATCCGGCTCCGAGGCGGCGGGCGCACCGGCAGCAAGCGGCTCGCAGGCGCAAGGCGAACCCGGAGCAGGCGCGGCGCCGGCGGCCGGCGCCGTACGGATGGCGGGCACCACGGCGGTGGACTCAGGCGAGCAAGAATCGGACGCGACGGCGCCCGCGGCGGCGGCGCCGGATATGCCCGGGCGGGTGCGGTGCCGTGCGGCACGGGCTATGAAGGCGGCGGCGCATGTCGAGGAAGGCACCTCGAAATCGAGCGCGAACCCCGCACCGTGCCGCAGCGCTTGGGCGGCCAAGGCGTGGTCGGGGTGCGTCGGCAGCCCTGGATAGACCACGCCGGGCACGGCATCGCAGCAGCTCAGATACTCCGCGAGCGCGCGGGCGTGGTCGCAACGGCGCTGCGTGCGCACGTCGCGATCGAGCAGCACCGCCGGCTCGCACGCGTCCGGGGCACCGTCCAGCGCCCGCGCGATCTCGACGCGCAGACAATTGAGTTCAGCGGTTGCCTCGTCCCGCCTCTTCCGGCGTGGGCGCGCAACCGACAGCGCCCACCGGGACTGCGAGCCGGTGCGGGACAGGGCGATGCCAGATGCATCGGCGGCGTCGCGCGCCCCGTCCACATCCAGGCGTTCAAGACACAGGTCGGCACCGAGTTCAAAGGCAGCCGAGCAATACGATGTCGTCGCGCTCACGTCAAGCGCCAGCAGCGCCCCGCGCGCGTGGGCGGCCGCGGCAAGCGCTCGGACGTCGGCGATACGCAGGTCCCATGCGGAAAGCGCGGGAGCCAACCAGAGAGCCCGGGCGCACGCCGGCACCGGCGCCGCCTCGAACCCGGACGGATGCAGGTCCTCGACAAAAAAGAGAGATTCCGCAGGGAACCTCTCTGAAAAGGCATCGGTGAGCCCGTTCGCGTAGACGACAAGCGCAAGCGCACGGCCACCCGCCTCGTTCGGGACCGCTGCGCGGGCGACGCCTGGAGCCTCCGCACGGGTGCCGCCCGCATTCGCAGGGGCAAAGCCCACGTTTGCAGGGGCGATGTCCAGGATCGCTGCGCGGGCGACGTCCGCGCGCGCTGCCTGAGTGACATCCGCATTCGCAGAAGCGCCGTCCGTGTCCGCAGGGGCGGCGGCCTCGCTCGCACGCTCCCCTGCCCCGACCGCACGATTGCGGGCGGCTGGCGTGCAACCGCCGAACGCAGGAAGCCCGTCGAACAGGCCCGATGCACCGAGCGCCTCGGCGCAGGAGGACGCGCGCACCAGGCAGGCGGCCGCGGCGCCCACGTGGGCGGCATAGGAGGAGGCCTCGCTCGCACGTTCGTACATGGCGCACCTCCCCGTTATCGGCCGCAAAGCTGAAAAGCAAAAAACTGAAACGCCAGTGTAGCAAATCGCCCGACCGGCAGACACCCCTCGCAAAGAAACTCGAAACGCACTTTGCGCCCAGACACGTACCGGGCAGCAAAGCCGCCGCACGGATGGCGGCAGCAGCGAGAACCGGTGCGATGCGCGAGACCGCTCGCAAGGTGCGCGATGCCAAGGCGAGGAGCAGCGACACCGCACCCAGCCGACGTCGACACAGTGCACGCTGGCAATTCAGTGCACAACGGCGGCGGCGCAGCGCGTGCCCACGCCACCGCCCGTGCGACAGCAAGCGCACCGATCGGCACGCAAGCTACAACGAGCCTAGCCGAGCGGCCACAGGCTGATGGATGCCCCCGGTGCCTCGACGGAGACGCACCGCGCGGATGGGTAGACGCGCGTCGACAGGACGAGTACTCCGCCGTTCACGAACACCTCAACCGAGGACACATCGGCCACGATCCGCACGTCGCGCACCTCCTCGAGCGGCTCCCAGCGCGTCGTGCGCCCGCAACCGCATGCCGTGCGCGCCGTGTCGAGGAAACGCATCTGGAAACGCGCCGGCTGCGCCGTATCCGAGTCATCGGCAGAATCGTCGGCGCCAGTGGACTCCCCCGCCGGTGCGGGCGCGTCAACGTACGCGTCCTCCACACGCGCCGGCACCGCCGCATCCGCAGCAGCATCCGCCGGCAACCACGCCAGCTCGAGCTCGCCGAACAACAGGGCGCGAAAGCCCTGCTGCACACCGGTGACCTCGATATCGAAGGCATCGAGGCCCTCCGCCTCGAGCGTGCCGGACCCCGCCTGCCGCACGCCGCGCAGCTGCTCCAACTCGCGCACCGGACGCTGCAGCACCGCACCATCCGCGCCAGCCGCCAGCTCGCGCGGCAGCGTCAGGCAGTGCTGCCAGCCGTCGGCCACCGTGGGGTCGTTGCCGTAGGTGTCGTCGTCGGGCATGCCCATCCAGCCGATGAGGATTCGCCGGCCGTCGGCAGCCTCGAAGGTCTGCGGCGCGTAGAAGTCGAACCCGGCATCCCAGAGACGAAACGCCCCCAGCTCATAGGCGTCCGTGATGTCGCCGGTCACCGGGAAGTAGCCGGACTGGTAGATGTTGCCGCGCTCCCACCGGCCGCCTTCCAAGCCTTGGGGCGACACCGACAGCACCTTGCGGGGCGCAGGGCCGCCCGCAACCCCGGCAGGCTCAGCCGCCGCAGCCGCCTCGGCAGCATCGGCTCCCGGCTGCGCGAGCTCGAAATAATCCGGGCACTCCCACATGAAGCCGAAGCGCTCCGGCGTGTGCAGGCGCCTCACCAACCGCCAACTCACCAGGTCATCGGAGGCGAACAGGAGCACCTCGCCTACATCCACAGCGGCGCCCGCGCCATGCAGCGCCGCAAAGCGCGTTGCTGGCAGCTCGCCGTCGCTCGCGCCTCGACGCCGCGCGCCCTGTACCATGAGGTAGCGTCCGCAGGCCGCATCGGCGCGCCACACCTTGGGATCGCGCACGTGGCAGGTGAGGTCGGCCGGGTAATCGGCATTCGTCATGAGGAGGCGCTTTGCCGAGAACACGGAGCCGTCCGCCGTCTCCACGCTCAGCGTGTTGCCCTCGCGTCCGCTCGTCACGTAGTCGTAGCGCTCCCCCGCGCGCTCAAGCTTGACGTTGCCGGTGTAGAACATCGTCACGCGTCCGTCATCGCCCACAAGCGCCGAACCAGAGTAGACCCCGTGGACATCGGCCGGTGAATCGGGCAGCAGCACGCAGCGGTCGTAGGTCCATCGCACCAGATCGGTACTTGTGGCATGCCCCCACATCTTCACGCCGCCCGCCACGTCGAAGGGGGCGTATTGGAAATACGCATGGAACACGCCGTCCACCTGGCACAGGCCGTTCGGGTCGTTCAGCCACCCCAGCGGGGGCATCACGTGGAACCGCTGGCCGAAACGGCCATGGCCGCGCTCCGCAGCCCGCGCTTCCGCATCGGCGACGAGCCGCGCCAGGTCGCGCTGCAGCGCATTGCTCATCGCGCCGTCACCTCGCCGGCCGTCTCCTCATCGCGGTACAGCGCGAAGGACACGCCGAACGACACCGCGGCGGCCACCGCGAACATGATGAGGTACTGAACGGGCTGGGACAGGCACAGCAGGATGCCGAAGATACCGGTGACGCCTGTGCCCGAGGCCGCCAGGTGCGTGAGCGCGCACACGAGTGCACCCGCGCCGCCGCCGATGCAGCCGGCGATGAAGGGCTTCACGAAGCGCAGGTTCACGCCGAAGATCGCAGGCTCGGTGATGCCCATGAAGGCGGAGAGTGCAGACGGCAGCGCCAGGCCCTTGACCTTGGCGTTCTTGGTCTTGAGCGCCACGGCGAGCGCCGCGCCGCCCTGGGCGATGTTGGCGGCGCTGGCGATCGGCAGCCAGTAGGTCACGCCGTACTGCGCAAGCTGGCCCAGGTCGATGGCGGTGTACATCTGGTGGATACCGGTCACCACGGTGGGCGCGTAGAACAGGCCGATGATGGCCGAGCCGATGCCGAACGGCAGGGTGAGCAGCGCCTGGATGACGCCGAGGATGGCGTTTTCGGCCCACACGAAGATCGGGCCCACGGCCACCATCGTCACGAGAATGGTCACGAACACCGACACGAGCGGGGTAACGAACAAGTCGAACATCTCGGGCACGACCTTGTGCAGGCGCTTCTCGAGGAAGGCCAGGATGCCCACGGCAATCACGATGGGGATGACATGGCCCTGGTACCCCACCCAATCGAAGCTGTAGAGACCGGGGATGACCGGCACCACGGCGGCAACGCCGTCGGAGGCGACCGTGTAGGCGCTCTGCAGGCTGGGGTTGATGAGCGCCATGCCCACCACCGCGCCCAGATACGGGTTGGCTCCGAACGCCTTGGCGGCCGAGAAGCCGATCAGGATCTGCAAGAACGTGAAGGACGTCCCCGAAACCAGGTCGGCGATCTTGTAGATGAAGTTGTCCGTGTCGATGGCGATGAAGCCGTTCGCGCTCATGAAGTTGAGCGCGCTCATGATGCCGAGCAGCAGGCCGCTCGCCACGATCGCGGGGATGATGGGCACGAAGATGTCACCCAGCAGCTTGATGGCGCGCATGAAGATGTTCTGCTGCGCGGCGGCAGCCTCCTTGGCCTCCTCCTTGCTGGCCTGCTCGATACCGCCCTGGGCCACGAACTCGTCGTAGATCTTGTTGACGGTGCCGGTGCCGAAGATGATCTGCAGCTGGCCCTGAGCCTCGAACACGCCCTTCACGCCGTCGACGTCCTCGATGGCCTTCTTGTCCACCAGCGTGTTGTCGGCGATGACCAGACGCAGGCGCGTGGCGCAGTGCGCCGCTGAGGCTACGTTGCCGGCCCCTCCCACCAAGCGCAGCACGTCCTGCGCAGATGCACGGTAATCCATGGCGAACCCTTTCTCACTCGAACCCGCGCACGCGGGCCGTCTCCTCTCGGCTCCCGGTGCGTCCGAAAACCGCGTGCTGGCGAGCCGGCGCCGATAGCTTGAGCAGCCGTCTCATAGCGATTGTTACTGTAATCGTTTTCACATAGAAGTGAAATCGTTTTCATGTCTGTTTTCCGGTGAACGGTCGAAAATGAAGGGTGAACGGCAGGCTCAGAGGTCCTTTCGACCCACGAGTTCGTAGCCAAGCATCAGCTCGCGCGCCTCATACGGCTCGGACGCGCGCGCATCGCCCACCCGGTCGAGCAGCAGCGACGCGCCCTCGATGCCACTGCGCAAAAACGCCAGGTGCACCGTGAGGATGCCGCCGGTCACCGCACGCAGGAACTGGTTATCACCGAAGCCGGACACGCGATCGGCAGCCGTGGCGACGCCATGCTCATGCAGGGCCTGGATGGCGCCGGCGGCGATCGTATCGGTAGCGCAGGCGATGAAATCAACCGTGCCGGCCCGGTCGAGCAGGTCGCTCGCGGCCTGGTAGCCACCCTCCACGCTGAACGGGCTCTCGCGGCGCAGCGCCTCATCGAACTCGATGCCCGCATAGGCAAGCCCGGCCCGAAAGCCGTCCTCACGCGCCGCGCCCGCCGCCTCGTCGATGCGGTCGACGCCGATGTAGGCGATCCGGCGCGCACCCGAGGCCGCGATCCGCTGCGCCAGGGCGCAGGCCGCGCCGCGATCATCGTGATATACGCAGGTATAGCCGCGCGCACGCTGTCCCACCACGACCACCGGCACGCGCGCGGTGTCCAGAAACGCCCGGTGTCGGTCGGTGAAGACGGTGCCGATCAGGATGATGCCGTCCACCGGATGGCTCTGGAACACCTCGAGATAGGCGAGCTCCTGCTCGGGGCTGTTGTCGGTATCGGCCAACAGCATCTGATAGCCGCGGTCGTGCAGCACGCGGCCGATCCCGGAGGTAATGCGGCTGATGGACTCGGAGTTGATCTTGGGCGCGATGACGCCGACGAGGTGCGACGAGCCGGTGCGCAGCGAGCGCGCCTGGCTGGATGGCACGTAGCCGGTCTGCTCGATGGCCGCCTTGATGCGCGCGGCCTTGTCCTCGGAGATGTAACCGCCGTTCAGATACCGCGACACGGCGGCACTCGATACGCCCGCCAGCTCCGCAACTTCCCGCATCGTCATAGAACATCCCCCCTTGGAAACGATTTCATGCTCATCATACCAAGGTTTGCCCGCGCCATGCGTACGAACTCAGCGCGCACACGGCAGCGATACCGCATCCGGAACCGGCATCGGATGCGGCCGGGCATGGCCGCAAGGCGCACGGGCCGTGCGCGACCGACGGCTTCCTGCGCCGCTGCCTGTGCACGGCCCGTTCTCCCCTACTCGTCCAGCATCAACTCGTAGTTGTTTTTGCCCCTGCGCTTGCAGCGATACAGCACACGGTCAGCGCGCTCGTAGAAGGTCGTGAAGCCGAGGTTGGCGCGCGAGGCGAACACGCCTGCACTCACCGTGCCCAATGGCTCGTGCAGCCGAACCTGGTCCACGTGCGCGAACAGGCGCGTCATCAGAGCATCCACCGCAGGCGCTGGATCGGCAAAGCCGTCGGCGAACACAGCGAACTCGTCGCCGCCCAACCGGTAGATCACGTCCCCCTGCCGGAATGTCTCGTCGAGGACCCGCGCAAAGCCCACCAGCACCCGGTCGCCCGCCGCGTGCCCGTAGGTGTCGTTGATGCGCTTGAAATCGTCCAAGTCGAACACGAACATCATGGCATAGCTGCCCGGATGCCGCCCGGCCAGCAGGCGCTTGATCTCGCGGCGGCCGGCGCGCACGTTCAAAAGCCCGGTCAGCGAATCCTGCTTGGCCTCCAGCTCGTAGCGGGCGCGCTTGCGCTCCAACTCGCGCTCCATCAGGACCTGATCGGTCACATCGAGCACCAAGCTGCCGCAAAAGCCCGGCTCAGGCCGAAACGTCTTGATGAGCAGGTGCCGCTGCATCTTCACGCTGTAGCGGTGCAGCACATGGGGACATCCGGTGGTGGCGGTGTCGATGTAGAGGTCGAACCAGTCGGGCGCCTCGTCGGGGAAATGCTCGCGATGGCTGGCGGTCACCAAATCGCCGGTGATGGCACCGGTGAGCTCGGTGTGGGCTCGGTTCAGGTAGATGTAGGCGGCGTCGAAGGGCACACCCTCGTCGTCGGTCAGGATCTTCATCACGCAGCAGGCGCTCGGCAGATCGTCGAGGTAGCGGGTCTTGCGCACGTCCTCGACACTGCGCAGGCGCTGGTCGCGCACGATGTCGGTGATGTCGATGCGCGCCAGCAGGATGAAAGACCGATCGGGGCCCGTGAAGCAGAAGCGCAGCTTCTTGTAGCGCAGGCTACCGAACTCGGTCGCGGTGGCGTACAGCACGTACTCGGGCTCCTCCGCAAGCACATGGCGCACATGTCCCAAGCTCATATTGGCCGTAAGCTCGTCGCGCTCCGCTGAAACCACGAATCGGTCGTTGAGCTCGCTCACCACCTGATTGTAATCCGGGTGGCTCACCGGCAAATACGGCCGCACCTCACGTGAGCAGGCGTAAAGCGTGTAGCCGCCGGTTTCCACCTCGATGCGCGCCACATAGTCGTAGCGCGGGTCGATCGCCTGCAGAATCGCCGCGTCGCTTTGGTCCTGCCCCATTCGGCGACTCGTGATGAGCACCAGGTCGTCCTCGACGCGCTCCAGGGTGACCTCGGTCCAGCGCACACCCTGCGCCGACTCGCGAAACCGCATCGTGAAATGACGGTAGCCGCGTTCGCTTGCGAGCAGCTCGCGCAGGTAGGCAGGTGCGAGGTAGTCACGCCACGCGGCCCCGTCGACATCGTCGACGAACTCCTGCAGATAGCGTTGGTACACCTCGTCATAATCGATCCAAGTGCCCACGATGCCGGGGGTCAGATAATCGGCCTCCATGCGCAGCATGTTGTCGGACCCGCGATACAGACCAACGGCATTGGCAAGACTCTTCAAGCTCTCTGGAATCTGGTACACGCACGCCTCATTGACGCATCACGTCAATGAGCACCCCCCCCCCCCC
>CABRHH010000039.1 GCA_902470695.1 uncultured Collinsella sp.
AGGTTCCTATCGAAAATCTCGGGCGCTACCCCTTGACTTCAAATAGCAGGTCTTTCTTCAAAAACTAGAACTTCTGTTCGTCTTTTATGATACACTGCTTGGTACGGAAAAGCGAGCATATGTTCGTATTTTTTCTAGAGCAGGTGAGGAGGACCCATGCATGACATCTGGAACCCGTGGCACGGCTGCACGCCGGTGAGCGAGGGATGCGACCACTGCTATATGTATTACAACGACCGGAAGCGCCGTCTCGACCCGACGCGCATCGCCCGATCGCACACGGGATTCGACTATCCGCTGCAGCGCACGCGCGACGGTTCGTTCCGCGTACGGCCCGGCGAGCTCATACGCGTATGCATGACCTCCGACTTCTGCCTGCCCGAGGCCGACCGATGGCGCCCCGCCGTGTGGGACGCCATCAGAGCCCGGTCCGATGTGCGGTTCTTTATCCTCACCAAACGCGCTGAACGCCTGGTGCATTGCCTGCCTCCGGATTGGGGAGGAGGATGGGACAACGTCATGCTCAACGTCACCTGCGAGAACCAGCGCCGCGCGAACGAGCGGCTGCCGAAGCTGCTCGCCATCCCCGCCAAGCACCGCGGCGTGATGTGCGCACCCCTGATCGGCGCGGTTTCGCTCAACCAAGCCGTTGCCGGCTGCCTGGACACCGGGGGCATCGAGCAGGTCATCTGCGGCGGAGAGAACTATGACGGGGCCCGCCCCTGCCGCTACGAATGGGTCCGCAACCTCTACGAGGAATGCGCACGCGCGCAAGTGACCTTCGCCTTCATCGAGCTGGGCAACACGTTCGTCAAGGATGGACGCACCTATCATGTGCGCAGCAAGCGGCTGCAAAGCCAGCAGGCCTGGAAATCGGGGCTGCAGGTGCGCGGCGAGCCCATCCGCTGGCGTCTGCACGACCCGCTCGGACTCGAGATTCCCATCGAGGACCTGCACCGACCACTGTTTCATGAGCACTGTCGCACCTGCGGGAGCCAGCTGATCTGCAACGGCTGCGGCGGCTGCGCCCGCTGCTGGATGGGAGGTGAGCAGAACGCCGGGGCAACGGCGTCAGCCTGAGATAAGCACGGAGGTGGTGGTACAGGACGGTACATACTCGTTGGGTCGCTTTGACAAACCAGCGCTTTGGGTAGAACATGACACATCCGCACGTTTTATGTAGACGGGGGTCGTTATGGAATATATCGTTAACAGCGACAGCGTCCAAGCTGTCAACGAAGACGGTCACATGCTTGCTGAAGTCACGTTTCCCGAGGTCGCAGACGGCATCGTTGAGATCAATCACACCTTTGTCGACGAGAGCCTGCGCGGGCAGGGCGTAGCCGGCGAACTGCTGGAGCAGGCGGTGGCAGCCATCGAACACAACGGACGTCTTGCACGTCCCACTTGCACATATGCCATCCACTGGTTTGAAAAGCATCCCGAGCGGCACAACCTGCTCGCACCGGACGCCGAGCCCGACTCCGCGCAGGACGCGTCGTAGGACTGTTGCGTGCACAGCGCGACCGAACGCGCCCGGAGTTGTCGCGCGGGGCGGGGGCTCTTGCCCGCACAGCGCGTGCGGGGGCCTGCCGCCCATGTCACACATCGTCGGCGTAAACAACCCATTGGCACTCAACAGCTAGCTAACGTCATCCGAGACTGATCCGGCCTGCGGCGACTGCTCGGCCGATGACGACGCCTCGGCGAAAACGTCCTCCTGCCATTTCCCTACGCTCATAGGCCAAACCGAATGGCCGTCATCGGATAGCTGGTCGTCGAAATACCCCACGTAGACGACATCGCCGACCGCCACCTCGGCGCATTGCTCAGCGATGTTGTCATTCGCGTGCACCGTGCACGGGCTCTCAGCCCTCTTTGACTCAGCAAACCACCTGTCCGGCTCCACGACGAACTCGCACTGCGACCCCCGCTCGCTGTTCGTCGACACGACGGTGCCCGTAAAGCTATTCGGCAGATTTCCCGGGCCATTTTGCGTGTTTTGCCCTGCAGGCCCCCTCTGGCAGCCATACACGAGCGCCACCGCACCGCAAATTGCCAGCAGTAAAAGTGCGATGGTGCATTTTTTCACGGGTCGTCACCCCCTTCCCTCGCTAGTAATGCGATACCCGTCGGCATGGCCATTCAATCGCACAAGCTGCTCGACAACTCGTCAAACAATCCGGTTAGCTGTTCACTGCCAAGACGCTGTCAACGACCAGGGAATAATAACTAGGGAAGGCCCTGCATACTGTGGACCGTCTGAGCTCGCAGCGAAGGAGTCCTCCCCTATGTCATCCGGCAGATGCCAACAACATCCTGGCACCTAGCAGCCGCCGCAGCACAACGAGCCTAGCCGCGGGCGGCCTCCACGAAGGCCTTCCAGAGGCTGAAATCGGTCGGGAGCTTCTTCCAGGTGTACTCGGGATGCCACTGCACGCCCAGGCAGAAGCGTTCGCCCTCGACCTCGATGGCCTCGGGCACGCCGTCGGTGGCGCGCGCCGTGATGCGCACGCCTTCGCCCAGCTTGTCGACGCAGCAATGATGGCTTGAGTTGACCTGCACCTCGCCGCGCCAGTCGAACGCGCGCGACAGCAGCGTGCCGTCCTCGACCACGATCGGATGCGCGGGGTCGTTCAAGATGGGCGCATGACGCCAGTGCACCATGCCCTCGGGCACCGGCAGCGACGGCACGTCCATGCACAGGGACCCGCCAAGTGCCACGTTCAGAATCTGCATACCGCGGCAGGTGGCAAACAGCGGCTTATGGGCTGCCAGCGCCGCATGGATCAGCTTAATCTCGAAGGCATCCCGCTCGTGGCACAGCAGGCTCTCGTCATAGGGCTCTTCATCGCCCCAGAGCGCCGGATCGACATCCTGACCACCGGGAATCGCCACGCCATCGGCCATGTCCACGTAGTGTTCAATCAAGCTGTCATCATCGGTGAGCGCCATAATCAGCGGCACGCCGCCCGCAGCGATGATCGCGTCGAGAAACACCGTGGCACCCGTCTCCTCGGGCGCCAGCTTCTCCGGCATCTTGAGGCACGGATGGCACTCCTCCAGACGAGGCGCGATCAAAATGAGCGGTCGTGTGTTGGCCGAAGATGCCATGGCAGTGCTCCTCCTAAATAGATGCTATGCAGATGCAGCGGATACAGTATGCGCCCTGTTGCGCCCATGCGGGCATGCCGCGCGCAGGCCGTGTTCACGGGTGCTGCGCACGCGCGGTTTGTCCTCATCGAAGCCACGCGGCCGGCGAGCAAATGCAGCCGACCGCTGCAGGGCAGGCCGTAATGTGAGCCGGCCGACCTAGTGCCCCTTGATGGAGTCGAGGAAATCGCGGGCACGCTCGGTTTGCGGGTGATCGAAGAACGCATCGGGCGCGCCCTCCTCGACGATGGCACCGTCGGCCATGAACACCACGCGGTCGGCCACGCGGCGCGCGAAGTTCATCTCGTGCGTCACGACGACCATCGTCATACCGCGGCCCGCCAGATCGACCATCACGTCCAGCACCTCATTGATCATCTCGGGGTCGAGCGCCGAGGTGGGCTCATCGAACAGGATGGCCTTGGGGTCCATGGCAAGCGAGCGAGCGATGGCCACGCGCTGCTGCTGGCCGCCGGAGAGCTGTGCCGGCACCTTGTTCGCCTGCGTGGCAACGCCCACGCGCTCCAGCAGCTCGAGCGCACGCGACTCAGCCTCGGCCTTGTCCATGCCCAACACCTCGATGGGGCCAAGCGTGACGTTCTGCAAGATGCTCATATGCGCGAACAGGTTGAAGCTCTGGAACACCATACCCAGCTCGGCACGGACGGCAGCGAGTTCGCGGCCCTCTTCGGGCAGCGGCTCGCCCCCAATCAGAATCTGGCCGCCGTCGATCGTCTCCAGGCGGTTGATGGCCCGGCACAGCGTGGACTTGCCCGAACCCGACGGGCCGATGACCACCACGACCTCGCCGCGCTGGACGGACAGGTTGACATCCTTCAACACGTGCAGGTTGCCGAAGTGCTTGTTGACGTGACGTAGCTCGATGACGGGAGCGTCGGCGTTTGTGGGGTTCATGGTGCATCCATTCTCGAAGAGGGTTCGGCAAAGGAACGAAAACGGGGCGGACAGATCGTATCGCCGCGCGCCACGCCGGCGATAGGCAGGGTATCCGGGGCGTGGGCGCTGGCAGCAGGCGCGTCGCACAAGGTGCAGGCGACAGCGGGCGCGGTGTGAACGGACGAGCAAGCACACGCGCACCCGAAAAAACGCAAGCAAACGCGGGTGCACAGGTGCAACCACCGTACGCCCAATCGCTCCTGCGCGCTAGGAGGGGTCGGTTGCGAGGCGATCGACCACTTGCACGCCGGTGCGGCGCGAAACGTACACCGACAGCTGGTTGATGGCGAAGTTCAGCAGGATGTAGATGACCGCGATCACCAGGTAGGTGGAGACGAGCGCGTCGTAGTTGGTGATGAGCACGCGCGCGTTCTGCAGCATGTCCGGATAGCTCACCACGTAGGCCACGGTCGTGTCCTTCACCACGACCACCAGCTGCGAGATCAGGGACGGGATCACGTAGCGGATGGCCTGGGGCAGCACGATGCGCAGCGTCACGCGGAACGGTCTCATGCCCAACGCGAGGGCCGCCTCGGTCTGCCCGCGCGGGACCGCTTGCACGCCGGCGCGCAGCACCTCGGCGAGCACACCGGAAGCCGCGAGCGCCACCGGCAGCGCGATCATCCAAAACGCCGGCATCTTGATGCCATACTGGGGAATCACCAGGAAGAAGAAGTAAATCAGCAGCAGACTCGGCACACCGCGGAAGAAGTCGGTCACCACGCGGCACAGCGCCGCCAGCGGACGGATGCCGCTGATGCGCCCCAGCATAAGGGCAAGACCCAGCACCAACGCAATCGCCCCGGCGGTGATGGACACCTTGAGTGTCCCCTCAAGGCCGGCGAGCAGAAAACTCCAGGTGCTCGACCAGGTGAAGAAGACCCAGTACCGCGGATCAAGCTGGCCGGTTGCCCAGAACTGGTAGACCACGAGGCCCAACAGCGCCGCGACCGCGATCGCCGCGATACCCGTGCCGATGCGAATCCGTCGCCTCGTTTTAGGACCCGGCTCCTCATACAGGGCGTCGCGCATGCTGAACGAGGCAACTTGCTTCGATACGCTCATCGTGCGATCCTCACCTTCCGGTCAATGCGGTTACCCACGAACCCAATGGCCACGGCCGTCAGCGCGTAGCCCGCCGCCGCGATGGCAAAGGCCAGGATGCCGCCGGTGCTCCGCGTGTTGATGTATGAGACGACACCGGTGAGCTCAGGCGGCGTCAGCGGGACCTGGGAGCCCAGCGAGGTCGACAGCAGGACCGCGATCAGCAGGTTCGTCATGGGCAGCACCGTGGTGCGCAGCGCCTGCGGAATCACGATGCGGCGCAGGATCTGGCCGAAGGACAGGCCGATCGAACGGGCGGCCTCGATCTGGCCAACGCCTATGGTGTTGATGCCGGTCATGAAGTTCTCGGACCCGAAGGCCGACGCCACCAAGATCACCGTCACGATCACGCAAGTGCGGTACTCCAGCACCAGGTTCAGATTGGGCAGCGCGTAGACGATGATGATCAGCAGCGACACGCCCGGGATGTTGCGGAACACCTGCACGTACAGGTCGCCCAGCCACCGCAGCGGCTTGAACGGGGACACGCGCAGCACCGTGACGGCAACCGCCAGCACCATCACGAACACGAAGCACACGGCCGTCATGCTCCAGGTGGCCAGCAGCGCATCGAGATAGTTCTGCCCGTATGTGGAGAGAAGCTCCGAGAGCCCCATGGATACCCCCTCGAATGAACGGGGTCCGCCGCAGCGCGGTCGGACCCCATCGAACACGGCCGTACAGCCTTGAAGCAGCGCGGCGCCCGCATTGCCGGGCATCGCACCCTCGCACGCTTGCCCTTACGCGCCGATCGTCGGCGGCGTGGGAACCTCGGAGACCCCGGCGCGATCGCCGATGCAGATCTTCCAGAGCTCTTCCCAGGTGCCGTCCTGCTCGATCTTGGACAGGAAATCGTTGACGAAGGCCACACCGTCCGAGTCGAGCGGCAGACCGATGCCGTAGAGGTCCTCGGGGCCGAACGGATCGCCGGCGAGCTTGTACTTGCCCGGCTGCTTGATCATGGAGCCAAGCAGCATGTTCGTGTCGATCACGTAGCCGTCCACGCGCTTCTGCAGCAGGGCGCTGCGAGCCTCCTCGTCGGTCTTGAACTCCTGCAGCTTCGCGTCGGGCACGAGCTCCTCCATGATGGAGGGGCCGGTGGAACCGGACTGCACGGCCACGCTCTTGCCGGCCAGATCGTCCACGCCCGTGATGTCGTCGTTGTCCTTGAGCACGAGCACCGACTGCTGGCTGGTGTAGTACGGACCGGCGAAGGAGATGAGCTTTTTGCGGTCCTCGGTGATGGAATAGGTGGCGAACACGGCGTCGACCTGGTCGTTCTGCAGGACCGACTCGCGCGTGTCGGAGGTGACCTGCGTGGTCTCGAACTTGCTCTCGTCCCCCAGGATGTAGCGCGTCAGCAGCTGGGAGAGGCCCGCATCGAAGCCGCGCAGCTTGCCGTCCTTCTCGTTCAGCAGGCTGAACAGCGAGGAGGTCTGTACCACGCCCAGGCGGATGCTGCCGGCGTCCTTGATCTTCGTGGCCCACGTGCTGCCCGCAACCGTATCGCCATCGGCAACGGAGCCGGCGGCCACCAGCTTGTCATACGCGTCGGTATCGAGCGCAACGGCCTCGTCCTCCTCAGCGCTGCCGGAGGCGGAGCCGTTGGACGTGGACGCAGGCTCGGCGCCGCAGGCCGACAGGCCGAGCGCGGCGACACCGCCGAGCGCGCCCATGCCGAGCACCTGGCGGCGGTTGAAGATGAACTCGTGACGTGAGGATGTGCTCATACGAGATCCTTTCCCTGAGCTGCCGGCCCGAGTTCCAGCAGCGCTTGTACACAGATGATACGTTACGAAAAACGCTTACGGCCCCTTATTCCCCGTTCGCGTCATTTTGTAACAGTCATAATACCAATAAGTTTTAGAGGTTAATAGGTTTATTGAAACAAGAACAAATCTTCACAACCGACCCACTGCCTCCGCACGGAACGGCACTGCAAGCATCGCATCGACCGCTGCGCCATATCTCCATCACCCGCATGTGCGAAACTGGTACTCTCATGTGTTGCACGACCTGACCGGGCACGTGCACGAACGCCAACGGGTTGGGGAGGTCCTTTCGAACGCTATGCTGCTAGAGCGCATCACATCCCCCGCCGACGTCCAAGCGCTTTCGGCGCAAGACCTGCCCGAACTCTGCGCCGAGATCCGGCGTGCCATCCTCACCAGCTCAGCGGCCGTAGGCGGGCACATCGGTTCGAACCTCGGCGCCGTTGAGCTCATCGTGGCCATGCATCGCGTCTTCACCTCCCCGGTCGACAAGTTCATCTTCGACGTCTCGCACCAAACCTATACTCATAAGATGCTCACCGGGCGCGCGCCCTATTATCTGGACCCCGCGCTGTTCGGCACGCTTTCCGGGTTTTCGAACCCCGCGGAATCCGAGCACGACCTGTTCTCGATGGGGCACACGTCAACCTCGATCAGCCTGGCCTGCGGCATGGCCAAGGCCCGCGATGCGGCAGGCGAACACCACGATGTCGTGGCCGTGATCGGCGACGGGTCGCTCTCGGGCGGCCTTGCCTTCGAGGGCCTCGATGCGCTGGCCGAACTCAACACCGGCGTGATCGTCGTCGTCAACGATAACGACTGGTCGATTGCCGAGAACCACGGCGGCGTGTACCGCAGTCTGGCTCAGCTGCGCGCCACGAACGGCCAAGCGCCGCACAATATCTTCCGCGCCCTGGGGCTCGACTACCGATTTGTGCGCGAGGGCAACGACGTGGCGCTCCTTGAGCGGGAGCTGGCCGCGCTTGTCGGCACCGACCATCCGGTGGTGCTGCACATCTGCACCACCAAGGGAGCCGGCTACGACCCCGCCCTGCGCGAGCCGGAAGGCTGGCACCACGTGGGGCCGTTCGACATGCAGACCGGCGAGCTGCGGCCGCGCCACGGATCGGCCCAGGTGAAGAGCCCGGTTCAGGGTTCTGCGACGACAGGTGGCGCCGGCACGGCAGGTGGCACCAGCGCCGCCACGCCGCCGAGCACCGCCGTCGCCTCGACAGCCGCCGCCCCGAAGGCATGTGCCGCAGCTCCGTCGGCCACCGCCGTCGCGAGCGCCGGTTCCGTGGACGCCTGCGCATCCACCCAGGTCGCAGCTCCATCATCCGCTCAGATATCTGCCCCGTCGGCTCCATCGGCACCCGACACGCCCGCCGCACCGGACGCCGACGCCCCCACCTACGCCGACCTTACCGGAACCTACCTGCTTGAGCGCATGGCGCACGACCCGTCCGTGATCGCCATCTCGGCTGCCACCCCCTACATCATGGGCTTCACGCCCGAACGCCGCCGGCAGGCCGGCGCGCAGTTCGTGGACGTGGGCATTGCCGAGGAGCACGCGGTGACATTTGCCACCGGCCTGGCCCGCGGCGGCGCCAAGCCGGTCCTCGGCCTCTACGGCGTGTTCATGCAGCGCGCCTACGACGAGCTGTGGCACGACCTGTGCCTGAACGCAGCCCCGGCCACGATCCTCGACTTCGGCGCCTCGGTATTCGGCAACACCGACGCCACGCATCTGAGCTATTTCGACCTCGCCATGCTGGGCTCGCTCCCCAACCTCACCTGCCTGGCCCCGGTTTGCCGCGAGGAGTATCTCGCCATGCTCGACTGGGCCCTCAGCCAGCGCGAGCGGCCGGTGGTCATCCGAGTCCCGGGGACCCGCGCGACCTCGCGCCCCGCGCTTGCGCCCGCGCCCGGCACCGCGTTTTGCACGCCCACCTGGCACACCGTTCGCCACGGGGCCGATATCGCCGTGCTCGCCTTGGGCAGCTTCTTCACGCTGGGTGAGCAGGTCACCGGCGCGCTGTCCGCACACGGCATCAACGCCACGCTCATCGACCCGCGCTTTGCCACCGATCTGGATGAGGGTACGCTTGCCGAGGTCGCGACGCACCACGCCGTTGTGCTCACCTTGGAGGACGGGGTGCTCGAAGGCGGCTGGGGCGAGCAGGTTGCGCGACGGCTCGGGCCCGCACCCGTGCGCGTGCGCTGCTACGGCATCCCCAAGGGCTTCCCCGACCGCGTTGACCCCGCCGAGCTGCTGCGTCGCTGCGGCATCACCGTCGAGGCGATCGTCGATGATGCCCTGGCGATGCTCGCGGACGTGCGCCGAGGATAGCTAGCGCGTTCGCCGCGCCTCAGGCAAGCGGCGCTCCCAGGCCAGCAGCTCGCGCTGGCGATCAACGCCGCCCGCATACCCCTTCAGCTCGCCATGCGCCCCCACCATGCGATGGCAGGGCACAATCAACTGCACGGCGTTATTCGCCGCAGCCGAACCCACCGCCCGCGGCGCCGTCGTGCTGCCGCGCCGACGGCCCACGCGCTCGGCCAGCTCCGCATAGGTGGCTGTTTGGCCATACGGCACGCGCATGAGCTCCGCCCACACCGCATGCTGGAAGTCCGTGCCCTCCACATTCAGCGGGGGCACCCATCGAGGCGCCTGACCGGCAAAATAGGCGTTGAGCCATCCCCAGGTGCGCTCCACCACACTGGCCGCCGCCCCACACTCGGGGCGCGACCCCTGCAGCGACACGCCGCCCGACACCGCATCGGAGGCCGTCACCTGCACCGCTGCCGGGAGCTGCGCCGGGCACCAGGCGGCAAACGGGTCGCCCGCCGACAGGTTCAACTGGCCGTCGAGTGCCCGCATGGGATTGCCGGCGAACTGCAAACGCACCAAGCCGCGCTCATCGGCCACGATCATGAGGTCGCCCAGCGGCGAACGGTAGGTAGTGCTGATCATGGAACCCCCTTTCACGCCGCCCATTGTACCGCGCCGGCAACGGCACGGCGCCCGGCGCGGCTATTCGGCGCTCTTCAGCGCGCCGACCATGTCGATGCGGTCGAGGCTCCGATTGGTGACCGTGCAGATGAGCAGCGTGAACACCAGCGACAGCGCACCTGCAAGCACATAGGTGAGCGGGTCGACCACCGTGTTGAAGTACAGCGACGGCATCCGCAGCACGTAGGTGAGGAAGCGCGTGATAGCGTACCCCATCGGGCAGCCCACCACGATGCCGATCAACGTGAGCACGATCGTCTCCTTGTTGATATACACATGGACCTCGCGGCGGCGGAAGCCGAGCACCTTGATGGTCGCCAGCTCGCGCTCGCGCTCGGAGATGTTCGTGTTCGACAGCGTGAACACCACGGCGAAGGCCAGTGCGGCGGCCATCACCGTCACCACGTACACCACCACGTCGATGATCTGGAAGCTGGAGGAGAAGTCCTCGGCGATCCGCGCGGTCGAGCTCACCGAGACGAACGTGCCCGATGCCGCCAGCGTGTCGGCAAGCTCGACCTGGCTGGCCGAGCTACCGGAAAGCTGCGCCAAGAAGGCGTTGGGCACGCAGGTCTCGCCGAATACCCGGGCAAAGACGTCTTCGGTCATGAACACGAAGTTGCCCAGGTAATTCACGGTGACGCCATCGACGCGCACCGAAGCCGTGCGCATGCTCGAATCCTGGAGCTCGAGCGTGTCGCCCATCGAGAATCCCAGCACCTGCTCGGCGTTCTTCGTGATCAACACACCCGTCCCGTCCTGCGGCACGCTCAGCTCCGTGCCGTCATCGTCGCCCAGCGCCACGTAGCGCGACAGGTCAGCCCCGCGCGGCACCACCACGATCTGCATGGACTCCCGCGCATCGCCGAACGTGACTGCCACGGTATCGATGCGCGCCTCGAGCAGGTGCTCGACGGCCCCCGTGGCGGCGAGCTCGTCCTCTCCCGCCGCGAAGTCGTCGTCCGCCGTAACCGCCATCAGGTCGTAGCGCGCGATGCCCGCCTCCCCGTACTGGCGCGGCTTGAGCGAGATGACGGTGTCGCGGATGCCGAGGCCGCACACCATGAGGGCGGTACAGCCCGCGATGCCGAACACGGTCATGAAGAAGCGCTTCTTGTAGCGGAACAGGTTGCGCGCGCTCACCTTGTTCAAAAAGCCCAGGCGCCGCCACACGGGCCCGATGCGCTCGAGCAAGATCCGCTTGCCCGCCCGCGGGGCGCGCGGGCGCATGAGGGAGGCGGGGACCTCGCGCAGGGCATGGCGGCAGCTGAGCGCGGTGGCGCCCATGATCCCCGCGGCAAACAGCGCGATCGCCGCCGCGCCGAGCGGCGCATTCAACTGCAGCTGGAAATCAGGCAGCGCGTACATGGTGTCGAAGATGACGAACAAGATCTTCGGCAGCACCACGAATCCCAGGACATCGCCTGCGATGCCGCCGGTCAGACACGCCGCACCCGCATAGGCGAGGTACTTGAACAGGATCCGCCCCCGGCCATAGCCCAGGGCCTTGTAGAGGCCGATGAGCCCGCGGTCCTCCTCGATCATGCGCGTCACGGTCGTCAGGCTCATGAGCACGGCCACCGTGAAGAAGATGACCGGGAACACCGTGGCGATCGACTCGATCGAGGATGCGTCCGAATCGATGCTGGCGTAGCTGGCGAGCATCTCGCGCCCCTGGATGTACCAGGTGGCGCGCGGAAGGCCGTCGAGCTCGGCATAGGCGGTGGCGAACCGCGCGTCGACGGCGGCCTTGCTCGCCGCGAGCTCGGCGCTGCCCCGGTCAAGCTCGGCCTGCCCCTCCTCAAGCTCACGGCGCTTGCTCGCCAGCTCGCCGGCGCCCGCCTCGGCCTGCTCGCGAGCCTGCGCAAGCTGCTTGTAAGCTGCCTGGGCCTGCGCCAGCTGCGCGCGGCCGTCCTTGAGCTGCACCTCGCCGCGAACGACCTCCACCATTCCCGGCGCCAGGTCAGACAGCTGCAACACCAGCGAGCGGATCTGCTGCAGCTGGGCGATGATGTCATCGGGCTCCTGGCTGAGCAGCCCGCGCACGAAGGCACGGAGCGATTCGGGAGCCTGGGCGAGCGCATCCTCGATCGCCTGCTTGATGCTGTCGGGGAGCCGGTCGTAGGCGTTGTTCGCTTCCTCCATCGCCTGGCGGAAGGCATCGGAGCCCACGTAGGCGATCAGGTCATCGAGCGCACCGGTGGCCGAGGTCACGAAGGGGTCGAGCACCGCGGAGACCTCCGAGGCCGCCTGCTGTGCCTGGGCGACATCCGTGGCGGACACCAAGCGACCCCAGGCGTCTGCGGGCCATGCGCTGGCAACATAGGGCAGCTCGGAGAGCGTCGAGCCTGCGGCCGTCAACTGCGCGCGGGCGGCAGCGAGCTGCTGCGCGGCGCTTTCGAGCTGGCTAGCCTTCGCCGCCAGCGCCTGCTCAATCCCGTCCACGCTGCAGCCCAGTCCGGCGGCGAGCTGCTGCAACCCCTGGTTGATGCGGGCTGTACCGCCCGCGAGCTCGCCCTGCGCTGCATCGAGCTGCGAACGCCCCGCATCGAGCGTGGACTGCGAGGCCTCCAGCTGGGCGGACGCCGCATCCATCTGCTCGCTGGCCGCTTGCTGCTCCTCGGCGATCTGCCCCGTCGCATCGGCGCGCACTGCATCCGTGCGCGCCTGCTCGCGCTCATCACGGATCCCCTCCACGCGCTGCTTTACCTCATCGACGCGCCGCTCGTAGGCATCGGAATAGGACGCCAGGCCGTCAGCCCCCTCAACCAGCAGGTAGGCGACGGTGAACACGCTGCGGTCAACCACGGCGGAAGGCGTCAGGAAAAAGGCGTACGGAGCCGCGGTGGAGCTGCGGAAGGACATGGTCTTGCTGCCCGCGTTCACATCGGTGGGATCGAGCACCACCGCCGTGATGGTGTATTCCCGCTGCTCGAACACCGCAGATGACGATGCGGAGGCGTCGGCCGTCGAGCCGGCGTCGGCCGCGGTATCGCTAGCCGCGTCGCCGGTAGCTGCGGCATCGTCGGCCGAGGTACCGGTGGCTTCGGCGGCGGCTGACGCATCGGCGCTCGCGTCCGATGCACTGGCCTCGAAGGTCACGGTATCGCCCAGCTGCTTCCCGCTCGCCTCCAGATACTTCTCCGTCACCGCAACCTCTCCCGCGTCGCGCGGCATGCGCCCCGCAACCACCTGCGGCTCGTTGAGGCCCGCCGGCGACAGGGCGCGCACCTCAACTTGCTCGCGCGCGCCGTCCACCTCGGTATAGGCCGACTCCTCGTAGCCGCCCTCAGCGACCGATACGCCCTCCACATCGGCCAGCGCATCGATATCATCCGAGGTCAGACCCAGCGTTGAGCGCACGGAGATGTCGAACAGGCGCTGGGAATCGTAGTAGGCGTCGGCCGTGGCGCGCAGATCGTCGCACGCCGCCTTGAGACCCACCAGCATGGTGGCGCCCAGCGCCGTGATGACGAACAGCGATATGAACCGCTTGAGGTTGCCGGTGATGGTCCGACGGATGTCGGTGGCGAACGCCCGGGGCACAAGCCCCGCCCGGTGCTGTCGGCGTGACGGCCCCGATCCCATCGCTACCACTCGATATCCGAAATCGGCGTGGGGCTGTCGTTGTGCTCCACGTGCTCAACACGCCCGCTTTTGAAGTGTATGAGCCGGTCGGCCATGGGGGCGAGCGCGGAGTTATGCGTGATCACGAGCACGGTGATGCCGTCGCGACGGCAGGTATCCTGCAGCAGCTGCAATACCTGCTTGCCGGTTTGGTAATCGAGCGCGCCGGTGGGCTCGTCGCACAGGAGCAGCTTGGGGTTTTTGGCCAGAGCGCGCGCGATGGAAACGCGCTGCTGCTCGCCGCCGGAAAGCTGGGCCGGAAAGTTCGCCATGCGCGCCTCAAGGCCGACCTTGCGCAGACAGTCTTCGGCATCGAGCGAATCCGAGCAGATTTGTGCGGCGAGCTCAACGTTTTCCAGCGCCGTCAGGTTGGGGACCAGATTGTAGAACTGAAACACGAACCCCACGTCGGCGCGGCGGTACTCCACCAGCTCCGATTCGCCCGCATGGCTGATGTCGCGCCCGTCAACCAGCACCGAGCCCGATGTGGCCGTATCCATTCCACCCAAGATGTTGAGCGCCGTGGTCTTGCCGGCGCCCGAGGCGCCCAAGATCACCGCGAGCTCACCACGCTCGACCGAGAAGCTCGCCCCGTCGAGCGCCCGTACCTCGCCGGCGCCCGAACCGTATACCTTCGTCACCTCGTGGAATTCGATATAGGGCATCTGCCCTCCCGTAACTCGAGCCGTTTGCGCAGGCGCGCGGCAGCCCCGGCAAAGCCAGCGCGCCCGCAAGCCGTATGCAGCCAATTATACCCGCGAACAGCTACGCGGACTTTTCCGGCATGGCCCACGCCTATGCACGTGCTGACGCCCGAGCGCAGGCGCAGGCGCGCGGGCGGCCCCGATGCAGGAGCGCGGGCGCGCGAACACGGGTGCAAGCGTCTGAACGCAGGTGACACCAGCTCAGGCAGCCCTGTCGCAGGCGCACAGGCGCGCCCACAGTCTCACGGCGCGCGCAACAAGGGTTCGGGTTCTGTCCATCGGCGCATATCGGGTTCGGGTTTCGGCCATCGGCGTATCCCGGGTTCGGGTTTCGTCCATCCAGAGGGGTTTTCGACCCCTGAACGGCTCGGACACGAACCCGCGATCTCTCGATGGACCGCATGCGAACCCTGGATTCTGGGACGGACACAACCCGAGCTCGGGTTCCGTCCATTCGCTCATCCCGGGTTCGGATCCTGTCCATCGGCGCATATCGGGTTCGAGTTTCGGCCATTCGGGGATGCGGACGTTTTCCTGGACCGGCCTAGACGGCCAGGCCGAGCCGCTTCCT
>CABRHH010000040.1 GCA_902470695.1 uncultured Collinsella sp.
ATGCGCACCTCCTGTCCGGACGCCCTGCAGCGTCCAACTTTTTGTCCGCAGTCCCTTTTCGCCCCCAAACGGACAAAGAACGAACCCGGTCGCCGCCGATGGCCAAAACGCGAACCCGGAATCACTGCTGCGGCCGCCGATGGCCGCAGGGCGAACCCGGGATCACTGCTGCGGCCGCCGATGGACGAAAACCGAACCCGGGATCACGGCCCCGACCGCCGACGGGCAGAAGCCGAACCCGGGACGCGGGCGGAAGCACAGGTGGACAGAAACCGAACCCGCGCCACCTCAGCGCAAGACTACGCCGCCGAACACCCCGCGGCCCCGAATCGATACCGCATCGGGGTCCACGCCGGAGCTTCACCACGCCGAGCCCGCCCCGGCTCGACGTCGCATCGAGCCCGCGTCGGCGTCTGATCCGCGGCCGCCTCGGCGCTCCACCGCCGTATCGAACCCCACCCCGGCACGCCACGCTCGCCGGGATCACGGCCGAACCCGTCTAGTCCTGGAACGCCGTGACTTCGTCCTGGAGCTTGAGCAGCTGAGCGATGCCCAGCTCGCCCAAATCGAGCAGACGGTTCAGCCGGGCGCGGTCGAAGGGCGTCTGCTCACCGGTGCCCTGCAGCTCGATGATCTCGCCCGCATCGGTGGCCACCAGGTTCATGTCCACCTCGGCATGGCTATCCTCGGCATAGTCCAGATCGAGCAGCTCGGCGCCGTCCACCAGGCCCATCGACACCGCCGCGACCTGACCGGTGAGCGGCAGGCGGGAGATCTTGCCCGCTTCGACCCAGGCCATGAGCGCATCGTGCAGGGCCACCCAGGCACCGGTGATGCTTGCCGTGCGGGTACCGCCGTCGGCCTGCAGCACATCGCAGTCCACCGTAACGGTGTACTCACCGAGCGCCTTCATGTTCACCACCGTGCGCAGGCTGCGACCGATCAGGCGCTCGATCTCCATGGAACGGCCCTTGCGCGAGCCCGTTTCGCGGCGGGTGCGACGGTTGGTGGAGGCCGGCAGCATGGCGTACTCGGCCGTCACCCAGCCAGCGCGGCTCGCCTTGCGCCAGCCCGGCACGCCCTCCTCGATCGTGGCGGCACACAGCACGCGCGTGTCGCCGAACTCGACCAGGCACGAACCGAGCGCGTGCTTCATAACGTCGCGCGTGAGCGACACCGGGCGCATCTCGTTTGCCGCGCGTCCGGCCGCCCGGTTGATCAGGATATGGTCCATGGAGATTTCCTTTCACGTTTCCGGCAGCGATCGCCGCCGGCTGATTGCCATCTGTTGAAGCGGGCCATCGCATGGCGCGCGGCGCCGGTCACCGCGCAACGCGCGATCGCACGGCAGGTAGCATCGGCCATCGCACGGCAGGCGGTGTCGGCCACTGCACGACCCGCAGCGCACGGCAGGCGGCATCGGCCACTGCACGACCCGCAGCGCGCGGCAGGCCCGCATTCGCCCGCACCCACCCGCACCCACACGCAACCGCGCCGTCTACACGCGTGCCAGCTCGTCGAGCCCCACATGCTCGATGCTCTTGAGCGGCCGGCCGAAGATGAAGCTGCCCGCCGCCGCGAACGCCGCGATGTTGTCTGCGGTGGTGGCGAACCGGTGCTCGGGCTCCACAGCGGGCGCTGCGAGCATCTCGCGGCGACGCAGGATGTCGGCGAGCTCCTCGGTGGTTTCCTCGGCCGACGACACCACGCGTACCCCCTCCCCCAGCACCGCGCGGATGGGGCCGGCAAGCAGGGGAAAGTGCGTGCATCCGAGCACCACCGTGTCGACCGCGGGGCCGAACGGGGGCGTCATGGTGCGCGCCACCTCCGCCCGAATCTGCGGCGTGTCGAAGATGTCCGCGCCGTCCAGCCAGCGCTCCTGCAGGTGCGCGCCGGTGGCCAGCTCGCGCTCGACGATGTCCACGAAACTCGATGCCGGGCAGCCGAACACGTCGACGCTCGCATCCAGGTCCTGAATCGCGCGCGTGTAGGCGCCGGCGCGGATGGTGAGGTTGGTGGCGAGCACGCCCACCTGGCCGGTGCGTGTGCTGTGAATGGCCGCGCGGGCGCCGGGGGCGATCACGCCGATCACCGGCACGTCGAGCAGCTGCTGGGCAATGCGCAGGGCGGCTGCCGTGGCGGTGTTACAGGCGATCACCAGGATCTTGATGTCGTGCGCGGCAAGCCACCTGCCGGCCTGCAAGGCAAAGGTGCGCACCTCGTCCTCGCTGCGCGTGCCGTACGGGCAGCGCTTGGTGTCGCCGAAGTAGTACACCGATTCATGCGGCAGCGCCGTGGCGATCGAGCGCGCCACGGTCAGGCCGCCGAGCCCGGAGTCGAAGACGCCGATGGGCCGTTCACGATCGTTCATGGCAGGCGCCTCCTAGGCCCGGGCCGCAAGCAGCGCACGGGCCATGTAGGCCCAGCCGTCCACGACCTCGCCGCGCGCCACGTACACGTTGTCGCGTGCCTCGATAAGCGCTGGGGCAGCCGGATCGCGCAGGGCATTCTCCACACACACGAAGGTGCCCACGTAGGGTGCCACCTCGAAATCGGACTCGGAGTCGCCGATGGCCAGGGTTTCAGCAGGATCGATACCGCGCAGCTCGCAGAAGCGCTCGATACCGCGGCCCTTGTTGAGGCCCGCCGGCAGGATGTTGAACGCGCGGCCCGGGCCATCCTCGCCCAGATCAAGCGTGGTGGGGCGGGACACGTGCGTGAGATAGCCGTTGTTCGCCCACACCAGGCCGAGGCCCGCCTCGTCGAGCATGGTCTGCACCTCGGCATCGGGTACCTCGCCGCGCAGCCCGACGGTGACCTCGCGGTACTTGTAACCGGTGGACATGTCGTTGTGGTACTCGATGCGGCCCGGCCAGCGCTCGATGATGCGATCGGTGACGCCCGTGCGCTCCATAACCTGATGCGGGGTGAGGCCGCTCGCCGCATCGAAGGCCATGTCGCCGCAGAAATACTCCCAGCGGTTGGCCTTGAGGTCGAGCATAAGCAGGCCGCCCATCTCGCCGATGTAGGCGTTGAAGCCGAGGATGCGGGCGTCCTCCTGCAGCATGGTGCGGTTGCGGCCGGAACAGGGGATGATCTCGATGCCGGCGCGCGCAAGATCGACGATCGCCTGGACGAGCGTGAGGCTAGGGGCGCCGTCGTTGCCCTTGAGCGCGCACGAGCCGGGGGCCAACATGGTGGCGTCGAGGTCGGTGAACAGGTAGCGCACGCGGGCAAGCCGGTCGCGCAGCTCCCCAGTGGGCGTCTCGGGCAGGACGGGGTAGCGTGCAAGATCGGTGTTGCTCATCGGCTCCTCCAGGTGGTAAGCGGCATAGATGCTTTTATTGTAGCCTCCGATGCCGCATGCCACGAAAAGTGCGAACGCGGAAGGACCGCTTCGGGTATACTGTCCCCACACGGGCGATTGGCGCAACGGTTAGCGCAGGTGCTTTACACGCACAAGGCTGGGGGTTCGAATCCCTCATCGCCCACCCGCTCTGAACACGGCCCCGGCAACGGGGCCGTTTCCTTTTGGCGCACGCGCACGGATTCGAACCCCGTCCGGGGGACGGAGCTGCGGGAACGCGCGAGCGTTCCCCAGCGCAGTCCGCGAGGCGCCCCGCGCCGAAGCGGGGCGAGGGCGGCGCCAGCCGCCCGGCGAATCCCTCATCGCCCACCCGCTCTGAACACGGCCCCGGCAACGGGGCCGTTTCCCTTTGGCGCGCGCACGGATTCGAACCCCGTCCGGGCAGCACCGACCGGGCCCCATGCCTCTTCTCCCCGAATTGAGCAGGGAGGGGCCGCATGTTCAGACGACCCCTCCCCTCATGGCATCCAACCAGGCTAATGCGTTCGCCTTCGAGCGCATGCGAAGCAGGCAGCGGATAGGGCAGCCGCAGCTGCCACCAGCGGCACCGATGCGTCGCCCGTTTGAGGCAGCACGCCCTGATGCCGGCCCGCTCCAGATGCGCCCTTACCCGAGGAGGCCTGCGAGGCGGCGCCCGTCGCGGCGCCCCCAGAGGACGGAAGGCCCGGCTCGGGCTGCGAACTGGGCCCCATCGGCGGCTCCGGGTCGGGCTGCGGCTCGGGAGCGGGGTTCACGGGAGGCTCCGGGTCCGGATTCGGCTCCGGATCCACCGGCGGGCGGGCGCCGTCGGCCGCCTTGATCGTTACGATCGTGAAGGAATGCGGAGCGAGCTTCAGCGTGTGCGTGCGCCCGCTCGCGGTCTCCGTCCGGGTCTCGACCGCCACGGCATCCGGATTATCCAGGCTGTTTTCTGCATAAAACGCATTGCCTGACAGGCTTTTCACCTCAAGCTCGCGCCCGGTCAAATCGACGCCGTCGACCGCAAGGGCCACCGTGGAGGGCAGCTTCCCGTCGTCACCGGCACCCTCGACATCGTTCAAGGCCAAATTCACCAGCGCCACGTACACGGTGCCGTCCGCATCGGTCGATGCCATCACCGCGTGCTGGCTCACCCCGTTCGAGAGCATCGCTTCGTTGCTCACCTCGGCCGCAACCTCGGTGTCACCGAAGCTGCTGTTGAACATGGAGAACACATGCGCGCTGGGCGTGGCGAAGAACTTGAATGCACCCGAGCCGTCCTTCTGCTCGTCCAGATTCCCTTGCGCCACTGCCTGGATCACCGCCTGCTGCGTGGGACCGAGCGAGTCCGCCCCGCTCGAGTAGTAATCGACCAGGCAGTGCTTTTGGATATACGGACTCCCCTGCTCGGCATATTCCATAATCGCGCGCGCAATGTACAGGGCATGCGCCTGCGAGCGAACCAGGGAGTTGGTCGACCGGAAAATCCCATATTCGCTGATAACGGGCACCTTGGTTGCGTCACCTGTCACCTGCCGCATGTAGTCGACATGGCGCTGCACCGTATCGGCCACACCGTCACCCAAACGCATCACATCGAGGTACCATGCCTGCTTGTTCGCCACGGTCGGCGCATCATCGTTGTAGGCGGGATTGCCCACCTTGTTTGTATACGGATGCACCGCCATGCCATCGTACAGATCATCCGCACCCTTTTTGTGCATGAGGTCAACGAACTCGTTGCCCTCCCATGACGTATAGATGTTGAGGGCGCCGTTCTGCTCGAACGCCGGATCGATCTGCTCCATGGTTTTGCGCATGGCGCGGGATATGTCGATGAAGCCATCGCGCTCCACCTGGTAATCGACGGTTATCTGGCTGCCCTTCGCCGGAATGGCACCGTGGACGCCGTCGCCGAAGGTGAAGAAGCCCGTCGCCATATCGAGTTGATAGACCGTATCGGCTGCTGCGGCCGAGCTCAGGTCGTCAACCGGGCTCCACAGCTCCCCGTTCACATACACCTTGACCGACCCCGGCGCTACGGCGTCGCGCGCGGAGCCATCATCCTGCTCGCGCGGAACCAGCGCGTAGCGGCAGGCAAACTCCTGGCCGGCCTCACCTGTCGAATACGACCTGTCCTCATTCCAGTCGCCACGCACGACCGCATACTGGTCGGTAAACGTCGCGCGTCCGCCATCTGTGTACCCCTCCAGCGGACCGGCGGCGATACCCGTCATCCAATACTGCTGCGAGGCGGTCCCGTCGTCGCCACCCTGGTTGTTCTCGTTTCCGATCTCGAAGTAGCGGATGCCGAACGGCTCGGGGTGCCCGAGCTCGGCACGGCGGTCGGCCCATGCAACGCCTCCGTTGGGGTTGGTCCCCTGTCGGGCGTTCAGGAACTCCACCAGATCGGCCGCATCCTCCGCGTCGCCGCGGCCGATACCATATACCATAATGATCTCGGAGTTCATGCGCTCGGCAAACTCGGCAACCTCCATCAGGCCGAACGTTGGGGTGAACCCCGTCTGCCCCGGGTTGTTGTAAAACCCGTGAATCTGCGGCGTGCGCTCGATTTCCTTTGTTGCGGGATCGAGGTCGCCGATGGATTCCTTCCACACGTAGTTGTTCGAAATAGTGCCGCCCGGATAGCGCAGTGACCCGAATCCGGCCTGCTGATATAGCGCCGCGAAGTCTGCCTTCACCGTGCCGTCCGGATTGACCGTACCGTACGCGTAGTTCGAATACCGGTGGTTGATGCCGAACAGCGAGCTGCTGAGGGAGCGTTTGACTTTGGTCGTATCGACACGTACCGTGGGGCCCTGCTCGCGCGCCACCTTGATGGCCGCCTTGAGCTCGGAGCACGCATCCTTCATGCTCTGGAGGTTGCCCGATGCTTGCGCCTCCCGAGCCCGCTCAAGTGCAGCTTTGAGCTGGACTGCCGCCTCGTTCTCCGCAGCGTCGCCCATGCCTTCGCACAGCGCCTTCGCATCCTCTATGAGACCCGCCAGCTCATCGGCAACGGTCAGATCACCGTAAGATCCATATAGCTCGCCTACCTCGGCATCGGTGAGCGCGCGGCGAAACACGCATATCTCATCGAGCATGCCCTCGAAACGCGCCATATCGCCCGGATTCTTGTGCTCCCCGATAATGAGGTCCATCATCCCCTGGGGCAGATTGCCCGTCCAAGTGCCCTGTTCGAGCTTCTTACCGTTGATGTAGAGCTTGATGGACTTTGGGTCGCCCGTTCTCACCACCGTGAGATGCTCCCAGGTTCCGCGGGCGGGGTCGGCACCGAGCGATATGTCGCCACCGCCGTCTGCGCCTGCCAGAAATGAGACGAACTCGCCATTGTCGCGCTGATACAGCAGGGTCCTACCCTGCCCCGCGAACTGCAGGAGGGCCGTCTTCGCATCGGGGGCGGTATCGGTCGACTTGAGCCACAGCGAGATGGTGTAGGCCCGCTGCGAATCCACGGCCTGGGGAACAACAAGGGAGAACTCAGCGGTTTTATCCCCGATGGCCAGGGATGTTCCAAGCTCCTTGAGATCGCTTGCAGCCGCATTCACACCCGGACCGTCGACCGCAATCCCCATCGAAGGGTCCATGCCGTCGTTTGCAAATGCCCCATTCGCTTCCTGTCGCTCAAACGACCAATGCGCATCAGCAGCCTGCGGGGTTACGCCCGCAGCCCATGCCGGCGTGGAAGCGCCTGCCAAGATAATCGCACCGACCGCCAACGCCCGAGGCAGCAGATGCCGCACGCAGACACCAACGCGACGCGCCACATGAACGGCAACGCTTCGATTCTTTGCTCTCACCACTGTCAATCCTTCCCGTTTGTATGGGCCTGAAGCTCATGGCCTCAAGCCAACCCAACACGATTGACAGTATAAATAACAGTTACGAACATATTAGAACAAATCCGCAAAAGGTACTCTGAAGGCGGTAGAAGGTACCGGTGCAGTGCACCGGCTATTTTGCCCTACTCAACCTCTTACATCTGAGCATTGTTGTTCGTCTTATTGTTCATTTTACTGTTCGCTTTCCTGCAAACGAACCCCTGGCGAGCACACTTCGCGCGACTCTTTTGCGTTCGGTGCATCGACAAAATGGTTTATGGAAGCCGCAGTCCCATCGAGCTGCTGCAAAATCGAGGTTTTGCGAAATAGCACTATTTGGAAGACATTTCCCAAGCCGAAATGATCAAGCAAAACCGCAGGTCGCGGTCAGCTGAATCCGAACAAGAAATGGCATCTGGAAGAAGCATTTCGCAAAACCTCGATTTTGCAGCAACCCAGAGCGGCGCTCCTTCACGAAACCCTGTGGGTCGGCGTGACTCGAACGAAAAGACCTGGAATCCGCAGGCGAAAGAACGCCGCAGGCCGAAGGCCCGAGGACCGTTCGCACCATCCCCTTTACGCCACAAGCCCTCCGGAGCCCGTAAACGCAGGAATCCCCCGGCGGATTCCTAAGCGAACTTTCCGCAGGCCGAAGGCCGAGGACCGTTCGCGTGGAACCGCCGAGGGATTCCGATGGGAGCTTACACTCCGGGCTTAGTACATGCCGCCGCCCTGCTGACCAGCCGTAGCAGCCGCAATGGCATCCTCAAGCTGGGTGTTCTTCGGCACGTCGGTAACCGTGGCCTCGGTGATGAGGATGAGGCTCGCCACAGAAGCGGCGTTCTGCAGCGTGGTGCGGGTGACCTTGACCGGGTCGAGCACGCCCATGTCGATCATGTTGCCCCACTCGCCGTTGGCGGAGTTCAGGCCCTCGCCCGCGCCGAGCTCGGAAACCTTGTCCACCACGACAGCGCCCTCGTACCCGGCGTTCTTGGCGATGGTGGCCACCGGAGCGGTGAGCGCCTTCTTGATGATGTCGATACCGATCTGCTCCTCGGGGTCGGACACCTCGATGCCGTCGAGCGCGGACAGCGCGTCCATGAACGCAACGCCGCCGCCAGCAACGATGCCCTCCTCAACAGCCGCGCGGGTAGCCTGCAGGGCATCCTCGACGCGGTGCTTGATCTCCTTGAGCTCGGTCTCGGTGGCAGCGCCGACCTTGATGACGGCCACGCCACCGGACAGCTTGGCGAGACGCTCCTGGAGCTTCTCACGGTCGAACTCGGAGTCGGTGTGCTCGAGCTCGGCCTTGATCTGGGCCACGCGATCGTTGATGGCGTCCTTGGAGCCGGCGCCGTCCACGATGGTGGTGTTGTCCTTGGTGATGGTCACGCTCTTGGCGGTACCGAGCATCTCAGCCGTGATGTCGGCAACCTTGATGCCCAGCTCGTCGAGGGCGGCCTGGCCGCCGGTGAGCACCGCGATATCCTCGAGCATGCGCTTGCGGCGATCGCCGTAACCGGGAGCCTTCACAGCGCACACGTTGAGCGCGCCGCGGATCTTGTTCAGCACGAGCGTGGGCAGCGCCTCACCGTCGATATCCTCGGCGATAATCAGCAGGCCCTTGCCGGCGCGGGAAACAGCCTCGAGCACAGGCATGATGTCCTGCACGTTGGAGATCTTCTGGTCGGTGATGAGGATGTAGGGATCCTTCATCACGGCCTCCATGCGGTCGTTATCCGTGACGAAATACGCGGAGACATAGCCCTTGTCGAACTGCATGCCCTCGACCGTGTCGATCTGGATATCGAAGGTCTGGCCGTCCTCAACGGTGATGACGCCGTCTTTGCCCACCACGTCCATGGCCTCGGCGATCTTGGCGCCGACCTCGGGGTCGCCAGCGGAGATGGTGCCGACCGACGCAATCTGCTCCTTGGTCTCGACCGGCTTGGACAGGCTCTTCATCTCGGCCACGGCGGCGTTGACGGCCTTGTCGATACCGCGACGGATGGCCAGCGGGTTGGCGCCGGCAGCGACGTTCTTGAGACCGTCGTTCACGATTGCCTGGGCCAGCAGCGTAGCGGTGGTGGTGCCGTCACCCACCGTGTCGTTGGTCTTGGTGGCGACCTCCTTCACCAGCTGGGCGCCCATGTTCTCGATGTTGTCCTCGAGCTCGATCTCCTTGGCAACGGAGACGCCGTCGTTGGTGATGGTGGGAGCGCCGAAGGAGCGCTGCAGCGCCACGTAACGGCCCTTGGGGCCCATGGTGACGGTGACGGCGTCGGCCAGCGTGTTGACGCCCTTCGCGAGCTTGGCGCGAGCGTCGGTATCGAACATGATGTTCTTAGCCATAGTTCAATCCTCCATAGGTGAGAGATGTTCGGATGCCACCTTGCGGCCGAGTCGCGTGCCGCGGCGGCGAACATATGCCCCAGGGGCTGATGCCCAGCTGGGGCAGTGGAATTACTCGACGATCGCGTAGATGTCGTCGGCGCGCATCAGCAGGTAGTCCTCGCCGTCGACCTTGACCTCGTTCCCGCCGAACTTGCCGTAGATCACGACGTCGCCGGCCTTGACGTCGATGGGCAGGCGCTCGCCGTTGTCGGACAGCTTGCCGGCGCCAACGGCCACGACGGTACCGCGCTGCGGCTTCTCCTGGGCGTTGCTGGCGATATAGAGACCCGAGGCGGTCTTCTGCTCAGCGGCATCGGGCTTGACCAGAACGCGGTCTGCAAGCGGCTTCAGACTCATAGCTGATTCCTCCTTTGCTGGTGCTCCGGGGCGGCCCCGGGCATCCATGCTTTTACGTACGCGATGAATGGTACCCACGAACACGAACTTATACAACGCGAGAGCAAAAAATCTTATCAACTCACACTTAGATTTCTTGAGTCGCAGCACGGGCGGAGGTCCACCGTAACTTCGAGCGGAAATCCACATACCTCTAGACGGGAATATCGTGCAGCTCGATTCGATCCGCCGGCGTAATCACATCGAAATCGTCTTGCGGAATGTCATCCACCACAAGGTCGACGGCAATATCCTGCACCCTTCGACCACCGATCTGGGCATGAAACGTAACGCAAGCTCCCGAACGATACTCGTCCTCAGCTTTAATGCGTTGCGGGCCCTTTATGCGGTCAGCCACCACCCCTCAAACGTTGTCACCCAGGCTGAGAGTCCTCATGGCGTCGATAAGCACGTCGGTACGCAAAAACGGGGTACCGGGCAAAAGCCCAGCACCCCGTCCGCATCGAGCTATGCAGGAACCCTCACAGGAGACCTGTCGGCGATTAGCGCTCCGCGTCGCGACGGCGCTTCAGGCCGAAGGCCGCACCGAGCGCCCCCAGGCCAGAAGCCAAAGCGCCCACGATGCCCACCGAAGCAGCGTCGCCGGTCTTGGGCAGCAAGCCCTTGCCGGTCTTGGTGCCCTTGCCGCCGTTCTGCTTGGCGGCGCTGGCCTTGGCACCGGCCTTGTTGTCGGTGCTCCCGGCGCCGCCCTTGTCCTTACCGGGCTCGCCGCCCGCGGGCTTGGGATCGCGCACGGTCACCGTGACCTCGACGGTATCCATCGAACCGTCCGGGTAGGTCACCGTGATGGTGCCCTTCGACGTGCCGGGCTTGCTCGTGTCCGGCTTGACGCCCCACTCGATCTTGGTGCCTTCCGGCAGATCGCCCTTGTTGGCGATGCCGTCGGCGGCGTTGGGCTCCTTGCCCGTCTCGGCCGTCACGTCCTGGGCCTTGGGGTCGTGCTTCTCGGCGTCGGTGCGGGTGTCCTTCACGTGCACCGGCACGGTCACCTTGTCCTTCGAGCCGTCCTGATAGGTCACCACGACCACACCGGTGGTATCGCCGGCCTTCGAGGTGTCCGGCTTGGTCTCCCACGCGATCTGGACGTTCTTCGGCAGGTCACCCTTATTGGAGATGGCGTCCGCGGCGTTGGGCTCGCGGCCCATGTCCACCGTCACATCCTGGCCCATCGCGTCGTACTTCTCGGCCTCGGTGCGCTTGTCCACCACGTTGACGGACACGTTCACCACGTCGAAGGAGCCATCGGGGTACGCGACGTTCACCTTGCCGGTAAACGTGCCGGCGTTGTCGGTCGAGGGACGCTGCGCCCAGCTGTAGACGACATCCTTCGGCAGGTCGCCCTTGTTGATGATCGCCTCGGATGCATCCGGCATCGCACCGCCCAGGCCGACGGTGATCGTCGTGCCCTTGGGGTTGAACTGGTCGCTTTGCGGGATCGACGGTTTGGGCAGCACGGTGATCTCGACCGTGACCTCGTCGGTGGTGTCGTCCGGGTAGGTCACCACGATGGTTCCGTTCACCTTGCCGGGCGTGTCGGTGCTGAAGTGCTCCTTCCACGCGGCGTTGGTACCGCCGGGCAGCTCGCCCATGTTCGCGATGCCGCTGACCGCAGGAGGAATCGAGCCCTGCTGCGTCGTCACCGGCTTGCCCTTGGGCGTGTACTTCTCGGCGTCGGGGCGGGTGTCCCGCACCTGAACCGGAACCGTCACCATATCCTTGGAGCCATCCTGGTAGGTCACCACGATGGTGCCGGTGGTCTTGCCGGGCTTGGAGGTGTCCGGCTTGGTCTCCCAGGAGATCTGGACGTCGCCCGGCAGCTCGCCCTTGTTGGCGATGCCGTCGGCGGCGACGGGCTCGCGGCCCATGTCAACCGTTACGGTCTGGCCCTTGGCGTCGTACTTCTCGGCATCCTTGCGGCTGTCCACGACCTCGAAGTCGACCTCGACCTCGTCGGTGGACGTATCGGCATAGGTCACCACGATAACGGCCTTGGACGTGCCGGGCTTGGCCGTGGAGGGCGCGTCCTTCCAGGCGAAGGAGGTACCGGCGGGCAGCTTGTCGGCGTCCACGATGCCGGTCTTGGCGTCGGGAGCGCCGGCGTTCAGCTCGGCCGTCACCTTCTGGCCCTTGGGGTCGTTCTTCTGGGCCTCGGTGCGGGTGTCCTTCACGTGGACCGTCACATGCACCAGGTCGCGCGACTTATCCGGGTAGGTGACGGCAACGGTGCCGGTCGCCTCACCGGGCTTGCTCGTATCGGGCTCATTCGCCCACTCGTACGCGGTGGCGTTCGGCAGCTCGCCCTTGTTGGCGATGCCGTCGGCGGCCTTCGGCATCTTACCCATGTCGACGGTGACGTCCTGGGCCTTGGGCGTATAGATATCCGCCTGCTCGACCACCTTGACCTCGACCTCCACCGAGTCGGAGGTGCCGTCGCCGTAGGTCACCTTGACGGTGCCCTTCTTGGTGCCGGTCGACGTGGTGTCCGGAGCCTTGCCCCAGGCAAAGGTGGCATCGGCCGGCAGGTCGGCGACGTTGGCGATGGCGGCCTTGGCCTCGTCGGCGCCGGGCTTCGTGCCCTGACCCACCGTCACCGAACCGGGCTGCGGCTCGAACTTGCTGTTCTGAAGCAGCGCCTGCACCGTGACCTCGACCTCGAGCTCATCGGTGGACTTGTCGGGGTAGGTCACCAGAATCGTGCCCTTGGAGGTGCCGGCCGTGGAGACATCGGGCTCGACCTTCCAGGTGTACGCGGTGTCGTCGGGCAGCTCGTAGGTGTTCGCGATGCCCTCGCTCGCCGGCGGCATGGTGCCCTCGGGCGTAGCCACCTTCTGGCCCTGCGGCTCGAACTTGTCGGCGTCCTTGCGGTTGTCCTGGACCTCGAAGTCGACCTGGACATCCTCGCTGGACTGATCCGCGTACGTCACGGTGATGGTCTGCTTGGTGGTGCCCACGTTCTCGGTGGAAGGCTTGGTCTTCCAGGTGTAGGTTGCACCCTGGGGCAGCTCGCCGCCCGCGAACGCAACGCCGTATTTCGCCTCGGGGACCTTGCCGCCCAGATCGGCGGTCACCTTCTGGGCGAGCGGCTCGAACTTATCCTTCTCGGGGCGGTTGTCGATGACGTGGATCGTCACCTCGACGGTGGTGGTGGACTGGTCCTTGAAGGTCACCTCGATGGTGCCCTTGAAGTTGCCCGGCTTGCTCGTATCGGGCACGGTGCGCCACTCGATCTGGGCGGTGTTGGGCAGCGCGTTCGCGTTGACGATGCCGTCCTCGGCGGCGGGGCCCTCGTTCAGGTTGACCGTGATGTCCTGGCCCTTGACCGGGTACTTCTGCGCATCGGTGCGGTTGTCCTGGACCTCGAAGTCGACCTCGACCTCATCGGTGGTGTGGTCGGGATAGGTCACCACGACGGTCTGCTTGGTGGCGCCAGCCTGATCGGTGGCGGGCTGCGTCTTCCAGGCGAAGGAGGTGCCGGCCGGCAGCTTGGCGGCGTCCACGATACCGGTCTTGGCGTCGGGCGCCGCAGCGTTCAGCTCGACGGTCACCTTCTGGCCCTTGGGATCGTACTTCTGGGCCTCGGTGCGGGTGTCCTCCACGTGGATGGGCACCGTCACCTTGTCCTTGGAGCCATCCGGGTAGGTCACCACGACGACGCCGGTGGTGTCGCCGGGGTTCTTCGTCTCGGGCTTGGTCTCCCACTCGATCTTGGTGCCGCCGGGCAGCTGGTCCTGATCGGCGATGCCGTCCGCCGCGCTGGGCTCCTGCCCCATGTCCACGGTGATGGGCTTCGGCTTCGGGTCGAACGTGCCGGCCTGGTCGGAAACGATGACCTTCACGGGTACCGAATCGGAGGTGCTGTCCGGATAGGTCACCTTCACCGTGCCGTACACGGTGCCGGCCTTGCTGGTATCCGGCGCCTGCTCCCAGGTATAGAGGGCATTTTTGGGAAGCTCGTCGGTGTCCACGTTCGGGCGCGAGCCTCAGCCGAACCCGGCTTCGAGCCCTTGCCAACCGTGATGGTGCCGTCGATCGGCGCGTAGCGCGACGCATCGGTGGCCACATCGATCGTCGAAGCGGCCTCCACGACCTCGTTTCCATCGGGGCTGTAGGCCACGAGTTTCACCGTGTGGACGTCCTCGGGGATGGTGTCCTTCGGAACCGTGAGGGTGAACTCACCCGCGAGCAGCTTGTCGAAGGGGATGAGCGCGGTGGCGTAGACCTTGCTCTCGTCGATCTTGCCGGTGTGCTCGTCGACCGCCACCAGCTTGACGGAGGCGTTGCCCGCATCCTGATTCGTCACCGAGAGCTTCTTGCTCGCGTCGGATGGGTCGTCGATGAGCGGCTTGGGCAGCGCGCCGGCGATCTGCGCGGTGGCCGCGGGGCTGATGGCAACCACCTTGGTGGTGGACACCATCGGCTTATAGCTGGCGGCGTCTTTGGCCTCCGTCTTGTCGACCAGTACCTCCTGGCAGATCGGGAGAGCG
>CABRHH010000041.1 GCA_902470695.1 uncultured Collinsella sp.
GACGAAGAGGTCCTCGCTGCTGAACCTGGCCTCGGTGAGGGGCACCTCCGCCGGGACGGCGTGCCTCCTCCTCAGGAACTCGAACATGGTCTGCCTTCCTTTCTCCTACTTACAATCCAAAGAAATTACCGATGGCGTCGATGCCATTTGAAATACCTTTTGCAAAGGCTTTTTTGGCCCCGCTCTTTTCAAAGAAATCCTCCCCCGCTTCAAGCAGCTTGCCCGCACCCCAGCCGATTGCTACACCGGCGGCAATACCCAGAGGTCCTCCAATGGCGCCGACCGCAGCCCCCACACCTACGCCTACGCCGAACTCAACTGCGCCCTCCGCCACCTCGACCGCAGCGGCGCCGACCTTATCGCTTGCGTCGCCAACAGTTGTGTTAAAGGCGGCACCGGCCTGTCCCACCGTGTCAACAACGTGAATCACGTTCCCAATGTAACCAAGTCCCTTTACGGCACCGGCAGCGCGATCAGCAATAGAGCCCATCGAGTCGAATGAACTACCGAACCCCTTGCCGGTCTTACGCGGACCAAAAAAGCCCTTCGCTTCTTCACCAACAGTGTCGAGCAAGCTCTTTGCGCTCTTTCCCGCTTCCTTCCATTTGCTCGGCTTGAGCCAGTCCGTTGCCTCCGCAAGAGCGGCGTCTTTCGTCATCCCCCAAAAATCATCCCAACTCGATGGGATGATATTAATACTGTTTGACATACGAAATGCCCTCTTCGCGCCATTCAGGCGCTCCAACAACGGCATTCCCTTATCAACAGAGCCGTTCAGGTACTGAGCAGCAATTTGAAGAAATACGATATTCTGCCCATGCAGGTTGGCGATTGTTTCCGTGATGCCCGTAAGCAGGGTGGTCACGTTGTCAAATGCGCCCGAAACCTTAAACGGGGCACTGTTCAAAATCTCCTCCCGCTTTGTCCCCATCTCCGACTCAATTTCAGAAACCATCTGATCAGTAAGGAACGCTTTCGAGGCAAGGGCAGCAGCATATGTGTCCTCGAAGGACTCAACATCCTGCCTATAAACCCGATAAGCTGTGCGCAGTGATCGAAGCGCTTGAACCCTACTGGGCTGCACCTCAGAAAGAGAGTTGATCGCATTTGAGATGGCATCCGCATTTTCCAAGCCATCGAGTGCGGTCAAAACGTCTGAAATGCCGTTCTGAACCTGCCTTACGGAATCGATTGAGTATTGGCAATACCCATCGACATTGTGACCGTCCTCAAACCTGAGCCTACGCCCGTTGGCCGTCTCCGTCGACGCGGCGACCAACAGTGCATCCCGCGCACTGGCAACGGTCTCCTCCAGACTTTTCTCTGCTTCGGCAAACTTGTTTGCCATGCCCTCAAGCCCCTTGCCCATTGCCCTGAGCGTCATCTCAAGCAGATTGAACTCTCGCGAACGAGCATCCGCCCAGCCGCCAGACATCAAATTGACAAAACTCATGTTCTGCCGAGACAGGTCCTCAATCGCACTGGATGTTCTCACCGATGCGTCTTTCACATCATGTACCGCGTTGGAAAAAACGTCCAGATCAACTTCGAACATCGTGAGCCTCCTCAATCGCCCCATCCCCGCCGACGCGGCGTCTCAGCAAACCCTTCTTACCGAGTTTCCGCCTTATCTTCACGCACGTCTCCCTCCTCATTTTTCTGCAGCAATCGAACCCAAATGGACTCCCCTCGCAGGAACATAAACCCTTCAGTTGCCGGCAACGGACGTCGGTGCTCAGGTAGCGCACGCACAATCTTGAACACCGTCTGATCAAGCACGCCTGATCCAATCCAAAGCCCGTTGCCATATGCCGTAAGGGCTTTAAACCAGTCATCGTATTTCCCGCGAACGCGCCACATCTCACTTGCCGCGATTACTCCTGTTTTTCCTTTCCCACGCTCCTGCGCGATGTATGCCGCAAGCAGCTTTGAAGCCTCCATTGGAAGGCCAGCGAGTAGCGATGCGACATCCATTAGAATCAACATTTGAGGAGCCTGCTCATCACCAGAACAAAGAGCCTCAACGAACGTTGCAATTGCATCCGAGTCAGACAAGACGTGCGCCGAAGACCCCAGCTCCCCGCTCAAATCGAGCGCACAATACGGCACACCCCGAGACTCAAACATCGCACACACGCCACGCATGTACGAACCAACAGCCGCAATTTCATTTGACAGGACCAGCATGCTTGGAAGCTTGTCCAAGTCGAACCATACAGGGGCAACCCCCGTGTGAGAGCATCCAACGGGCACGGAGCAACCTGTCGGGGCTGACTGCATCTCCCGAGCGGTAACGATCTCCGGAAGCACAGGAATCGCCGCCGCCCGAGACTCTTCCCTCTTTTGCTTAGCAGCAGCAACCAATGCTGCAACTGTCTCGGTTGGCGTCATGCCGGCACAGCAGAAGTCTGCTCCTTGAAATTCATATAGGTGCTTCTCGATGGCTGCTACGCCCCGCATCAAGCCCTTTGCGACCTTGACATCGGGACGATGTCCGAAAATCGTCGCATAGTCACCGTCATCGTTCAGAGCTGTCGCCACGCTCCTCGAGAACGACGAGCGAAGACGAAGACGCGGCACCGTAGCCCCCGTAGCCGTAACAACAAAATAGATACCGTATCGAGATGCATCGCGTACGAGGGCGTTCAGGCGGTCCTCGAGCTCCGCGTACGCCTCATAAAATGCTGCAAGGTTCGCAATAGCCACTACGATGTAGGATTCGGCGTCCATGCCTTCCCCAGACGCCATGCGAGCACGGCGTGCGGCAACCTGGCTCTCGAGCATCTTAAACAGGTTCTCCACCAGCTCATCGTTTCCTGGCAATACAACGCCGCCGCAGCTTGGCAGCGCCCGAAGGCATGACAGCATGCCCGCATCGAAATCAAGCAAATAAAACGAACATGAGCCAGTTCGGTCGCTCGCCGCAAGCGAGCAGACAACCGTTGCCACGAGGGCATCGGTGCCTGTGCCCTGTGCGCCGTAAATCATCAGATTCCCATCGCGGCGAAAATCAACGATGTAGGGGGCACGACGCTGTTCAGCTGGGATATCAACCTCACCCAGCAAAGCAGCAAGCCCACCATCCAGCCGTGCGCATGCAATATCTTGCGCATAGCATCTCTCAAGCTCCTCGAGCGTCAGCTGCTCGGGCAGCGGATCCAACCACAGCCTGGTCGCGGCAAGATGCCGCTCCGATGCCGCCTGCTGGATCGCACCGAGTGCCGCGTTGATCTCGGACAGGCCACTTTGGGCCGACGCCGCAGCCGGACGGGTTGCGGCAACGGGAGCCCCGGCGTTGTCGATAAGCTCCACCGCATCGTCAACCTTGGGCGTGAACCGCTCGCACGGCGCATACGGCGCCCCGGCGTAGGCCGCCTGACCTCCGGTGAAATACTCGTTGAAGCCCACCAGCAGGTAGAACCGGCCCGGGTCGCGGATCTCGGCGGCGTCGGCGCGGCCGATCATCTCCTTGGAGTCGCCGGCGTCGGCCACCTTGAGGCACACCTTGAAACGCATGTTGGAGCGGATCTGATCGTTCACCACGCCCGAGGGCTTCTGCGTGGCCAAAATGAGGTGCACGCCCAGCGAGCGGCCGATGCGCGCCGCGCTCATGAGCTCGTCCATAAACTCGGGCTCCTGCTGCTTGAGCTCGGCGAACTCGTCGGCCACGATGAACAGGTGCGGCAGCGGCTCGGTAAGCGTACCGCGCAGATAGTAGGAAAGGTACTTGTAGATGTCCATCGTGGCCTCACCGGTGGCCTCGCGGGCCCGGTTGAAGGCGTCCTGCCTGCGCTTGAGCTCGCTTTTGATGGACACCAGGCTGCGCGAGATGGCCGCGCCGTCCAGGTTGGTGATGGTGCCAGCCACGTGCGGCAGGCGGAACCGGTCGTTGTCGAAGGCGCCGGCCAGCCCGCCTCCCTTATAGTCGATGAGCACGAAGGCCACCTGGTCGGGCGGGTAGCAGACGGCCAGCGAGAGCACGTAGGTGATGATGAACTCGCTTTTGCCCGAGCCCGTGGTGCCGGCGATCAGGCCGTGCGGGCCGTGCACCTTCTCGTGCAGGTTGAGCATGGCCGGCTCGCCCTGCGCGTCCACGCCCACCGGAACCTGGAGCGTGCGCGAAGCGTCGGCGGCCGCCCAGCGGGCGGCGATGTCCAGCTGACCCACGTTACCGGCCCGGAACATCTCCAAAAAGCCCAGCGACGCGGGCAGCGCGGTGCGCTGGCCGGGTGTATCCAGGTGCACGCGGCCCATGCAGCGCGCGAAGGTCTCCATCTGCGCGGGCGTCACCGCGATGTCCTGGGCAAAGGGCAGCATGGTGCCCGACACATCGGCGCGGTCGAACATGCACGGGCCGCCGGCGGCGGCCACGGTGCCGGCGAGGTCGATCACGTAGGCGCACTCGCGCGGCAGGTCCTTGAGCTCGCTGCCCATGAATACCAGCGAGATGCCGCGGTAGCTGCGCAGGCGCGCCAGGCGGCCGAGCGTCTCGGACGGGTCGGTGAGCGCCTTGTGGGCGCACAGTACCACGTAGCGGCAGCCGAAATCCGCCTCGCGCTCCGCGCGCAGGGCCTCGCGGCGCTCGAGCTCGCGCTCCAGGCGCATGGTGAGGCCCATGAGTTCCTCGGAGGAGGTGGCCAAAAAGCGCTGCTGGCCCGCGTCGTCGAACAGGTGCGGCAGGGTGCGCATGCAGCCCCACGCCGCCTGCTCCTCCGCGTTGGCCACGAGCATGAGCTTCACGTCCTGGTAGCTCATGAGCGCGCACAGCTGCACCACCAGGCCGCGCACGAACGCCCAGGCCTGCTCGCGTGGCCCCACCACGCCCGCCACGTAGTGCTCGGCGGGGTTGAAGGCCAAAGGCACCCTCTCAAGGCGGGGCGGACGGTGCGAGACCTCGATCACCTTGGCCATGAGGCGGTCGCGGTCGACCGCGAACTGCTCGGCGGGCCAGCGGATGTCGGCCTCGAGCGGTAGGCTGCCCGTGCCCACGCGCAGGTCCATGAAGTCGCCGTGCACGCTCGTACGGTTCATGAGCTCCGGCGACAGCGCGCGGGCGCGCTCCAGCAGCGCGGGCACCGTCACGCGGTTCTCGGCCAGCACGCGCCCCTGCGCGGCGCACTCCTGCTGCAGCGTGTGCTCGATGGCGTTCAGGTAATCGGTGTAGGTGCTCTCGCGGCGCGCCTCATCGCGCGCGGCGCGGCGGCGCTCGTAGCGCTTGGACACCAGCGGCCACACCAGCATGCCGGCGATCATGGACACCGACATGGCCAGCATGGGCAGCGTGGAGACGACATCGGCCCCCTTCACGAGGCGCGACACGGTGTTCGCCACCATGAACACCGAGGCGAGCCCCATGACAAAGGACGGCCCCAGCTGCATGATGGCCGGCGACTCGTCGCGCTTGCCGCCCGGCGGCGGGCCGTCCACCGCAAAGGCCCGCTTGTGCACCGAGTGCATAAGGCGCGGGGCCGGGTAGAACAGGCGCTCGTCGCCGGTGGGCTCGACCGGTTCCGCAGCCGCGCGCACCCGCTCGTGGTCGATGGTGCAGGCCCCGGGGATGGACGCCTCCAACGGAACGCTCTGCGCGCAGTTCGCCACCACGTAGCGGCGGGCCACCATGCAGGTGAGGTCCGCGATGCGCACCACGTCGCCCACATGCAGCCTGCGCGGGGTCCGCGCGGCGAGTGCGCGCCCGTTGACGAGCGTGCCGTTGGTGGAGCCCAGATCCTCGATGGTGAGGACATCGCCGCGCAAGGTCAGCTGCGCGTGCCCGCCCGACACCTCGGGGGCCTCATAGCGGACCTCGGCGCTCGGCGAGCGGCCGATGGTACACGAGAAGTCCTCCGTGAACGCCACCGCGCGAAAGCGGCGGGCCTCGGCGGCGAGCCTCTGCGGATGCTGTTGCGTCATGATGTCACTCCTTTTCGGCGGGAGGTGGGCCGGCCGCGCACCTGTTGGGCGCAGCCGACCCCGCAGCCGCCCGTTCGCTACCCGCGGAACGAGCTCGCGATGTTGGCGTCCGTCTCCTCAAGCGCCTGCGCCGTGGAGTCGAGGCTCTGGGCGATCTCGGTGATGAGCTCCTGGGCGCGCACGAAGCTGGGACGCAGCTCCTCGAAGCGCGATGCGTAGGCGTTGGAGGCCTCACCCTCCCACTCGCTCTGCAGCGAGGAGAGCAGGCTGTCCATGCGGCTGATCACGCTGTTCACGTTCTCGGCCTCCACCCGGTACTCGCCGGCACGCGAGCGCATCTGGTCCGGGGTAATCCTGATTTGTCCTGCCATGAGAAATTCCTTTCTCTCGAGCGCCACCCCCTTTGGGCGGCGCGGGTTCACAGTGATACGCGCACGGCGGCACCTTACGGGTTGAGCCGCTCCCTCAGCGCGCGCAGGCGCCGATGGCGGCGCACGAGCGCCCAGGTGGCGCCCGCAAGCGCGGCCGTAAGCGCGATGAGCGCACCCACGCTGCCGAACAGCAGCCGGGGCGTGTTGAGGATGAACGAGATCCAATCGCCGGTTACCACCACGTCCTCGTAGCGGGCAACCGTCGTGTTGCCCGCGCAGTCGGTGACGGCCAGCTCGTAGGTATGCGGCTGCGCGTCGGCGGGCAGCCGCTGGGCGGGCGCGCCGCCGGCCAGGTCGGCCGCGCTCCAAGTGCCCACCGTCTTGCCGTCCACGCTGAGCACGGCGCGGTCGAGCTCCACGTTGTCGTGTGCATCCACCAGCACCTGCATGTGCGGGTCCAGGTACACCCCGCGCGAGCCCACGCCGGCGAGGTTCGCCACCGGGGCGCACCCGTCCACGGCAAAGGCAACGTCGAAGGGATGCTCGCGGGTGGCGTCCTTGCCATCCATGGTGTTCTGGGACAGGTTGCCCGCGCGGTCGTGCGAGGTGAGCAGGATGCGGTAGAAGCCGTCCTGCTCGAACAGCTGCCGCCCGAACCGGTACGTCGTGGCGCTCCAGGCGCCGCTCGCGCCGTCCGCCACCTGATAGTCCACACCGCAGCTCAGCACCTGAGTGCGCGAATCGTGCACGACCTCGGCGTGCGTCTGGGTGGCGGCCAGGCCGCTCACGTTGACCTCCACGATGTCGATGTCACGCGGCTCGGACAGATACGCCCCCGCCACGGCACTTTGAGGATCGGCGAAGTAGTACGTGGAGCCGAAGCGGTTCACCGAGAACGTCACGGCCTGCTCGGCGGTGTTGCCGGCGCGGTCGGCCACCCTGGCCGTGAGGGTGTAGACGTCGTCGTTTTTGAGCACGTGCTCGAAGTCCTCGTACGAAACCGCCTTGCCGCCCGCCTGCTCCTGCTCGGAGCAGGGCAGGTACACCGGCCCCTGCGCCGCGCCAACAAGCTCGTAGGTGGCCATCAGCGGGTCGAAGTTCGTGTCCGAGAAGGAAACGGTGGGGCGCACGGCGTCGGCATAGGCCGTGTGGTTGTCCACCCCGCCGATGGACACCGCGGGCGCCGTGAGGTCCACCACGAACTCGGGCTCCTCGACCGCCTCCGCCACGTTGCCGGCGAGGTCCTGCGCCTGCACGGACAGGCCGTAGTGCAGCTCCTGGGCAAACGCCACCGAGGTGGACCATGCTGCGCGCGGCTCGTCCTCGCGCCACGCGGCGACCGCCGGAGCGCCCGCCGCGTTGCCGGCGGCGTCTTTGGCCCACGGCGAGACCTGGGCGAGCTGCGGGGCGAAGTTGCGGTCGTCCACGGTGATGGAGGCGGTGCGCGGCGCCTTGTAGTACATGCCGCCGGCGGCCTCGTTGTTATCGAACGCCACGCCGATGCGCGGCGCGACCGTGTCCACCACGAAGGCCTCGCGCGGCACCTGGGCCAGGCGCTGCGCCACATCCTCGAACGAGGCCGACACCGCCCAGTCGGCATCGGTGTCGCAGGCAACGGTGGCGACCCAGGTTGCCCCGTCGCCCGAGGGGTTCTCGAAATCCTGCGCCCGCACCTGGGACACCGAGCCGTCCCGCTCGACGGTGATCACCGTGCGACGACCGTCGAAGCTGCGGATGAGGTCGAAGCTCGGCTCCACCAGCGTCACCGTTGCCGTGCGGGCGGCCTTGTAGTACATCCCGTTGGCCGCATCGTTGTTGTCGAATGCCATGGTGAGTACGGGCGCGCTCAGGTCCATGCAGATGCCCACGGCGTCCTTGGGCAGATCGGCGCCGGCGCGCTCGCCGAACGAGCCGGAATCCGACGGGTTGCCCGCCGCGTCCTCCACACCCACGTGGGTGCCGTCGAAGAGCAGCCGCTGCGCGTCGCGCGCCAGCTCCAGCCGGAAGGTGCCCTCCCGCACCGAGGGCCCGGCCTCGAACGCAAGGCTGGGCTCTGCGCCCCCGGCGGTGGATAGCACCGCCGTTGCGGGTTGCACGCCCGAGAGGTTGTCGCGCACCGTCAGCGAGATGCGCTCAGGTTCGGAGGCGAACACCCAGCCCCAGCGATAGGGTTCCTCAGCCGAAAGCTCCAGGGTACCGAACGAAGGGCCGGTGTAGTCGATGCCGAACGCCGCGGGCGCCGCCGGATGCGCGGTGCCGCACACGGCGCGGTACTCGAACGCCAGGCGGTACTCGCCCTCAAGCGGCAGCGCATCGGCGAGCTCCTGGGCGCGGGACAGCTCGTAGGCCGCGCTCCACACATACGAGCCCGGCACGTTCGCGAAGTCCGCCAGCGCCAAGGCCGGCAGCGGTGCGGCGGTAGCCTCGCCCGGCTGCTGCAGCGTGTTCGCCGACAGCAGGCCGTCGGAGCCCGGCAGCGCGCGGCGGGCGGCGAACCACTTGTCTTCCACCTGAGCCACCACCTGCACGGCGCCGCGATGGTAATGGGCGTCCTTGGAGGCCGGCGTGCCCGCGGCGTCCGTCACCGTAAGGCTCACCGTCGGCGTCGTCTCGTCGGTGTCCACCAGGATGCCGTCCACGCCCCACGCGGCGGCGTCATGCGCCGCCCGCCCGCCGTCACGGCCGTTACCGGCGTTGTCGGGCAGGGTGAGCGCAAGATCGGATAGCAGGTAGACACCCTCGCTCTGCAGGGGGATCTCCACCCAGCCCCGCTCGTCTGCGGACAGCGTGCGCAGCTCGTCCGGCGCGCGCAGACCGTTGAGGTCGAGCAGGCGGCCGATGCCCGCCCGCAAGACGCGCTCGTCCAGGCCCGCCGTGTTGTCCTCGTTCGCACCCGCCACGTCCGCCGCGGCGTCGCCGGCGGCACGCGGCTGCAGGTCCTGCACGCGCACATGGAGCGTGCGGGTGCCGCCAACCGCCAGGCGGCCCAGGCCGTCCAGCTGCACGATGTCGCGGGCCGGATCGGGGGCCGCGTCCACGTAGGCGTCGGTCACCACGGGCGCCGTGGTGTCCACCATGAAGGTGCGCGAGGCCGAGGCGCTGAAGCTGCTGCCCCTGAACGAGACGCGGTACGTGCCGTCGCTCGCACCGCCGTCCGCATCGCGCGGCAAGGTGAGCACGGCCTCGTAGCGGCCCGTTGCGGGGTTCTCGGTGAACGTGGGCTGGCTGGCGCGGTCGGCCACAACCTGCTCGCCCTTCCACGAGGTGAACGTCGCCTGCACGCAGCGCTTGAACGCCGGGGTGTGGCGGAACAGATTGAAGCGCCAGCCGCCGCCCCACAGCGTCACCTGGACCGTGTCGTCCCAGTAGTAGCGGTCGGAACCGGTTGCGTTCGCCGAGCTGACCTCGATGCCGAAACCCTCGTTCGGCGCCGGTTCGTCCGAGGCGTCCACGGCGATGCGGTCGAAGGAGATGGCACCGGCAAGGGAGCGTAGCGAGACCGGATCGCTCGCGTTGCCCGCGCGGTCGCGCACCGTAACGGTGCACTCGTCAAGCAGGTAGGTGCCCGCATCGTCAAGCGCGATCTCCACGGTACCGCCCTTCGCCACGGGCGCATCGCGCTCGGTGATGGTCTCGGTCGCAGCCGAGCCCGTCCCGTCGACCTTGCCGTGGCGCTTCAAGGTGACCGTATAGCCCGCCACGCCGGAGGCCTCGACGCCCTCGGCGGCAGGCTCGTCCCGCAGGGCGAGCACCATGGTGCGCGCACCGCCGAACAGCACGTTGTAGGCGGGCTTGTCCCCTGCGGCGGGAATCTGCGCCACCTCGGCGTCGGCGTCGTAGCCGCCCTTGACCGAGGCCGAGGCGGCCGCAGGTTTCGTGCGGTCGATGACCACCGACGCGGCCGTCGTGGCGGACAGGGCCAGCGGCGCGCCCTGCTCGGCGGCCAGCTGCGCACCCGCGTACGCGAGGCTCGCGGTGTGACGGCCCTCCGCTTCCCAGGTTGCCACCGGGCCACAGGCGTACTGGCGCTTTGCTCCCCGCACTTTGGAGAAGGATGCCGGGTCGAGCGTGGCCGGCGCGCCGTCGAGCGTGCAGCCGATCGCGTGCGCGTCGAACCAGGCGCTGTCCCGCAGCGACTCGAACAGCGGGTCGGTGATGGAGAACGACACCGCAACCGAGGCGGCGTTGGTGCAGAGCGTGTCCTGCGCGGTCGGCTTGCCGTCGAGCAGCACGGCGGCGCTCGGACGGTTTGTTTCATCGGCGGCGTCGATGAACAGAAGGCCGGTGATCGATGCATCCTTGAACGGCGGGAGCTCGGACAGGCGCACCGAGGCGAGTTCCTTGCCCGAGGAGCCGAACGCGCGAACGATGGCCTTGTCCAGAGCGATGCGCTCAGTCTTGCAGCTCGTTGCGCTGAGATCGAAGGTGAAGCTCCGGGCGGTTGAGGCGGTGCCGGCAGCGCCCGCGGCGTCGTCGGGCACCGGCTGCGCGGGGATGTCGACCCGGCCCACGCGCAGACGCAGGGATGTTACCTGCGGGGCAAGCTCATCGCTCACGGTGCAGGTCACGGTAAGCCCCGGGGTGGTCACGGCCGCAACGCCGCCGCTCACCCAGGCACCCTCCAGGTCCAAGGGCTTTTGATCGGCGCCGAGGACGGCGACGGTGCCCAGGCTCGCGATCTGCGCGCCGCCGGCATCCGACGTGGCGGCGGGTGCAGGAGATGCCGGGGCAGCAGCGTTCGGGGCGGGTGAGGCAGCCGCCGCGCCTTCGGCTGCAGCGCGCTCCGCTGCCACCGGCTCCGGTACCGCGAGCGCAACCATCGGAGCGCCCGCGATGGCCGCAGATGCGCAGAGCAGCGCGGTGCCAGCCCCCAGCGTGGAAAGCAATCGTTTCAGCATGGCTATGCCTCCTCGTTACCCAGCAGCGTCGCGGCGTCCTCCGACGGCACCGCAACAGACGCATGCCCCGCGGAGCCATCAAGCAAGGTGGTGCCAGCTTCCGAGGAGGCTATCGGCTCCGACGCGCCGTGCAGGGCCGTGCCGCCCAGCAGGGTGGTGCCGGCCTCGCTGTCCGAGCTGCCCGGCGCAGCGGGAGCCGCCGACACGGCAGGCGCGGCAATGGGCTCGCGCGCGGCCGGCGTGGTGGACGGCGCGGCCGGGCGCGGCTCCGTGGGGGCCGTAGCGCCGCCCTCCGCAGACGCTCCCCCAAGCGTGCCGGATGCCCTCCTCAGATGCAGGCTGCCGCTCTGCACGCCGGGCCTCACCTCACCATGCGGGGCAAACGGGATCCGCGCCGACGGGTGCCCGGCTCGCATGGCCTCAATTGCGCGGGCGGCCGCGCGGCCCGTGAGCTCATCGTGCACCGCGCGCACATGATGGGTCACCCCGTACACCGCCGCCGCGATCGCGAGCACCGCGGACACGCCGAACCCGATCACCGACATCAAACCGAACGTCTCTGCATGCATGATGCTCACGCCTCCACATCCACATAGGCATCCGCCACCGCCTGACGCGCCGTGGATACCAGCTCCTCCGCCCGTACCTGCTCGGCATCGAGCGCATCGGTTGTCGGGTGCACCGACGCAGCGAGCCGCTCGGCACGGGCGGCAACGTCGAGCAGCTCGTCGCGCGGCACACCGTCGGCGCGGAACTTGCGCGGATAGGTGCACAGCGCGTCGAGCGCCAGGCTCGCCGTCTCCAGACGCACCACGTCGTTGTCCTCGTCGGCGAGCTCGTCTACCACATAGGACAGCTGCTCGATATAGGGCTTGTACAGACCGGCGTCCGACCCTTCATTGATCAGCGGCACGATGCTCGTCTCGAAGTCGGCGATATCGGCGTACGCCTGCGCTAAGCGGTGCTGGCTAAACGAGGCGTCCGCGGCGGCATCGCGCATCCACTGCGCTGCCGCGCGGATGCGCCCCGAGCGCGTGGCCGCCGAGCCCGAGGCGTCGGGCGTGTAGTTGTACCAGTAGAGCTTCCCGATATCGAACGCCATGGATGGGTACTCCGGCGAGCTGCGCACGGCCTCCAGGTTCGGCAGCACGGTCTCCCGCAGCTGGCGCTCCTCCTCGAGCGTGAAGGTCTGGTCGGACCGATAGAGGGCCGACAGCCCCTCGTACGGGTCGACGGAACCGGGCTTCACCTCGGCGGCGCGCATATACGCCCGCGCGGCCTCGGCCTCATCGGAGGTCTGGCGCGCGATCTGCATCCAGTGGTCGAAGTCGGAGTTGAGGGTCACCTGGTAGCCCACGGCCCCCACCACGCCCAGCACCAGGCAGGCTGCCGACGCGGCCACCAGGCCGGTGAAGCGGTGCCAGGTGCGGGTGAGCGCGCGGCGCTGGCCGGCATCCTCATCCCGGTACCGGGTGAGCGCGTAGGCCATCTCGGCGCAATCCTGGAAGCGGTCGGCGGGGTCGGGCTGGGTTGCCTTGGCCACCACGCGCTCCAGCCCGGGCGAGAACGACGCGTCGATCTGGCGCAGGGGCAGGATCTGATACGGCGGCTCCGCCGGGTTCTTGCCCGTGAGCATGGTGTACATCGTGGCGCCCAGGGCGTAGACGTCGGCCCGTGCGTCCGTTTGCCCGCTGCCGCCATACTGCTCGGGCGGGGCATACCCGCGCGTGCCGAGCTGCACGGTGTCGCCCATGGCGGCCGTGACCTCCTCCCCATCGGCACGGTACTCCCGTGCGATGCCGAAGTCGATGATCTGGACCTGGCCGTTGGGCTTGAGCATGACGTTGGAGGGCTTCATGTCGCGGTAGATGACCGGCGGTGTACGGCTGTGCAGATACTCCAGGGCGTCGCAGAGCTGCAGGGCCCAGCCCACCACCTCGTCTTCGGACTGCGGCCCCTCGGCGGCAAGGAGGGCGGAAAGCGCGCGACCCTCCACGTAATCCATGATCACGTAGAGGGTCCCGTGTTCATCAACCAGGTCCACGATGCGGGGAATGGCAGGATGGTCGAAGCTTTTGATCATGTTGGCCTCGGTCACGATGCTACGCACAATCAGTTCACGCTGCTTGGGGTCGGCCACGTCCTTGATCTCTTTGGCCGCCCACTGCTTGTTGAGCACCGTGTCAAGCGCCAGGTACACCGTGGACATACCGCCGGTGCCTATGACGGCTAGCAACCGATAGCGTTTACCAACAAGGTCATCGTCCTGTTTCATTGTCCTTCCCCCTAGAATTCCAACGATGGGTTTATGCGATTGAACAAATAGTAGGACGCTTGGCAAGAGTCAGGAGCGACTTTTCGGCAAACGGACCGGATGATACAAGATATTCCGCCATCGGTCGGGTGGGTTTACACAGAGCTTACCGTGGGACTGCAAAATGCAGCGGCGGGCGCGACGGCCCGGCCAGGGCGCCGAGGATGAAGCCGAGCGCCTCGCCGGCGTCCGCCAGCCCCAC
>CABRHH010000042.1 GCA_902470695.1 uncultured Collinsella sp.
CACAGCTGACAGCCCCAACCTCCAGCCCTGCAACCTGGGGACGGGGTCGATTCGTACGGAGAAAAGGCAATCTGAGGACGGGGGTCGATTCGGAAACGGGACATCCCCCGCGCAATCTGGGCACGGAACCCCCGCGAAACGAAACGACCCTGTCCCCAAACCGACGAAACGAAATGACCCCGTCCCCAAACCGGTCGCAACTCGACAGGCGTCAGTCGGGGTCTCAGCGCGCGCCGACCATCCGAGACGCTACCCGTCTGCAGCAAAACCAGCCCAGCAGCCCAACCTCATGACAATGCGAGCCTGCGGCGGGTACAATCGCCGTAATGACCCGCCCGATGAAGGAGGCACCATGCTCACCATGACCACCACCAACGGCATCGACGGATACGAGGTCATCGAATACCTCGGCATCGTCACCGGCGAAGCGGTAAGCGGCATCAACATGTTCCGCGACATCGGCGCCGGGCTCCGCAACGTGTTCGGCGGCCGCTCGGCCGGTTACGAGGATGAGATGAAGACGGCGCGCGAGGAGGTCCTCAACGAGATGTCCGACCGCGCGCAGGATCTGGGCGCCAACGCGGTCATCGGCGTCTCCCTCGGATACGAAACCTTTACCGACATGATCATGACCTGCGCATCCGGCACCGCCGTGCGCGTCCGGCGCATCTCGTAACCCTCAAAGAGCGCGGCGGCGGACATCGAACCGCATCCTCGCATGCGCACGTATAACGACACGACGAAGGCTTGCTGCGTCGAAGCGGCATCCGTCCGCCCTGCGGCAAGCCCTCGCCGCGTCTCCACGCGCTTGTGCCCCGCGGCACCTCCGTTGCGTCCTCGGGCCTACCCCTTCACCGAGAGCAAAGCTCCCCCGTTTCCAAACCCCACGCATCCGCATCGGGCAGCACCGGACCACATACCGCACTGTCCCCAAGCGATTCGCGGATCCATCCTCGAGGCGGCGGGCAACGCAGAACACCGCACTGCTCCCCAGCGATTCACGGGCCCGCCCTCAAGACGGCGGGGAAGCACCGGACCACACACCCCGCGCCCCGATACGCAACCCCTGCCCCGCAACCGGACCTAGCCCTCGCTCACCGGCAGGGCCTGCGGACGCTTGCGGTCGAGGGCCTTGCCAACCGTGGCGGTTTTGGCGAAGGACTTGAGCACGTCCTTCACGAACTGCTGCTCGTCTGCGTCCAACGCATCGATTGCCTGCAGCATGAGCGGCAGGCTGGTCTTGCGGTCGGCCATGATGTCGGCGAAGCGCGTTGCTCCCGTTACGGCAACGACGCCGAACAGCGCGTCCACGAACCGCTGGCGCTCCTCGAAGGAATGCTGATCCATCCAGGTGTTGAGCGTCGAGGACAGATAGCGCGACGAAGCCGTGGGGCCATCGGCCGCCACGAAGCGCGCGGCCTCCACATCAACCGCCCAGAGAAACGGATTGTGCTGCAGAAGCGAGATCCCATCGCTTTCCACCACGCTGATTTCGCAGGCAGGCCCTTCGGCTAGCATTGCGCCGACTACCGTCGACTTGGGCACGGTCTTCTCCAGCCGTCCCTCCAGGCTCCGGTACGCCTCGGAGCGCACGAAGCTGCGATGGAACCCGGGGCCGTCGTGCGACCACGCGCGCTCGATGCGCGACCGGCACACCGCGCCGCACATGGCCGCCGCATACACCGCCAGGTTACCGCCCTTGGAATGGCCGCCCACACAGAGCGGACCCGCGGTTTCCCGCGCGATCTCTTCCAGATACGCCACCGCCTCAGCCTGGGCGGGCACCGGGTTCTGGAAGGTCATGTTGAAGTCTTCCTTCCAGCCCACCACCGTCGAATCGGTCCCGCGAAACGCCACGTACGCGCCACCCTGCGGCAGCAAAAACGTCATGGCGGCGAACTGCTCTTCGTGGTCGGGGTCGGTCTTGAAGCGAAAATGTACCAGGCGGACCTCACGGAAACGTGGACTCGCACACGCAGCGATGAGCAGGTTGCGGCTGAGCTGCGGATCCCATGTGGAGCCGAACATCTGCTCGAAGTCCTCGGCGCGCAGCAGCTCGTGCAGGCCGATGCCGGTGCCGAAGCAGGCCAATCCCAGCGCATACGGCAGGCGCGTATAGGCGAGCCAGGAGAACACCAGGCTATCGACGGCGCAAAGCGGGCGCTCATCGAAGGTGTCCAGGCGCTCGCGCACGTAGTCCACCACGTTGCTCTGTTTGGGCAGCAACGTCCGCGTTGCCTTCTCATCTGCCATAAGACCCCTCTCCCCGCCATACGTGCGCGCCGGCGCGGTCACCCTCGCAGCCGTCCCGGAGCGACGGCGGCGCCCGGGCAACTGCGCTTGTCCGCCGCTGTCGGCGCCATCCGGGCGGCCGCACTCGTCCGCCGGCGGCGGCGTCCAGACAGCCGCGCCCGTCTGGCGCCATCGCACACCGTCCAGGAAGCCGCGCTCGTCGGCTGCCGCAGGTGCCATCAAGGCAACCGCGCTCGTCAGCCACCGGCGGCACCCAGGCAACCGTGCCCGTCCGCCGTCGCGCGCCGTCCACACCTGCGCGCATCTGTATCATTTTACCGTCCGTGCCGCCTCCTGGCTCGTGCAGCCAATCCATGCACGTTGCGTGCATCCGGCACACTGCATGCCTCCGCACACGCCTTACGCATCCGGCCCATGCAGGGCGATCCGCGCACGTTGCGTCCGTGTTTCCGACGCACGCCGCATCGCGTCGAGCAGCGGCAGCTGCGGTATAGTCGAGCCCAACGCCCACCAGACGCTCCATGGAGACCGACTGCACACGAGAAGGAGGAACCCCGGCATGCAGCTGCGCGCCCTCAAGGCGGCATTTCCGCTCACGCTGCCCATCCTTGCGAGCTTCCTGCTGCTCGGCATCGCCTGCGGCATCTTTGCCAGCTCGCTCGGCCTCGCCTGGTGGATCCCGCCGCTCATGGCCGTCGTCATCTTCGCCGGCTCCGCGGAATTCGCCTGCGCCTCGCTGCTCGTGGCACCCTTCGCGCCGGTCCAGGCGTTCCTGCTCGCCCTCGTCATCAACGCTCGGCACCTGTTCTACGGCATCTCGTTGCTCGACCGCCTGCCGAAAACCGGGCGCACGCGACCGTATCTCATCTACGCCCTGTGCGATGAAACGTTCTCGCTCATCTGGGCCAAGCGCGCACCCGAAGGCGTTGACGAAGGCTGGTTCATGTTCTGGATCGCCGCGCTCAACCAGCTGTACTGGGTCCTCGGCTGTTTGCTGGGCGGCCTGTTCGGCGCGGTTCTGAACATACAGATCGAAGGCGTCGGCTTCACCATGACAGCCCTGTTCTGCGTCATCTTGCTCGAGCAGTGCGAGCAGCGCGAGCAGGTGCCCTGCACGGCGATAGGCATCACGGCGAGCGTCGGCGCCCTGGCCCTGTTCGGCCCGGATGCCTTTGCGCTCCCCGCCATGGTGGCGATCGGCGGCATCATGCTCGTCGCGCGCCCCTGGCTCGACCCCGATGCCAGCGAGCCTCCGCACGCGCGCCACGGCTCCCGTCGGCGCAGCGCCGCAGCGGAGGGGAGGCACCCATGACCGTATCCCAGCAGCTCATCACCATCGCCGCCGCCGGGGCCGCCACCCTGCTCACGCGTGCGGTCCCCTTCATCGCCTTCCGCCGGCGCACGCCCGCCGTCGTCACCTACCTCGGCCGTGTGCTGCCCGCCGCGGTCTTCGGCATGCTTGTCGTCTACTGCCTGAAGGACGTCCAACTCAGCGCCGGCACGCATGGCATCCCCGAAGCGCTCGGCATCGCCGCCGTGGTCCTCGTCCATCGCTGGCACCGCAACATGCTGCTGTCCATCGCTACCGGCACGGGGTTCTACCTGCTATTGGTCAACGTGGTACTGGCATAACGCGCGGGGGCCATGGCTCGCACGGGGCCCATGACGCTCCCTGGGCTCCATAACGAACCCGAGACCCCTGTAAAAACGCCCCCGATCCCGTTGCCGGGGTCAGGGGCGCCATGCAAGCGCGGGCGAGCACATGTCATCGTCGCCGTATGGGGCAAGGCCGCTCGGTACACAGACCACATGCTGGCTGCGAGTGCGTCGAACAGGCAGCAACCCTCCCGCAGGTCCCACGCTTACAGCCCGATGCTCACACCGTAGACGGCGCTGTACAGGATCAGGCCCGTAGCCACCACGAACACCGCACTTTGCACGACGGCGTTACGCATATGCCGATGCACCGTCATGCCGGCCATGGACGGGTCGTCCGCATAGCGCTTCGCCTGACGCCAAGCGGTCACGAACGTGGCGAGCACCAGCACGATCGACAGCACCGGTGCGATCAGCAGCTCGTACTTGCTACTCCAGCGCAACACCTCACCTGAGCTTGAGATGCGCATGGGCACGCTGTCGCCCAGCTGCGGCAGATAGATGAAGACCAAAAACAGCGGCACAATCGCCAGCGCCAGCGCCACGATCGCCAGCACGCTGTCCTTCTTGTTGTATTGGAACATGTCCCTCAAGCCTTTCTTGCGCGCAGCCGTCGGCTACACGTTGAAGCGGAAATGCACCACATCGCCGTCGTGCATGATGTAGTCCTTGCCTTCCATGCGCAGACGGCCGGCCGCCTTGGCGCCTTGCTCGCCGCCCAGCTCCACGTAATCATCGTAGCCGATGACCTCGGCCTTGATGAACCCGCGCTCGAAATCGGTGTGGATCACGCCCGCCGCCTGCGGGGCCGTAGCCCCCTGGCGCACCGTCCAGGCCTTGACCTCCATCTCGCCGGCGGTAAAGAAGCTCTGCAGGCCGAGCAGCTTGTAGGCCGCCTGGGCAAGCGTCTCCAGACCGGAGCGCTCAAGGCCCAAATCGACCAGGAACATCGCCGCCTCCTCGGCGTCGAGCTCGGATAGCTCTGCCTCGACCTTCGCGCAGATGGCGATGGGTTCCACGCCATCGATCGGCGCCAGCGGCTCGGTGAGCATATCCTCGTCCACGTTCGCCACGTACAGCATCGGCTTCATGGTGAGCAGGAACAGCCCCCGGGCAGCGGTGCGCTCTTCGTCGGTCATGTCGAGCGCGGCGGCGCGGTTGCCCTCGTTCAGCCAATCAACGAGGCGACGCGCCACCTCGAGCTTCGGCGCGAGCTCCTTGTCGCGGCGGGCCTCCTTCTCAAGCTTGGGGATCTGCTTCTCAAGCGTTTGAATGTCGGCCAGGATCAGCTCGGTCATGATCGTATCGGCATCGGCCACCGGGTCGACGAACTCGTCGGCTCGCCCGGCCTCGCGCAGCACATTCGGGTCCTTGAAGTACCGCACGACCTCGCAGATCGCATCGGTTTCGCGGATGTTGGCGAGGAACTGGTTGCCCAGACCCTCCCCCTCGTTGGCGCCCTTCACCAGGCCGGCGATGTCCACGAACTCAACCGTGGCGGGCACGATGCGCCCGGGTTGCACGATGTCGGCGAGCGCCTGCAGGCGATCATCCGGCACATCGACAATGCCGACGTTGGGGTCGATCGTGGCGAAGGGATAGTTGGCCGCCAAGCCACCTTTTTTGGTGAGGGCGGTGAACAGCGTGGACTTGCCCACGTTGGGCAGGCCGACGATACCGATGGAAAGGGACATGAGTATCCTTTGCGATCAAACGTACTGAACGTTACCAGTATAGTTCGGCGCTCGACATGAAACCAGCCGTATGCGGGACGAAGCGGGCAGCGCAGGCTCAGCACGGAGATCCGGGGCCGCTCGCAATGCGAACACCGCTTTCGACAAACAGCGTCGACTCGGGATGCAGTTTTGGCCGCATCTCCCTCTATACAGGATGTACAAAAGAGAGGGTAGCATCAACGGCGTATGGGAAAGCAACCTACGAGCTGCGCGCCCTATGCGCAAGCTACTCCAGCATAATCCAGTCAAGCGGATCGGTAGAGGAATACTTTTCGATAAATGCATCACGCGCTGGCTCAACGGCGCTCCACAATACCGTTTCCTCCCTCGTTTGGCCGTCTTTCGTCGTAGAAAGCACATAGGGGCTGTCCGGGTTGCCTCGATCGGTATCGTCCGCCGGATTCCAACTGACAGCCTCCTGAACGACCAATTCGTTCCCATCCCATTTCGACGCCGTCACGATCCCTGTGTCGAACCCGCCGGAGCCAGATCCCACTAGCAGGCCATCCTTAGACAGATAATATGACCCGCGCGTGATAGATTCGGCAAAGCGGATAATCGCACCATCTGCATAGTCAAAGCCACAGAAAACGAAGCCGCTCTCCGATGAACTCGATTCATCCCCTACCGAGACAAACAGCTCGTCAACAAGGTCACCGTCTATATCTAAGTAGGCATAGTAAAGCCTACTGTCTTCTGAAAAGACGATGTCTCCAACCCATGCCTGCTGCTCCTCCGAGTACTCTGACATATCGCCGATCATCGTACCGAACTCACCAGCCGCAGCAATAACGCCAACATTCTCATCCATGAGCTTCCGATAGTCATCAAGCACCTGGTCGTAAGCGGCATGAGCCTCCTCGTTCGCCGCTGATACAGCGCCTTCGCCGGAACTCTCAGCGCCCTCCTGAGCTGTGCCCGCACCATCCGAGCCGTCCTGACCCTGTTCGACCACCTGCTCGATGGCGGGGATGATGACCTCGGTAACCACCTTGAAGGCAGCGTAGGCGGTTGCAACGGTTGCTATGAACGCAACAAGCGCGAGCACGAAGGTGGGGACCGCTTTCAGCGTCGTACGACGGAACATCAGCAACCGTTGGCCCAACGTCTGCTTCCCCCCGGATACCGAATCCGCTGCGGACGGTTCATCCGCATGAGCTTCGCCGGGCATCGAAGGCCCGTCCGCGCAGGCGACGGTATCGTCACCTCGCCCATCGACGGGAGCGGGCGGCAACACATCCTCGGCATGAGGGGCATCCCCATCACTCACAGCGGGCGCCGCAACGGTCGACGCCCCGCACTGAGAACAGAATTGCGCGGTTTCCGGCAGTTCGGCGCCGCACTGCGAACAATACATGAAATGCCCCTTCATTCAATCGGCGAGAGTCGCCGTGCTATTCGGCCTTCGTCAGGCGATACGTGTCAACCCACTTCTCCTGCTGGTCAGGCAGGAAGATGGCATCCACATCGCATTGGTAGCAGTAGTAAACCTTGATGAACGCGCCGTTGGGATCGTCATCTCTATTCGTGCCAAAACCGAACGTGATGCGCAGCGTATTGCCGTCCTCAACGGGGAACGTATACTCAGTTCCAACGCGGCCGTACTGGCTTTTCTCCTCAAGCGTGGCGGTAAACGGCATCGCCTCGACGGTCCTATCGCCCTCAGTGGCGTTGGCATCGCTCGACAACTCACCATGATCATGAACCATGCCGCTGAACGTTCCCTCCACTTTGAGCGAGTCAGGGTCAACCGAGGTTATCGTCAACTCCGGAACGCTGCTCTTGGCGCCGTAGCAATCCGATCCGCGCGACTTCCCATGACCTGTCTTCTCAAAGGTCCCCTTCCACGTGCCGACGAGCTTGTCGTAGGAAACTGTCTTGGCCTTGTCGTCGGCCTTGGCGTTCGTGAGTAACCAGGTGTTGTTCTCATACGTGAAATCAGCGGTGACCGTTGCCTTCGCGCTGGAAAAGGCGTCTTCAACGGCATACTTCATCGTTGCAGTGCAGGTTTTGGCTTCTTTATCGAAGTCGACCTTGTCGACTTCGACCTTGGCGTCAGCATAGATAGTGCTCAGGCTGTTCTCCGCCATCCTGTTGTTGCCGTCCGCCTTGGAAAGAATAGTCTGCGCACCCGCCTTCAGGGCGTCTTCGGTAATGCCCGCTACCGGAGTCGCGGTCTCCGATTCGACGCTCGGGCTGCTGAATGCTTGCCACGTGCCCTGGTACTTCGCATAGTCGGCCGTCACGACCGCCTCCGAATCAACCGACCCGTTACTCGCTTTGACCGTTGCCTTCACCTCGTAAGCGGTGTCACCGAGCTGACCGCCGAACAATCCTTTCGGAACGTCGACCTTCTCCTTGCTCGTTACCTCAACCGAAGAAATCTGAAACGGCTCCCTGGAATCGAACTCACCGGTGCCGCCCCATGATATTTCCGCTTTCTCGATGTCCTGCTTGATCAGCGAATCGCTGGGACCGTCACCAAACAGTGCCACGACCGCAATGATGACAACGAGTGCAACGGCAACGATACCGCCCGCAATGCCCAGACGCTTGCTCCCATATTTTGCTACAAGCTTGCTGAAGAAGCCCTTCGCGTTCTTGAGGGCCTCTTCGCCCTGTGCTTTCGCTGGCTTCTCTTCGGTCGACGGTGCCGAATCCACCGATGTCGCCGCAGGCGCCGCCGCGCCTTCCCCTTCCGGAACCGTCTCGTCCTCCCCTTCCGAGCCACCCGAAGCGGCTTCCCCCACAGCAGGGGATCCCGCCGTCGGAGCAGCTTCGACCGCATTGTCCCTGCGCCCCAGCTCTGAGGTATCAACCCTCCCTCCGCATTGCACGCAGAACTTGGCGCCGTCCTCGTTCTCAAAACCACACGTCGGACACTTCATATCGTTCCCCTCACATCTCCAAAACGAATACTCACTTGACCGTCATTTGCTTCCACGCCAGCAACCGCTGCGACAACCGCTCGCCGAACAGACGGCACGTTCCTGGCGAATACACCCCACCCACGCGCCAACCGTTTGGCAACGTCCTCGATCGTCAATATGTATGCTACAAAGAACATCATCACGCTTATAGAGATGATTAAGGGGTACTTTTATGTGCGCGGGCCCGAAGCGCGCGCAACGCTCTGATGCCCGCACAGGTAGCGGTCGGCGGCGCCCACGTGCGCCCCGAGCCGCTTCACCTAGGCATGCGACGCCCGTCGCAATCCCCGCTGCAGTTCATCCCAGCGCTGAGCATTCAGGAGCTTATGCATATCCAAGCCCGCAGACACGCAACGCCTGAACAGCTGGGAAGCCGAGAAGCCCTCTTGCGCAATCGATTCATCAAGACGGCGCTTCAACTCGACCCATTTTGATAAATCGCCTCGAATTCGCTGCACAGCATCTCGCTCCCTCGTGCCCGCGTACACCTCGCGCGCAATGGTCTCGAGCGATGTACCCGCGAGGAACAGGTTACGGGAATCGTTCCGTTGCTGTCTCACGCGGGCGTTTTTCGCTTCCGTTTTGCAGGCACGCGAGCAGTAACGTCTACCAACCCCCCGATGCCCCGTCAGCGAAAATGGCTTGCCACATCGCTCGCAGTATCCCACCGAGATCTTTGAAAGCGCACGCGAGAAGTCGTACCATAGCCAGCTCACCAATGAATCGAAGGCGAGATACCCCGTCACCGCATCACCCTGAAACACATCGATAATCGCCCCGCCCAGATGCGCAGCAATCATCGCCTGCACGAGGGCGGCGAGTACCGGAGCATCCGTGGCATCGAGCGGGGCGTCCTCCGCTTCAAACGGATGGAACGCTATCTGCTCGATCGATCCTCTCTCGATGACAGAGCGGCCCGCTCCGAACACCTCGTCTGCACCCTGAGCGGATGTCGGTGCCCGTGTCCCGTCGGAATCTTCCCTATTGGCAACCACCAAGCGCTCCCATGACAAGCGCTCTAACTCCGCATCGAACCCCAACAGCATGCTCACGGTCTGCACATCGCCCTCGGTTATCTCGCCGGGAAACAGCAGGGCATCGAACTCGACGAGCTCGTCTGCACCATGTTCACCGGACACCCAGGAAACGAACACATAGGCAATGCCCTCTTCGCACTCGACGCGGTGAATGAACGGTAGCCTTGCGATCGCTTCGCGATATGCCCCATAGGGATTGATGTGCAGCGTGAAGATTTCGAACGCCGCCCCCCGTAACCACATCGACCAGACGCTGCTTGCTCACCCGCCCCATCGCGCGCAACGCCCGGATATCCTTTGAGCCGTTCACACACTCTTGGATGCGTGTCGCAGTCATTGCCGCATCGGCTGCATATTTCCACGCACGAAGCGATTCGATGCCGTCAATCGCACCAAACAGGGGCCCATTTTCGGCGGCAAATGCAGAGAGGGAGTCTTCTGACGGGGTGAAGCCCCGCGCGGTCGCCTTCACGCAGAGACCAAGCGTCGCCAGGTCGCAAACACCCTGCGGTGCAGTGGGAATTTCAATGCCCCGCTTACGGGCATCCACCATCTCGCGTGCCGTGTACACGTCAAATGCAAAAGACGGCTCGTCGATATGCGCCGCCTCACTCCCAGTGCCCGGCATCATGAGCGAAACCGCACGGAACGGCAGGTATCCTTGCGGCGTTTTCGTCTGAGAAAACGTCATGCCGCAGCCTCCCCCATCTCGCATCGGCATCCACAGCGGCAGCCGATGAGATATCTATATGGAAACTCTCTAAGAAAAACTATAGAGGAATGCGGGAGGCTCATAGAACACAACCGTTTCAAACCCCCAACGAACGAGGCATACCCATGAAATGCCCTCATTACGGCACAAGCTCAGCACAGGGAGCCGAGGGTCGTAAGCGATGCCCGTCCGCATCCAAACGGGCATGCGGCAACACCGGGGACAAGGCGACTCCCCACCACTGAGCCCGGTCGCCGAGGAGGCCAAGCGAGCCGCGGCCGGCGCGAAACATCTCACGCCAATGCAGTCACCTGCGGCATATCGCGATATTCCAGCATCTTGAGCTGATACGTCGATTCCAAATCGAGCCAAAAACGTGGTGTTGTGCCCAGTGCGTGTCCGAGCAGCCATGCCATCTCCGGCGTTACTGCCCGCTTGCCGTGCACGATATCCGAAACGGCCGACTGTGGCTTGCCGATAGCCTTCGCCAGCCGATACTGACTGATACCCAACGGCACCAAAAATTCCTCAAGCAGGATATCCCCCGGCGTTGAAATAATGTCCTCAATGGTAGTCACAAAGCTCAACCTCCACCGCCTCACCGTCCAACCACCTAAAGCAGAGACGCCACTGGCGATTCACCCGGATGCTGTACCAGCCAGACCGATCTCCCTTCAGCTTTTCCAGATGATTGCTTGGCGGCACCCGCAAATCCTGCAGGCTGTGCGCCGCTCCAACCATCTGCAGCTTGCGGTACAGCACACTGCGAAAACTCACTGGCATTCGCGCGAACGAACTGTGAACGGGGTCGTTCCAAAACGACTCAAGCCGTCGATCTCGAAACGTCATTCCGCTCACCGATACTTCCACGTTACAGATATACTACTGCAATTCGAAAGTATTGCAACCAGCTGTTTATCAAATTCAATCCCCATAGCGCATCCGCCCCAATCCGTAATTCACTGGATTCACTGAGTATAGAACATATGTTTGTAGAACACAAGTTCTAAAACCGCTATGAGGATTCGGGAAAAGCCAACGAAACTCGACAACAACCCCGGATGAGATGCACTGTGGCGTCAGCAAAGTCGAACGAGCCCGCACCACAGCGCTTGCTCAGCACGAGGAGCCGAGGGCCGCAAACGTTGTCCGTCCGTGTCTCAGTAGGCACATGGCAGCACCGTGGGGCAAAGAGCATCCCGCCGTTACGCCCGGGCGACGAGGAGACCAAGCGAGCCCGCGGCCTACCATCCTATTCGGCCAGTTTCTCCACGGTGTCGAGAATGCGATTGATCTGCTGCTTGGCCTGCGCCTTCGCCTTAGCGGCATCGCGCTTGGCTTCCGCTGCGAGCGCCGCCTTGCGCTCCGCCTCCGGATCGGGCACCACCAAATCGCTGCCGTCGAAGGTCTCCAGGCGCAGCGCGCCCTCCTCGCACGCCTCCACGCACAGTCCGCAGCCGATGCAGTACGCCGGTTCGATGTTCAGGCGCCCCGAGGAGGTGAGGTCGCACGCATAGGTGGGGCAGAGGCGTACGCACTCGCCACACATCGTGCACGCCTCCTGGTCGCACGCCGCACGGCTCACCTCCACGTTTTCGGCCAGCTCGGGACGCTGCTGCAATGTGGAGAGCATGAGCTGGCGCCCCTGTGTCAGGATGCGACGACGCTTCTGCGCAGTGGTTCCGCATGCCGCGTTCAGGGTCTTCTCCAGCGAGCTGATGCGCCCGGTGTGATCGCGCAGGCGCTGGGTCACGCTCGCGAGCGCCGCCGTGGCCGGTGTGAGCTTGGAAACCGCCAGGCCCGTGGTGCGCATCACGTTGTCCATAAACTCCTTGCGCTCATACTCGCGACGCTTTTCGCAGGTCAGCGCCGATGCCTCGACCTCAAGCCCCAGACCTGTGCCCGCCCACTGCTCAGCGCGGCCGATCGCCTCGCCCAGCAGCTCCTCGCCCATCGCATTGCGGCACGCGCTGCAGATATCGAGCGGCAGGTACACGCTCACGTTGGGAAAATCGGCGAGAATAGCGAACCAGGTCTCGGCGGTGATGTCGCCCACGCAGGCGATGACCACCTCGTTGTCCCGCGGGATGCGCTTAAGCGCGCGCGTGCAGGTCACGTAGGCCGTCTCATGCGCAACGGCGGCGCGGGCAACCGCATCGTAGAACTTCTTGGGCTGCAGGCGAGGGCTGATGAACGCCTCAGTGGGACACACCGCCACGCACAGGCCGCACTTGCGGCAGCTGTCGGCGATCTCGATGGCGCCGTCCTCGATGTCGATGGCGTCCACCGGGCAAATGTCCATGCACGCCCGGCAGGTGCTGTGTTCGAACTTGCACGGCAGGCACGGCACGGTGTTGGCGCGCGGACGCTCCTTGTAATCGGCCGGGTTCCACTGCGGGGCACCGTCCGAGGCCGCCCCCATCAGGGCATCGGTCACGCCGCCGAACGGGTCTTTGAGCGCACCGATGCCCTTGCTGATATCGATGATGTCGTCGAACAGATCGTGCTGCTGAGCCATGGTCGCTCCCCTGCTGCCGTGCACACGCCAACGCGGACGCCGGCGTGTGCCGACATGCGCGCGCATACGAATCCCTCTTGGCGCCGCCAGGCGCGGCGGACGCATGCGCCCTATTGTACTCGCAGGAATGCGGAGACGCGCCGGGCAGAGGCGCCTACGGGGATTTTGGAGGCTGGGAGCGGTTGGAGTTGCCGGGGCTGTCTGGGCTGCCGGGGCTTGCGATCCCGGGTTCGCGCTCTGGACGTCCGGGCAGACTGCCGGGATCCCGGGTTCGCGTTTCGGCCATCGGGGGCGGCTGTCGAGATTCCGGGTTCGGCATTTGGCCATCCGGGGAGGCCATCGGGAACTCGGGTTCGTGTTTCTGCCATCGGCGGATCCCGGGTTCGCCATCTGGCCGTCTGGGGCCGTTTTTCGCCCCTAGATGGACACGGGGCGAACCCTGGTTTCACGGACGGATGGAATCCGAACCCGGAATTGGTCCGGCCGTGCCGGCGGGACCCGCGCACGGAGCCTTGGGGCTCATCTTTTCGACATCTGCC
>CABRHH010000043.1 GCA_902470695.1 uncultured Collinsella sp.
AGGTCCGCGCGGCCGGCTTCGAGCCCGCCGACTGGACCGAGCGCCTGGCGGGGTATATGGCTTCGCTGTAGTTCGTCTCTTTTCCTGCGTCGAAAGCGCTCACCTGCTGTCGCGGGCGAGCGCTTTTGCGTATGGGCTATTATTGAATCATGTATAGGATGCAACAGGTTGGATTCATCGTGTCATCTGCACCCACTGTTCTTACGATTACGGAGCCGCGTGTTGCGGCACCGGCGATCTCCGTGCTGGTCCCCATCTGCAACGTGGAGCGGTACCTGACCCAATGCTTGGATTCGCTGCTTGCCCAAACCTATACCGATTTCGAGGTTCTCTGCATTAACGACGGCTCGACTGACGATTCGCGCGCAATCATCCAGCGTTATCTGGAGAGCGATAACCGCTTTCGAGCGATCGATAAGCCCAACTCGGGCTACGGAGCATCCATGAACCTTGGGCTCGACCATGCTGTCGGTGCCTATATCGCCATTCTCGAATCGGATGACTTTTTCGAGCCGAATGCGCTTGAGGTGCTATACGCACAAGCAGAGGCTCATGATTCAGATGTAGTGAAGGCTGACTTCTCCCTGTATTGGTCTCAGCCCGTTCCGTGCGATGAGCCGTTTCACATCGTTGACGCCATGCAGGCAGGCCGCACCATGCGTCCGCTCGATGACATGGCAGTGTTCTTCCGTAAGCCCAGTATTTGGTCGGCGTTGTACCGTCGTTCGTTTCTGCAGGAACAGGGAATCCGCTTCCTGGAAACACCGGGGGCATCGTATCAGGATGCCGGTTTCAACTTCAAAGTATGGGCTTCGGCTGAGCGTGCAACCTTTCTTGCCGATTCCATTCTGCACTACCGGCAAGATAACGAGAAGTCGTCGGTGAACTCTGCCGCAAAGGTGTTTTGCGTTTGCGACGAGTACGCCGCCATGGATGCATTCGTGCTTGAGCGCGGCAAGGATACGCACGTCCTATTCGGCATCCTTGAACGCATGAAGTTCGATAGTTATATGTGGAATTACGATCGGCTGAGTGCGGAGTTTCGGTCGGGCTTCATAGAGCGTGCATCGCAGGAGTTTCGTGCAGATGATGCAGCGGGCAAGATTAACTACGACCTCTTTGAGCCGTGGGCGGAGGCTGATCTGCGAGCGCTTATGGATGACCCGGCGGGCTTCGATGCATATCGGACGAAGTTCACTGCTCCCGGGAAGCTAAATTCCTTCAAACACTACCTCCGCCTGGGGGGGCTTCCCCTGGTGTTGAAGGTACTGTCGTACAAGTTGACGCGCACGTCGCCACGACGCATCAACGCTCAGGGGGGTGCCGCATGAGCAGGATCTCGGTAATCGTACCGGTATACAACGTCGAGGACTGCCTTGATGCTTGCATGGAATCTCTGCAGGCGCAATCCTGTGCGGATATTGACATCGTGTGCGTGAACGATGGCTCAACGGATGGGTCGCGCGGCAAGCTTGATTCCTGGGTTGCGCGCGATGCGCGTATTCGTATCGTTGACAAGCCGAACGGCGGCCTGTCCTCGGCGCGCAACGTCGGCATTCACGTCGCCGAAGCGCCCTATGTGTGCTTTCTCGATTCAGACGATCGTCTTCATCCGGAGGCGTGTTCAGAAATGGTGCGTATGCTCGAAGAGACCGCAGCTGATGTGCTGACCTTTGGCGCCTCATGGGTTCCCGAGGACGCTGCTGATCCCTGGCTGAAGGACGTGCTGTCCCCCCGAGATGTTGTCTACGAGGGGTTTAAACCGGACCTGCTGTTCCGTGAGGCTTCACGCCCTTTCGCTTGGCGCACGGCCTGCAGGACGGATTTCCTGCGTGAGAACGGGATTTTCTTCGATGAGTCGGTTCGCTTTGGTGAAGATCAGGTGTTTCACTTTGCGCTCTATCCGCGTTCTGCGCGGACGCGTCTGAGTTCCGCGCGCCTATATGAATACCGAGTGCAACGAGCTGGCTCGCTTATGGATGCGGTTCGGCATGATTCAGGGTTCAAGATGAGAGAGCACGTGAAAATCATCGACCCGATTTTCCGGGACTGGGCGCGCATGGGCATACTTGATTCCTATGCGGCTGAGATGGTGTCTTTCGCGCTCGATTTTGCGTTGTACGGAGCGCTCAAATTACCTGATGAGGAGTATCGCGCTATCGCTGAGGGGGTGCATGGCGTTCTTGGCCGCTATTGGAGTGCCGAGGCCGTGGCTGAGCTCGGTTTGCGCCCGCAGACGCAGAGACTTGCGCTTGAGGCGTGCTATGCCACGAATGTGGGTGCAACCGCTCGCAAGGTGCTTGCCTTGCGGTATTTCAGCCAGCAATACGGCAAAAAGGCGGCATTGTCGCGCTTGGTCAAGGGCGGTGCTGCATGATGAGGGCCCGCAAGCGGGGGATGGTGCGTGCCGATGGACGCCTGTATTGCCTCATTGAGCTGGCGGGGATTGATTCAGCTCCAGCTGGATGGCCTCAAGTCAGTGCTTTGATGGGATCACGTCCGATCCCCGTTGAGATCTTTCCCGTTGAGGGCTGTCGAGACGGTGCCACCTGGATCGTTGTCCTACCGTTTTTCCCAACTGCAATCTTTACGGTCGATTTTGTTTGCGGCTGCGAGCATGCTGCGGTTCGGCTGGACTGCCGTATTGCTCGCTGGAAGTCGAGCTTCAATTACCGTGTGCGCCAAGATCGCGTCGAGCTTCTCAAAGGGGCGCAGGAGCGATGGGTCCATGGCCGGCTGCGACCGACGCTCGACCGCTTGCTTCCCTCGTCGGATGGCGACGTGTGGCGTGCATGTGTGCGCTGGGACGGTCCTGGGGATGTGCAACCCGAGCTATCGCTGGTCGGCCCAGACGGCAACGTGCTCGATGCGACGGTTTACGAGTTCGAGCGCCAGCTTTCCGTCGAGGCGGATTGGGGCGGCTGCGAGCATCGCATGTACTACTCTATCCGGCTTCTGCAGGGCTGTCGCAGCTTTGCGCTGTGGGCGCATGACGATTCACTGCGCCTTGCGGATGGATTCTGTTCCTGCGACGAGCCGTTTTGGCGGTATCGCGAGCATGAATCGTGGCAGCATATGCGCGACGCCCGTGCCGATGATACGCGGTATCGCACGTGGTTTGAACAGCATCGGGCGCATGCGGGCGATCTGGCGTCGCAGGCGGCGACCGTGCTGCCGTTTGAGCCGATGTTCAGCGTTATCGTTCCCTGTTATCGGTCGAATGCCACCTTTCTGCAGGAGCTCGTTGAGTCTTTGCTCGCGCAAAGCTATCGGGCATGGGAGCTTGTGCTGGTTGATGCTTCGCCGGATAGTCCTGTGGTCGTGGAGGCCGCGCGGAAGGCGCACGACGAGCGCATTCGCGTGGTGAGCCTGGATGAAAATGCCGGAATCGTCGGCAACACCAAAGCGGGTATCGAGGCAGCGCATGGCGACTATCTCGCCTTTCTCGACCACGATGACCTGCTGGAGCCTGATGCCTTGTTCTGGTACGCGCGCGCTTTGAACAGCGTCGAGCGGCCCGAAGTTCTATTCTGCGATGAGGACCTGTTCGAGACTAGGGGGCAGTGGCGACAACCGATCTTCAAGACGCAGCTGAATATCGATCTGCTCTACAGCCATAACTGCGTGACGCACTTCCTGTGCATCGCGCGTGATGCGTTGTGCAGGATCGGGCTATCTTCTGATGATGTGACGGGCGCTCAGGACTACGATCTGACGCTGCGGGCACTCGGCGCCGGTATGCGCTTTCGGCACGTGCCGCGCGTACTGTACCATTGGCGTGAACACGCTGGCTCTACGAGTGGCGATAATGCCTCAAGCAAGCCCTATGCAGACGAAGCGGGACGTTTGGCCCTGCAGCGGCATCTTGATTCGCAAGGTATTGCTGCACACGTGGAAGAGGGGCCGCAGCCATTTGTCTATCGTGTGCATTACGATTTGCCGGTTCCGCCTCCGCTCATCAGCATCGTCATTCCGTCGCGGGACCACGCCGAGGTGCTCTCGACGTGCATTGCGTCGCTTTTCGATCGTTCGACCTATCGTCCGATCGAGATCGTGGTTGTAGAGAACCACAGCGTCGAGCCGTCGACGTTCGAGGCATATGAGCGGCTGTCCCATAGGTACGGGAATGCTGTCCGCATCCTTGACGTTTCCGATAGTGTGCAGGGATTTAATTATTCGAAGCTGATCAATCTGGGCGTTGAGTCAGCAACGGGGGATTACCTACTGCTGTTGAATAACGATACGGAGGTGATTTCCCCTGATGCCCTGCAGGAGATGATTGGGTATCTGCAGCGTTCTGAAGTGGGCGTTGTGGGCGCTAAGCTGTATTTCCGAGATGGGCTGACGCAGCATGCGGGCGTTCTGGTTGGGCCGCACGGAGCGGTTGCTCATGTCAATCAGGATTTTTGCTCTGCGCGTGAGGGATATCTTTCCCGGGCTGTGAGACCAGGGAACTTCTCGGCAGTCACGGGGGCATGTCAAATGATGCGCCGCAGCACGTTTATCCAGGTGGGGGGCTATGACGAGCGTTTTGCGGTGGGGTTCAACGACGTCGACTTTTGTTTCCGTGTGCGCGAGCAGGGCAAGCTTATTGTATTCACCCCCTATGCCGAGCTGTTTCACTACGAGTTCGTGTCACGTGGGCGGGAGGTGGCCGATTCGGAAAAGCTCGTTCGCTGGAAACGCGAGCAGGCTTTGTTTACGGAGCGCTGGCCGGAGGTTTTCCTCAAGGGAGATCCATACAGCAACCCCAATCTTGATCAGGACAGCGCATACTATGGGCTGTAAAGGTTGAAATGCAGCATGGCCGGGCGATTCCTGCATCGTTCTGTGCTCGTGGGATCCGATCGTTTCGCCTTGCCTGCCGACAAGGTTGGAGTTTGATAGTGGCGCTTCTGCCATTCAGGGTTCGGCTTTCTGCCGTTCATCAAACTTGGGTTCGTCCTTTGGCCGTTTGGAGCTTGTTTTTGCTTGTGGACGGATAGAAGACGAACCCTTGTTGTCTCGATGGCCGGAACGCGAACCCGGGATGCGAAGGCTGTCGGGATGTGCCAGCCTCTTTGGCGGCCAAGGCCAAGCGCGGGGCGTGTGGAGGCCGATGGGCTTTTCGCGTCTGCCGCCGGTCGGAGCGCCTTGGCATGAGATGCGCTGCTGACCGGGATGCCTGGAGCGCATCTCATGCCTGCCGCCCCGCAAGAACACCCAGAACCCGGGATGCGCGACGTCGTGTTCGGAGCCTGTTCGCGCCCGCCTGCGGGGAACGTCGTTGTGTTCGGGTCCCTGAACCCGCCTCCGTGACTGAAACGAACCCGTCCCCGGGCTGCACGGGTCCCGAACCTGCCGCCGTGACCGCACCCATGCCGTGGATCCGTACCCGTGACCGAAACGACCCCGTCCCCAGACTGCAGAAACGACCCCGTCCCCAGACTGCAGGCCGAACCTGCCGCCGCAACCGCGCTCAGTCCCTGAACCCACCGTGCACGAAACGACCCCGTCCCCAGACTGCACGCTACGGTTGCGGCGTCCTTCGACGGGCAGCGCATCGGACGGCGCCCGCGACGCACAGACCCGCGATCGCGGCGAGGCTGATCGCGATGCCTGTGCCCACGCCGGGGGAGCGGTAGGTCATCTCGATGGTGTGCTCGCCTGAGGACAGCTCGAGCAGGGACATGCCGCCGTCGAACACCGACTCAAGCGATGCCTGCTTTCCGTCCACCATCACACTCCATCCTGCATCGTAGGGGATGGAGAGCACGAGTTTCGTGTGGTCGGCGCTCGCTCGGTACGTGCCAGTCACGTGGCCGTCTTGGAACACGTCCGGGGTGAACTCATGCTCCTTGAGGGTGCCGATGAGCTGCTCGAAGCGCGCGTAGTCGAGGGCGTAGAACACGCAGGTCGTACCTTCGGGCATGGCGCCCGTGCCGTCGGCGCACGAGATGGTCACGGTATGCGTCGCGCCCTCGCTGCCGGCAACCGGCTCGTGATCGAGCTCGTGCACGTTGTTGGCGAAGCGCCAACCTTCAAGTGGCGTCACCGCGTCGTCGACCGTGAGCGCAACGGGCCGGTAGCTCCCGGCGTCTTTGCCGCGCACGACGTAGGTGTAGCCGATATGCCCAGCGGGCACGTCGGCCTCCCAGCTGATGCTGTCGGCGCTGCTCGATACCTCCCGCGCCTCGATGCGCGTGTAGAGGGGCGTCTCGTCGCCGGTGAGCGCGGCGGCAACGGCGTTCTGGCGCTCGAAGGGGTCGCTGCCGTCGAGCGCCGTCGCGGCCGTTTCGGTGCTCGCCAGCGTGTAGCCCAGCGAAAGCGCATGGGGGTTGTAGGAGGTTGTGGCGCCGTTGGCCGAGGTGGAAAGCGTCGTGGCCTCATATCCTGCGGGCGTTCCCCAGGTGCTCACGTACCTTACGCCGAGCAGGCTGTCCATGACCAGGTTGGGCGCGGTGTAGACGCTCGAGAACTCGCCCGGAGAGCTGTAGCCGAGCGCGTTGAGGAAGGCCACTGCAGCGGGGTTGTTCGCTGAGGAGTAGGTGGAGAGTTGCCGGAACCCGTGGGCGATGCCCTCGTTGAAGGCGGCTCCCGTTCGGGTGTAGGTCTTGTCCGCCCGCCAGAACGCCGCGCGGTCGTGCGCCTCGAGGGCGTTGACCCACACGGTCACCTCGTCCCGATAGCTTTCGTGCTGCGTTTGGGTGTAGCCAACGTACAGCTGGTTCAGGGCCGTATGCGCGTTGAGGCCGAGGTCGATGAGGGCTACGGCGAGCACGGCGGCGGCAACAGCGGACGAGCGCAGCCAGCGGCCGCGTGCGCGGTGGCGCTTCGTGGCGCTTGTGGGCGCATCGGCGTCCGTATCGCGCGCCGGCGCACCGGCGGCCCGGCCTGTGCCGCCGGCCCGTTCCGCGCCGACAGCCGACGCGTGTGCCGGCGCACTGGCGGCCCGGCCTGCACCGGCAGCCGGTGCGTGTGCCGGCACGTCGGAGCCTGCGGTGCGCCCCGATGCAGTGCCGCAGCCCACGTTGCGCACCTGCGCGCACTCGGTGCCGCGCATCCCTCGTCCGCCGCTTCTCGCACCGCGCCTGCCGTGCATGGCTGCCAGGAAATACCCCGCCGCCCAGATCTCCATGAACCCGAGCAGAAACGCCGTGCGCGAATAGAAGCCGTTCGGCACGCGAAAACCGCACCAGATGTACTGGAGCGGCCCCAGCCACGAGCTCGCCGCAAGAAACATCGCTACAAGCAGGGCGAGCGCACGCAGGCGGCCGTCGATGCGGCGGCATCCGAGGAAGAGCAGGGCCAGCATGAGCGGCACGATGCCGGTATAGAACTGTGGTATGCGGTCGGGCGCCCACAGGCCAGGCAGCAGCCCCTGGATGACCGCCTTCGGGTACGTCGCGAACAGCGTGATGTCCTGGGTGCTCGAACCGCCTGCCATCGCGCGCACGGTGGGGGCGAAGGTCCAGGCCGCGAGCGCCATGCCGAGCGCCATCGCTCCGGCAAAGCGCCCTGCGCGCTCCGCGACCCAGCGGCCGCGCGCCCGGTTGCCCTCGAACAGGTAGACGGCGAGCTCGAACAGCACGAACAGGCAGAGGAACAAGCAGGTGATATAGGCCATGTACCAGCAGCAGATGACGTTTGCGGCCGTGAGGAGCGCCAGCGGGATCCAGGAGCCCCGGCGAATGAGCTGGTGACAGCACCAGGCGGCGAGCGGTAGCAGGATGAGCGCGTCGAGCCATAGCGGATTGCGCAGGTTGGTGGCAACCCAGGTGGACCAGGCGAAGCACAGGCCGAGCACCGCCGCCCATGCCGGCGCAAGCGCGAAGCGCCGCCTCAGGTACCAGGTCATGCTCAGCTGCATGCACCCGAGCTTGAGCGCGACGATGCACACGATGGCCAGCGTGAGGTGCTTCTCGTCGAACAGCAGGATGAGCAGGTTGAAAGGGCTGGCGAGATAGTAGCTGTACAGGCCCCAGGTGTTCGACCCCAGCCCCTGAGCGAAGCTGTAGAAGATGTTCGCTTGGCCCGTGAGGACCTGCCGATACCAGGTGAAGAAGTCGATGTACTGGTATTTGAGATCCTCGGTGAGGAAGGATTCGGGCCCGAACGGGTAGATGCCGCCCCAGGCGAGCAGCGCGCAGAGGACGGCGATGGGCGCGGCAAAGCATGCGACCCAGAACAGGATCGATGCCAGGCGCGGCGCGGCCGTGCGCGATGGTGCGTTCGCTGACAGAGAGCCCATATCGGTGCCCTGCGCCGCCTGTGTGTTACGCGTGCGCATCGGCATCCTCCAGAGAGCTGGCGTGAGCGGGCGTTTGGCCTGTCCGTGCGCTCGGCGCCGGGTGCGCAGCGGGTTCTGTTACGTTCGCCGCGCGCGCTGCCGGAGTTGCCGTCGGGTGCCCGGGCGCCGCGGTATCCGGCATGGGCGCCGACACCGTGCGCTGCTCCGACGCCACTGCAGACGTCTCCGCAGTTGCCGGGCGCGCCGGATCCGCGCATCCCGCGTCTTGTCCCGGCACCGTCGCGGCGCCGCAATTCGACTCCCGGACGATATAGGCGGGCCGGCGCTTGGTTTCCAGATACGTTTTGGCCAGGTACTGCCCCATGATGCCCAGGCACAGCAGCTGGATACCCCCGATGAAGATGATGATCGAGGCAAGCGACGGCCAGCCGTCTACGGGATCGCCGAACAGCAGCGCCCGCACGATGATGAAGACGAGCGCCGCGAAGGCGACAAGGCACAGCAGCGCGCCGGCGATCGATGCGAGGGACAGCGGCACCGTTGAGAACGCCACGATGCCGTCGATCGAGTAGAGCAGCAGCGAGAAGAAGTTCCACTTGGTCTCGCCCGCGGCGCGGCTGACGTTCACGTAGGGGAGCCACTTGGTTTTGAAGCCCACCCAGCCGTAGATGCCCTTCGAGAACCGGTTGTACTCGGGAAGGGCGAGAATCGCGTCGACCATGGTCCGCTTCATGAGGCGGAAGTCGCGCGCGCCATCGACGATCTCGGTCTTGGAGATGCGGTTGATGATGCGGTAGAACAGGCGCGCGAACGCGGAGCGGATGGGCGGCTCGCCCTCGCGCGTGGTGCGCCGTGTCGCCACGTTGTCGTAGCCTTCCTGGCAGATGATGCGGTACATCTCGGGTAGCAGACTGGGCGGGTCCTGCAGGTCGGCATCCATGGTCGCCACGAGCGCGCCGCGCGCATGCGCAAGGCCGGCCAGCAGCGCCGCCTCCTTGCCGAAGTTGCGGGAAAACGACAGCCAGCGGACCTCAAAATCGCCGCGCCGGCGTTCGGCCTGCTCGCGCATGACCTCGAGGGTGCCATCGTGCGAACCGTCGTCGACAAGGACGACCTCGAAGCGCACGTGCTCGCGCTCAGCCATGGCTCGCGTGGTGCGCGCGAGCTCCTCAAAGAAGATCGGTAGGCTCTCCTGCTCGTTGTAGCAGGGGACTACGATCGATATATCGATGTGCGTATCGGTCACAGGTGTCTCCCGGATGCCGGTTGCTATCAGATTCGTGTTTCCGTACAAAGTATAGTTCCGGGCGCGCGGCTCCCTGGCGGCGTTCACCACACGATGGGGGATTCGTACGTGTGAGGTTTTCTGCGGGATCTTCGCCGCGGCAGGTTGGAGGGTGGTGCGGCAGCGCGTTGACGGGCACTGCGGCAGCGGACCGAGGGGCGGCGGCACGGCGGCAGCGGGGTTGGCAGAAGCTGGGCGGCAGGTCGGCGGGCGGCACAACAACGGCTCGGCGGACGGCTCGGCAGCGGACCGGTTGAACTCGTGTAGATGGCACCCTGTGGCGCGATGGAGGGTGCGTTCGGCTAAAATACTGAACGATTATGCCTCGAACGATAGGGGCCTTGAGTCCCCGTTGCCATGGTGGAGGGTATGAGATGGCAGATGTGAACAATAGGACGCAAGGGCGTCATTTCAAGCAGTCCGGCGACGCGTCGCCTGCGCGCACGGCGGATAGCTATAGCCGACCCCAGGCGGGTAGCCGGCCCCAGGCGGGTAGCCGGCCCCAGGCCGATTGCGGATCGCCGCGCCCCGCGCAGACGGACGTTGGCTCTCGGCGCCCCACACAGGCTGGTGCCGCGCCGTCTGCATCCCGCAGCGTGCCGGAAGGCGAGCCGCTCTATCTCCTTCCCAATTCCGATTCCGCCTCGTCGGGATCCTCGCGCAGGGGAAAGGGCTCCAAGCGTCGGCGCTCGTCGCGCAAGAAGCGCAAGGCTCCCGTCATCGCGCTGGTGGTCGTCCTCGTGCTGGTCGTCGCGCTCGTCGGCGGTGGCGCCTTCGCGTTCGTCTCCGCGCGCAACCTGAAGAGCCGGGCCTCCGAGGTGATGCAGAACGTGAGCACCATCTCCGATGCGGTCTCCTCGCAGGATTACGCGGCCGCCTCCCAGGCCGCGCAGCGGGTGGCGAGCCTTGCGGGCGAGATGGACCAGGAACTCTCCGCGCCGATCTGGTCGATCGCCTCGCTTATGCCTGTGTATGGCCAGGATGTCTCATCGGTCCGCACCCTGGTGAGCTCGTTTTCCGGCGTCGCGAACGACGCACTCGTCCCGCTCACCAAGACCCTTGAGGCCAATCCCGTGGACAGCCTGATCTCGTCTGACAAGACCGTCAACGTCCCCGCGGTCGTTCAGCTGCTCGACGCCGTCCAGGACGCGGCGCCGGCCATGCAGACGTGCGCCGACGCGGTCGCCTCGCTGCCGCAGCTGCACATCTCCCAGCTCGAGGACCTGGTCTCCTCCGCCAAGAGCAAGATCTCCCAGGTCAACGGCGCGTTCCAGAGCGCCGCCGACTTCGCGCCGCTCGCGTCCTCCGTGCTGGGGGCCGAAGGCGACCGCACCTACCTCGTTGTGGCGCAGAACTCCGCCGAGATGCGCGCCTCCGGCGGCTTCCCCGGCTCGATGGGCGCCCTGCAGATCAAGAACGGCGCGATCAGCCTCGGCGACTTCTCCACGGTCTACGACGTGATGGCGGAGCAGACTCCGGCGTCGATGAACATTACAGAGCAGGAGACCTCCCTGTTCGGCGGCTTCATGAACGTGGCGCGCGACGCCGGCATGGACCCCGATTTCACACGCGTGGCCGCGATCTGGGCCGCCGCCTACGAGGCCAAGACCGGCACGCATGTGGACGGTGTCATTTCGGTGACTCCAAGCGTGGTACAGGACCTGCTGTCGATCACGGGCTCCATCACGCTCGCGGACGGCACCGAGCTTGACGGCACGAACGCCACGAAGGTGCTGCAGCACGACCTGTACTGGAAGTACCTGTCGGCCGACTCCAGCGTCGCGAACGGCAACGACATCACGGACGGGCTGTTCGCCGAGGCGGCGGCGCTGTCGTTTGACAAGCTGTTCTCCAGCTTGAACTCCGAGACGCTTATGAAGTTCTCGACGTGCATGACCAAGGGCATGAGCAAGCGCACCGTCATGTTCTGGCTGTCGAACGCCGATGAGCAGAGCCAGCTTGCTTCGCTGAACTGCTCGGGCGCGCTCAACAGCGATCCGGCCAAGCCTGCGGTGGGAACGTTCTTCTCTCTCTGGATCGGCTCGAAGATGGGCTGGTACATCGATATCGACAACAAGATTCTCTCCTCGCAGGAAAACGCCGACGGTACCTATACGTATCGGGTGCAGACGACGTTTGCCAACACGGCCACCGAGGACGAGGTAAGCCGGGCCGGCAACTACATCGCGGGCTATCTTGACGGGTTCGACCAAGACAACCTGTATCCATACCTGCTCGTGTACGCGCCGGCGGGCGGTACGATCTCTTCGTTCGAAGCCACGGGCGGCGCCCAGTTCACCGAGACCGAGCATGAGGGGCTGCAGCTGTTCGAGGCGGTCCGTCCTGATTTGCGAGCTGGTGAGTCCATCGTGTGCACCTACGAGGTGACGACCTCCAGCGAGGCAACCGAGCCGCTGACGTTCATGAGTACACCTACCTTGACGGATTACCGCGGGTAGCCAGTTCGCTCCGCCCGGCAGTCGCACATTTTCCGCGGCTGCCGGGTTTCGATTTGTGCCAAGTGATTGTCGGGCCTCGATTTGCGCTACGGGGCTTTCGGGATTTGGCCTGCGTCAAGGGGTTGTCGAACCTCGATGTGTGCCAAAGGGCTGTCGGGCCTCGATATGTGCCAAGAGGCCGACTGCTGACTGCATAGGAGGGCGGTCCCCGAATTGGGTTGGGCGCGATCGTTGTCCAAGCTATAGTCCACGAAAAGCGGGCCCCGAGCGATTGGATCGTTCGGGGCCCGCTGCGTTTGAGCTGGTGCGCCGTGGGGGATTCGAACCCTCGACCTTGAGATTAGAAGTCTCCTGCTCTATCCGACTGAGCTAACGGCGCGCTATGCATCGCATGATTATAGACCACCGCGTGCGTTGCGAGCGCGTCGGTTGGGCAGACGTTTTCACCTAGCGTGGGCATGTTGAGTTCGGCGCTGATGCGCACCGTTGGCCGAGCATGACTGCATGCTGCTTTTAACCCAAGCCGAGCCGTTTCTCATGCTCCGCGAGCTATTTCTACACGCACAGCGAACCATTCCCAGTGCTCGGTGCGATTGATGTCCGTGGATTGAGGGGAGCGCGCGTGCTTTGCGATGGGCTGGCTGTTGAGGAGTCCGCAAACAATGAGTATTTATGTGATTCTATGCGAACAAGCTAATCGTCTTGGAAATGTCCCGGCGCGCAAGGGGCCTGTGGGGCTATATGATCTTCTGTTGTGGTCGCAAATGGCATCTAATGGGTTTTTACCTGTTGCAAAACGCTATGCATGACGGGGTCCGTGCACGTTCGAAGCGCAGATTTGTCGTCTGAGACCCGTTGCGGCCGCTGCAGGGCCGCTTTTTGCGCGATATGCGCGCAGTATCCGGCACCCGACTCGCACCGAAACACCCATTAGATGCCATTTGCGACCATCGGAGGTCGAGATGACTTAAATAGCAACCCCTCATTACAAACACTGAACCGCAGTAATACATATCTGGTTGAAAATATAGGTAATTGCGTATATCGTTCCTTCCAAAGCCAAAGCCAAAGCCAAAGCCAAAGCCAAAGCCAAAGCCAAAGCCAAAGCCGAAGCCGAAGCCGAAGCCGAAGCCGAAGCCGAAGCCGAAGCCGAAGCCGAAGCCGGAGCCGGAGCCGGAGCCGGAGCCGGAGCCGGAGCCGGAGCCGGAGCCGGAGCCGGA
>CABRHH010000044.1 GCA_902470695.1 uncultured Collinsella sp.
AGGAAGCGGCTCGGCCTGGCCGTCTAGGCCGGTCCAGGAAAACGTCCGCATCCCCAATTTGCACCATAATGAAACTTCTATTAGCCCCATCACAATTTAGTCCCATAAGAGCTTGCGCGGTGGTTCCTGAGCCGCTAAAGAAGTCAAGAACAATATCCCCGTCGGATACCGCAAAACCCAATAAATACTTAATCAGCTCAACAGGTTTTGGATTAGAAAAGACATCCTTTTTGAACAGGCTGTAAACATCGTCCGATCCAGTACTATTTGTCCCCCTGGAATCAATGACTGTATTCGTTGTGAAAATACTTCGAGGTTTTTTCCCTTTCGGCATGCGCTGCTTAAATTGCACGGACCACTCACCGTTTTTAGATGGAACAATCCTTACTTCGCCTTTTTCCAGGTCGTGCCTAAACCTCTCCTCTGACCTAAGCCAGCTTATCTTGTTGCCGTCGTCGTCATATTCCAAAACAGTTCCATCAGGGCACTCAATTGGATAGTATTGTTTTCCAGATTTCCTCCGAAAAGTATCCCAATAAAATTTCCCGATTTCGTCCCGATCTTTATAACGCTTTAGATAATCCTCGGAATACTTCGAAAAGAATGCCTGAAGATGTTCCCTAGATTTTGCATACGCAAAGATGTACTCATGCTCTACCGCGATATGTATTGAATCATTTCCGCCACCTTTTTTGTTTTGCCATATCATCTGAGCAATAAAATTCCGGGGGCCAAAAATCTCGTCACATATGCCGCGAACTGTCTTGGACTCAGAATCGTCCATAGAAATAAAAATGACGCCATCATCTTTAAGCAAGTCTTTTGCCAGAAGTAAGCGCGGATACATCATTGAGCACCAATCGGAGTGGAAAGTACCACTTGCCTCACTATTAACTTTGTATGCCGCATCAAGTAAATTTCCCGCTGCATCGAAAGCAGCGCTGAGGGACAGCTCGTCACTCCTGCCCTGCCTGCTAGAATCAATATAGATTCGATCTTTCCCCGTGTTATAAGGCGGATCGATGTAAATCATCTTGATCTTGCCGGCGTAGGTCTCGCGCAGGATCTTGAGAGCATCGAGGTTGTCGCCCTCGATGTAGAGGTTCTCGGTGGTATCCCAGTTCACACTCTCCTCAGGGCATGGGCGCATGGTTTTACTGATGGGGCGAATCGCCTCCGCGCGGGCCCTCTGCTTGCCGGGCCACGTGAACTGGTAGCGTTCGCGCTTGTCCTCGGCAACATCGCCCACGTGGGCCTTCAGCGCCTCGACATCGATGCTGTGACGAACGTTGCCGTCCTCGTCCAGCACCTCGGTCACGATATCCGGAAACAACTCCGCCAGCTTAGCGGCATTCTCCACAGCGATATCCGCCGTCTGCAGTGCGACCTTTTCCATTGCCTACTCCCCTTTCAGCACGGAGAGTTCGGCCTTCGCCTGCTTATACGCCTTGAACGCGGCGTTGCGCTTGGAGGGCTGAACCTCCTTTGCGTACTTCCGTTTAAGACGGACGACTTCCGCCTCTAATTCTGCAATTCGCTTTTCCCGCGCCAAGCGCGCATCCACATCGGCAACGCTCGCATCGCCGAACAGCGCCTGCGCGCATAGGCTCTCCCACACCTCAGCAAGGGTTGCTCCCGCCAAAGCGATGGTAAGCTCATCTTCGGCAATCCGTCGTACACCCACGCGCAAGCGCCCACGCACGACGGCAAGCTGCGCCATGCCATCGTGGCAGCACACCATGAGCAGCTTGCGCGGCACCACCTGCGCGATGGCGGCAAGCGCCCGCTCGGGCACCTCGCTCGTTTTGAGATCCACGCGCAGGACGGATATTTCCTCGATGCCGTCCGCCGCGGGGATGTCGCAGGCAGACTCCTTGATAGCTGCCACCACGCACAGCGATTCGATGCCGCCCACGAACTCGTCCTTCACGGGAGCCGAGAGCGTGAGCCGCTGGTAAAACGCGTTTTTGTGCAATGGCTGATGCACGCACACGGTGCTGGGTAGACCGAACATCTACCTCACCACCAGAAAGCACACGAGCTCGAAATCGTCGAGCCCCGCCACGTCGTTTTCCAAAAAGCTCGTGGTGCCGGAGCTGAAAAAGCTATCTACATCAGCCTCGCGCTTCTCGTCCACCATAGAAAGCACGGCGGCATCGAGCAGCTCGGAGGCGTGCGTCATATTGCGCCCGTCGCGGGTGGCACGATTGTAGGCGCGGCACAGTGCCGCATCCGGCTCGGACTTCCCACGGCACAGGCGCCGCATGACGTCGAGCGTTTCCTTGGGCTCGAGGTAGCCGTGGAGCACCTCGCCTGAATCTGCCACGTACACCAGGTAGAACGGGTGCACCGGATTCTGGACGGCGGCATCGAGCTCCTGGCTCACGTTGCGCAGCACAAAGATGATACCGGGCTGCTCGCCCGCCACTACGGCGTTGATGCCCGAAGGCACACGCTCGATATCCGGGTTGGCCTCGTGATACGCCACGAGGTCCATGCGGAAGTCGTTGAGACCGAGGTCCGTGATGGACACGCCGCCCGAGACGTCCTCTAGGTCAACCACCTCGCTTTGCATCTGCTCAAGCTGCGCCCTACGGTATTCAAGATCGCCCTTCTCGTTCTCGTTGAGGTAGTCGTCATCACCCGTGGAGGTGGCCACGGTGATGTGCATACGGTTCTCAACGCGCTCCTTGAGGTTGAGGTACTTGTCGAGCTCGACGTTGGGCCAGAAGTTGACCAGCTGGATGCGTGTGTTCTTGGATCCGATGCGGTCCACGCGCCCAAAACGCTGCACCACGCGCACCGGGTTCCAATGGATATCGAAGTTGATGAGGAAATCGCAGTCCTGCAGGTTCTGACCCTCGGAAATGCAATCCGTGGCAATCAGGACATCGATGTCCTTGCCCGCCAGGCGCGGATATACCTTGTCGCGCTCCTTGGAAACCGGGCTGAAGCACGTGAGGATCTCCGAGAGGTCGCCGCGCACGCCTGCGACCGTGGTCTTGCTGCCCGCGGCACCCGTGACCTCCGCCATGCCGAGACCCAGCTCATCCACCACGAGCGGCCGCAGCTGCTCGTAGAGGTAATGCGCAGTATCGGCAAACGCCGTGAAGACGATGACCTTGGCGTTGCCGGGGTTGATGGGATGCGTGACCTTGTCCGCAATGACGCGCTTGAGCTCGGTGAGCTTGGCGTCGTGCACAGGGTCGATATCGCCTATGAGGCGGAGCAGGTCCTCAACCAGGAAGGCGTCGGAGCGGATGTCGCGCTCCCACGAAACCCAGTCCATGTCCCGCAGGTCATAGCGGGCCTTCTTGCCCACCATGAACTCGGACGCCTCTTCGTCGTCCGCATCGTAATCGAAGCCGTTGGCATCCTCCAACAAGGCGCCGGGCACAGACAGGCCGCTTGCGCGGAATTGCTCAATCGCATCGAGCGTGTGCTCCATGTGCGACAACACGCGCTCGAGCGTGAGGCGGAAGGAGGCGACGGAGCTCTCCAGGCGCTTGAGCAGGTTCGCCGCCATGAGGCGCTGCACGCCCTTCTCGCGGCCCGCGACGGAGACGTTGCCCTCGCCATCGTCGTACTTCCAGACCTTGCTGGGCTGAACGTACTTGATGGGCACGTAGATGAACAGCTCGAGGCTGTTCAGGCGCTCCGCGATAGCATCATAGGTTGCGTCCGACGGTACCGTGGAGAGGTCCGGACGCAGGCTGATGGGCTTGCTGCGCTCGGGGAAGGGGCCAATAGCCGCAGCATCGTAGTAGCGCTGGATATGCTTGCGCGAGCGCGCGACCGTGACCTGATCGAGTACGCGGAAGAAGTCGAAATCGAGCGCCCGCGTGAGCGCCTCGGTAGTGCGCTCCTCGGCCGGGAGCTCCGACCACTGCTTGAACACGCCCTGCGCACGGCGGAACACGTCCTCGACATTGGACTCCAAGCCCACGCGCTCGGACCACGCCTGCGGGTCGCCCTGATAGGCCAGGGCAAGCTGATTGCGCAGGTCGCGGAACCGATTGTTGACCGGTGTGGCCGAGAGCATGAGCACCTTGGTGGGCACGCCGTCTTTGACCACATAATTGAGCAGGCGCTCGTAGCGATTCTCGCTGCGCTCCTCGCCATCGCGCGCCGCACGGGAACTGTCCGCACCATTGCGGAAGTTGTGAGACTCGTCGATGACGACCAGGTCGTAAGCACCCCAGTTGATGGTCTCCAGATCGAGGCCAGTGACAGACGTGCCGCGCTTGCGCGAGAGATCCGTGTGGTACAGGACATCGTAACGCAGGCGGTCGGCCGCAATGGGGTTGTTTCGCTGGTTGTTGCGGTAGGTAAGCCAGTTGTCGCCAAGCTTTTTAGGGCAGAGCACGAGCACGTTGCGATTGAGGCTCTCGTAGTACTTCACCACGGCAAGCGCGGTGAACGTCTTACCCAAGCCGACCGAGTCGGCCAGAATGCACCCATTGTACGTTTGCAGCTTATTGATGATCGCCAATACGGCGTCGCGCTGGAAGTCGTACAGCAGGTTCCAGATCTTGCTCTCGCGAAAACCCGAACCGTCCTTGGGCAACTCGTCTGCCGTGATATCGTCCAGGAACTCATGGAAGATGCGGTACAGCGCCGCGTAATACACGAGCTCGGGCGGGTTCTCGCGATACATCTGCGCGATGTTGTCCACCACAGCATCCGTCACATCGTCCAATTCGGGCGAGTTCCACGCCTGCTCGAAGGTGGCCAGCAGTCCGCGCGAGGTGGCGGTGTCCTGACGACAGATCACGTTGTACGCACCGGGCCCGCCCGATGCGCCGGACGCATTCGCGCATCCAAGCTCCACCGTGGTGAAGCCGTTCATGGGAAGATACGAGCAAGCGTCCTCGCCCGTATCGACAGAGAGGGCCGGCGGCAGGGTCGCGTTCCCCGTAAAGGATTTGAAGGTCGCCTTGCGGCGCACCCAATCGGCGCACTCGACCGCGATGGCCTTTTGCGCCAGCTTGTTTTTGAGGCGAATCTCGAACTCGGTACCGCCCACGCCGCGCTCGCGGGAAAGACGCGGAATGTAGAACTCGCGTTGCTCTTTTTTAGCGCGCTCGGCAAGAAACGCCGGCGAGGTGAATATGAACCTGAAACCCTCCACGCCCTCGAGCTGTTCGGCGAGCTCGCGGTAGGCGTACATAGAGAAGACCGACGCGGCGACCGAGACCACGCTGTCCGCGCGCATCTCGCGCACGAGGTCGTCCTTGAGGATGGCGGTTCGGTTGTCGAAAAAGGCGGGTTGCATGGTCTACAGCACCGCCCGCATGCCGCAGACGGGCATGCTCTGCACGCATCGTGCACAGATTACGCGGGAGAGGCCCCTAGTTTTAGATGCCCCCCCCCCCGAACATATATTCGGGGTTCAGCATGAATCGCTCCTTGCATACGAAACGTACACCACGCCAATTGTATAGCACCTTGTGCGGACAATAAACGGCGCACGGCCGCATTGCGGCGTGTTCGGCCCGCGCAGGCGCCGTGCGGGCGGTGGCCGATCAGTCGTCCAGCCGGGGATTCCGGCGCAGCTCCTTCACCTGTGAGCGATGGCGTTTGTTCGCCAGACGGCGTGCTTTTGCGGCTTTGCTCGGCTTGGTGGCCACGCGCTTTTTGGGCGGCGTTGCCCGGCGCGCGAATTCGGCACGCAGCTTGCGCAGGCAGCTGGCGCGATTCTGGAACTGGCTGCGGCTCTCGCGCGACACCACCACGATGCCCGTGGGTTCATGCACCATCCGCACCGCCGAATCCGTGGTGTTCACGCCCTGCCCGCCGGGCCCCGTGGCGCGAAACGCCTGTACCTGGCAGTCGCGCGCGATTTCCTCGACCGTCTGCCGTGCGAAGCGCGCGAAGTCGCGATGCGTCAGTCGCTCGTGTGGTGTCTCCTGGCCACGCGGCACCTCGCGCCCGCTCGCATGCCCTGAATGCACCGGCGCCCCTGCACCCGCCGCAGCCGCGCGCATGCCCGCCGCGTTTGAACGCGCAGCGCAGCTCCTCGTCCGCCCCGCCGCGCGAGCCTCTTCGCGGTCGCCCGGCCCATCCGGATGCAGCATCGTCATATCTTCCATGGCAGTCCCCCATCTCGCTCTTGCAAGCAAGCGTACCCCACAACGCATCCGCGTAACCACCTCGCCGCCGCACATCACCACCCGTCACCGCCCGTCGCCGCCGCATGCAAAACGGCGAGGCCGCCCTCTCCCGGACAACCTCGCCGTATCACCTATCCGATATGCCCCATTACATGCCGGCGTTGATGAGCTCCGCGATCTCGGCAGGGTCCTGCGAGGCGCGCAGCTGCGCCCGCACGCCCTCGTCCATCAACATCACCGCCGCGCGGGACAGCAGCTTGAGATGCGTGGTCCCCGCCTCGCCCGCCGGCACGAACAGCGCCAGGGCGATGTCGACCGGCTTGTTGTCGAACGACGGCCACGTCACCGGCTCGGCGAGCTTGAGCACGCACGCGCCGGCCTGCTGGATGGCATCGGACTTGGCATGCGGCACGGCAAAGCCGTCCTGCAGCCCCGTCTCGGCCTCGGCCTCGCGCGCCATGAAGGCCGCGTACACCGCGTCGGCATCCTCGGCAAACCCCAGATCGGCGGCGCGCTGCGCCAGGTAACGCAGGGCCTCCTCGCGCGACGCCGCCGCGAAGCCAACCGTCACCTGATCAGGTGCTATAAAACCCATCGTACCCCCTTACGCGTCCGCGTGCAGCAGCTCGCGCACCGCCGCGGCGATCCCGTTCGCATCCAAACCGTACTTGTGCAGCAGCTCCTGCGCCGGACCCGACTCGCCGAAGGTGTCCTGCACGCCCACCCGGCGCACTGGCACCGGGCAGCGCTCGGCCAGCGCGGCACACACGGCCTCGCCCAAGCCGCCCATCACCGAATGTTCCTCGGCCGTTACCACGTGTCCGGTCTTGCGCGCGCTCGCCACCAGCGTGTCCGCATCGAGCGGCTTGATGGTGTGCATGTTGATAACCTCGGCCTCGATGCCGGATGCCGTCAGCGCATCGGCCGCCTCGAGCGCCGCGGCCACCATCAGCCCGCAGGCCACGATCGTCACGTCGGTGCCCGCGCGCATCACCACGCCGCGGCCCAGCTCGAACTCATAGCTGTCCCGATCGTTCAGAACCGGCGCCGCCAGACGACCGAAACGCAGGTAGAACGGACCATCGGTCTCGTAGGCGCAGCGCACGGCGGCACGCGCCTCCACATCGTCGGCCGGGCACACCACCGTCATGCCGGGGATGGTGCGCATGAGCGCGATGTCCTCGTTGCACTGATGGGTGGCGCCGTCCTCGCCCACCGAGATGCCCGCGTGCGTGGCGCCGATCTTCACGTTGAGATGCGGGTAGCCGATCGAATTGCGCACCTGCTCGAAGGCGCGGCCCGCCGCGAACATGGCGAAGGTACTGGCAAACGCCACGCGCCCGGTGGTGGCGATACCGGCCGCCAGCCCCATCATGTTGCCCTCGGCGATCCCGGCGTCGAAAAAGCGCTCGGGATACGCCGCCTTGAACTTGCCTGTCTGCGTGGCGGCCGCCAGGTCGGCATCGAGCACCACAAAGTCGTCGTGCTCGGCCCCCAGCTCAACGAGCGCCTCGCCGAAGCTTTGCCGCGTGGCGATTTTCTTCACGTCTACCATCGTCTACGCCTCCTCGGAAAGCTCGCGCAGCGCCTGCTCAAGCTGCTCGTCGTTCGGTGCCTTGCCGTGCCAGCCCACCTGGTTCTCCATGAAGGAGACGCCCTTGCCCTTCACGGTTTCGGCCACGATGCACACCGGCTTGCCGCGCACGGCACGCGCCTGCTCGAACGCGGCGCGCACCTGGGCCATATCGTTGCCGTCGGCCAGCTCGATCACCTCGAACTTGAAGGCCGCGAACTTGTCGGCGATCGGCATGGCCGAGTTAACCTCCTCGATGCTGCCGTCGATCTGCAGGCCGTTGTGGTCCACGATGAGCACGAGGTTGTCCAGCGCATGGTTGCCGGCGAACATCGCCGCCTCCCACACCTGCCCTTCCTCGATCTCACCGTCGCCGAGCAGTGCGAAGGTGCGGTACGTATCGCCCCAATGCTTGGCGGCCAGCGCCATGCCCACCGCCGCCGAGACGCCCTGGCCCAGGCTGCCGGTGGACATGTCCACGCCCGGCGTGTCGTTCATGTTGGGGTGTCCTTGCAGGTGACTGCCCACATGGCGCAGCGTGAGCAGGTCCTCCACCGGGAAGAACCCGCGCTCGGCAAGCGTTGCGTAGAGCGCCGGCGCGCAGTGGCCCTTGGACAGCACAAAGCGATCGCGGTCGGCGCGGCGCGGCTCGTCCGGATCGATGTTCAGCTCCTCGAAGTACAGGTAGGTGAGGATGTCGGCCGCCCCCAACGATCCGCCGGGATGTCCCGAGGCCGCCGCATGCGTGGAGCGCACGATACCGCGCCGCACCCGGCGCGCGATGCGCTCAAGCTCCTCGTTTTGCATAGCTCCTCCTTGTGTAAGCCGGCCGCGGGATCGCACTGCTCCCGCGGCCGGCAGCCATTCTCATATGGATGCGGGCACCTGCGTTATGCCTGGGCGCGCACCTTGGCCCAGTCGGCCTCGAAGGAAGCCAGGCCCGCGTCGGTCAGCGGGTGGCGCAGGCACTTCCTGAGCGCGGCCATGGGCACCGTGGCGATGTCGGCGCCCAGCAGCGCCGCCTGCGTGACGTGGTTCGGGGTGCGCACCGACGCGGCGATGATCTCCACGCGGCCGTCGGCGTTCTTGCCCGACCAGTCGTAGTTGCCGATGCAGGCCACCACGTCGGCGAGCTGCGAGATGCCGTCCTCGGCGATGTCGTCGAAGCGGCCCACGAACGGGGAGATGTAGCGCGCGCCGGCGTTGGCGGCAAGCAGGGCCTGGGTGGCCGAGAACACGAGCGTCATGTTCACGCGGATCCCCTCGTCGGCCAGCGCGCGGCAGGCGGCGAGGCCGGCGGCGCACACCGGCAGCTTCACCACGATGTTGGGGGCGAGCGCAGCCAGGCGGCGGCCCTCCTCGATCATGCCCTCGGCCGTGTCGGCGGTGGACTCGGCCGACACCGGCAGCCCCTCGCAAAGCTCGGCGATCTTGAGCATGTGCGGCTCGAAGTCGGCGAGCTTTCCGCCGGTCTTGGCGTACAGCGACGGGTTGGTGGTCACCCCCGCCAGGCAGCCCCAGCTCTTGGCCTCGGCGATCTCGTCCAGGTCGGCGGTGTCGATGAAGAACTTCATGGTGAACCCCTTTCAACAGTCTGGTTCCGAATCTGGCCCCAGTGTACCTGTTTTCTCTGTTTTGCAAGCGATAAAACGTTTTATCTTCGGTAAACGGTAAACAGCGGTCCGTTAACGGCGGGGCTGCGGCCACACGCCGGCCGCAATCGCCCGCGCAGCCGCAAGCACCCAGACGCCTCGGTGCCCCAGGTAGACACCGTCCGAGGCGTCCCGCGGGCCAGGCAGCCGGCTGCCGCCTTCCGATGGGCACCGGCGGCCCCGGGCACCCGCGGCTGTCCCAAGCGCCTCAACCGCTCGGACAGCCCGGGCATCCGGGACGCAGGGCCCGTTAGGCCTCCAGCGCCCGAGCGATGCGCGCGCCCACGCCCACCAGGTTCAGGCACTCCATGTAGGCGCGCAGGGGGCGCTTGATATGGTCGACCACGAACCGCTGCCCGTCGATATGCGCCGAAGCGAGGTTTGCGTACAGCGTGGCGATCTCGGCCTTGACCTCCTCGTCGTTGAAGACGTAGTGCCCCGAGATGTCGAGCACCTCGAGCGCGAGTTTCTCGTCCGCCAGGATTTCGTCGACGGTCAGCTTGGTCTGATCGCCCACCATCCACTTGCGCCAGCGCTCCGTCTTGATGGCCTTCACCAGCAGCGTCTGGCGCAGGTTGGAGGCACGCTCGATGACGCCCTTGTCCTGCAGCAGTTGCTCGACGGCCACGAGTTTCAGGTAGGCGCGCGTTTCCTCCGTGCCGTACTGCGGCGCCACGTTGGATGCCGTGACCTCGGCCGGAATGTGCTCGAGCAGCGTGACGTCGTCCATGTAATCGGCGTTGTGCTCCTTCAGGCCCACACCGTAGCTCTCCGCCATGCGCGCAAGGCTCCGGGCGTTCTCGAAGTTGTAGTGCCCCACCTGCTCGGTCTTGCGCGTCAGCGTGCCGGTCTGCCCCACGATGAACGTGGGCATGGGCAGGCCGCGTGCATCGAGCTCAACCTTCAGGCGCTCGATAAACTCGTGGTACTTCTCGGTTGAGGTCAGGCCGCCGTTGGTCTCCTCGGTGCCCACCTCGTAGCCGATCTCGGGCAGACTGCGGGCGATGCGCTCGCGCTCGCAGAACGCGATGAGGTCCACGGTGCGCTCGAGCACCACGTCGAGCGGGATCACCTTGCCGATCACGAACGGGTCCTTGGTGGGGTCGATCATCAGCAAGTCGAAGCCGGCCTCGATGTCGGCAACATAGGAGCGACGCGCAAGCTCCATGGCCTCGTCCTCCGGCAGGTGGGCCAGGCGCTCGTTATCGCGCTGCCACGGTCCGCCGTGGTCGCGGCACAGGTAGTACATGCCCTCAAAGCCAACCTCGTCGGCGATAGCGCGGATGTCGCGGGCGAAGCGCTGCTGATCCCAGCCGTTGACGTACCCGCCACCGAGCTCATCGGCGTCCACCTGGTTGCGGCTGGCGATATACATCAGCGGCACGTCCAGGTCACGCCCCAGCTCGAAGCTCGCCCGCAGCAGATTGCTCGACATGGGACCGATGCCCAGCAGCGTGCCCGACTCCCCCGTCTCCTTAAGCTTGAGCAGGCCGTCCACCACGCGTTTGATCGGAAGCTTTTCCATGATTGTTCTCCTCCTATATTGATGTTGCCGCTTCTCGCGCAGCGGCCGCGCTTCTTTACCCG
>CABRHH010000045.1 GCA_902470695.1 uncultured Collinsella sp.
GGGGCCGTTTTTCGCCCTCAGATGGACGAGAGCCGAACCCGCTTTTCGCCGATGGCCGGATTCCGCACCCGGGATTGCCGCGGCGCCTTCGGATGGGCGAAAACCGAACCCGGGATCCCGATGGCGCCGCCAGACGGACGAGAGCCGAACCCGGGATCGCACGGGCACCCCCGGATGGACGAAAACCGAACCCGGGATCGCCGCGGTGTCCCGGAGGAGCGCAAACCGCACCCGGGATCGCGCCCGCGCCCCCGGAAGATCACGGCCCGCATCCGGGACCGCAAAAGGCACCCCAACAGCGCGGATTCGGAACCCGGAAGCTCCGGCGACATCTCGGTGGGGCGACCGGACACCAAGCCGATTGCCTGCCACATCCGCCGCAGGTGCGCATTTCTCCCAAAATGCACGGATTGTCCACGATATATAGATGCCCGCTGCGGCGTATCCTTGATGCTTGCGCGCGCCGGGCGGCCGCCTTCGCCCCGCAGCCCCACGCGCTTGGCGCGATTTCCCATCAACCCCTGATGACCTGCGCGTTCCACAAGCCGTGCACAAGCGGCACCCGTTGCTTCAAAACTCAATTCAACCTCAGGTAGAAGGTTTAGCTTGGATTTGTCCCGGCGATAGCTGGTGAAAACCGCGCATTGCAACACAACATGTTGTGTTCGTTCAAACGACTGTTCGACACTGCCTTCAGGGGTCGGTGGGTGATGGTGGGGGAGAGTGGGGGAGCGTGTGGGAAAAAGTGTTGCGAAAAGGGGATGCCGCCCATAGAATTGAAAGCGTCGACAGCGGGGTGGCTCCCGCAGATGCCCACGAGAAGCCTAAGGGGGTGCGCCGCAGTGTACTTGACTGGTACCTATGATCGAAATCTCGATGCAAAGGGCCGCCTGTCGCTGCCGCCTGCCTTCCGGAAGCAACTCGACGAGCATGTGCGTGTCCTGCCCGCTCCTGAAAAGGAGGTCGACGCCCTGTACGTGTTCACCGAGGACACGTTCAAGGCTTGGCTTGACTCCGTGTTCGAGGCCAAAGGCGGGTTCGATCCCACCAACCGAGCTCATCGCGTGGTCAAGGAGACGCTGAACGGTGCGGCAACCACACTTGAAATAGACTCCGCCGCCCGCATCAGCCTTCCGGAGCCCGCCCGCGCGAAAGCGCATCTCGACCGCGAGGTCACCGTCGTCGGCAACGGCGACCGCCTGGTGGTTTGGGACCGCGCGACGCACGAGGCCCGCTGCGCCGACGCCGAGAGCATCCTGGCGGACTTCTTCGACTAGTCGAAGCTGCCCCAAGAAAGGACACGTACATGGCACAGGGAACGTTGACACCTGAATATCGGCATGAACCCGTCATGCTCTCCGAGGTGCTTGAGCAGCTCGAGCTGAAACGCGGGTCCATCGTGTGCGACTGCACGCTCGGCGGCGCCGGCCACTCCGTGAGGATGGCCGAGGCCGTGGGGGAAGATGGCCTGCTGATCGGCGTCGACCAGGACGACATGGCGCTTGCGGCCGCTGCCGATCGCCTCAGCGATGAGGCCCCGGCCACGCCGCACCGGTTGCTGAAGGGCAACTTCGGCAACCTGGACGAGCTCCTCTGCTCGGCGGAGGTGCCCGGCGTCGATGGCTTCCTGTTCGATCTGGGCGTCTCGAGCCCGCAACTCGATATCCCCGGCCGGGGCTTCTCGTTCCACGAGGACGCCCCCCTCGATATGCGGATGGATCCGGGAACAAATACCCTAACCGCAGCTGAGGTCACGAACACCTACACCGAAGCCGACCTCGCCCGGATTCTTCGCGTCTATGGAGAGGAGAAGTTCGCCCGCCAGATCGCACGCGAGATCGTGCGCCGGCGGCAGACGGCTCCGCTGTGCACCACGATCGATCTGGTCGATGCCATCAAGGCGGCGATCCCCGCGGCGGCCCGCCGTCATGGGGGACATCCCGCCCGACGCAGCTTCCAGGCGATCCGCATCGAGGTCAACCACGAGCTCGAGGTGCTCCAGCGCGGCCTTGAGGCGGCGATTCGCTGGCTGAACCCGAACGGGCGCATCTGCGTCATTTCGTACCATTCGCTGGAGGACCGCATCGTCAAGCGCCTGTTCCAGGAGCTGAGCCAAGGGTGCACCTGCCCGCCGGACATTCCGGTGTGCGTGTGCGGACACGTGCCGATAGTCAAGGTCATCACCCGCAAACCCCTGGTTGCCACGGCCGAAGAGGTCGCGCGCAACCCACGGGCGAGATCCGCCAAGATCCGCTGCGCGCTGCGTCTATGACGCACGGCGCACGCGAATCCCCGGCGTCCCGCACCGCAGAAACGTAGCTTATTCACACACCGCGCACCGGGACGGAGGGACGCATCGCCATGGCATATCGAGCCACCAACGCAGCACTTGCCTACGACATGCGTGCTCAGGACCGCGCCGCTGCAGCCCCGACGCCTGCCGTCGCGCCCCGTCCGCACCTCGATGTTGTCGCGGGTGCCGGCCGCGAGGCCAGCCAGGCCACGAGCCCGGCGTTCGTCCACTGCATCAAGGTCTTCTGCGCGCTGGCGATCGTCTTTTGCGCCCTCGGCGCGGCACGCGTCGCCATCGCCAGCTTCACCGCCGCCTCCCTCAACGGCGCGGCATCCCTTTCCAACGAGCTTGAGTCCGCACAGGATGAGAGCGGGGATCTGGAGGTCATGCGCTCGGTCTACGGCGCGTCGACCCGCATCCGCGATTTGGCCGAGGGCTATGGTATGGTTGCATCCGAGGGCGGCGTGACGCTCGACTTCACCGAGCATGCAACGGGCGGCTCGACCTCGACCGACGCCACCTCGTCCACCCAGACAGCTCAGCAGTAACGCAAGGGGCCCAGGCACCCATGGCACACGATCGCATACCGCCCCGCGGCTCTCGCGGGCAGGACCCATCATCGCGCGGGCGCGCCCGGCGCACCTCCCCGGGCCGGCAGCAGCCCGGCCAAGGGGACCGGCGCCGCCGCAGCGCTCCCACCAAAGACCTGCTCCATGCCGATCTGGCGCATGAACCCATCTCGCGCCGCGCCGTCGTTCTGGGCGCGTTCGGCCTCATGGGCGCCGCCGGGCTGGCGCGCCTGGCCGACTACCAGATCTTCAACGCCGAGCGCTACCGTGTCGAGGCCGACGGGCGCCGCCTGTCGAGCCAGGTCCTCTACGCCAAGCGCGGCACCGTCTACGACCGCAACGGCAACGTGCTCGTGTCGAGCGCCGAGTGCAAAAACGTCTACGTGAACCCGCAGCTCATCAAGAAGAAGAACCGCAAACGTGCCATCAACGCGCTGGTGGAGGTGCTGGGCGTGGACAAAAAGACGGCCACCGAGGCCGTTGACGCCGACACCACCTTCGTCTACGTGAAGCGCCGGGTGGACGACGAGGACGCCCAGACCCTCGCGGACAAAAACATCGCCGGCATCGAGTTCGAGCCGGCGATCAAGCGCGTCTACCCCTACGGCACCCTCGCTTCGCAGGTGCTCGGGGTGGTCGATATCGACAACAAGGGCCTGACCGGACTGGAGAAGTACTACGACGAGGTGCTCACCGGCACCAACGGCTCGCTCGTGCGCGAGCGCGCGCTCGACGGGTCCTTCATCGCCGGCGGCGCCTACAAGAAGGAGCCCGCCCAGGACGGTATGGACATCGTGCTGGGCATCGACGTGAACATCCAGCGCGTCGCCGAGGACGCCCTGGCCGCGGCGGTGGAGTCCTCGGGCGCCAAATACGGCTCGGTCATCGTGACCGACCCTACCTCCGGCGAGATTCTGGCGGCATGCTCGTGTCCTACCTACGACCCCACCGACCTGTCCCAGGCCAGCAACGCCGACCTGAACCTGCGCGTGGTGACCGACGCCTACGAGCCGGGCTCGGTGTTCAAGACCTACGTGGCCGCCGCCGGCATCGAGCTGGGGCTGCTCACGCCCGACACCACCTTCAACGTGCCGGCGTCGGTCAAGGCCGGCGACGACACCGTGCGCGACGTCGACGGCCGCAGCGCTGCCATGACCATGACGCTGCGCGAGATCCTGCGCCGTTCCTCCAACACCGGCATGGTGCTGGTGGGCGAGAAGATCGGTGCGGACAACTTCGCCGAGAAGGTGGTGAGCGCGTTCGGGTTCGGCACCTCCACCGGGGTGGACTTTCCCGGCGAGTCGCTGGGCATCGTCAAGCAGCGCAGCGAGTACGACGGCGCGAGCGTGGGCGCGATGTCGTTCGGCCAGTCGATCGCGGTGCCGCCGATCGAGATGGTGCGCGCCATGAGCGCGATCGCGAACAAGGGGGTCATGACCACCCCGCACTTCCTGAAATCGCGCGCCGGCGAGGAGGTCGACTGGAGCGAGGGCGAGACCCGGGCCTGTACCGAGCAGGCGGCCTCCGAGGTGGCCGACATGATGTATACGGTGGTGGAGGAGGGCACCGGCGAGGGAGCCCGCATCGAGGGCTACCGGATCTCGGGCAAGACGGGCACCGCCGAGCGCGCCAGCGAATCGGGCGGCTACGAGGAGGGCAACAACATGGCCTCGTTCATGGGCTTCGTCACCACCGACGACCCGCGGGTGCTGTGCTACGTCACCCTGGACGGCACGCCGGCCATGTCCTATGCGGCCACCCCGGTGTTCAAGACGGTCATGGAGACGGCCCTGCCGGCGCTCGGCATCAAGCCGAGCAGCTAGGTTGTCGCGGCGCCGGTTCACACACCCTGCACCACACATCGGCGCGCAGGCGGTACCATAACCACTTGCACGTTAGACCCATCAAGGGAGATCACATGGTAGAGATCGCAGTGAGGGAGCTGGAGCGCGTCAGCGGGGCGCGTCCGGTGTCCCCGATGCCCGAGCGCGTCTGCACAGGATGCGTCATCGACTCCCGTGAGGTGGTCCCCGACGCCATCTTCGTGGCGTTTCCCGGTGAGCGGGTGGACGGCAACGCCTTCGCCGCCCAGGCCGTCGAGGCCGGCGCCGCCGCGGTGGTGCTGACGCGCGAACCTGCCTCGGATCTGGTCGAGCTCGCCGCCGCGCGTGCGTGCGGGCTGTTCGTGGCAGACGATGCGACCGCGTTTCTGCTGCGCTTGGCGGCCTGGGTGCGCGAGCGTCTGGGCGCCCAGGTGGTGGGCATCACGGGCTCGATCGGCAAGACGACCACCAAAGACACCTTGGCGGCGCTTTTGGCCACGCGCTATCGCGTCCACGCCACGCGCGGCAACTACAACAACCTGATCGGCCTGCCGCTGACGATCCTGTCCGCCCCGGCCGACACCGAGGTGCTCGTGCTCGAGATGGGCATGAACCATCCGGGCGAGATCGCGCGCCTGGCCGCCTGTGCCCGCCCCTCGATCGGCGTGATTACCAAGGTGGGGACCTCGCACATCGGTATCCTGGGCAGCCGCGAGAACATCGCGCGGGCCAAGGCCGAGATCGTGGAGGGCCTCGCTGTCGCCGCTGACGGCGTGCTCGTCCTGCATGGCGAGGACGACTTCAGCGATTTCATCGCCGATCAATTCGCCGCGCCCGCCGGCGTGTCGGTGCTGCGCTGCGGCGCCGGTGCAGGCAACGACGTGACGGTGTCCGCAATCGAGGTGGGCGCCGATGGCTGCCCGCGCTTCGATGTCGAGCTCGAGGACGCCTCGGTGCTCCATGCGCAGCTGCCCGTGCTCGGTGCGCAGGCGGTGCCCAACGCCGTGTTTGCCATCGCCGTGGCGGCCCGCCTGGGCGTTACCGTCGAGCAGATGGCCGCAGCGCTCGCCTCGATGCGCATGACCGGCCGCCGCACCCAGATCCGCCAGGCCGTCTGCGGCGCGCGCGTGATCGATGACACCTACAACGCGAGCCCCGAGTCCATGGCCGCCGGCCTGGATCTGCTGGCGAGCCTGCCGTGCGCGGGTGCCCGTGTGGCTATTCTGGGCGAGATGGGCGAGCTGGGCGAGATGGCGGCGCACCTGCACGGCCTCACCGGCGCCTACGCGGCTGCCAAGAAGCCCGACGTGCTCGTGTTCGTGGGCGGCGAGATGGCCCGCGCCATGGCCGAGGCCGCGCGCCTCATGGGCATGGACGAGGACCGGATGCAGGTCGTGGCCTCCTGCGAGGAGCTGCTCGCCCGCGCCGACGGCCTCATGGGCCCCGATGACCTCGCGCTCGTGAAGGCCTCGCGCTTCGTGGGCCTCGACCGCTTCGTCGAAGGGGTGTGCGCCGATGCTCGGTAATCCCGCCTATCCCACCTACCAGGTATTCCTGGCGCTGCTCATCGCCGCCCTCATCGCCGCCGGCATCATGCCCTTCTGGATCCGCCTGCTCAAGATCGAGGGCATCGGCCAGCAGGTCCGCGCCGACGGTCCGCAGCGGCATCTGGTCAAGCAGGGGACGCCCACGATGGGCGGCGTGGTGATCCTGCTGTCCGTGATGCTCACCTGCCTGTTGATGGCCAAGCCCACCTTCGAGATCTTCCTGGCGCTCGGCGCCACGATCGCCACCGGTGCGCTCGGCCTGTTCGACGACGTGACCAAGGTCGTCCAGGGACGCTCGCTGGGCCTCACGCCCCGCGCCAAGATGGTGGGGCTCACGCTCATCGTGGCCGTGTTTTTCCTGCTGGCGGTCAACTTCTGCGGCGTGGAGCCCATCATCCGCTTCCCGGGCGGCTTCGCGGTCGATCTGGGCGTGCTCACCACCACCGTCACGGTGGCCGGCTGCACGCTGTCCATCCCGTGGCTCTATTTCATCTTCGTGTTCCTGCTGCTGGCGGGCATGTCCAACGCCGTGAACCTCACCGACGGCCTGGACGGCCTGGCGGGCGGCACCGTGATGATGGCCATGCTCGTCATGGCGGCCATCTGCTTTCTGCACGGCGATGCGAACCTGGCGATCTTCTGCGCGGCCTGCGCCGGCGGCTGCATCGGCTTTCTGTGGTTCAACGCCTATCCGGCGAGCATCTTCATGGGCGACACCGGCTCGCTGGCGCTGGGCGCCGGGCTTGCCGCGGTGGCGATCCTCACCAACACCGAGATCGTGTCGCTTGTGGTGGGTGCGCTGTTCATCGCCGAGACCCTGTCGGTCATGATCCAGGTGACGAGTTTCCGCGCCACCGGCAAGCGCGTCTTCCTCATGGCGCCGCTGCACCATCATTTCGAAAAGAAGGGCTGGGCCGAAACGAAGGTGGTCATCCGCTTCTGGATCGTGTCGGCCGCCTGCGGCGCGCTCGGCCTTGCCCTGTTCTTCCAAGTGGGATAGCGAGCTGATATGTCCTTGCCGAATCGTTTCAGCCTGCTCGTGCTCGGCCAGGGCACAACGGGTTTGGATGTGGCCGCGTGGGCGGCCGACCATCTGGGTGAGCGCGTGAGCGCCGTCACCGTCTACGGCGGTGCCACGTCCGCACCGACCGATCGCACGCGCGCGCTCGAGGGCGCCGGCGTGCGTTTCGTCTACGGCACCTGCGCCGTCGAGGGCGCCTACGACGTCTGCGTGGCGAGCCCAGGGATCTCGGAGTTCTCCGACTTCTTCCGCGACGCCGCCGCCGTGAGCACCCAGATCATGGGGGAGCCCGAGTTCTCGTGGCGCCTATCGCCGGCGCGCTGGTGCTGCGTCACCGGCACGAACGGCAAAACCACCACCACGGCGCTCGCTGCGGCGCTCCTGCGCGCCTGCGGGTGCGCGAGCGTGGCGGTGGGCAACATCGGTCGCGCGCCGATCTGCGAGGTCGACCGCAGGCGGTACGGCGAGTGGTTCGTGGCCGAGCTGTCCAGCTATCAGCTGGCCTGCACCCGCGAGCTGCACCCGCACGTGGCGGTGCTGCTCAATATCGCCCCCGACCACCTCAACTGGCACAAGACCTATGAGAACTACGCGCTGGCGAAGCTCAAGATGCTGGCGAACATGGACGCCGGCGACGTCGCGATCGTGAACGTCGAGGACGAGGGTATCGCTGCGTTCGGCGAGCGCATCTTTATGCCCGGCCGCCGCATCGTGCGGCTCGGCATGGCCGACGCCGGCGGCGATGACGCCGCGTTCGTGCGCGACGGCGTGCTGACGGTGCGCCTGGGCGGGCGCGAGGAGGCGCTTCTGCCGGCAGATGAGCTCAAGATCTGCGGACACCACAACATCGTGAACGCGCTGGCAGCTTCGGCGGCTGCTCTGGCCTGCGGCGGCGATGCGGCGGGCGTGCGGCGCGGCCTGGCTGCCTTCGCCCCGCTCGAGCACCGCATCGAGCCGGCCGGCGAGGTGGCGGGCGTGCGCTTCGTCAACGATTCGAAGGCCACCAACTGCGATGCGGTACTCGCCGCGCTCACGGCCTTCCCGCACGATCGCGTGGTGCTTCTGCTGGGCGGCTCCGACAAGGGCACCGAGCTTGCCGCCTTCATGGAGCAGGTGTGCTCCCAGGTGGCCGCCGTGGTGTGCTTCGGCGCGGCACGCGAGCGCTTCCGCACCGCGCTCGAGCAGGCGCCCGGCGCGGCCGAGGTCCATATCGCCGAGGCCGACGGGCTTGTCGACGCCGTCGACGTGGCCCGTTCCCTTGCCCGCCGCGGCGACGTGGTCCTGCTGTCGCCGGCCTGCGCCTCCTTCGACGAGTTCTCCGGGTTCGAGGAGCGCGGGCGGCGCTTCAAGGCCTACGTGGCCGAGCTGGCGGCTCGCGAGGCCGACGCGTGATGAGGGGGCCCGAGCACACCGAGGCGCCCCGCACGGCGCAGTCTGCCGCCGGGGACGGTCGCACGCGCGCCGATGAGCCGAAGCGCCGCCGAGGTCGCCGTCGCAGGCGCTCGGCGTCCGAGCACTCCGCCTGGGCCGAGAAGTACATCGCCGGCGTGCCGGCGCGCATCATGCGCCCGCGGCTGGTGTTTCTCGCCTGCCTGGCCGCGATCGTGGTGTTCGGTTTGGTGATGGTGTATTCCGCCTCGTCGGTCGAGGCCCTGAAGGAGCAGGGGAGCTCCACCTACTACCTGGAGCGCCAGGCCATCTTCATCGCGGTGGGTCTCGTGCTTCTGGCCTTCATCAGCAGCCGCCTCGTGCCGTGGTGGCTCTTCCGCAGCAACGCCTTCTGGATCGTATGGCTCGTGCTCGTGCTGCTGCTGATCGTGGTGCGCCTGTTCGGCGCGGGCGGTGAGGACTGGGGCGCTTCGCGCTGGATCGTGCTCGGGCCGTTTTCCCTGCAGCCCTCCGAGTTCGCCAAGCCGCTCATCCTGCTCGGCGCGGCGAAATTCATGGCGGAGTTCTACGAGGATCACACCATCGACCAGCAGACGTTCCTGTTTTCCCTGGGCGGCTGCGTGCTCGTGCCACTGTTCTTGATCGTGATCCAGCCCGACTTGGGCACCACCGTCATCATCGTCATGGCGGTGTTCGCCATGGCCTACCTGGCCGGAATCTCCTACCGCCTGATCGCCTACATCGCCGTGGCCCTGGGCATCGCCGTGGCGGTGACCATCGCCATCTCGCCCTACCGCCTCACGCGTTTCCTGATCGCGCTCGACCCCTGGAGCGACCCGTACGGCGACGGCTACCAGTCCACGCTCGCCATCATGGCGTTCGCCTCCGGCGGGCTGTTCGGCCGCGGTATCGGCAACTCCACGATGAAGTACAACTACCTGCCCGAGGCCCACAACGACTACATCCTGTCGATCATCGGCGAGGAGCTCGGCCTGGTGGGCACCGCCGTGCTCTTCATCGTGTTCGCGACCATGATCGTGGCGGCGTTCAACATCGCGCGGCGCTCGCCGACCCTCTATGGGCGTCTGCTGGCGTCGGGCTGCGCGTTTCTGCTCGCGCTCCAGTTCGCCATCAACGCCCTGGGCATCCTGGCGGTCATCCCCATGACCGGCAAGCCGCTGCCCTTCATCAGCTACGGCGGGTCGTCGGTGATGAGCTCGCTGATCCTTGCCGCCCTCATCCTGCGCGTCTCGCGGGAGAGCAACGTGGTGACCGCAGCCGACGCACGCCGGGCGCGCCTGGCGGTGATGGACGAGGCCGATGCGGTTTCGAGCCACCTCGGGCGCAGCACCGCCGGCGCCGCCCGGGCGCGCCGAAGCGGCGAGGCGACGGCCGGGCGCGCCGGGTTCAGCGTCTACGAGGGCGGTGCCGGCCGCGGCGAGCGCGGCGATGCTGCCGGGCGCGCGGATGCGGCGGG
>CABRHH010000046.1 GCA_902470695.1 uncultured Collinsella sp.
TGCGAACCTCCGGTCCGGACACCGACGAGGTGTCCAACTTTTCGTCCGCAGTCCCAACCTGACGTTGGGTTTCTGGGTGCACCTTTCCGACCGCTCCCGCGAGGCTGTGATATGGAGGACGGCGCTTTACCGCGCCTGGCCGAAGGGTACCGACCGCCAGAAGCTGCAACCGCGTCTTGAGGGCATCCTGCGCATCCGCAATCGGGTGGCTCATGCCGAGCGTCTGTTCGACCCGAGTGCAGGTAATCTCTCTCCACTCCGAGCGGACGCGGACGCGATGGCGCTGCTGCGGGACCTGTGCCCCGAGGCTGCGAATCATCTCTACGGGGGTGCTGCGGGCACTTCCGTCGAGCTGTTCTGCAAGGAGAGCCCCGCACCTGCGAGCGTGAGGCTGTAGAGACGGACGGCTGCGATTCGTGGGCCGCGTTATCCTGCGAGCTTCTTAGCTATGTTGAATGCCTTTCCGACATGCTTCATCCCAGCCTTTTTGTGGATGTATATGTGCCACTGGCAGGGGTTGGTTGTATGATCGGGCCGGACGGTGGCTCCGATGGGACGTTGTCTTTTTTTGAGGTGCCGTATGGAACGTTCCGTCTTGGATGATTCGAATCTCGGTACGAATTATCCTGCTCGGAGCGTTTTCTGGCGTTGCGACTTCTTCGCGTCCAAGATCCAAAAAATAGCTTAGCTGCAAAAGTGTTATGTGCTGCCGCTTGCTGCTTTAGAGTGTCTCCACGTTTCAGATTAGCTGGGAGCTAATGCGCGGCGTCCGTTCTTCTTCTATAACCATGTGCACGGGGCCGCGTGGGCGGCCGTATCTTGGAAGGGAAAGGACCCTCAATGCAGGACTCGCAGAAAACTCGTCGCAATTCCGCTGCTGCCATCACCGGACTGGTGCTGGGCATCATCGCCGCCGCTACCTCGCTGATCCCCATCGTCAACAACCTGTCATTCGTGCTCGCCATCCCCGGCATCATTTTCGCCGTCATCGGCCTGGTTGCGTGCCTGCGCGGCAAACGCGACAACAAGATCATGGCCATTGCGGCCACCGTTGTGAACGTGGTGGCCATCGCGCTGGTGCTGGGCAGCCAGAGCATGTACAGCGCCGCCATCGACCAGGCGACCAAGGACATGAACGTCCCGGGCAGCGCGGTCTCCTCGGGCTCTAGCAGCTCGGATGCCGGCAGCTCGGATGCTGCGGGCACCGACGAGCAACCCTACACGGTGACCGACGAGGCTCTCGACTCCTCCAACGAGTACGCCGCCTCCATCACCGGTACGCTCACGAACAACTCCGACCAGGATAAGAGCTATATCCAGGTTGAATACCGCCTCTACGACGCGAGCGGCGCCCAGATCGGCACCGCGCTGGCCAACACCAACAACCTGAAGGCGGGCGGCTCCTGGAAGTTCGAGGCCCTGTGCACCCAGGCTCCTTCCGAGATCGCTTCGTGGGAGCTTGCTGAGGTCAGCGGCTTTTAAAGTGGCGGCACCCGCCGATGGGTGCCGTATGCCGGTGCGGCAGGTGAGCGGAAGGGCAGTTGCCTCGCACGTTTGCATCCTTTTCGTCCGCACCGACGGGGTAGTATGGAATGGTAATCGCTTGTAGCCGCATCGCGGACATGCGGCTGCGAGGCTTTGAGATGGGAATGTGTGCTCCATGGCCGAACGACTCACCGATGAACTCCTGCAGGAGCTGCTCGATGCCCCGAGCATCGACAGCTATGTTGCCGGCCATGAGTTTTCCGAACGCACGCTTGCCGACTATCTGCAGAAGCTGCTGCAGGAGAAGCACCTTGAGCGCCCGCGCGTGGTGCGCATGGCGGATCTGAACGAGACGTTCGGCTACCAGATCTTCAAGGGTACGCGTCGGCCGAGCCGCAACAAGGTGCTGCAGATCGCCTTCGCGATGGCGCTGACGCTCAAGGAGACCGACCGCGCGCTCACCCTTGCCGGTGCGCAGGTGCTGAGCTGCAAGGACCGGCGTGATGCCATCATCATGTTCTGCATCGACCGCGGCTGCTCCCTACAGAAGGTGAACGAGGAACTCTACCGATTCGGCGAGGAGACCGTGAGTTAGGAAGAGGCGCCACGTTGCGTGATGCTGCAGGACGGCGTGCGCTGTTGCAGGCGTTGGCCGCGTTGCAGGGCGCGGTGTGATGGCATGCGCCGCTGCAGGTGCTGGCTGCGTTGGCGGGTACGGGGCACCGCGCTGCGTGAGCATGGGGGCGGCGCCGAAGGGTGTTGCGGGACGACGTACGTTGCTGCTAAAAAGCTCGTTCATCGTCGGCGGAAATGCTGCGTCGCGCGATGGTGCGATCCTCATGGCACCATCGCGAAATCATTGCGCGCGGTTTCGGCTATGATGAACCCCATGGATGAACATGATGTGACAGATGAGCTTGGGCGGTTTCTCGCGCATCGCGATCGGCAGGACGCCTATCGCGTGGAGCGCGCGCTCAAACGCACGCCGTTCGAGACCACCGAGCTCGTCTACTTTCCGGGTCCGGCTCAATCGGAGCTGGGCCCGTTCGTGCGCAAGCGCATCGCGCTCGATGCGCACGTGGGCGCGTCGTACGAGGCGCTGTTCGCGTCGCAGCAGCGCGGCGTTCGCCTGGCGCACGTGCCGCGCATGGTTGAGTGCGCGCGTCTGGGCGACGAGCTGACCGTCGTGCTCGAATACGTGCCGGGTCGCACGCTTGCCGAGACGGTGCGTGCCGAAGGGGGCTCGTTGCAGCTCGCGGCGCGCGTGTTCCCTGCGATCTGCACAGCGGTAGCCGAGCTGCACACGCGCCTGGACCCGCCGTTGATTCATCGCGATTTAAAACCGAGCAACATCGTGCTTGCGGGCGAGGAGCCCTGCGACGCCGTACTGATCGATTTCGGCATCGCACGGCTCTATCGCGCCGGTGCCGAGACGGATACCGCGCATTTCGGGACGCGGGGCTATGCGGCACCGGAGCAGTACGGATTCGGCCAGACCGACGTGCGCACCGATGTGTACGCCCTGGGTGCGGTGCTTGCGTATTGTTGCTGTGGGATCGATCCGACCGGTGCGCTCGACCCCGCAGCCCTGCGCGCGCATGGCATGCCCGAGCCCGTGCTGCAGGTGGCGCTGAAAGCCGCGGCGTTCGACCCGTCGGCTCGCTTTGCGAACACGGCCGAGCTGGCGCGGGCGTCTCAGGCCGCCTGCGCGGAGGCGTTGCAGCTTGCCGCGGCAGCGCCCGAGGTCGACAGCGCGCCGCAGGCTACCGCAGAGGGTTCTGGCGGCATGCATGATGACGAAGCGCCGCGCGAGGCGACATCATCGTGCGCGTCCCAGGGAGACCTGGCGGTTCGGGGAGCTGATGCCGCTGCCCGCGTCCCTGCAGACGCCGACGAGCCGCTGCAAGAATCCGGTGCCGTTCCCACGGGTGCTCACCATCGCGCCGCGCCCGCCTGGGGCCGGCTGCTCCTGCGTCAACTGAACCGCATTCCCGCGTGGGTCGGCGTGCTATGGAACGCCGCGGTGCTGATCGTGTTCATCGCGTTCGTGCGCGAAGCGGTGCTCGACATCCTTGCACCGGGGCCGAAGGATGCGGCCTATCCGCTCTGGTTCGTGGCGTTCCGCAACGTCGTGGGTATCTTGCCCGGTATCGCCGCCGTGGGATACCTCCTGCTCGACCGGCGTGGGCTGTATCGGCGCGTGCCGGCGCTCGCCGCTGCCGGTTGGCGGCGCGAGCTTGCGGCGTGCGCCATCACCGTGGTCGCGCCGCTGCTCGCAACGGTGCTGGTGGGATTGTTCCTGTAGGGCGGGACGGATTGAGCTGCCGCAGCTCTAAATCTTCATCATCTCGCGTGCGGTGTTGTTGAACCAGTTGAACCAGTTGGGTGGGCAGTACTTCTTGGCGCCCTCCACGCTGATCGTGTAGCCGTAGCCGCGAGCCAGGCCGGCGACGTGCGCGTCGATGGCTTCCTCCCAGCTGCTCCAGCTCATCTGGCCCCAACCCCAGGCGTTGTGCGGCTTGAAGCAGTTGGCGCCCTTGGAGCTCTCGGTATTGGAGATGGCCGGCGACCAGCGCGGATCCACGCCGTACTTCCACGCGGCCTCGGCAAATGTTTTGCCCTGGTCGGCGAGCGGGGAGCCCGCCAGGTAGGCATCGATGCGCTCGGTCCAGGTGGCGACGAAGGTGGCTTGGTCGACGTTCCAGTCAACTGCGCCGGTGTCCACGGCAACCACTGAGCCCGCATCCTGCCCGCCTTGGACAGCGGCCTGCGCCAGCAGGGCCGCGTCCGCCTTCATCTCGGCCTCGGCCTTTGCCTGGGCGGTATCGCGCTGCTCCTGCGCGGTGGCCAGGGCGTCTGCGGCGGCCTTCTGCTCGCTTTCGGCCTGGGCGCGCGCCACATCGAGCTCGGCCTTCTCGGTCTCGAGCTGGGTTTGGATGCTGTTCAGCTGCTCGACCGCGTCGAGGTTGGCGTCCTGCACCTGCCCCATGTACTTCATGGTGGTGATGAATTCATCGAGGCTCTGGGTGTTGAGCATGAAGCCCATGAGGGCGTTGGAGCCCTTTTGGTACTTGTAGAGCCCGCGCATGGCCTTGCTGGCCTTGCTCTGCACGGCGGGCAGCTGGGCTTCGAGCGCGGCGATGTTCGCCTCGTTGTCGGCAGCTTGCGCCTGGAGGGCCTCGAGATTCTTCGTCGCCGTTTCCAGATCGGCGGCGGAGGTCTCAACGTGTTTTTGGGTCTCGGTGAGCGTGGCTTCGGTTTGTGTTGTGATTGCTCGTGCCGGGACGGGGAAGAGCACGCCTGCGAAGAGCGTTCCCGCCAGGCCGACGCCTGCGATGAGGCGCGCGCAGCGGCGAGAGACTCCGAAAGCATGCATGGTGGGATGCGTGTCCATAACCATCCTCGTCTGCTATGCCTACCTTTGACGATTGCATCATAGCACCAGCTTCGAGTTCAACTTGAACCTTAGACTATTGTTAAGGTTCAAGTTGAAGGTTGAACCTTGTTCGACCTGCCCGTTTGCCGAGATGTGAAACAGTTTTGAAGTTTCAAGCTCACCTTGAAGGTGAAGCTTGTGTACGAACTCAAGCAGGATGAAGGCGAGCTCCATGCTAGGATACTGATGCATTCAAATGGTCGCGATGGTGGCGCGGAGACGCGCGGGCGAGGTCGTTGAGCGGCGTCGCCCAGGGGAATCGGGGTGCAAGTCCCCGGCTATACCAGTAACCGTAACTCGGACGTCCGCGGTAGGGGCGCTGCAGATCGGGCAGCGCGCGCGGGCGGATGACGACAAGTCGGATCGCCGCCCATCCGGTCGCTGCCGCATGCGCGCGCAGCGTACGACCCTGGACAGAAAGGACCGTGCATGTTCGAGTTCGAACGGCGCAAATGCAACGTAGCGGAAGATGGGGGAGGAGCTGGGCGCGTCGGCACGCGTCGGCGCCCGCACGTCTCGGCCTGCTTGGGCCTGAGGGTGCGCCGTGCGTTCGTTGCCCTGCTGACGGCGGCGTTGGTGCTCAACGCCACGCCCACGACGTTGTGGGCTGCCGCGCTCCCTGCAGCTACGGCAGCAGACGCCACACAGACCCCCGCGACCGCTTCGAACGCTGCGGCTCAGGAAGACACCGCGACAGCAGGTGGGGAATCACCTGCCGCGGCCGACGGCGCGACCGATACGGCCAGCGGCGCTACCGCCAGCGCCCCGGCTGCCGACGAGGCCACGTCCGGCCAGGAGGCTGCGACCGGTGACGCCGCCTCGTCTGCCGGGTTGGATGCCGCATCTGCCGATGGGACGACCGATGCGCGCAAGGATACGGCGACTGACGACTCCGATTCCGCGGCGTCTTCGGCCGATGCCGCGTCCGCGCCGCAGGCGGCGGGCACGGCTGCGGATGCGAGCGCATCGTCTGCCGAGGATGCCGCCGCGGGTGCGCAGGATGCCCAGACCATCACTGTGACCGCCAAGGTCGTCGGCATCAGCGATTTCGATGACGAGGGTTCCTGCAGCTACCAGGACTGGATTCCGCTGAGCGAGGTCACGGTCCAGGCGAGCGAGAACGCCACCGCCTGGGACGTGTTCTCGAAGCTGCTTGATCAGGCCGGCTATACCTACCAGGCGAACGCGCTGGGTCCCACTTCGATCACGGACCCCTCGGGCCGCGAGCTGGACAGCGATTTCACCCCGCCGTATTGGTACTGGTCGTTCTACGTGAACAGCCTCTATGCAACCGAGGGCTGCACCACCTACCGTCTGAAGGACGGCGACAGCATCGAGCTGCGCTACGTGTTCGGTGACATCGTTCCTGAGGACCCGAACGGCTCGGTTGAGGTCGATCCCACCACGCCGCATCCCGATATGGACTCCGATTGGCAGGGCTTCGGCAACGGCGGTGCCGGCTCGGTAACCGATGCGGCAACCCCCACCGAGCAGGGCAAGGCCGCATGGACAGCGGGCCTGCTGACCGACGACGAAGTCAAGGCGGGGGCGTCCCTGTTCGTGTCCGACCCGATCGTGGCCGGCGGCAAGCTCTATGTGGTTTCCGGTTCAACCTCCTATGGCCCGGCGCCCACCTTTACGCCCACCAGGAGCCTGGCGCGCCTGCAGGTGATCGATCCGGCCACAGGCGCGGTGGAGCGCCAGGTGACGCTCGGCACCACGATGGACGCTACCTGCCGGCCCGTGTACGCGCAGGGTATCATTGTGATCCCGCTATCGGGCGGCTATCTGCAGGCGGTTTCGGCCACCACGCTCAAGACCCTGTGGGTGGTGCCGGCGACCTCGAACGGCCAATCGCTGTGCACGCTGACGGTCGAGGGCGACTACGTGTATGTGGCGGGGCTTGACGGGCTCGATGCGTCGAGCCTGGCGACCTCCGGCTCGGTGGCGCGCTATCGCCTGTCGACCGGCGCGCGTGCGGGTCTGACGACGAACAAGACCGCCGGGTACTATTGGGCCGGTGGCGTGACACAGGGCGATTACTACGTGATCGGCGACGATGCCGGCACGGTGCACGTGTTCTCAAGCGACCTGTCGCGCGAGGTGTCCGCGCTCGACATCTCGGCAAGCCCCCTGCGTTCCACCTTTGCGGTGTACGGCGGGTTCATCTACGCAGTGTCCCGTGATGACGGCGTGCTGCACAAGCTGGCGGTCGACGCGGCGGGCTCGGTGCGCGAGGTTGCCTCGGTGAAGTTCGCGGGCTATTCGACCTCGTCGCCGAGCATCAGCGGCGGCTATGCGTTCGTCGGCGGGGCCACGGGCAGCGGCTGGGGGTCCGCGGGCATCTTGGCGGTGGTAAACCTGTCCACCATGACGGTGACGGCTACGGTGAGCACGACCGCCGGCGCTGCGCTGCGGGGTGATGTGAAGAGCGCCCCGCTCGTGGCGACGCGCAACGGGTCGACCTATGTGTACTTCACCTGCAACGGTGCGGCGGGCGACTACCCCAACTACACGTCGGGCGGCGGGATCTACCTGTATCGTCTGGGCGATGCCGAGGCGAGCGTTCTGTTCCAGCCCGGCGAGGGCATGGCGAACTTCTGCACGGCATCGATCGTATGCGATGCGGCGGGCAACCTCTACTACACCAACGACTCCGGCCACCTGTTCAAGGTGACGGCTGCGGCTGGGACGGACGGCGGTGACGGCGGTCAGGACAACGGCGGGCAGGATTCCGGCAACGGCGGCTCTTCCAGCAACGGCGGCAGCTCCGATGCGGGTTCGGCTGCGGGTGGAGGCACGAACGCGGGTGCCCAGGCAACGAGCCCGGCCGCACTGGCGAAGCGCGCGTCGGCGCCTGCCGCGGCGTTTGCGCCGCTTGCCCGTACCGCCAGCGCACAGGGATCGGCATCTGGGGCGACCGGGGACACGACTGAGCCAGCCGCTGCGAGTGCCACTCGCACGCGCAGCTCGGATGCTGCGCGCGCGGACGATGCCGAGCTGTCGGCGTCTGCCGAGCGGACCGGGCTCAACCCCTGGGCGCTGGGCGGTGCGATCGCCGGCGCCGTGGTGCTGATCGCGGCGGCGATCTACCTGGTTGCCACGCGTCGCCGCACGCGGTAGGGGGTTCGCATGGCGAAGGAGAAGCACGGAAGACGGGTTGGCGCCGCGGGTTCGACCGGCGCCGCGGACCAGGGAGACCCCGCGGGCAGGGTGGGCGCTGTGGACCAGGGAGACGCCGTAGGCTGGGCTGATGCTGCGGGCCGGACGGATGCCGTGGACCAGGTGCCTGCCGAGGTGGACCGCGGCGCGCAGGCGGCGGGCGACGCCGGGCGCGAATCGACGGCGTCTCGCGACGCTGCGCCCACCGCACGGCTGACGAGCCCCTACGTGACGTTCGAGGATCCGGCGGCTGCAGATGGCGGCTCGACGGCGCGACCCGCGGCGGCCTCTCGCCGTCGCGGGCGCATCGCGGCGTCCGTGGCCGCCGCTGCGGGGCTTGCCCTCATCGTGTGCTCGCTCGGCTTCATGGCGCCGGGTGCCGATGCTGGCTGGTCGCTCGCCTGGCTGTTCCAAACCACGGCATCTGAGGCTGACGCATCTCGCGCCGGCTCTACCGCAGGGTCGTCTACGTCGTCGGGGTCGGGAGCCTCCTCGGATGCGGATGCCAGTCAGCAGGAAGGCGATCAGCAAGCCGCGGGGGCATCGGAAGCGTCGGCTTCAGAGGATGCTGCCGGCGCCGCCTCGTCCGGTGGCTCGGCATCATCCGGCTCGGGTGCGCAGGCGCCCGCCGATGCTTCCGGCGCGGCGGGATCTGCTGCCGCCTCGTCCGGCGGCGCGGGGCAGGCATCGGGCGGTGCGGCGACGGGAGGTTCCTCCTCGGCCCAGCCCGAGCAGCCGCAGCGTCAGACGGTGACCGTATCGGTTGCGGTGAGCTCGGACGCCGTGGGCGGCTCCGTGGCGGCGAGCGGGACCTATACGTTCGACCAGGGGGCTACGGTCTACGATGCCCTGCAGGCGCTGGGGCTCAGCGTCAACGCCCAGTCCACGCAGTACGGCATCTACGTGAGCGCCATCGGCGGCCTGGCCGAAAAGGAGCACGGGGCCACGAGCGGCTGGATGTATACCGTGAACGGCCGGGTGGCCAATGTGGCGTGCAGCGCGTACAAGCTGCATGATGGCGATGCGGTGAGCTGGTATTACGTAACCGGAAACTAGGGTTCGCGTTGTAGCCATCGATGCATGTGCGGCTCGGCTCCCGCTTGCTGGTGCGCCCCGGTCCGACTTGCAGTCGTTCGCGTGATGTGGACTCGTGTTCCTTCTGTCGGCTCACTCGAGGTTCGCGCTGCGCCCGTCGGCACACGTGGGGTTCACGTTATAGCCATCGACTCATCCCTGGTTCGGATTGAGACCATCGACGCATATAGGGTTCGGCGTTCGTCCATTCAGAGGCAAAAAAGGGACTGCGGACAAAAAGTTGGACGCTGCAGGGCGTCCGGACAGGAGGTGCGCAT
>CABRHH010000047.1 GCA_902470695.1 uncultured Collinsella sp.
ATGCGCACCTCCTGTCCGGACGCCCTGCAGCGTCCAACTTTTTGTCCGCAGTCCCATTCCCCAAATAATTGATCCTTCTGGTTCTGGGGATGATGGTCGCATCGCGCAAAATGCTATCGATGTTTTAAAGACGCTTGATAAGCCAGCGAGGTTGACTTGTTTGGCGGAGGAGCGTATCCGCCGTGCGGGTGCCAAGATCGCGGCCGAGGTGGAAGAATCCAACGCGCAGCTTAAGCTTGGAGAGGAGCCCAAGAAGGTTCCCGACATCGGCTTCCGCGTGCTCAAGATCGACTCGACCAACTTCGAGGACGTCTCCCGCACGCCCGACACGCTGCTCCAGGATGAACTCTTCGGCCTGGCGGACAACCTCAAGTCCGACCGCACGCCTGAGGACATCCTGTTCGAGCTGCTGCCCAAGTTCCAGATCCCCTATACCGCGCGCATCGAGCGGCTCGGCCTGTGCGGCAAGACGGTCTACTCCGTGGACGACGACACGCTGCTTGCGTGTTTCGACCGCGAGGTGCCCGAGGACGTCGTTCGCGCCATGGCCAAGCGCGAGCCCGCCTATGCGGTCCTGCGTGACGCCTCCTTTGTGGGGGACGACTCCCTCGCCAACTTCGAGGAGATCTTCAAGACGCTGAGCCCCGCCACCAAGACCAGGGTGGTGTAGGGGATGTGCTCTGTGTCTGCGCATAACTGGGTTCAGAACACCTGGCGCTCGAGACTTCGTGTCTTGGGCGCCGGGGAATGCCACATGCGGTTCGGCCTAGTCTTCCAGATCATTTGCACAAAGCGAGTCGGGGTTCTCGTTGCCAAAGCGAAGGCTCAAGATATGCGCCTCCAGCTTGTCCGCCTTAACTCGGTACAGGAGGCGATGCGACTTCAGGCTCGCGCATCGAATCTCATGTCCGCTCAGAAAGCTCGCCTGCTCGTTCACCGGGTACGCGTTGGGAAACATCGAGATGACGGAGAACTTGTCTTCGATGGATGCGAGAAACTCATCCGCCGCTTTGGGGAGTCCGAGCTCCTCGCGTACGTAACTCTCGGCGTCCAGGATCTGCTTTTGCGCTTGGTGGGTAACGACGATCTTATACGAGGGCATAGCGCTTCCTCATCTCTGCGAGCATCTCGAATCCGTCGACGACTTCTCCGGCTTCGATTTCGGCGATGCCCGTCTGGATATCCGCAAGGGTCTCCTGCAGTTCTCGCTGCTGTGCCGCAAGTCGCTGCTCCTCACTTCTTGCTGCTGCCTCATAGCGGTCAAAGGTCTCGGAGCTCATGATGACCATATCGTTGTATCCGTTTTTGGTGATGGTGATGGGCTCGTCGAGCTCGTGGCATTTAGCGGAGATCTTCGCCCCATCTTTGAGCTCTTTTACCGGCATGGCAATCATGGGTCCTCCTAACATGGGATGTTAGTCCCATTATAGACCCATTTTATTTGACAAGATAGGTTCTCTCATGGAATTCAAGTTCAACGACCTTGCATATCCGGGTGGTGAAAAGATGCCGAATCTAATCGATAAAACGAAGGTTCTCGGGGCCGAACGTATCGGACCAAGCATTGCAGATGCGCTGGTGGTTCAGCGTGATGGCCTTGGCAAGCTTGTTCAGATCCTTGGTTGGAATGTCGCTCGTGCTGCTCGCGAGGCGGCATCCGCCATCGGAGAGCAGCCAGAATTTCGTGGCGTTCTTCTCCGGGCGCTTGACTGTGACATGAATATGGACGGGCTCGGCATCTTCTCCGGTCCAAAAGTAGAGAAGGTACCGACCAAAGGTGAAAACTTGGGGCATTACGCGGTCAGCCTCTCATCGTACGGGGCCTCGGCAAGCTCGAAGATGAGGGGTGCGTTGTCGCGAAGAAACTCTTTAAGATCGGAGAGCTCGTCATCCGTGAAGCCGTCCACGTTTGTCCACCGGTACGCGGGCATGAGACAGCGCGCCGCATCGAAGCCACCGTCTCGGGGCCGCTCAACGGCAATTCTGATGGTTCCGTCGTCTTGAAGGTTCGAATACGCGATACATGTTCCATCAGGAAACTCGGCGTAGTTCCACATGTGCCTTAACCTCCGGTTTCTCTCTTCATCTTAGTTAGCTCATTGTACCCAACGGGTCCAAACGTCAGATAGGTTCTCTTATGGAATTCAAGTTCAACGACCTCGAGTATCAGGCGCGTGCGGCCGAGGCCGTGGCGCGCGTGTTTGACGGGCAGCCCAAGGTGGAAGCCCAGTCCTACCTGCGCGATGTGGGCACGCGGGTGACAGACAAGCGCGGCCAGACCTCGATGGGCGCCATCGAGGCAGACGGCGGTGCCGTGACCGACGACGGCACGGGTTTTCGCAACGCCCCGCTGCGCCTCAGCGCGGACGACATGCTTGGCAGCATCAAGAAGATCCAGGCCAAGAACGGCATTCCTCGTTCGGCCGCGCTCTTCTGTGACCTCGGTGCCGTGGAACTCGATGTGGAGATGGAGACGGGCACCGGCAAGACCTACGTCTACACCAAGACCATGTTCGAGCTCAATGCACGCTATGGCTGGTCCAAGTTCATCATCGTGGTGCCGAGCGTGGCCATTCGCGAGGGCGTGGCCAAGTCGCTCGAGATCACGGCCAAGCACTTCCACGAGCAGTACGGCAAGCGCCTGTGGGCGTTCGTGTACAACTCGAGCCGCCTGAACGAGATCGACTCGTTCGCCAGCCGCGCGGACATCTCCGTCATGGTCATCAACATGCAGGCGTTCAACGCGTTCGACGAATCCAAGAGCAAAGAGGGCCGCGGTGGCGACAAGGCGGCGCGCATCATGTTCTCCGAGCGCGATGACTTCGGCAGCCGCCGGCCCATCGACGTGCTCTCCGCCACCAATCCCATCCTCATCATCGACGAACCGCAGAAGATGGGCAAAAAGACGAGCGCCACGCGCAAGGGCATGAAGCAATTCAACCCGCTGTTCAGCCTCAACTACTCCGCCACCCACAAGGAGCACCACAACACGGTGTTCGCGCTCGACCCACTGGACGCCTACAACGAGCGCCTGGTCAAGCGCATCGAGGTCAAGGGCATCGAGATGGTGGGTATGCGCGGCACCGACGGCTATGTGTACCTGCAGGATATCAAGGTGAGCCCTACACAGCCCCCGCGCGCGGAAATCGAGTTCACCCGGCAGCTCAAGAGCGGGAAGATGACCAGGCATACCAGCACCTTTGACGAGGGCGATAGCATCTACCAGGCCTCCAACGGCCTGGGCGTGTACGAGCACGGCTACCGCATCCTGCGTATCGTGCCCGACCAGAACGGCCAGACCGGTTACGTGGAGTTCGACAACCACGAGCGGCTCTACCGCGGGCAGGTCGCCAACGATTCGTCCGAGGCGGATCTGCGCCGCATCCAGATCCGTGAGACTATCGCGTCCCATCTGGAAAAGGAGGAAGCGCTCTTCCGCCAAGGCATCAAGTGCCTGTCGCTGTTCTTCATCGACGAGGTTGCCAAGTACCGCGTGTACGGTGAGGACGGCGCTGAGGGCGTGGGCGAGTACGGGCAGATGCTCGAGGAGGAGTACGCCAAGGCCGTGGAGGCGCGCTGCGATGTACCCACGCTCGATGATGCATACGACCCGGCCTACCTGCGCTATCTGCGCGAGTCGCTCGAGCGCAAGGTGCACGAGGGCTACTTCTCCATCGATAAGAAGGGGCGTGCGGTCAACAGCAAACTCAAACGCGGCAGCGAGTTCGCCGAGGGCGAGGATGCCGTGGCCGCCTACGACCTCATTCTCAAGGACAAGGAGCGCCTGCTCTCGTTTGAGGAGCCGGTGCGCTTCATCTTCTCCCACTCCGCGCTGCGCGAGGGTTGGGACAACCCCAACGTGTTTCAGATCTGCACCCTCAAAGGGTCGGGCGATTCCGACATTTCCAAGAGGCAGGAGGTCGGCCGCGGTCTGCGCCTGTGCGTGAACCAGGACGGTACACGCCAGGACGAGTTGGCACTGGGCCGCGACGGCGTGCACAAGGTGAACCTGCTCACGGTGATTGCCTCGGAAGGCTACGACAGCTTTGTGAAGTCGCTGCAGACCGAGACCACCGGTGAGCTGCGCGAGCGCCCCACTCGCGTTGAGAAGAAGCTCTTCGAGGGCGTGACGGTGAGTGATGGCACCACGGAGTACACGCTGACCGGAGCGGATGCCGATCAGATCATGTACGCGCTCGTGCGCCATGAGCTCATCGATGCGCATGGGCGGCCCACCGATGCGTTTGCGGAACAGGGGCTGGCCGCGCTCGATGATGGTGACATCCCCGAGCACTTGGATGGTTATGCGGACCAGATCGCGCGCATCGTGCGAAGTGCCGAGGACGCCACAATCGAGATTGGCAACGGCCTGGGCACCAAGGTCGCCTCCAACAAGCTCAATGACAACTTCCGCAAGCGGGAGTTCCAGGAGCTGTGGGCGCGCATCAACCGCAGGCATGCGTACACGGTTGAGTTCGACAGCGATGAGCTGCGGCGCAAGGCCGTGGTGAGCATCAACGCCAATCTGGATGTGACGGCACCGCGCTATCGCTTGAAGCAGGCGGTACAGCGTGAGCAGATGGCGCGTGAGGAACTCGAGGCTCAGTCCGGGTTCGATGCTGCATCGAGCAAGACGCTTGAGGTCAACGGTGGTGCTGCGATCAACGTGACTTACGATTTGGTGGGCGAGGTGGCCGAGAAGGCGCGCATTACGCGCAGGAGCGCAGCAGCCATCCTGGCGGGCATCGCTCCCGACCGGTTTGCGCTGCTCCGCGTGAATCCGGAGGAGTTCATCGTCAAGACGGCGAAGCTCATCGTGGACGAGAAGGCGCGCATGGTGGTGGAGCATATTCGCTACAACCGCGTGGCGGGGGTCTACGACGCTGCCGAGATCTTTGCCGAGGATATGCCCGAGAGCTTTGCGCGGGCGCTACCCACGGCCGCCAAGGGCGTGCAGGACTGGACGGTGCTCGACAGTGATATCGAGCGCAAGTTCGCGCAGGACCTCGAGGAGGCCGAGGAGGTATGTGTGTTCGCGCACCTGCCGCGCGCGTTCAAGATTCCCACGCCGGTGGGCGACTACGCACCGGACTGGGCGATCGCCTTCAACGAGGGTGCGGTCAAGCACATCTTCTTCGTAGCGGAAACCAAGGGCTCGCTCAAGACGCTCAATCTCAAGGGCGTCGAGGCGGCCAAGATCGAATGCGCCCGCAAGCTCTTCGAGCAGCTGGGTGAGGATGACGTGCGCTACGACTTCGTGAGCACCTACGACGAGCTGCTCAACAAGGTGATGAGGTAAGGGCTTCTGAAAATGTGTCCGCGCGGGATGGTATACCAAAAGGTGAGAAAGGTGGCCTGGTAGAAAGGGGCATGGCATGATCGGCGGAGGGCCCGGTGGGTTCGGTGGCGGCTTCGGCGGCCCGAGCGCGGGGGATTACCATGCGTTCAAAACAACAACGCGCGCGGCAAAGTCGTCGGGCGGATCTTCCAAGGGGCCGCAGGGTCCTGGTGGCGGAGGCAACGAGCCGCTGGACGGTTGCGGATGCCTGATTATGCTGGTTATCGCGTTCCTGGTGCTGCTGCCGTTGTACCTGTTGATCACGGGCTGATCGCGGTGCCGGCTGCATGCTGCATGTGCATGAGGGCCGCCGCCTGCCCCGGGGCTACGCGGCGTCGTAGGCGGTGGGGTCGGGTGCTTCGTTCAGCTCGGTTTCCTGCGCGGTCCCCGCCTTTCCCTGGAAGAACCGCACGGCGCGGTCGAACTGGATCATGGCCCATTCCAGCGGGTTGGGAGCCGCCTGTGCGCTGGTGCATACGAGTTTGGCGGTCCCCACGGTCTTGCCGGCCTGTTTGTAGGTGATCGTCCCCGCCTGCTGTCCCTTCTCGATGTTTCCCGAGAGCGCGTCCACGTCGATGTCCTGCTCGATGGCACCTGCCAGGCTGAAGACGGTCACCGTTTGCGCGGGGTCCTCGAGCGTCAAGCCCACGGTTTTGTCGGTCCAGTCGGTGCACGGAGCCTCGGCGATGATGGGGGAGCCGTTGATCGTGGAGGGCGTGTTCGCGAAGGGCACCTGCGCCAGGTGGTTGTAGTACCAGTTCGCCAGTGCGAGCGTATCGGTGAAGCGGTGCTCATCGCTGTCCGACCCGAATACCGCGATGTAGATCTCGCCGCCGCTCTCGCGTGAAAAGGCGCTCATGAAGCATTCGCCCGCCTCGTAGGTGCTGCCCGTTTTGCCGCCAATGTTGCCCTGCTGACCTTGGATCTTGTTACGAACGGTGAGCGTGAGGGTGCGCGGGGTTCCGTCGGCGGAGGTGACCTGCATGGTGGTGCGGTCGCTGTCGTCGAGTGAGCGGAAGTCGTCGTTTTTCATGGCGGCGGCGTAGATGGTTGTGACATCGCGCGCCGTGGAGTGCATGTTGCCCACCCAGCTGCCGAAGTCGAGGCCATGGGGGTTTTCGAACAGGGTGTCCGTGCATCCGAGCTCGGTGGCCTTTTTGTTCATCGCGTCCACGAAGGTTTGGTAGGGGTTGGCGCTTGATGGGTCGATCTTTGCGCCGACAGCGGTGGCGATGGCGGTGGCGGTGTCGTTGCCGCTCATGACGAGCAGGCCGGTGAGGGCTTCCTCCATGGTGAGGGTGTCGCCCTCCTTGAGCCCAACAGCCGATTCGCCCACGGTTGCGGCAGCGTGATCGACGGTGATGACGTCGGTGAGGGAGGAGTTCTCGAGGGCCACCAGCGCGGTCATGACCTTGGTGACCGAGGCGATTTTGATGGGGGCATCGGCATCGCGCTCGTAGTAGACGGTGCCGTCCTTGCTCATGACGAGGGCATGGGTGGCGATGATGTCGGGCAGATCTGCGATTGCCGTGCCGCGCTCTTCTGCCGAGGTGCCCAGGATGATGTCACTGGTGCGCTGCTCCGCCAGGGCGGGGGAGGGCAGGCCGCAGACCATGGTGAGGGCAAGGGCGAGCAGGGCGAAAAGGGTGCATGTCCGCGGTGCGTGCGTGCGGTTGGATGCAGCGAGGCGGCCCGGCGTGCGGTGGGCTGGGGCGCTGGGGGCGGATGGGTCGTTGGCGTGCGCGCATGCGCGGGTTGAGCGCGCGTTGCTGATGGGGTCCGCAGAGGAGAGAGGTGTGTGGGTATGAGGCACGGCATGACCTTTCTGGGTCTGCCCTGAGGGGCGCGAGGGTAACGTGAGGTACAGCTAAGAGTATAGCCGTGCGCGCCGCACGGGGACGGGGCCCGCGGGAGCCGGTCTGCTGCAAAATCGAGGTTTTGCGAAATGCGTCTTCCTAGTGCCATTTCGCGCCCGCTTCCAGCTGAGCGCGACCTGCGGTTTTGCTGGGGCGTTTCAGTGCGAGAATTGCCCCTTCTATTGTGCCGTTTCGCAAAACTTCGATTTTGCAGCAGAGGGCCCGAAGGGGATGACGGTCAAGCCTGCCCTGCGCCCCCTCTATCCCTCGATGGTGTACCCAACGCCCCAGATGTTCTTGATGAAGCGCGGGTTCTGCGCGTCGTCGCCGATCTTCTCGCGCAGGTGGCGGATGTGCACCATGACGGTGTTGTTCGAGCCCGCCATGAACTCCTCATCCCACACGGCGCGGAAGAGCTCCTCCACCGGCACCACGTGTCCGCGATGCTCGGCCAGATAGAGCAGAATCGCATACTCAAGCGGCGTGCACCGCACCGGGCGCTCGTCGACGGTGACGGTACGCGCGTCGCGGTTAATGACCAGGCCATTGAAGGAGATGATCGGCCCTTCGTCCGTCCCGCCGGCCCCGTCGCGGCTGCCGTAGCTGGTGTAGCGGCGCAGCTGCGCCTTGCAGCGCGCCACGAGCTCGAGGGGGCGAAACGGCTTGACCACGTAATCGTCGGCGCCCAGGGTGAGGCCCTCGATTTTGTCGGTTTGGGAATCGCGCGCGGTGAGCATGATCACCGGATAGGTGTGCTCGGTGCGGATCGTGCGCAGCAGCTCGAAGCCGTCGATATCGGGCAGCATGATGTCGAGCACCGCCAGATCGAACTCCTGCTCCAAAATGGCGCGCGCCGCCTCGGCTCCGGTATAGGCGAGTGTGACATCGTACCCCTCGTTGCGCAGGTAGATGCCCACCAGATCGGTGATGGTCTTCTCGTCGTCAACAACCAGAATGCGCGTGTTCATGGCAGCTCCTCTCCCTGTGCTCTACCGCATTATGGCCGAAGGCGACCGCTGGCGGGCATGGCGCGCCTGGATTTTAACCAACACTTAGGTATGTGGCGGGCACCTACTGCGAGCGGGTGCACGTCGCGATCATGGATCGGCTGCAGCTCGGGCGTTGTCGGAACGCTGCCTTGAGCTCTTAAAACTCTGCCAGGCGGTGCTTGAACTGATCGAGAAGCCGCTGGTTGAACTCCGGTCCGCCGTCGACGTTCGCGCTCATGAACACCGGCGGCACCACGCCGCGCTCCACCAGGATGTCCATGGAATCCATCACCGCGTAATCGAGCAGCAGACTGCTGGTATACAGCGAGGTGCCGCCCACCTTGCAGGGCAGGCCCTCGACCTCGATGCAGGTGTCGCCGAACGCCGACTTGTTGTCGAGCACCACATCGGCCACCTCGAAGAGCAGCTTTCCGCTGGAATGGCGCGAGGTCCCCGCCTGCGAGGCCGCGAGCGCCGTGACGGCGATGACCTTGATGCCCGCAGCCCGTGCGTGCAGGGCGAGCTCCAGCGGCAGCGGATTGCGCCCGGAGTTCGAGATGATGACCAGACAGTCCTCTTCGCGCACGTCGAGGCTGTTCCAGAACAGCTCGCCCACGCCCTCGACGCGCTCATAGATGCCACGCGCCGGCTCGTTGATGATACGCGTTTGGATGTAGCCGCCGGCGCGCCCCGAGATCTCGAGCGCACTGGCATAGGAGTGGCCGGAGCCGAACGCGCGGATGATACCGCCGCGCTCGATAGTGTCGGCCATGATGAGGGCGGCTTCATGGATGGCGCTATCCTGCCCGTCATCGAGCTCGGTCAGGCGGCGGATCAGCTCGGCTTTATACGCGGTTGACGTGGTGTTCATGCAGATGACCTTTCTGACGAGGTGGTGCGGATAGCACCACTATAGGAAAGGCATCGGTGCTCCCTGCGGTGGGGGTGCATACATATCGGCGAGCGGCCGCAGGGACTCGGTGAGATGCAGGCCCCTACGATACCGAAACGAGCCGCCCTTGCGGACGGCTCGACAGGCGGCGGTATATGGTCCTTGGCTCTTGCAGCCGGCGTGACAGGTGCCGGGCCGCGTGGGGCGCGATGCTGCGCACGGCGACGGGCGCCGGGACGCGGGGCCGCGACGGGTGCCGGCCGCGTCGGGCGCGGTCGGAA
>CABRHH010000048.1 GCA_902470695.1 uncultured Collinsella sp.
ATGCGCACCTCCTGTCCGGACGCCCTGCAGCGTCCAACTTTTTGTCCGCAGTCCCAAAACAGCTCTGGATGGCCAGAGTTCGCACCCTAGATTTGTCAATGGCCAAAGTCCGAACCCTAGATTCACCGATGGCCAGAACCCGAACCCTGGATCTTCGGTGGACGGGGCACCTGTCATCACGGCCGTGTCGATGGCCAGAACCCGAACCCGGGATTCTCAAGCGGACGAGGCGCGCACCCCTACAACCGTACCGATGGCCGAAACCCGCACCCGGGATCCTCAGGCGGTCGGGCCGCGCATCCCCGCAACCGCGCTGATGGGCGAAACCCGAACCCGGGATCTTCAAGTGGACGAAACCCGAGCTCCGTGCTCGCGCGTGGGGGCAACGTGAGGCCGGCTCGCCTTGTCGCATCCATCGGCGCAGCTACCGGACCTCCAGCGAGCAGTGCGCGAGCAAGCGCCGCTCATCGACGATGGTGATGGCACCCCGCTGGGTATCCACGATGCCCTCTTCACGCAGGTGCGATAAGAGCCGCGCCACGCTCACCCGGTTGAGCAGCAAGATCTCCGCGAGCTCCTCCTGCGAGAAGGGGATACACCGAGGACCCGCGCCGTCTGGTGCCACGTCGTGCGCGAGCAGGTAGAGCAGGTTGCACAGCTTCATCAGGGCGCGATGGTGGCCCTGATGGGCGCTCTCGAAGATGAGCAGGTTGACGTAGCGTGCGTAGCTCTCGAGCATGGCCTGCGCAAAATCCGGGTCGCGCCGCAGCAGGTCCTGCACCTGCGCAAGGCGAAACTCCAGGGCCGAAACCGTTGTCACCGCCGTGGTGACCAGCGAGCGCTCGATGGCGAACTGCGTGCGGTGGCATCCGGGGAACACGCTGTTCGCTCCATGGAAAAACAGGGTCTTCTTCGTGCCATCTTCGTTGTGCAGGGCCGTTTTGACAATGCCGCGCTCGATGTAGTAGACGCGCTCGATGTACTCACCGGGCATCCAGAGCGCCTCGCCCGCGCCGAACGCGCGGAGCGTGTGGGGAAGCGCCGCGAGCCTCTCGCGGAACGCCGAAAAATCGTTGCGGTAGATATAGCGCGGAGCGATCACGGAGAATCCTTTCGACAGAAAAATTGTATCTGTTTCGCCCGTCTGTAACCTCAACTACAGACGGGTGTGCCTGATAGGTGAGATGGTGCTTGCGACAGATGCAGGGCCGCGCGTGGGCCATACGTTGTGGCGGGGCCGGAACCGAGGGCTGGCGCTCGGCGCGCACGGTGGCGCCCTCCTCGCCATCCACGGGCCTGCGTGCACCGCAAAACACATCGAAGGGATTGATCATGAAACATCAGTGTAGGGTGACGGTGCTTGAGACCATGTGCTTCCCCGGCCTGCAGCAGCGCTACCTGGCGGATCCGGAAAGCGGGCCGTGCCCCTGCTTCGCGGCAGGACAGGAGTATCTGTTCGAGCGCGAGAACGGCAAGGACGACTTCTGGCACTTCGGGCGCGATCTGGACCCGAAGTTCCCCTGCGCGGAGGCGTGGGACTGCATCAGCCGCTACATCTACACGGCGCTGCAGGGCGGCTCGATCATGCACGGCTGGACCGCCGATGAGCGCCTGATGATCGCCTGCTGCAACGACGGCACGCGCCCCGTGGTGTTCAAGATCGAGCGCATCGATGTGCCTGAGACCGAGGCCGAACGCGCGTGGCTCGCCGAGCAGAATTTCTCCAACAGCGCGGAGGATGCGTACACGGGGGCGTAATTGTCTCCGCGTGAGATGGGCGTGGTCGGCTCTGCCGCGTAGCTGTAGCGCCCTGTCCATCTGAAAACGAAAATGTGTCCGGTTGCCACCACCGTCAGCGCAAAGGGGTTATGGGTCTAGTTATTGCCTGATAGGCCGCAATCCATAAATGCCATGTAGTCCCGCGATCGGTGGCGGAAAGAGAGTATCTATGAGGAGGTCTGTTGCAGGAGACGCAGTGCATGGACAGGGCGTAATGAATGGGGCGGGGGTGATGCCATGCTGCTGGGGCTGTGCCGCCTCGCCGCGTATCGCCTAAGTAGGTTGCACGGCAGGAACGATAGCATGGTTCCGAAATCTGATAAGAGTAGTAGAGGGGAATCTGGGAGACTCGCAATGCCGTTGAGGACGCGGTTTCTGGAGCCACGCAGCCCCTGCTATCATGAATACAAGGAAGGGAGCGAAGATGTCTAGTGCAGTCTTGAGCAACAAGGATGGGTTTACCGTGTTGTCCGTCGGAGGCACGAGGCTCCGCTTTCGCGCGCCTCGTTCACTTGAGTGCTATGTTCGAGTCAAGCAGTGGGATAACGGCTACCTCGTTGTGGATGCGAAGTACTCGCACCTTTCTGATCCGGAGGAGGAGTACATCGACCTCACCCCCATACTTGAAGACCTTTATATCGATCCCGAGGTGTTTCTCTCTGCCATTCAGGACGTGGAGGTGTCCCATGTGTGATCCCCGACAGGTTGCGGACGATTCCAACATGATCGTGAACGGATACGCCTTCACCCTTGTTGGAGATGGAAGAGTCCGTGTTCTGAATCTCAATGAACCGGGCTCCGCCGCCGTGCTGAGCGAATCTGGCGAATTGCTCGAGACGACTATGGATGACATTGAGGTCGCCATAGCTATTGGCTATTATCTGGACAACAGGGAGTTCATGGAGGCGCGTTGTGCCTAAGTACTTCCAGTTCATGGTTGCGGGGTATTACCTCTATTTCACCTCATTTTGCGTGATTGAATGCATACATGTTCACGCAAGCGACAAAAAGCTGACGGAGTCCGGTTCGGCGAAGTTTTTCGTGAAAGCAGACGGCGCGACGACGCTTCAGCATCGGGGAAGGCTAACCGACCAAGAGGCCCTCGTTATCCAGAAGTTCATCAAGAAAAACTACCGCGAGATGTATCTAAAATGGAAGGAATACAGCTCGGAGGGCTTTTACCAAGAGTAAATTCCTGCGTTGCGACCCTGAGTGCCGCGTGAGCAGGTTCGTTGCCGCATGTGGATTCGATAGCGCGCTACTGCGTGAGATGTTGGTGCCGAACGAACCTCAATGAGTTCGGAAGGCTTGACCGCTTAGAGGAATCGACTGATATGGCTTTCGTGCGGGCATAGCCCGCCGGGTTCAGCATGGCTTCGCGTGATTCCCGCGAACTCCTCGCGCATGTCCGCGCGGGCGGGTAGACTGGTGCTAGCAAACAGCCGGAGAGGAACCCCCATGCCCGATACCCAGCAGACCACCGCGGCCTCCGAGCGCCGTATCATCGCCGTCATCGACGGCAACTCGCTTATGCACCGCGCCTTCCACGCCGTGCCGCCCACCATGAACGCGCCGGACGGCCGTCCCACCAACGCGGTGTTCGGCTTCCTCAACATGTTCCTCAAGATGGTCGACGCCTTTGCGCCTGACGGCGTGGTGTGCGCCTTCGACCGCGGCCGCCCGCAGGTGCGCATGGACATGCTGCCCAGCTACAAGGCGCAGCGCCCACCCATGGACCCCGACCTGCGCGTCCAGTTCCCCATGGTCAAGGAGCTGCTGGAAGCCCTGTCCGTGCCCGTGGTCGAGCTCGAAGGCTGGGAGGGCGATGACATCCTGGGTACGCTCGCCCGCCGCGGCGAGGAGTCGGGCTGCGACATGTACCTCGTCACCGGCGACCGCGACATGTACCAGCTCGTCACCGACCACGTGCACGTGGTATCCACCCGCAAGGGCCTGTCCGACATCGCCATCATGACGCCCGAGAGCGTCGACGACCTCTACCATGGCATCACGCCTGCGCTCGTGCCCGATTTCTACGGTCTTAAAGGCGACTCGTCCGACAACATCCCCGGCGTGCCCGGCATCGGCCCCAAGAAGGCCAGCGCCCTCATCGCGCAGTACGGCAGCTTAGACGAGGTCATCGCGCACGCCGACGAGGTCAAGGGCAAGATGGGCGAGAACCTGCGCGCCCATATCGACGACGCGCTCATCTCGCGCCGCGTTGCCACCATCATGACCGACGCGCCGATCGAGTGCGACCTGGCTGCGGTGGCGTTCCCCGCGTTCGATGCCGAGGCGGTTTCGGCCGCGCTGGGAACCCTCGGCATCATGGCCATGCAGAATCGCTTCCTGGCGCTTCTGGGCGATACGTCCGCACCGGCGCAGGCGCTGGAGCTGCCGGAGGCGCTCGTTGCCCGCGCCGAGGACGCCGCCGGCGTTGCCGAGGCGCTGCGCGAGCTCGGGCGTGCGCTGGCGGCTGGCGAATGGGTGGGCGCTGCACTCGAGGATGACAAGGAGACGGGCGCCTTGTTCGGCCTTACGCATACGCTGTGGGTGGCCACCTCCGAGCGTCTGCTGGCGTTCGAGGAGCCGGCCGGCGTGCGCGCCGAGGTGCCGTCCCAGGAGGGTTTTGATCTGGCACACGGCCTGGTGGCCGGCGTGCTGGTGCGCCTGTTCGCCGAGGGCCGCGTGTGCGCGCCCGACACGAAGGCCCTGATGCACGAGCTGTCCCCGGTCGATTCGAGCGAGCCGGAGCTCGTCTGCCCGCTCGACGCCAGCCCGGAGCGCCTGTTCGACACCGTGGTGGCGGCCTACCTGCTCGATTCGGTACGGTCCGACTTCACGGACGCCTATCTGGCCGACACCTACCTGCAGGCGCCGCTGCCCGCGGTGCGAGGCGAGGCGAGTGCGCCGTCCGACGCCCCCACCGCCGCGGCGCGCGCGGCCTGTCTGGCGCGTGCGCTGCGCGAGCCGCTGCAGGCGGCGCTTGAGGCGCAGGGCGCCGACGGGGTCTTCCGCATGATTGAGATGCCGCTCGTGGGCGTGCTCGCCCAGATGGAGCGCTGCGGCATGTATGTGGACCCCGAGCGTCTCGATGCGCTGGCGGCCAACCTGGGCGCGCAGATCGATGCGCTCGCCTGCCGCATCCGCGAGCTCGCCGGCGACGACACCTTCAACATCTCCAGCCCCATGCAGCTGTCCCATATCCTGTTCGACAAGATGGGCCTGCCCACGCGCGGCCTCAAGAAGACCCAGCGCGGGTACTACTCCACCAATGCGCGCGTGCTCGAGGAGCTTGCGCACGATAACGAGTTCGTGCGTCTCATCCTCGAATACCGCGAGAAAACCAAGATCAAATCCACCTATCTGGACACCCTGGGGCCGCTGCGTGCAACCGACGGGCGCGTGCACACCACCTACAACCAAACGATCACCGCCACAGGTCGCCTGTCGAGCTCGAATCCCAACCTGCAGAACATTCCCACCCGCTCCGAGCTGGGGCATACGGTGAAGACGGCGTTCTCGGCGGGGGAGGGCTCGGTGTTCGTGGCGGTTGACTACTCTCAGATCGAGCTGAGGCTGCTGGCGCACCTTTCGGCCGACGAGCACCTGGTTCGCGCGTTCAACGAAGGCGAGGACTTCCACGCCGAGACTGCGGCGCGCGTGTTCGGCGTGCCGGTGGGGCAGGTCACGCCGGAGTTGCGCAGCCGCGCCAAGGCGGTGAACTTCGGCATTGTCTACGGGCAGCAGGCTTATGGCCTGGCGCAGTCGCTGGACATTCCCATGGCCGAGGCGCGCGGCATGATTGATCGCTATTTCGAGGCCTATCCCGGCGTGCGCCGCTATCTGGACGAGACGGTCGAGGAGGCCAAGCGTACGGGCTATGCCGAGACCATGTACGGACGTCGCCGGCCTATCCCCGAGCTCAAGCAGCGGGTGCCGAGTGTGCGCGCCTTCGGTGAGCGTACGGCCATGAACCATCCTATGCAGGGCACGGCGGCCGACATCATCAAGATCGCCATGGTGCGCGTGGCCGAGCGCCTGCGTGCGGAGGGCTTTGCGGCCAAGATGATCTTGCAGGTGCACGACGAGCTGGACTTCGAGTGCCCGGCGGGCGAGGTCGAGCGCCTGGTGGCCATGGTGCGCGATGTCATGGAGCACGTGGCCGAGTTGCGCGTACCGCTCATCGCCGAGGCGAGTTCGGGTGCCACCTGGGCCGAAGCGAAGTAGCGTAGACCTTTCTCGTGCGAGCGTGTCGCGATGTGCGTCCGGACCCACGGCGGATGCGACCGCTGTCCGGGCGGGGGTTGTCCGCCGGATCGGCACCGGGTTGGGCGTTGCCCGCCAGCCCGGTGCCCGGGTTGAGGCTGGTGATCGCCCGTCGGCCCGACGCCGGCAACTGTCCGTTGGGCCGGCGCGCATTGCCCTACAGGATCCGGCGCTACCCGTTGAGGCCGTGAATCGCCAGCCAGGATGGGGCGGGGGTTGCCCGTCGGCCCGGTGCCCGGGTTGGGACTGATAATCGCCCATCGGCCCGACGGACCGATGCTGCCCGTTGGGGTTGGGGCCCATTGAAAGCCGGGGTATTTCTGTTCCTGGTCGGGTTCATCCTCCGCCCGCCTGGAGGTTCAGGGTCTGTGCCGCGTCCACCCGCGCATCCCGGGTTCGCCTTCCGCCCATCTATACATTCCGGGTTCGTTTCCCGTCCATCGATGCAACGCGGGTTCGCGTCCTGTCCCTCCCACGCATCCCGGGTTCGCTTCTTGGCCTTCTGCGCATCCCGGGTTCGTCTTGCGTCCGTCGACGCATCCCGGGTTCGCCTTCTGCCCATCTGCGCAACGCGGGTTCGCCCTCTGTCCATTTGGAGGCGAAAAACGGCTCTGGATGGACGGATCGCGAACCCGGATTCCACGGACGGCCCGAACCCGAACCCGGTTTTCCGTCAACGGCCCGAACCCGAACCCTGGTTTCGCGGACGCCCGAACCCGAGCTCGAAACGTCGTCAACGGCCCGAACCCGAACCCAGCTTCCACGGATGGTCCGAGCTCGACTCCTGTTTACCACGGAAGATTGGAACCCGAACCCAACATGCTGCCAACGGTCCAAATCCGACCTCTGTTTTTCGAGATGGACGAAAGCCGCACCCCGTATGCGCCGGCCGGCCGAAACCGAATTCGGAGCGTATGGCCGGGCGGGGTCCTCACCAGGCATCGCTAGATGGATGAAGGCCGAGCCCCGATCCTTCGAATGGGCGGAACCCGTACTTGGGGCACAGACGGACGCGGTGCCCCGTCGAGCTCATTGCGGCATGCGGCAAGGTGACGGGCTCAACGCGCGGGGGATGCCGTATGCGTCGAGCAAGCGCGAGAATCGCTCGGGTTCTTTGAGGTCGTCGAAGCCGAAGCGCATGATGTGCGCTCCGGTGACGCTCAGGCGCGATTCCCGCTGGCGCTCGCGATAGAACGCGCCAAGGTCAACCCTGTCGTCCTCGCGGTACTTCTCCTTGCCGTCGAATTCGCCGATCACGGTTCCGCCGTCGGGAAGCCGCCACATGAAATCGACGCGCCGTGTGCCGCCGAGATGCGGAGGCAGGTCGATCTCAACCTGCAGTTCCGGCAGCGTGTACCCCAACATATGCAGCAGGCCCCGGGCGTAGGATTCGCCCCAGCTTTCCGATGCGCCGTCGGCGAGTTGCAGCACACAGCGCGCCCGCCTGATGCCGCACCGACCGACGCCGTGCGCCTTCGCGTGCTGCTCGAGGGCGGCACTGCTGAGATTGTATAGGTGCAGGGCGGCGTCGGCGACAGCGAGCGCGTCGCATAGGGGGAGCGTGCAAGCGCAGTCCAGGACGGTCTGCTCAAGCGTGGTCGCGCGGATGCCCATCGTGGTTACGATGCTCTGCGGTTCGAGATGGTGGTAGATGATGCCCGGTTGCTGTTTTCGCGCGGTGTGCTGAGGAATCGCGAGGTGCAGCTCGTGCAGATGCCAGGAGGCGACGGGCAGCCCGTGAGCGACGGCGGCGGATTGGCAGCAGAACACACGCGTTGGATGAAGCCGCGTTATGCCGCGCATGAGCTGCATCGTTTGCTGCCAGGACGATAACGATTCCCAGTGTTCGGCGCGGGCGAACAGCCCGGCGTGCGGTTCGATGAGCAAGCCAGCGGCACATCTGCGCCGGAGCGTTCTGCGCGCTGTGCCTGCCTGCGCCGTCAGAAGCGTACCGCGCCGCTCTGCCTGGTCAATCTCTCTTTCGATCTGCTGCGATGTGCCCCGTCTCCAATGTCCCGCGCTGCCCATGGTGCCTCCTCGTTGCTCGTTGACTCTTCTTCGCAACTCCTCTCTGCGCGCGGGGCCGATGGGCCGCTGCCCGGTTGTCGGTCTGCGACCCATGGCGTTTACCACCATCCGCAAAGCGCCGCCAACAGATCGCCGTTCGGTTGTGGTCGACGATCCACGGCTCTGCGAAGCGGTGTCGGTTGGTTACACCTGGTTGCTGGCCCACACATCGCCTCATGTTGCATCTGCTCGAGCGCTTAGCGAGGACGATGCGCTGGTCTGCCCCGTGCGAAAGCCTGGCGGGGATGATCCGACCGGTTTGTTTCGCGCGTCCATGTGCAAAACGTTCGGCATATCCGATGAGAACTCGATGACCGTTGCGGCATGTGCCGGTCTCTTTCGTGGCTTCATGCGAACGTCGGCGGAAACGCGTGGTCGGTATGCCCCTACGGCTTTGTATGAGAGCCTATCGCGGAAGGCCCGCGAGGTCTTCCCCTCACGGTCTTACAGAAGGCTTGATGGCATCTTACACAGCAGGTGAACGGCCTTATTTCAGAGAGCTGGCGTTTGCTGTTGGATGCGGTTTTCGGTAGGCGGTAGTAAATCGGACCGTGAACGGCGATGGGCGGGGCGCGTCATACACAATATCCGTTCGCTGAGGCGGCTGAGATACACGTTTTGTCCCACCGCAGGGATTCAGGGTTCGGATTTTGTCCGTCGACGTAGCTTGAGTTCGCCTTCCGTCCGTCGGTGCGCCCGGGCTCGTGTCGCGTCCACCGGTGCATCCCGGGCCCTCATCCCAGCTGCCGACACATTTAGGGTTCGTCCTCTGTCCGTCTATGCGTTCCTGGTTCGTTTCCCGTCCATAGGTGAAACGCTGGTTCGCCTTCTGTCCATCTGCGCATCCCAGGTTCGTCTATGGTCCATCGACGCAACGCGGGTTCGCCCTCTGTCCGTTTGGGGGTGAAAAACGGCTCTGGATGGACGGATCGCGAACCCGGATTTCACGGATGGCCCGAACCCGAACCCAGTTTCCCGCCAACGGACGGAACCCGAACCCGCGTTGCACGGACGTCCCGAACCCGAACCCAATTTCCGCAGAGGGCCTGAATCCGAACCCGGATTACCGCTGACGGTCGAATCCGAACCAGGGCCCCCACGGGCGGTCTGAATGCGAATCCGGGCTCGCATTCTGTCCATCGACGCAACGCGGGTTCGTCCTCTGTCCGTTTGGGGGCGAAAAAGGGGATGCGGACGTTTTCCTGGACCGGCCTAGACGGCCAGGCCGAGCCGCTTCCT
>CABRHH010000049.1 GCA_902470695.1 uncultured Collinsella sp.
TCCGGGTTCGTTTCCAGTCCACCCGCGCATTCATGGTTTGAATTTCTGCCATCCGTAAAATCCGGGTTCGGGTTTCGTCCGTCCGTGGAATCCGGGTTCGGCTTCAGTCCATCTGGAGGCGAAAAACGGCCCGGAACGTCCAGTACACGAACCCTATCTGCGCAGACGTCCAGAATCCGCACCCGCGTTCTCTCGGCGCCCTGAATCCGAACCCGAGTTTCGTTCGTCGCCCAAAGCGGGACCATTGCTGTGTAAATGGCCGGAACCCGCACCCGCGATTCGCTCGGCGCCCTGAATCCGCACCCGTGTTGCCCTCGTTTCCCGAGAACCGAGCCCATGTCTCCCCGGTGGCAGAAATCCGCTCCCGCGATCCCCACGGCATCCGAACTCGCACGCTCCGGGTTCGTTTCCAGTCCACCCGCGCATTCATGGTTTGAATTTCTGCCATCCGTAAAATCCGGGTTCGGGTTTCGTCCGTCCGTGGAATCCGGGTTCGGCTTCAGTCCATCTGGAGGCGAAAAACGGCCCGGAACGTCCAGTACACGAACCCTATCTGCGCAGACGTCCAGAATCCGCACCCGCGTTCTCTCGGCGCCCTGAATCCGCACCCGAGTTTCGCTCGTCGCCCAAAGCGCGAACCATTGCTGCGCGAATGGCCAGAACCCGCACCCACGTTCACCTCGATGTCCAGAATCCGACCCCCCCCTCACCTCGATGTCCGAGATCAGCGCCTTGCGCGCCGCCGGCGCCACCCAGCGCCCCCGCCCCGCGCGTCGACGGCGCCATCCAGCGCCCCGCGCGCCCTGCGCGCCGCCGGCTCCAGCAAGCACCCTGCGCATCCCCCGCGCCGTCCCCGATGCCCGACGGCCGAAACGCTCACCCGCGCACCCAGCGGCCGTGTTCGAGCAAGCGTGCCAAAGCACTGAACATACCCTCGCGCTCCCGCTCCACCAGAGGCTGGCGGCTCAAGATCCGATACGGCAGATTCGTGGTGAACCGCGCCAGACGCACGAGCGCGATGCCGAAGAACGCCGCCGCGCCCAACAGGAAACCGAACCCGTAAAACGACTGGTCCCACCACAGCGACACCCAGGTGAGAACCGTCGAAAGCGCCGCGAAAGCCGCAGTGGCCGCCAGCGCCCCGGCGTAGTCGGTGAAGTACAGCAAGATGAGCATGATGGTGTTGCCCACCGCGTACAGACCGTAGCCCACGCACAGGGTGCGCACATATCCGTGCATGAGGTCGTTGAAGCCCAGCGGCAGCGCGCCGAGCACCACGCTCTCCAGCGAGATGGCCGCCGCCGTCACGAACAGCTGCTTGAGTGCCCCGTAGCGCAGCTCGCGCGCCAGCACGGCGAGCATGCGCTCCTCGGCATCCACGATATCGGCCACCACGCCGCCCTCGTTGAACAGTCCGTAATAGGCCCGGTACTCGGGATAGAAATTCACCTCGACCGACACCACGAAATTCACCGTCGTCACTAGGATAGTGAGGAAGGCCACGAGCGCTGGCACATCGTAGTAAGGAGCACCGCGAAACAATCCGCGCACCTCCACGCCGATGGGCCCGCACCACACGATCACCAGATGCGAGAACAGCCCCACCGTGGTAAGCAGGCCGATAAGGGCCAGCGGACGAAAGCGGTCGAAGGAGCGCAGGAAGTCCCACGGGCTCTCGTCGCTGCGCGGGAAATAGCGGTACAGCAGCACCGTGTCCCACGCCATCATGGTGCCGTATCCGAGAACGACGGCGAGCAGCAGCCCCTCGACCACCGGCGCGCCCAGCGCCAAGGTCGCAGCGCCTGCACCCAAGCTCACGAGAATCGCCGCGATAAACGAGCACAAGATCGCGCGATAGTCCTTGATGGCCGTGAGGTAGCTCATGGCGTTCCAGTTCACCAGCATCTCGGCGAACAACCACAGGCTGAGAACCGCCTGCAGCAGGCTCGCGCCCGACACCGCGAGAAACGCCGCGTAGAGCGCGCATCCCGGCACGAGCATCGTTGCGCATGAACCCTGAAACGACGGCAGCACCGCGCGCTCGCGCCCCGCGAACAGGGCGTCGGCGATGTAGCGCGTGACCGGCAGCGAGAAGAGCGACGAAAATGCCAGCGAGGCCAGCAGCGCGTAGGTGACCAGGCACACCAGCAGCTCGCGCCCATCGCGCGGGGTGCCGGATGCCACGGCGAGCGCGATGATACCCACCTGCAGCAGCAAACCCAGCAGCATGGGACCGCAGCACACGATGCCGGCGTAGCCGTAGGCGCGCACGGTGGCGAGCACCCCGCGCGCGTCGAACAGTCGCTTGAGCTCGAACCCGATACCTGCCACTTAGATCACCTCCCGATCGCTGCCGTCTGCCTGTGCGGCCGCCTGCGTGCGCGTATACAGGTCGCGGTAGCGCTCCAGCATGTCCCCGTGCCGGTAGAGTGCCTCCACCCGACGCCTGCCCGCCTCGCCCATCGCCAGACGACGCTGCCGGCTGGCGCACATCCGCTCCAGCGCGTCGGCCAGGCCCTTGCGGTACATCGGCGGCACCACCAGCCCCGCGCAGCCGAACTCGTCCCCCTCGCCGCCCTCGAGCAGCTCGCGGCAGCAGCCCACATCGGTGGTCACGCAGGGACGCGCGGCCGCCAGCGATTCGAGCACGGATAGGGGCTGGCCCTCCGAGATACTCGTGAGCACCGTGAAGTCGAGCCGCTCCATGTAGGTGGCCACATCCACCCGTCCGGTGAAGAGGATGTGCTCGGCGCCGAGCTGCGCCACGAGCTCATGGCACTCGCGCGCGTAGTCCTCGTCGTCCACGCCGCCCAGGACATGCAGGCGGACGTGCTCCCTGCGGCAGCTGAGCTCGAAGAACGCATAGATGAGCGTCTTGATGTCCTTGATGGGCGCCAGGCGCACCACCGCGCCGATGTCGACCCAGCCGTCGTCGGCTTTCGGGGCAAGATGGCAGAACCGCTCGTATTGGATGCCGTTCGGGATGACCTCGCAGCGCTGATCGGGCGCTCCCATCGCGATCTGCGCGCGGCGGGCGGCTGCGAACAGCGAGGTAGAGCACCACGCACGATGGTAGATCTCCTCGGAAAGCATGTAGAAGAACCTGATCCACCGGCTCTTGAACGCCGCGGGCACCCACTGCGCGCGAATGAGCTCCTCCTCCCGCTCGCGGGTGTAGATCCCGTGCTCAGTGAGCAATACCGGGCGATGATGCAAGCTCCCGCCGAGACAGGCGAGCATGCCGCCGTAGCCGGTGGAGATGGCATGGTAGACATCCGCCTCGGGAACGGGGGTGCCGAGCAGGTACAGCAGCGGCAGCAGCATGGAGCGGGTGGTATGGAACGCCTCGGCGAACGGCACGTACGGGAACTGCTCCAGGCACAGCTGGGAGAACTCGTCCATGAAGGTGCGGCTCTGCAGCAGCGACAGCGGATGGACCCGCCGATGCTGCATAAGCTCGAACAGCACGTCCCAATCCGGCTCGCCCAGGCTCAGCAGCTCACGCAGAGCCGCGAGCTCGTCGGCCGACAGCCGCGCCTTCGCCTGACGGCCGCCCAGGCGCAAGGCGTCATCGAGGAACACCTCGCGAACCTCGACCACGTTGGACGGCAGCTCGTAGACAAACTGCCCCCGCGAGGCGGCCGAAGCGCCCACCGTCCACAGCACGAACTCGTGCTCAGGCATGGCCTGGATATAGGCATGCATCCAAGTGGAAACGCCGCCGTGCACGTAGGGATAGCACCCCTCCAGCACCAAGCAGATCCGCATGGTCTACACCCCCGTCCGCGCGATGCGCACGGTGTCGCTCGTGGCATGCAGCAGGTACAGATCGCCGGCGACCTGCGTAAGCTCGCCGCCCTCCACCGTGCCGGGGGTGGCGTCGTTGGCGCGGAACAGCAGCCACGCCTCGTCGTGGAAGTTGCCGAGCGCAACCGTCCAGGCGCTCGCGTCCTCGCCCACCGAGACGGTGACACTGGAGAAGCGCTGGATCGAGGCCGCGCACTCGCTGGCCGTCTGCTCGCGCAGACTGGGTGCTGCTTCGGTCAGCCAGTCGAGATAGTCCACTAGGCCCGCCTTGTAGGCCTCCCAGCCCTCGGCGGCACCGCGATCGGGATCGAGCAGGTCGTCCGGGTGCATGAAGTGCGTGCTCACGAAGTGCATGTTGAGCTCGCTCACCGCGGCGAGGCGCATGAAGGTGTCCCCCGCCATGCTGCCCGACACGATGCGCGGCTCCTCGACGATGCCGTCTTCGGACACGCCGAACTCCTGCACGTACGGATAGGGCGTGCCGTCCTCGAAGTAGGTGCTCGCGATCGTGCGAATCTGGGGCACGCGCGCAGCGATGAGCGCGCGGCCGGCGCTCGACAGGATGTTCGAGGGCGGTACGTAGACGCTGCACACCGCGCCGGGCAGCACCTGGCGCTGAAAGGAAACGAGCTCGGCAAGCGACCCCACCAGCGCGTCGGCGCTCTTCCAGGTGCGATAGGCGTACGTGTCGCCGTAGTCGGTGTCGGACAGGCACAGGGGCTGGTGGTTGTAGCCGTGGTAGCCCAGCTCGCCGCCCTGCCTGAGCAGCAGGCCGCCGAAGTAGCGGAACTGCCCCTCGTCCTGCTGGCGCGCCAGGTCGTCGTCGATATCGGCCTCGTAGTTCTCGATCATGACGCCGGTGAAGCGGATGTTGTAGCGCTCCGAGATCCGCGTGAGGTCGGGCCACCACACCTTGGCGTAGAAGTCGGCGATGGACAGGCCGTAGTCGCGCTTGATATAGGTACCGTCTCCGGAGGGGACCGGCGAGGGGGAATCGTCTAGGAAGAACACGGCGCTGTTGATGACCGGCCAGGCGCAGGCGCCGCCCATGAGGCTCACCGCCGAGGCGTAGAAACCCCGCAGGACGCGGTCGTAGATGCCGATATTCGCCACCACGGCGTTGCCCGAGCCGTACGCATGCTGCCAGATGAGCGGCACGCCAGCGTCCCCGGTGCTCGCGCGCACGCGGGCATCGGTGGCAAGGGTGACCGCGAGGGCGGAGTCGAAGGGATCCGAGATCTCGTAGCGCTGGCCGCCGCCCACCATGAAGTCGACATCGGGCACGACGCTTTCGGCGACAGCACGGGCGCCGGGGGCATCGGCGATGCCAAGGACCTCGAACAGCGCGCGCGTCGAGCTGCTGACCTCGGGCGTCATGCCCAGCATGAGGCTGCCGCCCGCCTTCACCCAGGCGATGAGCTGGGAGATACGCGAGGAAAGCCCGTCGAGGTTGGGCATGAGCACGATGACGCGGCTGTAGGCGGCAAACGAGGGCAGCGAGGACGTCGGCGTCTGCGCCAGGTCGTACACATCGGTGGCGATTTTCATGTCGAGCAGAATCTGGTCGAACTGCTCGCGCGCATCCGAGACGCCGTACTGGGCGCTGTCAACGATCACCAGGCAGCTCGCCTGTTCCGAGGCGATCGCCTCGGCGGTGCTCAAGGTCTCGCTGCGGTCGAGCATGTCGCCGGTGTGGTCGGCCCGCGCATAGCCCACGCCGCTGCGCTCGGCGAACAGGGCGCCTCCCAGGAGCAGGAACACCACCCAGATCCAGGCGAGCTTCCGCCAGCGGGACAGGCGACGCGTGCGGGAGCGGCCGGGAGCGGCGGGCGTACGCTGCGGATGCGCGGGGGCGCCGCCCGATGGCGCCGCGGTGCGCGTGCGGTGAGCGAAGAGCGTTTTGATATCGATCATCGGCCGGAGACCTCCTTTGCATCCGGGGGCGTTTGGTGGGAAGAGACGGCGTCGCCAGCCTGTTCAGGGGCGCCCTGCTCCCAAAAGGCCAGCGCTTCGCGGCTGGGCGCGCTGATGAAGACCCCGCTGGCGCGAAGCTCCTCGATGGCGGAGCGCACGCCGGCACCGTCGCGTCGCGCCGCGGCCACCCGCACCTGCAGCATCAAAGCGTCCTCGCTGCGCGGATAGCGCTGCATGGTTTCAGCCGCCACCTGCTCGGCGCTCGTGAGCTCGCCGGCATCGATCAGCGCGCCCACGAGCCGCACCCGCGACGGCAGCCCCTTGCCGGGCTGCGCGTCGGCGAGCTGGGCCTCGAGCAGCTCCACGTAACGGCGCCGCTGGATCTGAGCCGCCGCACCCTCCGCCAAACCGGAGGCGAGATACTCCTCGAGATAGGACACGTAGCTATCGCGCACCTGCGCATCGCGGGGCGAATCGAACCACGCGCGCTCGAGCCGCTGCAGCTCCATATCGCCCTCGCGGGAGATCTGCGCCATGGCCGTTGCCGCATAATGGGCGACCTCCACGTCGTCGTTCAGCCGGGCCGCCTGCAGCACATCCAGGTAGGCGGCGGGCGAGTCGTTCAGCACAGAGAGCATGAGATGGCGGCGCTGGCCTGCGTCGTTGACGATCAGCGCCTCTTCAACCGGCACGGTATCGTGCTCGTGCGCATCAACCGACAGCGAACCTTCCTGCCGCTCACCCTCCTCGCGACGCATAGCCGCCGGGTCGAGCGCACGGCCGAGCGTGATCCGCGCAACCTCAAGTAAACAGGCGAGCGCCGGCCCCCAAACAGGGATCAGCACGAGCGCGGGCAGCACCGCGGCGGGAATCGGACGGCGAAACAGGCACCCCGCGCCGACAAGAGCCAGGCAGCACAGCAGGTGCAGCACGAGAAGCGCCGCGATCAAGCTATCCGTCACACCGCATCACCCGCAGCCGCGAGCAGGCGCTCCTGACCCGCGTCGTCCACCGGCTCAGCGGTGATGCCCGCGCGCCCCAGGCGATCCGCGATGATGGGCAGCTCGCGCTCGCCGGCCTGCTGGAGCAGCAGATACAGCTCGCCTGCCACCTCGCCGATCAGGTCGCTGTCGCGCACCGCCCCCTGCACACGGCGGCGCAGCTCGGCACGGCCCTCGTCGCCGGGAACCACGCGCATGAGCAGGTGGCGCGCCATGCGAGCCTCCTTGAGGTCGCGGGCGCAGGCAAGCTCCTCCTTGAACGGGACCTCCAACAGGATGCGCGTATCGGGGATGAAGCGGGTGTCGTGGATGGCTGCGTCGTAGTCGAACGCGCGCATGAGAGCCGTTTCGATCAGGCCACACAGGATGCGAAAGAGATTTTGGTAGTAGAGAGTCATCTGCTCGGGCTCGGCTTCGCTGATGAAGATCAGCACCGCCGGCCGCCCGGCGCGCCGTACCGCATAGGCGAACATGGGCAGATCCTCGGACAGCTCGCGGTTCACCCACACACCGCCCTGCTCGACCACGTCGAGCACGCCGGTGATCTCATCCAGGCGGATGGAACGCGGCGCCTCGGCCTCGATGCCCGGAGCTGCGGCGGCCAGGCGCGCAAAGGCGCCCTCGCCCACCACGCGGTAGAGCGATACGGTGCGATTCTCCAGAACATCTTCCAGCACCAAGATGGTCTTGCGGAAGATCTCCTGGGGCTTGATGAGGTCCAGCTCGCGGGTCACGGCGAAAATCTTGCCGAAGCTGTCGCGGCGGCCCAGGATCTGTCGGCGAAACGCGCGTTTGCCCTCGAGGGTGTCGCGGTAGAGGTCGTTCACGAACGCAAGGCGACTGCGCAGCCCCTCGTTCTCGGTGCGGGCGAAGGCGAGCTCGTCGCGGTGGCGCAGCTGCACGTATCCGCAGGCAGCGCCCACCACGAAGTACGCGATGAACGGCAGCCAGTTCGAGGGCTCGTAGAACAACGTGGCCATGGTGTAGCCCTCCTGCACCACGAAGGTTGCAGCAAGCCCCACAGAGGCGAGCGCCGCGGCCAGCAAACCGGCGTTCATCCCGTGCACCGTGGCGGCGAGCACTACGAACAGCAGGCGCTCATCGAGAACGGAAGCGACCTGTGAGGATGCAGTGAGCCGGACCAGCAGCTCGGCTACCACCCACAGCACGAGCACCTCGACTACGGCCAGTGCGGGGGCTGCGCTGGCCAGGTGGGACCACGCGCGCACGAATATGTTGGGGCGCGTCACGCGCCCCGCGCGCCAGACCTCGAACAGGTCGGGCACGTCCTCGACGAAGGAGTGGGTGGGCTGCCAGCCGAAGCGCCGGCTGAGCACGCCGTCGTCTGCGGGCGCAGGCGGGGCCGGCGCGTCACCATAGGCCACGGCGACATCGGGGATCAGGGCGCCGACGGCATCGACCAGGTCGCGTACGCGGGAGCCGAAGGCATCGGGCACCGTGAATGTCTCGGTCACAGGGGTCCAAGCGTCCAGAACGCGGCGCAACAGGACAGCCAAGTCTTCGGCAGCAAGCAGGTAAAGTGGGTCGTCGGGCCCGTCAACGAACGCGAGCGCGCCGCGTGCGGCCTGGTCGAACAGCGCGGCAGCAGCCGGCGGCACCTCACGAGCATTGCGCGCGTACAGATACGGCGTGCGTATGATCTTGAGCTGCAGCGGGCCCAGCTCAGCATAGTGAAGACACAGGTCCTCGGCCGAACGCTCAAGCAGCGAGGTGCCCATATGCCCGTCGGTAGCCGTGGCCGCCGGTGCACCCTCGGTGCCACCGATGTAGAGAAACCGTATGGCATGCGGGCAGCATGCGCGCAGGATATGGCGCAGGCGGTCGATATCGCCCTCGAGTTCAGGCTCGGGAGACAGGTACTCGGAAAAATAGACGACGGCTTCGAACTGATAACTCTCCCCCAGCCGGTCCAAGACGCCGGCATCGGACAGGGAGATCGCCTCGATACGATCGTCTATAAAGACCTGCTATTTGAAGTCAAGGGGTAGCGCCCGAGATTTTCGATAGGAACCT
>CABRHH010000050.1 GCA_902470695.1 uncultured Collinsella sp.
AAAGCGGTACGCGAGCTGGGTTCAGAACGTCGTGAGACAGTTCGGTCCCTATCCTCCGCGGGCGCAGGAGAATCGATGGAGGCTGCCCCCAGTACGAGAGGACCGGGGTGGACGCACCTCCCGTGAACCGGTTGTCGACCGACGGCACGGCCGGGTAGCGACGTGCGGCGCGGATAACCGCTGAAGGCATCTAAGCGGGAAGCCGTTCCAGAGATGAGTTCTCCTTACGGTAAGGGCCCAGGTAGAACACCTGGTCGATAGGCCGCAGGTGCAAGGGGTGCGAGCCCCTCAGCCGAGCGGCACTAATAGCCCGAGCTCTTACCCGCATCCAGCGCGATCGCGCGCGAGTTTCGAATCGCCGCAGCGCGGGCCCCCGCCCGCGACGGCGGTCCCCCGGTTTCGCCCTTCCCTCCCGCGGGAGCCTCGCGAAGTCGCTGTGCGGCCCTCAGGGCGCGCCGTCGGGCACCGGCAGGTGGGCCCCGCCTCGAGCAGGCGGGAGCCGCCCACCGGTCAGCGGCCAGAGCAGGCGGGGCACGCCCGGTCCCGTTCCGAACCCGGAAGCTAAGCCGCCGAGCGCCGAGAGTACTGCGGGGTCAGCCCGTGGGAGGCCAGGGCGCCGCTGACCGGTGGACGGCTCCCCCGACAGGGGGCGCGGCGAGGGGGCCCTGCGGGGCCCCTTCCGCTTTACGAGGGGTCCCGCGGGGGGCCCTTTTCCGCTTTCTCGGGAGGCCTTCGGGCCTCTTGCGCATTCTTGGGGGCCGTGCTGACCCCTTGCGCTGTCTAGGGGGATGCGCGGCCCTTAGCGCGCCTCGCGGGCCCCGGGCGGCCCTCCCTCGGCGCGCACGGGGCGTGGCCCCGTTTCGCCGGGGCGCCCCGGGGCGGCCCGGCGTCCATCGGCCGGGGAGTCCCGGAGCCCGGCCTTATCCATTCGTGCTTTTCGTTTCAAAGGCCCTTGGGGCCTTTTCTGCGTTGAGTTTCGGATGTGGCTCTGTCTTCTCTGATCCAATTCGATTAGGCTTTTCACTTCTTTCGCGCTTGCTGTGCCCCTTCCTCGGACTGCGACTCGCCTTTTCTCGCTACATTTCGTCACCGATGATCGCAGGGACGGCATTCGTGTCTATAGCCATTATTTCCCATGCTTAACGCTATGCAATCGGACCGATCCAGTGAGCGTCGCACTGAGGGATCAAGGCAAACGCCGACGATGCTTCCATCCCTCACCGCGTGCGCTTTCCGTGCGCGGGCGGGCGAGCGGATACAATAGATGAATCTATGTGCTGTGCAGGGAGGTGCGGATGGCCGAAGCTGGAATTGGAGTCGATATCGTCGAGATCGCTCGCATGGAGCGCATCTTGGAGAAAACACCGCGTTTTGCTGCTCGCATGTTTACCGACGAGGAGCGTGCCTACTGCGATGCCGCTGCCCGACCGGCTGCGCACTACGCGTGTCGTTTTGCTGCGCGCGAGGCGGTTTTGAAAGCGCTTGGTACGGGATTCTCCCAGGGCGTGGGGCGTCGTGATGTCTCGGTTTCACGCGACGCGAACGGTCGTCCCAAAGCGGTGCTCGCCGGTGCGGCTGCTCGTATTGCCCAGCAGCTGGGTATCGTTGAGGTTGCCCTCTCCCTTTCCTTCACGTCGGATTTGGCCGTTGCCAATGCCATGGCGATCACGGAGGATGCACGGCCCAAGCCAAAGGTTGAGAAGCGTGACGAGAAGGCGGTCATTGCACAGTCGTTTCGTGAGGCGCGTGCCTTGCTCGATGAGCTCGAGCGCGCGCAGGATGATGAATTGGTTTCTACGACCGGTCTTGCGCCGGTTCTTGAGCAGGGGAGCGTAGATGAAGCCCGTTCTGAGCACTGAAGAAGTCGTTCGACTTGAAAATATCATCGAGAAGGCTGGAACCTCGAAGGCCGAGCTGATGGAGCTGGCTGGTGAGTTTGCCGCCCAGGTTGCCCAGCGCATGGAGCCCAAGCGTGTGGCCGTTCTGACGGGTTTTGGAAACAACGGCGGTGACGGTTGGGTTGCGGCGGACATCCTGCAGCATGCCGGCATCACCGTTGACGTGGTGACCCCGATTGAGCCTAACGAGATCAAGAGCTCCCTTGCGCGCCACGTGGCGCGTCGAACGGCGGGGCGTGACGTGAATGTTGTCGTGGGCCCATCTCGCGACGAGCTGATTCCGCTGCTTGAGAAGGCCGACGTGGTTATCGACGCCATTTTGGGGACAGGTTTTTCCGGCTCGGTCCGTCCGCCGTTCTCGATTTGGATCCCTGCGCTCAACGAACTCGATACGCCGGTCATCTCGGTGGACGTGCCTTCGGGCCTCAATGCCGAGACGGGTGTTGCCGAGGGTCCGTGTGTGCGCGCGACCATGACGGCAACCATGATTGCGCCCAAGATCGGTCTGTACAGCGCGGATGGTCCGGAGTATACCGGGGAGCTGGTGTGCGGTGAGCTGTACGACCAGCTCGATGAGGTCATCAACGACGTCGATCATGCGGCGGACATTGTCGAGCCGGCCGATTTGATCGACTATGTCCCCCAGCTGCCGGCGAACGTGAATAAGTACAGCCGCGGCTCGGTTTTGGTGGTGGGTGGTTCTGCGTCCTATCCGGGCGCCGCCATGATGGCTGCCAAGGCGGCGGCGCGCGCCGGCGCCGGCTACGTGGCGGTGGCCGCCCCCGACGCATGCGCAAATCTGATTCGCATGGCGATCCCGACCGTTCCCGTGGTGGGCATCCCCTCGGATACGCGGGGCGCATTCGGCGCGGCGGCGAGTTCGGCTGTGTGTGAGCTCGCGGCGAAGTTCGATTGTGTGCTGTGCGGCCCGGGCATGACGACAGCATCGGGTGGCATGCAGGTAGTAACCGACCTGCTGAACGTCAACGTGCCGCTGGTGCTGGACGCCGACGCGCTGAACTGTATGAGCCGTCTGTCCATCGACGGCATCGATCGCACGCCGGAATTCTACCGGCGCGATGCTCCGCTTATCTTGACCCCGCATTACCGGGAGCTCTCGCGCTTGGTGGGTGACGAGGCGGTCGATAATCTGGGCGACGCCATCACGGCGTCTCAGAAGATCCTGTGGGCGGCGGGCTCGGACAACATGATCGTGATGGCAAAGGGCCCTACGACCGCCATCGTGGGGGTCGAGAAGGTGCTACTGCCGATCTCGGGGCCGGCGTCGCTGGCGACGGCCGGGTCGGGTGACGTGCTCGCCGGTATCATGGCGGCGAACGTGGCCATGAGCCATGGTGAGGTGGACCGTTGGGAGATGCTGGCCTCATATGCGGTTGCCGTGCACTCCTATACCGGGTTCGCCGCGGCTTCCCTTATGGGCGAGATGAGCGTCATCGCAACCGATCTGATTGACTGCATGGGCGACGCCATGCGCATGGTCGAGCATGAAGCGCTGAAGGACGCGGGAATCGGAGTGGAGGACTAGCCATGCCGATGAAGGAGCCTCAGGACCGCTGGGCGTGGGTGGAGATCGACACGGGCGCGTTGCGCCGCAATACGCGTGCGTTCAAAAGCCTGGTGGGAGCTCGCAAGCGCCTGTGCTGCGTGGTCAAGGCCGACGCCTACGGGCACGGCGTGGCTGCGTGCGCGAAGATCATGCATGCGGCCGGCGCCGATATGTTCGCGGTGGCGACGGTCAAGGAGGGCGTCGAGCTGCGCGAAGCCGGTCAACGCCTGCCGATTCTCGTGCTTAGCGAGCCGCCGGCAACCTCAATCGACACGCTGCTCGAGTTCGGCATCATGCCGTCGGTGTTCACGCCGGAATTCGCGCTTGCCTACGGTGAACGTGCGGTTGAGCTGGGACGTGTGGGCAAGTACCACATGGCGATCGACACGGGCATGAACCGCGTGGGCGTGCGCTATACCGAGGCGCTCGAGTTCCGCCGCGGAATCGATTTCCATCGCGGTCTGCTCTGCGACGGCACCTTCACTCACTTCGCCACGGCCGATGAACCAGACGGCTGGGACTATCAGCTGCAGCGTAAACGCTTCGAGGAGGCGGTGGGTGAGCTTGTTGCCGCTGGCTTCGACTGCGGCATCGTGCACTGCGACAACACCCCGGCCTCTATTCTCGATACGAACTCGCATTTCGACATGATACGAGCGGGTATCGGGCTCTATGGCCTGCAGCCGTGCACGCGCACCGCATCCGTTCTGCCGTTGGAGCCGGTCATGAGCGTGCGCGCCCGCGTGACGAATACGATGTATCCGGCCATGGGCGAGGGCGTGGGCTACGGCTATACCTACCGCGTCCCCCGCGCGCGGGTTGAGATCTGCACGCTGCCGCTCGGATATGCGGATGGCTTGGCGCGTGTGCTGTCCAATCGCATGGAGGTGCTGTTCGGCGGCGAGCGCATCCGTCAGGTGGGTAATATCTGCATGGATCAGTGCATGGTCGCCATCAGCGAGACGAGCCTGCGTCCGGTCGTTGAGGCCGAGGTGGGCGATCTGATGACGATCGTGGGCCGCGATGGCGACACCGAGATTACGATGGACGAGATGGCGCAGCTGCGCGGCACGATTAACTACGAAGTCGCATGCGATTTCGGCATGCGCCTGGACAAGGTTTATCTGTAGGGAGGCGCCATGGGCGTGATGCACATCCCCGGTCATTCCGGGCAGAAGCCCCGCGAGGTGACGCTCGAGGAGATTCGCTCGGTGATGGGCGATTGCCGTGGGTGCCAGCTGTGCCAAACGCGCACGAACATCGTGTTCGGCGTGGGTAATCCAGGCGCCCGCGTGATGTTTGTGGGCGAGGCTCCCGGGAAAAACGAGGACTTGCAGGGCGAGCCGTTCGTTGGCCGCGCGGGCGAGAACCTGAACGGCGTGCTGGGGCTTGCGGGCCTGGCGCGCGAGGAAATCTACATCGCCAACGTGCTCAAATGCCGCCCGCCGGGAAACCGCAACCCGCAGGCCGATGAGGTGCTGGCGTGCTCACCGTACCTGCGCGAGCAGATTCGCAGCATCTGGCCCGACGTGATCGTGACGCTCGGGAACCCCGCCACCCATTTCGTCTTGAAGACCGAGACCGGTATCACCAAGCTGCGGGGGCGCTTCCATCAGATGGGACACTTCACCGTGATGCCGACCTTCCATCCGGCGGCGGCGCTGCGCAATCCCGCGTGGCAGCAGCTGCTGGAGGAGGACTTCAAGATGCTCGGGGCGTACTTGGCCGAGCATCCGGCCGGCGCGGTGCCCGGGGAGACGGCGAGCGGTGTGGCCGGTTCTGACGGAAATGCGCCTGCGTCGGCTTCCCATTCCGATGCCCTTCCGCGGATAGGCGAGTGATATGGCGTTGACGCGTACGGCCGCAGGGCTGTTTTCCAGTACCGGCGTTGAGGATACGGTGCGCTTGGGTGAGCTGATCGCGGGATGCGTGGAAGAGGGGGACGTGCTCATCCTTTCCGGCGGTCTGGGCGTGGGCAAGACCCATCTTACGAAGGGCGTGGCGCGCGGCTTGGGTGACGAGCACCCGGTGACGAGCCCCACATTCGCCCTGATGGCGGTCCATGATGGCGGGCGGCTCCCGCTGTTCCATTTCGACCTGTATCGGTTGGAGCATGCCTGGCAGCTTGAGGACACGGGCATCTTCGACGTGCTAGGGTACGAGGGCGTGTGCCTGCTTGAGTGGGGCGAGCAGTTCCAGGACGAGCTGTGCGACGCCTACCTGCAGGTGCTGCTGTCGCGCGTGCCGGGAGACGAGGATGCGCGCACGGTCCGGTTGGAGCCGCGTGGCACGCGTGCCGAGGAGCTGGCGCGTGCCATCGATGGGGCGGTTGCTGCCGAGGCGGGACGCTAGCGCCGGTGCTGGGGCACAGCTGCGTGTGCCGCTTGGGTGCGAATGGAAGAGGAATCGATGAAGCTGAATGAATTTCGCACGTTGATCGTGGCGATGGATACGTCGACCGATATGCTTGCCTGCGCGGCGGGCTGGTGGGTGCCCGAGGTGTTCTTCGACGGCACACCCTCGCGCGCCAGTATCGAGGTGCTGGCAAGCTGTGACCATATGTGCCGGCGGCATGCGAACGTGGAGCTGGTGCAAACGGTCGAGGGCGTCCTCGCCGACGCGGGCATGCGCATGGAGGACGTGGGCGGCTTTCTGGTGGGCCGTGGCCCGGGGTCGTTCACGGGCGTGCGCATCGGCATCTCCACCGCCAAGGGCTTGGCGCGCGGCGCGAATGTGATGCTGCAGGGCGCTTCGACCTTGGATGCCGTGGCCTGGCGCGCCTGGCGCTCCGGTGCGCGCGGCTTGGTGGGCGTGGTGGCCGACGCGATGCGCGGCGAGGTGTATCCGGCGCTGTATGAGGTGGGCGAGGCGGGTCCCCGGCGCCTGTTCGAGCGCGAGCGCGTGGTGAAGGCGGCACTTGCCGCCGGGGAATGGGCGGCGCGTCCCGATGCGGCCGACCTGCAGCTCACGGGTGATGGCCTGGTGCGGTATGGCAAGCTGTTCGACGAGGCGGGGCTGATGGCCCGGGCGCTCGAGCGGGACCTGTGGTGGCCTACGGGCGAGAGCCTGCTGCTGGCTGCGGCAAGCCCCGAGCGCTATGGGGCCATGGAGAGCGGCGACCCGGCGCTCGTGCTGCCGGTGTATACGCGCCTATCCGATGCGGAGGAAAACGAGCGCAAGCGCCTGGGGCTGGCTGAGAGCGCGCGTGCGGCGGTGACCGGCGTTGCCGATGAGCTGGCCGGCCGTCACCTGCAGTTCCGTCCCATGGGCGCGGCCGATGCCGAGGCGCTGGCTTCGCTCGAGCGCACGGTATTTGCCGACGCCGGCCATGAACCCTGGAGCGCATCGCTGTTTTTGGCCGAGCTCGACCCCGAGGCCCCCGCTGCCCGTTCGTGGTGGGTGGCGCATGACAACGGCGAACTCATTGGCTATGTGGGCGGCATGGTCGTTGACCATGCGATTGAGATCTTGAACGTGGCGGTGGCGCCGGCGTATCGGCGCGGCGGCGTGGCGCGCAAGCTGCTCGGCCACGTGAGCTACGACGCGCAGATGCTCGGGTACACAAGCGCGACGCTTGAGGTCGAAGTTGGCAACGAGGCCGCTATCGCGCTCTATGAGAGCCTGGGTTTCACCGAGGTAGGGCGTCGCCGCGGCTACTACGGGCCGGGGGCGGATGCGCTGGTGATGCAGACGTCCCTGCCGCTGGTGCTGCCGGTTGACCCGGCCTCCCCGGAGCCTACTGCCGCTGCGGCGCGCGCGTGGCCGCTGCCCGAGCCCGAGCGCACGGAGGCGGAGCGCGCCGAGCTTGAGCGCCGTCAGCTGGTGCTCGCCATCGAGAGCTCGTGCGACGAGACGGCGGTGGCCGTGATCGATGCGCAGGGCACCATGCTGGCCAACCAGGTGTCGACCCAGATCGACTTCCATGCGCGTTTCGGCGGCGTGGTGCCCGAGATCGCCTCGCGCAAGCATGTCGAGGTGATCGTGGGCGTGGTGGATGCCGCCCTTGAGGAGGCCGCAGCTTCAATGGGGCTTGCAGGCGGCGCGGTGGCTCCGCGCGAGCTTGCGGCGGTGGGCGTGACGCAAGGACCCGGTTTGGTGGGCGCGCTCGTGGTGGGTGTGGCGTTCGCTAAGGGATTTGCGTGCGCTGCCGGAAAGCCGCTCATCGCGGTCAACCATCTGGAGGGGCATCTGTACGCGAACCTGCTCACGACGCCCGACCTGAAGCCGCCGTTCATCTTCACACTGGTTTCCGGTGGTCACACCATGCTCGTGTACGTGCGGGCGTGGGGCGATTACGAGGTGCTCGGCGAAACGCTCGACGATGCGGTGGGCGAGGCGTTCGACAAGGTGGCAAAGGCCCTGGGGCTGGGATACCCCGGCGGTCCGATCATCTCGCGCCTGGCCGAGACGGGGAACCCCCGGGCGATTGAGTTCCCGCGCGCGCTCAACAGCCGGGGCGATTATCGGTTCTCGCTGTCGGGCTTGAAGACGGCCGTGACGCTGTATATCGAGCAGGAAACGGCGGCGGGTCGCACGATTGACCTGCACGATCTGGCGGCGTCCTTTGAGGCGGCGGTGTTCGACGTGCAGTATAAGAAGGCGAAGAACGCCCTGCGCGAGACCGGCGCGCGTGAATACTGCATCGGCGGCGGGGTGGCTGCCAATCCGCATCTGAGGCGCATGATGGTCGAGAAGCTGGGGCGTCAGGGCATTCGCGTGACGGTGCCGCCGCAGAACGCATGCACCGACAACGCCGCCATGATCGCGGTGGTGGCGCGCGAGAAGTTCCATCGCGGTGAGTTTGCGCCGCTGGATATTGATGCCGACCCGAACATGACGCTGTAGCGCGGCGGGGCCGGGGTTTGGGTTTTTGCTGCCGGCGGGGCCTGGGTTCGGGTCTTGGCTGCTGGCGAGGCCTGGGTTCGGATTTTAGCTGTCGGCGGGTTTGGGACCCGGTTCGGGACTGCGGACATTTTCTTAGACAATCCTACACCGCATATCCCAGCGCGAGCCG
>CABRHH010000051.1 GCA_902470695.1 uncultured Collinsella sp.
CGGTGCCTGCGGGCCGCCCTCTCCCCCATCGGCCCGCCCCCGGGCAGCAGGGCGCTCCGCGCGGCGTCGTCGGCGGCGTCCGCCTCATCGTCCATCGAGTCCGCCAGCTCGAGCAGCGCGTCGCGGTCAATGGCTCCGGACAGGCGCAGAAGATCTCGCTCCCACCACTTGAAAAGGCTGTCGGTTTGCACACTGCCATCGTCTATGCCGGTTGACGGGTCGGTGTTGCCGTTTGGGCCGAGGTCGATGGTGAGCGTTGTCCAGACGATTTCCTCGATGAGCTCGCGTATGGTTTGTACATCGCGCGCGTGGCTCAGGCCGTTGTACCACGCCTCGTACTCGGCATCGGGCTTGCTGGGCGGCTCTATTAGGTCGGCGAGCTTCGAGAACACCGGCTCGCTTCCGCCCCACAGCGGGTAATCGTCCTCGCCGATGCACTCGGCGATGCAGCACGCGGACGTCTCCCACTCCGGCGCTCCGTGCTCGGCCACGTAGCGCAGCCGCCTCGCCGCCTCGCGGCGCTCGTCATCGGTCACCATCGCTGCCTCCCGTCCGCTCCTTGAGCAAATCATGATGCTTCCTATTTAGCTCTAGGTGATGCTCCAGCATCCCGAGGCGTCGCCCCAGCTCGAAGCCGTCGTCGAACCTCGCCTCCGCCTCGCCCTCGCAGAGCAGGCCGCAGACGAAGAAGCCGATGCCTAAACCGAAGGCGAAGCAGGAGGCGGCCCAGAGAACCTGCTCGCTCACTCGACCACCACCCTCGCCCCGCAGTTGGAGCAGTACCCGCAGTACCCTTTCTCTGCCTCGTATGGCAGGTCGTGCCCGCACAGCGAGCAGCGGTGGAACAGCATGTGCATCCGTCCGTCCTGCCCGAGCCGCTTGGGGTGGACCGGATGGCACACCACCTCCGGCACGTAGAAGTTCATGCCCAGCTGCGCGCGCCCCGTTTCCTTGCACCACATGCCCTGAAGGTTGCCGTCCTTGTCATAGAGGTTTGTGATCGCGCTCATTCCGCATCACAGCCCACGATGTCGAGTTCATCGCCGATGCGGCGAATTCTCAGCCCGAGGATGACGCACATCTCACGCAGGAACTCCCTACTGTTACCTTCCAGCACCTGGCGCATCTGCCGCTCGGTCAGGTCGCTGAAGCACACGGACTCGAACTTGCCGCCGCGCTTGACCCGGAAATAGACGGCGTCGAGGTTGCGGTCTAGTGCCTTGCCCATCACTCCACCCCCGCGAGCGCCTTCGCGCGGCGGACGAGGTCGAGCGCGTCGCGCTCCATCTGGTCGGCGTCGTGCGGCAGCTGGTTGTCGCGGGCGAACTCGCGGGCGTCGTCCTCGAGCCGCTCCCAGCTGTCGGGTTCGGGGCGCTTGACGCGCGTTTTGCTGGTCCCGTTCTTGTAGTGGCCGAGCACCGGGTTGTCGTTGAGCATCCATCTGCCGTCTGTTAACTGGATGCGGTAGACCTTGAACCTCTCGTCTTTGTCGTTCAGCGCATAATCTTTGACCATCACCGGCTCGCCGTCCTCGTAGCGCGGCCACATGTCGAGCACGCGGCGCTCGGCGTCGGTGGTGGCGGGGCGCTCGGCCTCGATCTCTTCGGAGAGTCGGCTCAGCGTGTCGCCCAGGCTGCCTTTGCTGTCTGCGTCGACATCCCAGCCGCTTTCACTGTCTTTAAACAGAACGCCCCATAAATCGCAGTACACGTCCCTCGCCAGCTTCCGCAGGCCCTCCAGCCCGCGCGGCAGGTCCCTGCTCTCGGTCACCGCATCCTTGCTCTCACTCATCACATCCGTCCTCTCCATCCGTGAACTCGTCGAACGCCAGGCACCAGCCCCAGCCGCAGCCGCACGGGCACCCGCGCCAGTCCGGGCAGTCCCGGCACCGCAGGCCCGTCGGCCCGAACGCCCGCTCTATGTCGGCGTCCGTGCACCCGGCTGGCAGGTTGAAGCCGCTTTCCGGCTCGTGGTCGGCCATCACCTCGCGTCCCCCTTCCCCTCATGTGAGCCGCCGCCTGGCGTCCCGCTCTCCAATCCGCCGATCACAGCTCCACCAATCTCCCGATGACCTCATCCCACGCCCTGCCCCGGTCCGCCTCGTAGCTGACGGCGAGCCCTTCCCAATCCAGCACCTCGCCGTCCTCCGACGCGGGGAAGGCCATGGTTTCCGGACCGCCCCCGAAAACGTCCAGGCGGTAGTCGACGACGGCCCAGCGCGTCCTGATCGCGCGGGCCCTGCGCCGATCGACCGTGAACGGCTCGCTGAACTCGACCACGCTGCACACGGCCAGCGGGTCGCTCTGCGGCACGTCGCGTATCGTGCGGATGCGCCTCATCTCGCCCTCCTCTCCCTGTAACCCTCGTAGCAGCACCGCCTGGAGCAGTACACCTGCCTGGCGCTCGCACGGCACCGTCTGCGAATCGTCTGTTTCTCTCGTGCATGGGCCGCCTCCGCTCGGGGCCATCGCGACCGGCGGTCACCACAGCCCCCACAGCACCCGGACGATGCCGACGCCGATCGCGACCCACACGAGCGCGGCGGCCACCGCGAGCGCGGCGAGGAGCGCCTTCAGGAGCGCGCACAGCGCGTCGCGCACGCGCTCGTCCCGCCGGTTGCGCTCATCTCTGTAATCGAGACCCATCGGCCCTCCTAAAACGGAATGTCCTCGGCGTACACGTCCGGCTGGTAGCCCTGCTGCTGCGGCTGCGGCGCGCCCTGCTGCACCGCCTCGCGGCGGCTCATGAACTCCAGGTCGTCCACGACGACCTCGAGCCTGCTTCGGCGCTGGCCGTCGCGCTCCCAGGAGCTGTAGCGCAGCTTGCCCTCGACCGCCACCTTGACGCCCTTGGCGAGGTACTGCTCCAGCTTCTCGGCGCGGGTGCCGAACATCGTGCAGTCCACGAAGTTCGGGTGGTCCTCCCACTCGCCCGCCGCGTTCTTCCGGCGCTCGTTCACGGCCACGCCGAAGCCCAGCACGGCCACGCCCGACGCGGTGGCGCGCAGCTCCGCGTCCCTTGTCAGGTTCCCGCTGATGCACACTCGGTTGATGTTCATTGCCTTCCTCCGTTTCGGCACTGGTCGATGACGCTTCTCATGTACGACTCGACCTGAGCGGCCTGCAGCTCGTCGATGTCGTACAGGCTCTTCTCGCCGGCGAAAAGGCACAGGACCTCGTTCGCCCTCTCGCGGCTGAACCCGATCGCGCGCATGTACTCGGGCGCGAGCCGCACGACGGGGCCCAGATGCGCGGGCCGCTCGCGCGTCATGAGAACCGCTCCGCGATTGCGGCGCGCTGCCTCGGCCCGAGCCCGCCGACCCGGCGGTTGGCCGGGACCGACAGCTCCGCCATCAGCCTCTCAGCGCCCTTGCGCCCGACACCCGGCAGGGACCCGAGCATGTGACGTACCCTCACGCGCGCGTTGCCCGGGTCGGACATGAACTCGGATGCGGACAGCTCCCCGCGCTTGAGCATGCCCTTCCGCTCGGCCGCGCGCCGCCTCGCCTCGGCCGACCTGCGCGATGCCGAGGCGAGCTGCTCGCGCGTCTGGACGGGAAGGCTACTCATCCTCGACCACCTCCCCGGTCTCCACGTCGACGTTCACGGGGGCCATGAAGTCGGGCAGGTCGTCGAACACGCGGTTTCCGTCCTCGTCGTACAGGTCGCCCGCGCCGTCCTGGCTGATGCCGCCCGACACCTCGACCGAGCGCGGGAGCATCCCGCGGTTGAACGCGCGGCGAAGCACGGTCTTCTCGGCCATCGCCTCGTAGTCGCTCGCCCACGGCCCGAACTTGGAGGCCTTCGATCGCTCGCGCACGGCGTCGACCTCCTTCTTGCTCATGGCGAGGAACACGCTTCCGCCGTCCTTGAGCTGGGCCGACAGGTACACGAGCTTCATGGCCTGCTCGCCGTGATCGGCATCGAGGTTCGGGCGGTAGCGGTAGTGCAGGCCGCTCTCGTCCTCGAAGTAGCTGAACTCGTCGCCCTCGTAGACGCACTGCGTCCGGATGGTCGACACCATGCCGGAGCGCTGCACCAGCTCGAGCATGCCGTTCTTGCCGAGGATGAACTGGGCCTCCTTGTGGCCCGTCTTTCGGTTGTTGTACGGCAGGATGTAGGCGCGCCCGAGGCCGTCGACCGCGCTCGGCTCCATGCCGAGGGTCGCGCAGCGCAGGCAGCAGCTCAGGAAGCTGCTCACGTCGCATTCGGCGAGCCCCGGCGTCTGGTTGCGGGCGCTGATCGCCATCTGCACCAGCCGCTCGGGCGTGAAGCCCTTCGGCATGACGCGGGCGAACGTCGGCGCGAGCGATGTCATGTAGTCCTTGAACGAGCGCTGCGGGGCCTTCGCCATGTCCTGCTGCGCCTTGGTGATCTGTCCCATTATCTCTTTCCCTTCGTCGCGGAGAATCGAATCCCCATGTTCCTGTCGGTCTCGACCGTGTACCTCTCGCACAGGTCGGGGTGGTCCCGCTTGAGCGCCTTCGTGTCGAGCCTTCTGCCCTTCGCCCGCGCCCACGTGACCTTCCCGTCCGGGCACGTGAAGCCGCTCCTGTCCCCGACGAGCGAGCACAGCTGGTTCTTTGTCGCGTCCAGCAGCTCCCTGGCGGCGTCGTGGGACCTCTTCGCCGCGAGGTAGCGGCTCAGCTCGTACGGCGTCTCGTCGAGCTGGGCCACCTCGCCGTCCGGCTCCCGGTGGCGGCTGAACAGCGCGGGGCCGTCCCCCGGGCCGACAGGCGGCTCGAGACCCGTCTGCACCATCCCCCAGAAGTCGTCCACCGCCTTGTCGACGGCCCGAATGTCGTCCTCGTCGCGCATGATGCGGTACTCGCGGTAGTCCTGCCCGCCTATGAGCACGGCGACGTCCGCGAACGGGCGGCCCGTGACGCTCATGTAGTGCACCACCTGCGCCTGGTAGAACAGCGGCACGCCCTCCTCCCACTCGGGCGCGGACCTCAGGCCGGCCGTCTTGATCTCGAGGACGCCCCACCCGAGCTCCGGGTCCTTGACCTCGTAGTCGAGCGACGCCTGCGCCCACGGGCGCTCTATGGACCGGCACACGGCGTTGACCCTGCGCACCGTGCGGTCCCCGTGGCCCTCGGCGTAGTGCTCCCCGACTATCGGCTCGAGGATGTTGCCCCACACGACCGACGGCCTGCCGGATATGTCCTCGGCCTCGGTGAGCCCCGACTTCTCCGCCCACGTCTGGTATACGCTCCGCCATGGGGACAGCCCCATGATCGCCGCCACGTCGGAGCCGCCCACGCCCTTCCGCCTCTGGTCGAGCCACGCGTCGCGGTCTCCGTCCGGCGTGCGCACGAGCGTGAAGGACCTTCCCTCACCTTCTACCGCCATCGCTGGATACCCCCACTTCCGGTCTGACCGCCACGCGCATCCGCGTGGGGTTCCTCGTCCTATCGCATTTGAGGACCGACAGGCTCACGACCTGCGAGTCGTCCCTGTAGGCGATTCCGTTGAGCGCGTCCATCACGCCCTTGGCCACGTTGTCCACGTCGGGCCTCACGGTGTCCGCCTCGCGCTTGACGCGCTTGGGCCTGCTTCCGGGCAGCTCGCGCATGATGTCGATGGTCACCGACACCGGGGAGTCCCCGTAGTCGATGCCGCCCGCAGCCCTGTACGCATCGGCGATGCGCCGCTTGTAGGCCGCGTAGCCGCTCGGCATGTAGGTGTGGCCGTTGCGCATGTGGCGCGGGCGCGGCGCGCCCATGACCTCCTCGACGGTGAACGTGCTCGGCGTCACATCCATATGATCCCGTCCTCCACGTAGATGCGCACCAGGCCCGCGACGACCGCCGCGACCGCGATGCACGACAGCGCGCGCAGGGCCACGGGGTGGCGCGGCGCGCTGTCGGTGCCGAGCGCCGCGCACAGCACGTCGCCGGCCACCTCCTCGATGAAAGCGATCATGCCTGCCTCGTCCCTTCCTCTATCCACTCGTCGACCCACTCGGGCTTGAACAGCCACCCGCGCGTGCGCCCCTCGGGCAGGAAGCCCTTGAGCCGGCCGCGCATGCGCTCCTCCTGCAGCGTCTGGTACGGCACGCCCGTGACGCAGGCGACCTCCTTCATCGTGTACAGCCCCTTCACCTTCAGGCCGCACGCGGCGGCCATGTCCGCGAACCACATCCCGATCAGCCTCCTAGACCTCCCCGCGCCTTCGCGCGGCATCGACCCTGTTGTGCACGCCCGTCTCGAGCGGCACCAGGTTCGACGCGTCGTTCGTCCCGCCCTGCGACAGCGGGACCTTGTGGTGCACCCCGCCGTTGCCGAGCATCACCCACCTGCCGCCGCGCCTCTCGGCTATCCGCACGCCAGAAACCGCGCACCTGCCGTCCGTGGCGTCGAGCGCGGCCTGCCTCGCGCGCCGGTACTCGGCGCTGGAATAGGACCTGCGCCATGGGTTCTTCTCCTTCCTGCCGCGCTCCTGCTCGCGCGTCCGCTTCGAGCCGCCCGACGCCGCCCGCATCGGGCACCGCTCGCCCACCGCGTGGGGCCTGCCGCATGTCGCGCACATCCTGTACCTCATTTGCGCGCCTGCACCCTCTTGGCCTTCTTCGCCGCGTCGTATCGCTTTCGCTCGCGCAGCTCCGCAGCCTGCTCCTCCATGGCGTCCGCCTTCCTTCGCTCCCAGCACGCGATGCACATGCCGTGCTTCGCGGCGAGGGTGCCATCCCTGATGCCGTGCAGGCCGCACACCGGGCACACGTCGCCGGGGCGGTACATGAGGCTCACGCCTATGGCGCACGCCTTCGCCTGCACGGAACTCACCGAGCGCCCGAGGGCCTCCGCTATCAGCTCCGCCCCATCCGTCCGGTGCTGCTTCAGATAGCGGACCTCGGCGAAGGTCCACACCCGATACCCCTTCCGAGCTGCCGGGGCGATAGATGCAGATTCCGATTTGCATCTTCTTGAATCGATCACACGAACTCCACACTCTTCGCGGGCCGCTCGGGCAGGAACTTGCCGAGGAAGTACAGCTGGCCCTTGCCGGTGATCTTCGGCGTGCGGCTGAGCGTCACGTGCCCGTCGCTGTGGACGATGGTCGACTCCTTGATGCGGAACAGGCCGATCTCCATCGCGCGCTGCGTGGGCACGTTGCGGTTGCAGCCGACCTTGCCCAGGTAGCCGTTGTCCCGCAGCCAGTCGAACAGGCGGTTCTGCCCGATGTCCACGCCGTTCTGCTTGAGCATCTTCGCGAACTCGCCGACAAGGCACGTGCCGTCGCTGGAGCCGACGGCGTCGGCGAACAGCGCCTTGGGCCGGAGCTCCGCCAGCTCCCTGTCCTTTCGGTCGAGCGCGTCCCTGGCGATGAGCAGGGCGCGGGCCATGACCTGGTCCGGCGTCTCGTCCTCACGGGCGACCATGTAGCCGCCGTGCCTGCGGATGGACGGCAGGACCTCGTGGGTCACCCATCGCTTGAACGCCTTCGCCTCGGGTTTGCGCGACTTCATAACGAGACTGTAGAAACCTGCTTCGGAGACAGTGACCATCGTCTGTTCGCCGGAGGAGGTGTCTACTAGACACTCCCTCTTTTCATCCGCGTCTAGATATCGCGTTGAGTCCTGCTGACGTCCAAGACCGAGCGCGCTGCACACATCACGCGCAACGAACCAAGGCTCGCCTTCCTCGTCCATGGTGGTACGGATGGTGCCGAACTCGTCGCTGGTGAAGGTCTGGATCTCGTTCATATTCGCTCCTCCTATATTGATGTTGCCGCTTCTCGCGCAGCGGCCGCGCTTCTTTACCCG
>CABRHH010000052.1 GCA_902470695.1 uncultured Collinsella sp.
GGGCGCCGGCTGCCCTGCGGCCGCCCGGCGCGCCTCCTCCAGCCGCTCCACGTCGCGCAGGCGGCGGCGCTCGGCGTCGATGCCCGCGATCGCCCCCATCGGCTCGAGCGTGGCGAACATGCGCGCCTTGGCGGACGCCTTGAGGTGGTCCGGCGCGTCCAGGGAGTCGATGGTGCGCTCGCCGTCGGCCAGCCTGTGCGCCAGCGCGTCCATGTCGGCGCGCGGCGACTCGTCGCGCCCCAGCTCGCTCACGCGGCGCGTCCAGTCGGCGTCCTCGATGCGCGAGAACGGCACGAGCGGCTCGTCCGCCTCGCGGCACAGCGCCAGCGCCGGGTACGTCTCCTCCCAGTAGGCCTCGAGCCGGGCGCGCTTCGCGGCGCGGCCCTCGTCCTCGTATGCCGCCTTGAGCGCGGCCATGCGCTCGACCGCCTCGGACACCGGCCGCACGCTGTCGGCGGTGAAGCCCATGACGGCGCGCTTGGCCTCGTCCAGCTGGCAGGTGATGGACCGGCGCGTCTCGTCGGCCTCCCTGGACACCTTCCGCAGGGCGGCCAGGGCGCGCTTCACGTACCGGTAGTCCTCCTCGCCGCGGATCTCGGCTATCTCGGGCGTGTCCTCCAGCTGCGCGCGGGCGCGCTCGGCCATGCGGGTCAGGAACTCGGCGAAGCTGCCCGCCGGCTCGATGCCGGCGCGGTCGAGGGTCGCCAGCGTGGTCTCGCGGTCGCCCATCAGAACACCACCTCCTCGTCCAGCAGCTCCGGCTCGGCCGCCGGGGCCTCCTGGCCGCGCGCCCGCGCCTCCGACGCCTCCTCGACCCGGGCGGCCATCCAGGCGGCCAGCGCGGCCACCCCCTCGGCGTCGAGCTGCTGCAGGCGGCTCACGCCCGCCTGGGCGCACATCGCGGCGTTTGCCGCGCGGCGGTCGAGGCCGGTGGCGTCCATGAAGTCCGGGGCGAGCGCCGTCACCGGGCCGAGGTCGCAGGCGGCCTCGGCCTGCGGGGCCGCCTGCGGGCGGGGGCGCTGCGGCTCCACGCGCTCGGCGGCAACCTCCACGGCCTCGCCGCCCGCGTCCACGGCCGCCCCCATCTCGTCGGGCGTGTACATGCCGAACAGGGCCTCCGAGCACGCCATGCGGGCGCAGTCGGTGACGGCGCGCCAGGTGAGCATGGTGATGGGCTGCTTGCGGTAGTTGTCCTTCCGCGACAGGCCCATTGCCTCGGCGCGCCCCATGTCCCATGTCGACACGTAGGGGTGGTCCGGGTCGTCGCAGCGCACGATGGTCGCGGTGGCGCTCACCGCCGCCGGGTCCTGCTCGATGCGCAGCTTGTGCCCGGCGCGGCGCACCTGGGCGGCCACCAGCTCGGCGCTCATGGTCGGCTTGCCCTCGATTACGTGGATGCGGTACAGGCTCTCGGCGGGCGTGAGGCCCATGGCCTGCCCGAATCCCTCCGCTATCAGGATGTTGGCGGCGTTGCCCCGGTAGGCGGCGGGCACGATGCTCGCCTGCGCCATCATCTTCGCGTACTGCATCTGGTCGGCCACCGACAGCTGCGCCGCCGGTGCCGGGACCGCCCTCGCGATCTCCTTGGTCATTTCTGCTATTCCTTTCTCTTCCCATCTAGTACGGCTGCACGCTCACGCGCATGCGGTCGGGCACCCCGCGCGTACGGGGGCACTTGAGCACGCACAGGCTCACCACCTGGGCGTCATCGGCGTAGGCCGCGCCCTCGAGCGCGTCCATCACGCCCTTGGCCACGTTGTCCACGTCCGGGCGCACCGTGTCGGGCTGCTCGGACACGCGCTTGGGCAGGCTGCCCGGCAGGTGGCGCATCACGTCGACGGTCAGCGCCACCGGCCCATCGATCTCGGTTCCGCCCGCGTCCAGGTAGGCGCGGCGCACCTCCGCCTTCCACCGCGTGTAGGCGTCGGGCATGTAGGTGTGGCCGTTGCGCATGAAGCGCGGGCGCGGCGCGGCCACGACCTCGCCCATCTCGAACACGGTGCCAGCCGGGTGCTCCGTCACATCCATATGATCCCGTCCTCCATGTAGATGTGCACCAGCCCAGCCACGATGTAGGCCGCCATCAGCAGGAACAGCACCCTCGGGTGGTTCACCGCCGCCGCCACGATGCGCTCTACCATTCCGCCTCGACCTCGCTTCCGGCCTCAAGCCACTCGTCCACCCACTCGGGCGCGAACAGGTAGCCGCGCGTGCGCCCCGCCGGGACGAACGCCCGGATGCGGCCGCAGGTGCGCTCGTCGCGTATCGTGCCGTACGGCACGCCGGTCGCCAGCGCCACCTCGCGCATGGTGTACATCCCCTTGCGCTTCAGCCCGCACTCTCGGGCCATGTCGATGAACTTCATCTCAGATACCTCCCTCGCTCTCGGCGCGCCTCACAGCGCGAACCCCTCGAACTCGGCGGCGTCGCGCCCCTCGGGCGGGTCCACCTCGACCGTCTCCGGCAGGTTCCAGCCGCCCATCTCCAACTCGAGCATCCGTCTCCCTTTCTTCTCTCGCGCCCGGCTCGCGGGCGCTCCCTTCCATCCCGGGCGCCTTCGCCCGGATGGCCCGCTGCGGGGCAGCGTTCCGCTACGCTGCCTGCCGGTATTCAAATCGCATGAAAGGAGAAACGCCTTGAAAGCAGTTTTGAATACCCGTCCCCTGCGAGACTCCCGTAGCGGCAGCACGCGGGGCGCGGTTGCAGCCGCCTCCCGCCGCTGTCCCGCTGCGGGCCATCCGGCGCGGCCCGTCAGCGGGGCTTATCCGATGACCCTGATGACATGCTCCGGATCGACCGCCCGCGCCCTCGCGCGCAGCTCGTCGGCCTCAATGGAGCGCAGGGGCTCCTCCTCGTGCTCGAACGCGCGCTCGATGAACGACTCCACCGCCGCGTCGGCCCGCTGGCGCTTTGTCGGGACGTCGCCGTCAGACACAAGGAGGTAGTCGAGCCGGAATTCGGGCATGAATCGGTCACGAATCGCCTTCGCCTCATTGACCGTCATCGGAATGCGCTCATTGCACTTGAGACAGAAGTTGTTTTCCGTCATTCCAAGGCTCTTGGCTATCTGTGCCTGGGTGACACCTTTTCGACGCATCTCAGCTTTAAGGTTCTGCAATGCCATAAACACCTCCTTATGGAACTCCGTACGATTAGAAATATATACGGGATTCCATAAGATTGCAACAGCATTCTAGAAATTCGTTATGATATTCAATAAGCACTTACAGCTTGTACTGTTGTCCGTAATTACGAGGTGCCTTATGAAGCGCATTGAGGACGAGATCAAGGAAATAATCGACTGCCGCTATGGAAGCATCCCGAAGTTTGCAAAGCTGATAAACATTCCGCCGCAAACTATCTATACGGCACTTAAAAAGGGGTTGTCTGGCGCATCAGTCGCAACGGTAATGCCGATAGTTGCCGAGCTTGGCCTGGACCCCGTGTGGCTGCTGAATAACCGCCTGATTGAAAAAGATAACTTCACGCCGGATTTCATCGATGTACCGCTCTACGGCTCAATCGCCGCCGGCACCCCCATCGAGATGATCGACGTGGACGACACACACCCGATCCCAACCGCCATCCATGAGACATACCCAGACGCCTTCCTCCTCAAGGTGAAGGGCGAGTCGATGAACCGCGTCATCCCGAACGGATGCTACGTGCTCGTGGACCCGTGCGGAACCGTGGACCGCGAGATGGAGCCCTACGCCGTGTGCGTAAACGGCTTCGACGCGACGATCAAGCGCGTTCGCACCCTCTCGAATGGCTTCGAGCTCGTGCCCGACTCCACCGACCCCACGTTCAAGCCGACGGTGTACGACTACGGCGAGCCGGGGACGGAGACGGTCACGGTCATAGGGCGTGTGGTCTGGTACACGCTCCCGTTCGAGTGGAGGTTCTGATGGAAGGCGATGTTGGCGGCCTCGGCTCGGTGGCGAAGGGCATCGGCGACGGAATCGATTCCGGCTCGCACGGAGTAGACAGACTCATCGCGCGCCTGGAGGACGTGTCCGGGCACGTCCTCGCCCCCGCCAAGGAGCTGCTGTCGGGGCCGCTCGCCCGCCGCAGGGCGGAGTCCGCCGTGCGCATCTTCGAGGCTTCGGGCGCGACCCTCGCCGAGGCGGACAGGCGCGCCATAGCCTACTCGGCGATGCGGGACCTGAAGGGCTTCGAGAACGTCCAAGAGACATTGGCCCTTGTGAGCATCGGAGACGACGCGCCGACGGACGATGTCGAGGACGAATGGCTCTCGCTGTTCCTGGACTGCGCCGAGAACGCATTCTCCGAATGGAAGCGGAGGTTCCTCGCCGGAGCCGTATCCGCGAAGCTGAGGTCCCCACATAGCCTGCCCCTGGGGTCGCTCCATGCCATCTCCCGCATGGAGCGCATGGACATGGACGCCCTCGAGGCGGTTTGCTCGGTGCGGATCGATGAGCCGTGCCTGGAGGGCGTGCCGGTGATCCTGTGCCTCGATGATGAGGTGCTCTCGCTTGTCGGGCTCGACTCGGAATCGATCATGCGCCTGTGCGATATTGGCGTGTTGAGAAGGGCCCCCTCCCGCATCAGGAAGGGCGTGGTGACGGAGGAGTGGCTGCCCCGGCAAGGGATAGACACCAAGAGGCAACACTTCATCGTCCAGAAGGAGGGCTATTCCTTGGAAGCGACCGTCAGGTTCTCCACGCGGACGGTCGTCATCCACCCCATGCGCCTACACGTCAGCACGTACATGGGCTGGAAGAGCGACGTACTCATGGACTTCGGGGAATTCGAATTCACGGAGGCAGGGAAGGGGCTGGCGGCGATCGCGGACGTCGAGACCGCTGAGAACGTGGAGGAGTACATGGCCAAGGGATACGAGGCCGTGTCCGCACGGGAGGAGCACGATCTTTCCGACGGCCCATTAGCCAAGCGCGACTTCGAGAGGGCGGTCAGAAAGGTCGTCGACAGGGAGCTCTGGTAGCAACCGTCGATGAAGTGCGTCGGCACCGTCGTCTGGTTCCAGGCCGCCGAGGAGATGGAGTAGGCGGGCGAGTGACGCGAATCCACGGAATCACCCTCGTTCCTACACCAACGATGTAATCAATTGATTACAATTTTTATTAAGGAGAGGAATGGACACAGTAGGGCTCTTTCTTCTGAAGATGAAGGAGATCGTGCAGAAGAACGGCTTCATCCTCGTCGAACGCGAGGCGAGCCGCGAGTTCATCGCCGACATGGGAATCACCATGGCTGAGCTGGGGAACGTCATCCTGTCGCTCACCCCGCCGGACTGCTTCGACGGACCCGAGGAGGACAGGGACCCCCGCTACAAAGGATGGACGGTGGCGGAGTTCTCGCCGAAAGCGTTCGGCAAGACCATTTACCTGAAGCTGTCCATCAAGCTCGAAACCGAGCGCTGCAAGTGCCTCTCAGTGAAGTTGTACCGGGATAGAACGGAGGTCCCGAGGTGAGCGAGAACAAGACGTTGAACACGTACTGCGTTGAGTGCGACCGGGAGGTCGACGCGCGAATCGAGCATCGCGGCGAGTCGATGCGCATCAGGGGGCAGGAGACCCCGTTCGAAAGCGAGGTCGCGGTCTGCCCCGACTGCGGGGCCGTGATCGCTGATTCCCGGGTCGAGGGACGCAACATCGCTGCGGCGTACTCGGCGTACCGCGCCGCAAACAGCCTCCTCTCGCCGGAGGAGATCAGGGAGATACGAAACCGCTACGGGCTGTCCCTGAGGGATTTCAGCCGCTTCCTCGGATTCGGCGAGCAGACCGTGGCCCGCTACGAATCCGGCGCCCTCCAGGACGAGGTGCACGACGGGATGATGCGGCTCGCGGCGAACCCCGAGGGCGCATCGCTGCTCCTCGGCATCAGGAGGAATCAGCTTCCAGGGCGCGTCATCGAAGCTGCGGAGAACTTCATCGCCTCCCAGCCCGACCGACGGCCCCAAGCCATCGACCTGAGCTGGCCGCCACTGGAGGCGTTCACCCCGTCGAGTGCGAACGGGTACAGGGCCTTCGACTGGGAGCGCGCCGCCGCCGCAGTCGTCGCGCTGGCCAGACGATGCAAAAACCTCTACAAGACGAAGCTGCAGAAAGCGATGTTCTTCCTGGACTACTACTGCTTCGGCCAGACCAGCTCGTCGCTCACGGGAATCTCGTACGCCCATGCCGACTACGGCCCCGTCATCAACGACAAGGACGCGCTGCTCTACGCCCTCCAGCAACGCGGCGATATCGAGCTGGTCCCGAACGGATGGGGCGAGATCGTGACGCCGCTGGTGAACTCCGATGAGACGTTCAACGAGATGGAGCTCGAGCACATCGAACTCGTCGCGAGGTTCGTCGACACGTTCGACACCGCTACCGCCATTTCCGGCTTCTCACACGAGCTTGCCGCTTGGAAGGAGACCGAGAGCGGAGAGATCATCGATTACCCGAGCCACGCGGAGGAGGTCGTGAGGGCGGTCGACCGGAAGGCGACTGCCTAAAGCCTCGACCGCGTGCGTTTAAGCATTCGCCTAAACGCAAAAAGCCCCTCCACCCGACGCCGACGAAGGCAGGGCGGGGCGGAGGGGGCGGACCGGGACAACAAGAGAGAGCGCCGTGCGCACGGGGCCTAGGAAACTTCGCGCGCACGGCAAAAGCGTCCCCGAGAAAGGACGGTTCCATTATGCCACGCAAGTCCAGAAGGCGCTCGTTCGGCTCCATCACGGAGCGCGAGCGCGGCAAAAGGTACGTCCTGAGATGGATGGAGAACACCGAGCGCGGCCGCAGGCGGGTCTCGCGCACGGTGCGCGGCACCTACGCCGAGGCCAGCCGCGAACTGGCGCGCATCCAGTGCGAGAGGTCCGAGGACAAGCCCACCATGACGCTCGGCGAGGTTTATGAAAAGTGGTACCTGCCCTACAATGAGAGGCGCGTCAGTGACGGCAAGCTCAAGGAGGGCACCTTCGAGACATATCGAAAGGTCTGGAGAAGCACGTGCCGGAAGAGATGGGCAGAAGTGCCGGTGACGATTCCGAGGCCGAGGGAGATACAGTCGTGGCTTGACAGCCTGCCGAACGCGACGGCGAAGATAGCCATCGTCGTGATGCGCGGGGTCATGGCGCGCGCGGAGCACTACGAGCTGGTCGCCGACAACAAGTTCAGAAAGCAGTACGACATGCCCGTGAAGGCCGCGTACACGCATCCGAAGGACGTCTACACCCTCGAAAAGGCAGACGCGGTGTACCGCTCCATACAGAACAGCAGCATGCGGGCGGCTTTCATCATGTGCTGCTTCGGAAGCGCGCGCGTTGGCGAGTCGCTCGCGGTGCGCGCGGACGAGCCGTATCCGGTCGCGGCGGGCGGCATCGAGTTCGCCGCCGTGCCGATCATAAGGCGCATGCCGAACAGCGGAGACGGGCCTATGCCGGACGGCGACCTGAAGAACGCCCAAAGCGCGCGGACGGTGCTCATCCCACCTCCATGGGGCAGATGGCTGCTGGATATAGCGGACGGCCAGAGAGCCCAGGGCAGCGAGTGGCTGTGCCCGAGCCCCGACGGTCTGCCGTACAACGAGCGGGGGATCAGGAGGCTGTGGCGGGAGGCGGCCGGCACCG
>CABRHH010000053.1 GCA_902470695.1 uncultured Collinsella sp.
CGGGTAAAGAAGCGCGGCCGCTGCGCGAGAAGCGGCAACATCAATATAGGAGGAGATCTGATGGTCGTCCAAGCAATCCTGCTGGGTCTTACGGCGATGCTCGGAAATGCCGAGTATCTGCTGGGGACCAGCTGCCTCTCCCGTCCGTTGGTGATGGGGGCGCTAACCGGCGTAGTGATGGGGGACATCCCTACGGGCGTCACGATCGGCGCCACTCTGGAACTTGCATTCATGGGGTCGTTCTCGATCGGGGCGTCCATTCCGCCCGAGATGATTTCGGGCACCGTTTTGGGAACGGCGTTTACGATCTCGACGGGATCGGGTTTGGAGACGGCGCTTACCATCGGCATTCCCGTGGCAAGTCTCGTGCTCATCGTGAAGAACATCGGCATGGTGTTCATCCTGCCGCCGTTCGTGCACCGCGCCGATACCTATGCGGAGCGCGGTGACGCGGCTGGCGTTGCGCGCATGCATTTCCTGGGCGGATTCTGCGGTGTGAACATCATCATCGGCCTTTGCGTCGGCCTGGGCTTTTATGCGGGCGGTTCGGCCGTCCAGGCGCTGCTCGACATCATCCCCGAGTGGGTGTCGAATGGCCTGCAGATCACCATGGGCCTGCTTCCCGCCATCGGTTTCGCCTTGCTGCTCAAGATGATTATGAACAAGAAGCTCGCCTGCTTCTTCCTGCTGGGTTTTGCCCTGGCGGTGTACCTGGAGATTCCGACAACAGGCATCGCGGTGTTCGGCGCGGTGGCCGCCATCGTGCTGGCGCAGATTCACCAGCAGATGAACGCCCGCGTGGCGCTTGCTCCTGAAGGGGGTATGGATGATGACGAAGATTTCTAACGAGAACGAGATCAGGGATCTCAACGATTCCGCGGAAGGTAGTTGTGAGGCTACCGGGTCGGCTTCCGCTGTTACGACGGACGCTTCTTCCGCCTGCGAGTGCTCAAGCGAGGCCCCGCAGCGCCTGAGCCGCGGCGACCTCAACCGCGTTGCGTTGCGCTCGCTCGGCATGGAGTGGGACTGGAACTACGAGCGGCAGATGAACATGAGTTTCTGCTACAGCATGCTGCCGGTCATCAAGCGCCTGTATCCGAAGAAGGAAGATCGGGCGGCGGCCATGCAGCGCCATCTCGAGTTCTTCAATACGACGCCGCATCTCTCCACGCTCATCTTGGGGATTACGGCGGCGATGGAGGAACAGAACGCCTCCGACCCCGCGTTCGAAACCGACAGCATCAACAACGTCAAGGTGTCCTTGATGGGGCCGTTGGCCGGTATCGGCGACTCGTTCATCTGGGGCACGCTCCGTATCATCGCCACGGGCGTCGGTGTGAGTTTGGCGTCGCAGGGCAACATCTTGGGGCCGCTGCTGTTTCTGCTGCTGTTCAACATCCCTGCGCAGGGCTTGCGCTTCTACCTGATGCATGCGGGCTACAAGCTCGGTAGCGGCTTTTTGCAGAAGATCCAGCAAAGTGGCCTGATGGAAACGCTGACGTTCGGCGCGGCGGTGCTGGGCCTTATGGTGATCGGGGGCATGACGGCAGAAAACGTGTCCGTTGTGGTGCCGTTGACGATCGGCTCGGGTGAAGCGGCCACAACGCTGGGCGATATCTGCAACACGATCATGCCCGGTCTGCTTCCGCTGGCGTTCACGTTGCTGACGTATTGGCTGGTGAGCAAAAAGCAGGTGAAGACCACTACGTTGCTGCTGCTATGCGTGGCCGTAGGACTTGCGGGCTCGTTCTTCGGAATTTTGGGCGTGTAGAGGCGCCTGCGTGCCGGGGCGCTGAATGAGCTGTATCGGATGGGCAGGTGCTGATGGCGCGATGAGGGGCGTTGCGTGTCGAGGAGGGTGCTGCTTGCCCGCACATCGCCCCAAGGTAGAGATGAACCAACGAAATGAGGGAATTTACAACATGACTGACATGATCAACTTCAACGAGCAGGCGAAGGTCGACAGCGTGCAGGGCGCCTTGGCGCTGCGTGGACGCATCAACGAGGTCGTCGACGGCATCTGTGCAGACGGCTATGTGAACATCTGCTGGCTGGGCATAGGCGGCACCTGGGCGTCCTCCATGCAGGCGACGGTACATATGAAGCAGTATTCGGCGATCGAGACCTGGGCGGAGAATGCTGCCGAGTACCTGGCAACAGGGAACAAGCGCATCGGCGCGGGCACCGTGGTCATCACCAGCTCGGTGACCGGTTCGACCGTGGAGGTTGTGGAGGCGGTGAAGAAGGCGCAGGCCGCCGGCGCCACGGTGATCGGATTCATCGATGTGGACACCACCGAGTTGGCACGATTGGTCGACGTTGAGATTGCCTACCGTGAAAACGAGCAGCTGAAGTTCTTCATGGTTGCCGATCGTTTCATGCACAACGGGGGTGAGTTCGATCAGTACGATGAGCAGTATGCCGAGTACGACCAGCATCTCGCTCGCGCGCTCGTCGAGGTTGAGAAGGCTGCCGAGCCCTTTGCCGCCGAGTTCGCCAAGAGGCACTGCGACGACGAGCTGCATTATTTTGTGGGCGCTGGCAACCAGTGGGGAGCCACCTATTCGTATGCCATGTGCTACTGGGAGGAGCAGCTCTGGATCAAGACGAAGTCGATCACCGCAGGCGAGTTCTTCCACGGCATGTTCGAGATCGTGACGCGCGATACTCCGGTGACGGTGTTTGTGGGAGAGGATTCGCAGCGCCGTCTATCCGAGCGCGTGGTGCGCTTCCTGCCTCGTATCTGCGCGAATTACAACATTATCGATACGCGTGACTACGAGCTCGCCGGTATTTCCGAGCGCTTCCGCGGGGACATTTCGCATCTGGTGATGCACGCGGTCAACAACCGGATCGATGCTCACATGGAGATCGAGACGCGCCATCCCATGGAGATTCGCCGCTACTATCGGAAGCTCGATTACTAAGGTTTGCGTGCAGGATAGCTGGGGCGAGATGGCTCGCCCCAGCGATTTTTATGTTGGGCGGCCTTCCGGAATGGAACGACGACTGCATGCAGGGCGGGCTTTCGGAGCGGAACGCCAACTGCGTGCAGGGCACGCAATGCTGTTCGGCTCCGCCCAGGCGCACGGTGCGGTTCGCCCAGGCTCATGTGGGCGGCTGCTGTGCCGTCCGCGCAGATCTGTTCTCAAGCAGGCTGTTGGTGGGGACGTCGGCAATCTGCGTGCCTGCGATTCGACGGTAAAGCGTGATGTTTGGAGAATGCTGTGAATCAAGTGGGGGTCAATATGCACAATGAAGGACCGAAGGCTATGGGTTCAGCGAGCTTGCAGGTGTGCCCCGAAAGTGGCGGGACGCATGGTGCCCCCGCTACGCGCCGATGGACCATGGGTGATTATATCGCGCAGGCTCCCGGGGTTGCGCGGGCGAATATCGATCGGCGCGATGAACTGCTTGCGCCCTTGCTCGCCTGCTGCCCCCAAGGCGTGCCGGACCGCATCCGGCTCGTGGCGTCGGGGTCATCGTTCAATGCGTGTCAGTGCATGATGCCGTTTATGCGGTCGTGTTTGCCGCAGACGCAGATTCGCCTGGTGACGCCGCACCGCTTTATGTATTACGAGCCGGAGGTCACGCCGGGAGAACTCGTGTTGGTGGTTACGCAAAGCGGCATGTCAACCAACGCCCTCGCCGCCCTGGATGTGCTGAGGGCCCGCGGTGAACGGTCGATCTGCCTGTGCGGCAATGTTGATTCGGATGCCCGCGGCCATGCCGACGTGCTGATTGATTGGGGAGTGGGCGAGGAGCTTGTTGGATATGTCACCAAAGGCGTGACGACCCTTGCGCTGTTTTTGGGGTTGTTCACCTGTCGCCTGGGGAACTGTGAGCAGCGCATGGTCGATCTGGAGCGCGCTATCGAGGTATCGGATGCGGTGCGACGGGATGTGTCTCGCTTTTTCGAGCGGTTTGAGAAGGAGCTCACCTCGATGTCCGTATGCTATTGCGTGGCTCCGTGGGTCGCGCAGGGCGTTGCGTGCGAAGGCGCGTTGAAGATCGGTGAGACGGTGCATGTCCCGAGCGTTGCCTATGAGACCGAAGAGTTCATCCATGGGCCGAATCTGCAGCTCACGCCGGCCTATACACTTCTGTTCTTCGATGCGGGTGATGCGTCGTCGGCGCGCACGCGGCAGATTTGGCGCGCGGCGCGCGAGGTGAGTGACCGTGCGTTTTTGATCACCTGCGAGGACGCGGATCCGGCTGCCGGCGCCGGAGACGCTGCCGGATCGGCTGCTGAGCTGCTTGCATTGCGCGACGACCCCCATGTGCTGGTCGTACCCCGCGTGCCCGACCCCGCCCTGGCGTCACTTGCGTACCTGCCGTTTGTGCAAACGCTGAGTTACCGTGCAAGCGCGGCGCTTGGCAGTACGAAGCAGCATCCGCTGCTCAGGCGTTTCAAGGCGCGCGTGTCTGCCAAGTCGGAGGGATTTGTTAACTACGACGGCGACGAATGAGCCCGCGTGCGGGTGTGCGCTCCCATCCGCTATCATGTGAGGCGAAAACCCGCGAGGAAAGGGATCGCATGGCTATTCGCGCAATCGCACTCGATATCGACGGAACGCTCACCAACGATGAGAAGCGCATCACGCCGCGCACCAAGAAGGCGCTGCTTGAGGTGCAGGACGCGGGCGTTACGCTCATCCTGGCATCGGGGCGCCCGGTGCAGGGGCTGCGCGCGCTGGCGGCTGAGCTGGAGCTCGAGCAGCATCATGGACTCATCGTGGCCTACAACGGTGCGCGGGTGGTCGACGCCGAATCCGATGAGCTGCTGTTCAACCAGCCCATGAGTGCAGCCGATTCGCGTGCGGTGGTGGAGCACATGCGCGGGTTCGACGTGATTCCCTGGATCGTTGAGGACGATCAGCTGTACATTGAGCGCGGCGTGTCGCACATCATCGGCCACCGCGGGGCGCCCATGGATATCGTGGAGTACGAGCGCCGGCATTGCGACCTGGTGCTCAACGAGGTCGACGACTTGCTGGAGCTGTGCGACCATCCGCAGGACAAGATCTTGGTGGCCGGTACCGATACATACCTCGCCGAGCATTGGCGCGCGATGCGAGAGCCGTTCAAGGACACGTTGAGCTGCATGTTCACGGCGGACTTCTATTACGAGTACATGGCGCTGGGGATCGATAAGGGCCATGCGCTGCGGCTTGCACTGCCCAAGCGCGGTATCGATGCGTCCGAGCTGGCGGCTTTCGGCGATGGGCAAAACGATGTTCCCATGATCGAGCTGGCCGGTTGCGGTGTTGCCATGGGCAACGCGATCGAGGAGGCCAAGCAGGCCGCCAATATGGTAACCGCCTCGAACAACGAGGACGGCATCGCCGATGCTCTGGTTGAGCTGGGGTTGCTGGGATAGCGGCGATTCGGTGCGCGGGGCGTTCAGGTGGGGCGCTCCGCTTGTTGCGCGGGCAGTCCTGCGGGGAGCGAGCGCACATTCATGATGACGCCGCTTTGGCTAGTGTGCGCGGCGGCGCCGATTGACTCGACAATCAGTATCGTACGATGGCTGGCAGACGGCCGTTGCTGAAGGAGTGCGCAAGGAGATGGGTCACCCGACATTCCCGTTCGAAGCGGTGATTTTTGACATGGACGGTGTTCTGGTTGATACAGAGGCAGCGTACCAAGACGAGCTCGTCGACTTCATTCATACGTTCGGTCTGCCGGTGACCGAGTCCGAGCGGCTGAGCGTGGTCGGCGGCTCCCATCAGTCATTCCGTTTGATCGTCGCCGATTGGCTTTCCCGTGGATCGCGACGGTTCGGCTCGGTCGACGAGGCGTTCAGCTGCTACGCAGCTTGGGCCAAGACCCGCTCATACGACTACCGCGCTCTTATGTTTCCCGATGTCGTTCCGGCGATTTCTCGCTTACAGGATCGTGGGGTGCGTTTAGCGCTGGCATCGTCGTCGCCGATGGGCAACATCCGCGAGGTGCTAGACGCTTGCGGTCTTGCGCATACGTTTGAGACGGTGGTTTCGGGCGAGCAGTTCAAGGAGAGCAAGCCTGAGCCCGATATTTACTTGCATGCCCTGTCTGAACTGCAGCTTCCGGCTGAGCGTTGCTGTTGCGTAGAGGACAGTGTACCGGGCATCACAGCTGGTAAACGTGCGGGTCTGACGGTGCTGGCGCGTCGCGAGGAGCGCTTCGGGTTCTCCCAGGATCACGCTGACAGGATCATCGACTCGCTGGAGGATTTGCTGTCGTTGTAGGGAGCTGCTTCGGCGTTCGATGTCCGGCGGTTCAGATGGATGACAACTGGCCAGATGGATGGCATGCGTTTTCTTAGTGCTGTGCGATGGGTTGCCTGGCGCTTTCAATACCCGTGCTGCGCTCTGATGCCTCTTCCTTCATGATGATTTATAGTAGCGAATATATTGATATTAATACAGTAAATTCTGGTTCAGACTTTTTTGAGGAAAAGTTGACGGCGGTTTGATGGTCGCAAATGGCGTTTAATGGGTATTTGTGGATGGGAACGAGCTCTTGAATGCGTTGCATGTCCGTCATGCTCAATCAGTACATGAACATGTGTATCGATATCTTGCCCGCAGAAAGGGTACAGGTCTCTCGTTTCAGCCTTCGAGGGTTCGGAAGGCCGCTATGTATCAGATTGAAACACCCATTAGATGCCATTTGCGACCACTGCACGCGCTTCAAGTCGGTTCAAGGGAATGGCGGACCTGAAAAATGATGCAAAAGGTTACGACGGAGCAGCGCGCGGCAACAGAAGGGTGCGATGGGGCGGTGTGCCGCGTCAGAAGGCGACGGCGACGCGGCGCGTCGCGATAGAGGATTACGGCGGCGCGCTGCGCGGCGGGGGAGGGCGGCAACTGAACGGCATGCCGTGACAGGAGGTGGCAACTGAGCGGCATGCCGCGACAGGAGATGGAAACTGGGCGGCGCACGGCGGCAGAATCACGGTGCATGCTGGACGCGGGCCGCCG
>CABRHH010000054.1 GCA_902470695.1 uncultured Collinsella sp.
CGATCTTGGACTCGGACACATAGCCCGCCTGCGGCGGACGGCTGGCGAAACGCGAGCCGGCCGGCCCCGAGTTCACCATGAGGAAGCGACCCGTGGCGTTCGCGCTGCGGGGGCTCGCATCGGCCACCGACTCATGATAGCGGCCGACCCCCGTCCCCGCCGCTTGCTGCTCGAAGGCATGCAGGCTGTCGAAGTAGGCACCCACCACCTCACGGGGGTTCAGCCCGAGATAGCGCGCGTAGCTGGCGATCATGCCCTGGGCATAGCCGCGAGGAGGCATGGCGGCGAAGTTCTCGCACTCGAAGTACTCGATGATCTGGGGCCTGATCTTGATAACGTTGGCCACCTGTTGGATGGAAAGCCCGCGCTGGCGGCGGCGCTCAAGCAGCATCTCGCCAAATCGAGCGGCCATCTTAGAATCCTCCCTGAATCTCTTCGTCGCTCAAGGGCTCCTCGACAGCACGCAGCGCCGCCAGGCCCTCCTCGTCGTAGAGAACCTCGCGCGGCTTCGAGCCGTCGGGCGGGCCCACGATACCCTTCTCCTCAAGCATATCCATGATGCGCCCGGCGCGCGCGTAGCCCACCTTGAGGCGCCGCTGCAGGCCCGAAGTCGAACCGAGCTGGGTCTCCACGACGATCTGGGCCGCATCCCACAGCAGGGGGTCGTCCTCGGAGGGAGCTTCGTTGTAGAAGCCTCCCCCGCCGCCGCCCATCTGCGCAGGCGCCACCGCCGAGAGGATCTCCTCGTGGTAGTCGGGGGCGCCTTGGGACTTCACGAACTCCACGACCTCGTTGATCTCGTCGTCGGAGACGAAACAACCCTGGATGCGCTTGGGCTTGCCCCAGTCCACCTTGGAGAAGAGCATGTCGCCGTACCCGGTGAGCTTCTCGGCACCCATCTGGTCGATGATGACGCGTGAGTCGATGCCGGTGGCCACGTTGAAGGCGATGCGGTTGGTGATGTTGGCCTTGATGAGGCCCGTCACCACGTTGGAGCTGGGGCGCTGCGTGGCCACGATGAGATGGATGCCGGCGGCGCGGCCCAGCTGCGCGATGCGCACGATCGAGGCCTCGACGTCCTTGCCGGCCACCATCATGAGGTCGGACAGCTCGTCGATGATGATCACGAGGTAGGGCATCTTGGCCGGCGGGTTATCGTAGTGCTCGAACGCGCCGGCGGCCTGCTTGTCATTGAACGTCGAGATCTTGCGCACGCCGATGCGCTCGAACACCTTGAGGCGCCGCTCCATCTCGGACACGGCCCACTGCAGGGCGCTTGCCGCCTGCTTGGGCTCGGTCACCACCGGCACGTACAGGTGTGGCAGGCCGTTGTAGCCCGACAGCTCGACGCGCTTGGGGTCGACCATGATCAGGCGGACGTCGTCGGGGTGGGTGCGCATGAGCAGGGCCATGATGATGGAGTTGATCATCACGGACTTGCCCGAACCGGTGGTGCCGGCGATGAGCAGGTGGGGCATCTTGGCGAGGTCGGCCACGATGGGCTGGCCCTCGGCGTCGCGGCCCACGGCCAGCTCGAGCGGGCCGCCCTGCACATAGGGCAGCACGTCGCCCAGGTTGACGTTTTGGCGCTTGGCGTTGGGGATCTCGATGCCCACCAGCGAGGTGCCCGGGATCGGGGCGAAGATGCGCACCGACTGGGCGGCCAGCGACAGCGCGATGTCGTCCTCCAGGCTGGAGATCTTGCTCACGCGCTCGCCCTCGCCGGGCTGCAGCTTGAAGGTGGTGACGGTGGGGCCGGCGATCCAGCCCACCACGCGTGCGGAGCGGCCGAACTCGGCGAGCGTCGACTGCAGGGCCTGCGCGGTCTGCTCGAGCTCGTTGTCCGAGGAAGCCGAGGCGGCCGAATGCGGGTTATGGCGCAGCATCGAGGCGGGCGGAAGCTGGGCCGTCTCGGTGCCGTCCCCGTCCTCATCGGAAGCGTCCGCGCTCGCAGCCGCGGCAAGCTCGGCGGCAGCGGCCTGGGCGGCGTTTGTGCCGGGCTGCGCGTGCCCGGCTAGAAAGCCGGGGATCGCCGGAGTGGGGCTCGCCTTGCCGTCGGTGTCGAAGGGCGGGACCTCCGGGCCGTCTTCGGCTGCGGCATCGTCGGCATCGGTGCCCTTCGCGCCTGCAGCCGCCGCCTGCGAAAGCACCGTGGTGGGTGCGCAGGCGGCCGCCGGGGCCACGCGATCGGGAACCGGGATGAGCGTGGTCTCGGCGCGCTCGGCCGCCACCTGCTCGGACACGTCCACGAAGGGATCCTCGTCCACATCGGGCTCGTCGTCGGCTTCGCGGGAGAGCACTGTAGTCTCCCGGTTGCCCAAAAACGTGGTGACGGCGGCGCCGGCATCGTCCAGCAGGCCCCCGGCCGCCTTGCGGCGCGAACGCGCCGGCTGAGCTGCGGCGGCTCCGCCCAGAGCGTCTTCATCGCCCCACGGGGCGTCGTTGACGTCGACATGGCGGCGTTCGGCCAGACCGCACAGCCGCGTGACAACCGACTGCACCGCTCCGCCGATCGACAGGCCCACGAGCACGAGGCCTGCGGCGATGGCGCCGACCAGCACCACGGCAGCGATGGTGGTGCCCACCGCCGACTGCAGGGCGCTGGCCACCCAGGCGCCCACATAGCCGCCGGAAGCGGAAAGCGCGGCCGCCTCGAACATGGCCGACACCGATTGGTTCGCGCCGGGAACGAACAGCGATAGCAGGGCGCTGATCGCGACGTAGATGATCACCACGCCGACGACCGTGCGCCCGTCGGGGTGGATGCGCTCCGGCACAAACAGCGCGACAGCGGCGGCCAGCAGCACGAACGGCAGCACATAGGCCCCCAGGCCGAAGCCCAGGTGGTAGAAGCCGGCGACCGCGCGTGAAACCGGGGCGGTGGCCGGGGACACGACGGCAATGAAGGAGGCCACCGCGATGACCGCCATGATCACGCCGGCGATGTCGCGCCCGGTCGTGGCGTCAGAAAACGTCGGCATCTGCTCAGATGCCGACGAGCGCCCCTCGTTTGCGCGCAGTCCGGCCGCAGCCGCCTTGTCGGCGGCTGCGTGCTTGCCGGCGCGCTTGCGCGGTGCCGTATCGGTTGCTGTGCCCTTCGCGCGCGCCAAGCTACACCTCCATGACGACCGGAATGATCATCGGCCGCGTATGCGTACGGTTCCAGATGAAGTTCGACAGCGAATCGCGCACCGCCTTGCGAAGCGCGTCGGTGCCGCTGCTCGAGAAGTTGAACGCGCCCTTCTCGACCGTCTTGAGCACGGCGTCGGACGCCTCGGCGGCAAAGCGGTCGTCGATGGGGAACGACACGCCGCGGCCGGAGAACTCCACATCGCCGATCTTCTTGAGCTTCATGTCGAGGGTGGCCACCACCGTCACCATGCCGTCGCTCGCCAGCTTCTGGCGGTCGCGCAGCACGATCGGGTCGGTGTCGCCGATGCGCAGGCCGTCGACGTAGACCACGCCGGACTCCACCGCGCGGCCGCGCTTGACCTTGCCGTCGCGCAGCTCGAGGGTGTCGCCGTTATCCACCACGAAGATGTTCTTGCGCGGGATGCCCATGCGCTCGCCGAGCTTGGCGTGGGCGCGCAGGTGGACCGCCTCGCCGTGGACCGGCATGAAGTAGGTGGGCTTGGTGAGCGCCAGCATGAGCTTGAGCTCCTCCTGGCTCGCATGGCCGGAGACGTGCACGAGCGCGCGGCTCTTGTCGTACACATCGCAGCCGAGCTTGGCCAGGCTGTTGACCACCTGCTGCACGGCCTTCTCGTTGCCCGGGACCGGGGTGGCCGAGATGATCACCGTGTCGCCGTCGTGGATGGACAGCGTCTTGTGCTCGCCGTTGGCCATGCGGGACAGCGCCGAGAGCGGCTCGCCCTGGGACCCGGTGCACATGACGACGATCTTGTCCTCGGGGATGCCGTTGATCTCGAAGGCATCCACCAGGTCGCGCTCGTCGACCTTGAGATAGCCCAGCTCGCGCGCCACGCGGGTGTTGGTGAGCATGGACCGGCCCGTGACCACGATCTTGCGGTTGCACTTCTTGGCGGCGTCGCAGATCTGCTGCAGGCGGTGGATATGGCTGGAGAACGAGGCGACGAACACGCGGCCGCGGGCGTTCTTGATGGCGTTGTAGATCGAGGGGCCCACCTCTGCCTCGGACTTGGTGAAGCCGGGCACCGTGGCGTTGGTGGAGTCGGACAGCAGCAGGTCGACACCCTGCTTGCCGAAGCGGGCCAGGGCGCCGTAGTCAGGCGTCACGCCGTCGATGGGGGTCTGGTCGAGCTTGAAGTCGCCCGTGTGGACCACCGTGCCGGCCGGCGTCTTGATGTGGACGCCCAGCGCGCCAGGGATGGAGTGGGTAGTGGAGAAGAACTCGATGGAGAAGCAGCCCAGGTTGATGTGGCTACCGCCCTTGACCTCGCGGAAGCGCGGGGCGCGGATGCGGAACTCGGAAAGCTTGCCCTCGATGAAGCCCAAGGTGAGCTTGCTGGAGAAGATCGGCACCTTCTGGTTGAGATCCTGCAGCAGATAGGGCAAGGCACCCGTGTGGTCCTCGTGGCCGTGGGTGATGATGATGCCGCGCAGCTTGTCCTCGTTTTCCAGGACATAGGTGTAGTCGGGCAGCACCAGGTCGATGCCGGGCTGGTTGTCGTCGGGGAACATGAGGCCGGCGTCCACCAGCACCATGTCGGGACCGCACTCGAAGGCGGTCATGTTCTTGCCGATGCCGTCAAGGCCGCCCAGGGGGATGATCTTGAGCGGGGCCGTGGACTTCTTCTTCTCGGCTTTCTTCTCGGTCTTCTTCTCGGTTTGGGATTTGTCTGTTGCCATAAGCGGGGGTTCCTTCCGGTTGTTTGACACTATTTCAAGCGGCGGTGCCGCTCGTTCAGATCGCCTGTGCGATAAGACCATGACGTTTCATTGTAACAAGAAACGCCGCCCGCAAAACACGGACGGCGCAATGCCTACAGGATGAACAGGCCGAGCGGTGGCACGGGCGTCGCGGGAGGCGTTTCTGCGGATAGCCGGGATAGCGCACGAGACGGATGGCCTTTCGACGGACGGCGGAGATGGAGCGGGTGCTCGGTCTTGCGGCCTCGCGACAACCTATGCTAGCCGAGCAGGTACGGAAGCGCAAACTCGGCTACGAACAGCGCATCCACCGCGAGCAGAACGCCGATGCCGAATGCGCGGCGCTGGGCGTAGGTGAACCGCGCGCGAGCAATATAGAACGCGATCACGGCCACGACCAGCACCGTCGATGCCGCATATATCGCCATCGACACCCCGGGGAGATTATCGAAACCTATCAGCCCGATGATGCACAGGTCGTACACCTCGGGCATCATCCTGGTCGGCAGGTCCTCAGCTATCGCGAACCGAACGTCGCCCGGCACGACGAATACCAGCAGCAGGTTTGCCACGAGCAGCAGCACCAGATGGAGCCAGGCGAGGCCGCCGGGACCGAAAACCTGAAGCACCACCATGGCCGCGACCACCAGGTTGAAAAACAGGCAAGACGGCCGGCGCGCGTAGGCCCAGCGAATGTCGCGGTCCCGGATCTCCGCATGCTCGGCACTGCGATTGCGTATCCGCTCTGGAACCACAGCAGACATCGTTTCCTCCCCTTCCGCAGAGCCCGGACGGGCTCATGGACCAATTCTTGGCTGAGATAGTAGTCCTTATGGGGCGGCACAGCATGAACAGACACAGCAGGTCGGTAAACGGCGCGATTTTGGCTGCAGACGGTACGTACGAGGCCGCATCGTATCGGTCGCGTATGCTCGGTTCGCGCTAGCGTCATCTGCGTAAACGCGGGTTCGGCCTGGGGACGTCTGCGCAACGCGGGTTCGGCGCCCGTCCATCCAAGAGCGAAAAACAGCCCCAGATGGACGAAAGCCGAACCCAAAACTCACCGATGGCACCAACACGAACCCCAGATTCACCGACGACCTCAACACGAACCCTGAATTCGCCAACGGCTCGAATGCGAACCCTGGATCCACCGATAGCGCGTATATGAACCCCAGATCCGCCGACAATTCGAACGCGAACCCCAGATCAGCCAACGGCACCAATACGAACCCCGGATCCGCCAAGGGACTGCGGACAAAAAGTTGGACGCTGCAGGGCGTCCGGACAGGAGGTGCGCAT
>CABRHH010000055.1 GCA_902470695.1 uncultured Collinsella sp.
AGGTTCCTATCGAAAATCTCGGGCGCTACCCCTTGACTTCAAATAGCAGGTCTTTCTCCCGCCGCCCGGCGCGGTGCGCGAGTCCGCCGCGCCGGGCATCCCCTCTGTTCCCCGCGCACCGGAAGGTCGTTCCATGCAGCTGCCCCAATGGCTTGTGGTCATCGGTTGGATCGTGTCCCCCGTGGCCACGGCCGTGGTCGCCGCCGTCGCGGCGTCCGGTCGGCGCAGGGGCGACGAGGAGCTTGAGGCGGCGCGCCGCCGCGAGGAGCGCGACCGGCTCATAGCCGAGGGCGTCAAGGAGCTGCTGTGGGCGCGCCTCGAGGACATGCACGAGAGCTACGTGGTCCTCGGCAGGCCGTGCGACACCGCCAAGAAGCAGATAGCCGACGGCGTGTACAGCGCCTACCACGCGCTGGGCGGCAACGGCGTCGGCACCCACTACTACGAGGAGATCGTTGAGGCGCACCGAGCCTCGCGCTCCGATAGGCGTAGCAAAGGCGACTGAGGGGAGGTGAGAGCATGGACGATTCTCGAACCGAGGTGGAGGACGGCACCCGCCCGCCGACCTGGCTCGTGCCCGACCGCGCCTACGAGGTGCTGAAGTGGCTGGGCCTGATCGTGTGCCCGGCGGCGGCCTCCCTCGTGCTCGCGTTCGGCGACGCGTGGGGCCTGCCGGACGCCGGCGCGGTCGCGGCCACCGTCACGGCGGTCGGGGCCTTCATCGGCGCGGTCCTCGGCGCGTCCGCGCTTCGCGGCCCGCGATAGGAAGACACGAACACACCTGAGGAGGTGCCACATGGCACAAACCAAGAAGCGGCGCGCGCCGCTCGCGGCGCTCGCGCTCGCGCTCGCCCTGTCGCTGGCGGCGGCTCCGCCGGCGCTCGCCTACGAGCAGCGCGAGAGCATCGTGGCCCCCGGCCACGGGTCCCTCTCGCCGAGCTACCTGGTGGTCCACGAGACGGCCAACCCCGGCGCGTCGGCGGCAAACCACGTGAGCTACTGGTCGCGCAGCCCCGCCTACGCCGTGCACTACGTCATGGAGCTGGACGGCTCGGTGGTCTACCACACCATGCGCGACGACCGGCTCGCGTGGCACGTTGGCGGCGGCAACCGCATGGGCTACGGCATCGAGCTGGCGCACGCCACCGACGCCGCCAGCTTCGCCAGCCAGTTCGACCAGGCGGCCAGGTGGTGCGCCGACCAGCTGCGCTCGCGCGGCTGGGGCGTCGACCGCCTCATCAGCCACGACGAGGCGCGACGCATGTGGGGCGGCACCGACCACACCGACCCGAACGGCTACTTCGCCGCCTACGGCCAGAGCTGGGCGTCGTTCGAGGCGCGCGTGGCGGGCTACCTGAACGGCGGCGCGGGCTCCGGCTCCGGGTCGACCGGCGGATCGAGCGCCCCCGGCTCCGGCCAGCAGGCCGGGCACGCGGGGACCGGCTTCGGCGGGACCTACCGCGTGGCCGCGTCGGCGCTGAACGTGCGCACCGGCCCCGGCACGGGCTACCGCGCCGTGGCGACCTACCGCGCCGGCCAGACCGTCGCGCTCGACGACTGGTACGCCGTCTCCGGCGGCTACGTGTGGGGCCGCTACACGGCCTACAGCGGCGCTGTCCGCTACGTGGCGGTGGGGCCGGCCACCGGCGCGCCCGACCCGGCCGACTACCTGGTCCGCGCGGGCTCCGGCCCCGGCCAGCAGGCGGGCGGCTCCGGCTACGGCCCGGGCCGCTACACGTTCAGGGCGGCGGTGCGCGTCCGCACCGGCCCGGGCACGGGCTACCGCCAGGTGGCGACCTACAGCGCGGGCCAGTCGGTGGCCGTGGGCTCCACGGTCGTATCCGGCGGCTACGTGTGGGGCCGCTACACGGCCTACAGCGGCGCGGTCCGCTACGTGGCGCTCGGCGTCGCGGGCGGCCCGAGCTACGTCCGGTAGGCATAATTATCAGGCACCCCGCCGGGAACCGACCCGGCGGGGTGCCTTTCTGCGTCTGTAGGGGGTCGGTGCGTATCCCCCGCGTTTCCCAAGTGCGCGCGCTTCACGTCCCCTGCGGCGCACGTGGCGCTGTTCGTGCAGGCAGCGGCGCTGCGGGTGGCCCGATACGCTGATTTCGATAACGTATGCTTTCGGCGCATCTCCTTCGATTGCAAGACCTATAGCCCGGACAAGGAGGTGGATCGGTCTGTCTCCACGAACATTAGTTCGTTTTATGCTATGCTATTGCCAAGAGGCGATTGACCCTTGGATTTCACGTTCCTTGAGGCCCTTTCGCTTCTGTGCGGGGTAAGATGGTGCGTAGAGTCGAGAGGAGGTCGTTATGTGCAAAGCCATTGATGTCGCGGCGTATATTTTGAACGAGCGTGGTCGGTTGAGTGGATATCAGCTGCAGAAGCTTCTGTATTACAGCCAAGCTTGGTGCTTGGTTACCCAGGGTCGGCGACTTTTTGCCGAGGAGATTCGCGCATGGGAGCACGGTCCCGTCGTGTACGAGGTGGCGCGCGCGCATCGCGGCCGGCGCTCCGTTGTGATTACCGATTTGGATGGCGACCCATTCGCGATCTCTGCTGAGGACCAGGTTGTCATCGATGCCGTGCTTGAGTCCTACGGCTCCATGAGCGGCGACGAGCTCGCTGAGCTTACCCATGCCGAGGATCCTTGGAGGAGGGCATACAACGGCGAGACCGGCTTTGCTTCCAGCGTCATCTCACCTGATAGCATGTGCGAGTATTACTCCACTTTGATTTCTGGTGACAGCCAGACCGCTCGTCAGCACCATGTTCCGAGTTTCCCCGTTGCTCCTTACGTGGTCGTAAGCGATGACGATTTCGACTGGATTTCGTCGATCTTGTAGGCCGCCATGGATGACTCGCGGGTGCCTTGGAATAAGATCGTGACGGTCGAAGACGTCGATCCGTCTCTGCTCAGCTCATTCTCATGCGGTGACGAGCAGATGGACAGTTGGTTTTTGACCAAAGCGCTCAGCTGGTGCTATCTCGGTCTCTGCCAGGTGTACATCGCCGTAGGGGATGACGGCATTCTTGGATTTTTCTCCTTGTCGCCCACGTCCATTCAGCCCGCAGAGCTGTCCAGAAGCCAGCGTCACGGGAAGAACTCCATGGAGCACCCGGGGATTTTGCTCGGCAGAATCGCGGTTCGAGCGGATGTGCAAAGAACGGGTCTTCGGGTGGGTTCCCTTCTTCTCGAAGAGGCGGTTCGCAGGTCGCATGCGATCAGCGATCTCGTTGGCGGTAGGTTCATTATCCTCGACGCGAAGACGTCTGAGCTGGCCGACTGGTACTCTCGCCATGGTTTCCAGGCGCTGAACGACAGTCGGCTGCGTATGATTCTTCCCATGAAGAACGTACCCTCTTTGCTGGCGGAGTGGGCCAAGTTGCGGTAAGTGCGGCGTGCTGCTGGTGTCGCGCGATGGGTTCTTGGCAGGTACCTGCTTGCTGGCTCTGCGGCCATTTCGTGCCGCCGTTTTCGGGTTGGTTTTTTCGGGTTAGCACAATGGTTCCACACGGGACCACCCAATACGCTTGGGGTAGGAGGTCTCGTCCATCGAGGGGTCTTGAACCAGCTTCGATGGCGCAGATGCGAACTCGAAAAGCCAGCTCGCAGCCGTTTTGATAGCATGTACCGTGCACTGTCAAATGATTGGATAGGGGGTTGCGCGGCATGACGAGTGATGGCCGGGAAAGCACGGCGTTGCGCCGGTCGTGCATGGAGGCGTTTCGCGCCTACGTGTCCCGTTACGACGAGTCCGACGAGCGGATCGCGCTCAAGGTGAAGCACACGTTCGAGGTGGCTGCGCTTGCCGACGAGATCGCGCGCGGCGAGGGCTTGCCTGCCCAGGACGTCGATTTGGCGTGGCTGTGCGGCCTGTTGCACGACATCGGCCGGTTCGAGCAGCTGCGCCGCTGGAGCACGTTCGACGACCGCGCATCCTGCAGCCACGCCATGCTCGGCCTGCGCATCCTCGACAAGGAGCTGCCCTCCTTCACCGAGGACGGCGTATGGGCGCACATCGTGCGCCGGGCGGTTGCCTATCATAGCGACCTTCGCCTTCCCGCGGACCTGACTGAGCGCGAGCGGCGCTTCTGCGTCATCACGCGCGATGCCGACAAGGTCGACATTCTGCGCGTCTACAGCGAGTCGAGCTGTCATGCGGTGCTGGACATCGACCCGTCGGCGTTTGCCTGCGGGGAGATCTCCGATGCGGCTTTTGCGGGGTTTTCGGAGCATCGCTGCCTGGCTAGGGACGAGCGGCCCGCCTCGCTTGACGGCCTGGTGGGCGGCGTCTGCCTTGCCTTCGAGATTGAAAGCCCCTCGGCCCTGCGAGCCCTGGCACGGTGCGGCTACCTGCAGCGCCTGCTCGATAGGCCCTTCGGCCTCGCGCCCGCCTTCGACAATCCGGAAACGCAGCGCCGCTGGGACGCGATTCGCACCGCGATGGCCGCGTGGCTGCTCGGATAGATAGCCTTCGGGCTGCGGGCGTTGGCTGTAAGACGCGAGCTGGACCGCTTCGCATGGGGTGATTCCAGGCCATTCGGATGTCATTCGGTATTTGGGGCGTTTTGTAGTCGAATAGGTCAGCTTGCTGAGAGCATCGCTGCTTTTGTTGATTGACGATGGCTTTCGGCGAGAAAAAACGAGCATGGCTCACCTCTGCCTCGTGGGCGTCAAACATTGAGCGACCGCTTTCCGATTGCGCTCGAGCTGCGGCGGCGCAACGCCGGCGCTTCTTCTTGCATGCACAAGGTATACTCGGTTCCGCAATTGGAAGGAGTCCTATGTCTGAAATCTTCGAGCCCCGCCGTATCGTCGTCACCGGCGGCTGCGGCTTCATCGGGAGCAACTTCGTCCACCACGTGGTGCGCGAGCACCCGGGCGTGCACGTGACCGTCCTGGACAAGCTCACCTACGCCGGCAACCCCGCCAACATCGCGGGGCTGCCCGCAGACCGGGTCGAGCTCGCCGTGGGCGACGTCTGCGACGCGGCCCTCGTCGACCGCCTGGTGTCCGGGGCCGACGCCGTCGTCCACTACGCCGCCGAGTCCCACAACGACAACTCCATCGCCGACCCCGCGCCCTTCCTGCGCACGAACGTCGAGGGCACCTACACGCTGATCGAGGCCTGCCGGAGGCACGGCGTCCGCTACCACCACGTCTCCACCGACG
>CABRHH010000056.1 GCA_902470695.1 uncultured Collinsella sp.
AGGAAGCGGCTCGGCCTGGCCGTCTAGGCCGGTCCAGGAAAACGTCCGCATCCCCAAAACAGCCTCAAATGGACAGGGGACGAACCCTATAATTCTGGATGGACGAAAACCGAACCCGGGATTGCGCGCAAGCGACTCCCGCGACCTGCTTCAGCATTCGAAAGGAACCCCAGCTCATGGCATTGAATCGCATCGATATCAGCACACTCGACCCCGCGCATACCATCGTGGTGGCAACCGGCAATGCGCATAAGCTCGTGGAGATCGAGGAAATCTTGAGCCGCGTGCTGCCGCAGACGCGCTTTGTGGCGCTCGGCCAGCTGGGTGAGTTCGAGGATCCAGAGGAAACCGGGACGACGTTCATGGAGAACGCGCTGATCAAGGCGGAGGCGGCGGTGGCCGCTACGGGCTTGTCGGCCATCGCCGACGATTCGGGCTTGGTGGTCGACGCGCTGAACGGCGGGCCGGGTGTCTATTCGGCGCGCTACGCGGGCGTGCATGGTGACGACGCCGCCAACAACGCCAAGCTGCTGACCAACCTTGCCGAAGTGGCGGATGCCGAGCGCACGGCGCGGTTCATGAGCGTCGTGGCGCTTGTCGAGGCGTCCGGTGTGGTGCGTACCGGCACGGGCACCTGCGAGGGCATGATCGCTCGCGAGGGGCGCGGTGAGCACGGGTTCGGTTACGACCCGCTGTTCCTGCCGCATGCCACGCCGGGCAAAACCATGGCTGAGCTCACGCCTGAGGAGAAAAACGCCATCTCGCATCGCTTCTACGCGCTGCAGGACCTTTCGGCGCAGCTCGCCGGTGTCGACGCGGTGCACATGGCCGCAGCACAGGACTCGGCGTCTCTTGTTGCGTCAACGTTCCCCGAGACGTCCGACGCCGCATCGGCTCCCGCGATGCCGGCAGCTGCTTCAGGCTCAGCCCAGGCCCCCGTGGCTCCGGCACCCGCTCCGGCCGCCGCAGCCGACGCGTCGACGGAGGCGTAGCATGCGCGCGGTCGTGCAGCGCGTGTCGCAGGCGCAGGTTGCCGCCATCGAGGGTAGCACCGTGGGCTCCATCGGCCGCGGCTACCTGATTTTGCTGGGTATCGGTCACACCGACACCGCGGCCGAGGCGCAGCGTCTGTGGTCGAAGATCCGCGACCTGCGCATCTTTGATGATGAGGACGGTAAGACCAACCTCGCTCTGTCCGACGTGTCCGGCGAGGTCCTTGTGGTTTCCCAGTTCACGCTCTATGCGAACTGCCGTCGCGGCCGGCGCCCGTCCTTCACGGAGGCCGCGGCGCCCGCGCAGGCAACCGAGCTCTACGAGCACTTCGTCGAGCTGGTGCGTGCCGATGTGGCTCATGTCGCCACGGGCAGGTTCGGGGCCGACATGCAGGTGAGCCTGGTGAACGACGGCCCCTTCACCATCGTGCTCGACACGGACGACCTGGCGTAAGGTGCATGCCGGCAGTGCGTACGTGCCGTTTCTGCGAGCGCGCCTGAAGCCTCCAGTTTGGCCAGGAGGGCGTTACTTCATGCATCGGCTGCTCTGCGTATCCCTGCTCGGCGGTTCGCTCTCGTACGGGCCGTGTGGGGTGCATTCGGACATGGTTTCGCTATGAACACATGTACACGTAGCCATCTGCGCCCTACAATGACAACGTTTGTCTAAGTTGGGCGCATCATGTCTGTTCGCTGCCTGCGCCCGTGTGGAGGCCATTGCATGGAAGAGTTGGAAGTCAATCACGTCGAGGATATTCACGCCAAGCTGAGCGGGATGGTGGGTGAGCGCGTCAAGGTGAAGGCCAACATGGGCCGCACGCGCGTCATCGAGCGTATGGGCGTCATCAAAACCGTCCATCCGTCGGTGTTCATCGTTGAGGTGGACGAGCGCCGCGGGCGCAAGTCGCGTCAGTCCTACCAGTATGTGGACGTGCTGACGGGCATGGTCGAGCTGTTCGACCCGGAGAGCGGCGAGCATATTTTCACCCCGCTGGGCAACCAGCTCGAGGAGCACTAATGCCCCAGCGCGCTTTGGAGCTGAGCGCTCCGGCGAAGATCAACCTCTATCTGGGCGTACATACGCAGACCGACGCGCGCGGCTATCATCGGGTCGACACCGTGATGGCGCGTCTGGGTTTGGCGGACCGAGTTCGAATCGAACCTGCGCGTGAGCTCAGCGTTGCGATGTCGCCCGCCATCGACCTGGCTCCCGAGCGCAACAGTGCTTGGCGCGCTGCCCGCCTGCTGGGCGAGGCGGTGGGTCGCGACCCGGCGGTGGCGATCCGTATCGAGAAGCATATCCCGTTGTGCGCCGGCTTGGGCGGCCCGTCCACGGACGCCGCCGCGGTGCTGCGAGGCTTGTGCGAGCTGTGGGACATCGACCCGCTCGATAGGCACGTGGTGGAAGTTGCCCGCGCCATCGGAGCCGACGTCCCCTTCTTTTTGGGGGAGGGCTTGGCCTACCTGGCCGGTGCCGGTGATGTGCTCGCCGAAACATTTGAGCTGCCCTGCGCGCCAGCGGTCGTGCTGGTGAAGCCCCACGAATGCGGGGTGTCCGCGCCGGAGGCGTATCGCCGCTTCGACGAGTGCCCGTGCGCCGCCATGCCGTTGGAGCCCATGTTGGCCGCCCTGCGCGCCCGGGATACTGCAGGTGCGATCGCGAGCGTGTCAAACAACCTGGCGCCGTCTGCGTGCCGGATCGCCCCGCAGATTTCCGAGGTGCTTGCCTGGCTGCGTGGGCAGGCGGGTGTTCTGGTGGCGGAGGTGTCCGGTTCCGGGTCCTCCTCGTTTGCGATCTGCGCGTCCACCGAGGCCGCCGCAGCTGTGGCCGAGGCCGCTGACCAGCGGGGATGGTGGAGCTGTGCCACGCAGATGGAAAAATCGGGATCAATTCCGATTGCGGGCTAGCAAACGCTGCGTGCTTCTGATACTATAACTGAGCTACGGGTTGTGGCTCAGCTTGGTAGAGCACCGCGTTCGGGACGCGGGGGTCGCTGGTTCAAATCCAGTCAACCCGACCATTGCATTGCAGCAGGCCAGAGGTTCTCCTCTGGCCTGTTTTGCTATCGCGGGGCGCCGTCAAGGCCCCTCGGAGCCCTCAGGGCATCATAAAGGCGGCATGTTCCCTTTACCGCCCGTTAATGTCTGTGGCTATTTAACCTGCGGAAACGCTGTTCTGTATCCCTAAATATCCCAACTGGACCTTAATCCTTTCGCAAACGCATCGGCCAGTTGCTCGACGCTGGGGCGTATGTAGTGCCTTCCGCTGACCCCCTGCGGCGCGTGCCCCATGAGGTGCTCGAGCGTCCGCTCGTCCACGTGCC
>CABRHH010000057.1 GCA_902470695.1 uncultured Collinsella sp.
AGACTCTTCAAGCTCTCTGGAATCTGGTACACGCCCGCCTCATTGACGCATCACGTCAATGAGCACCCCCCCCCCCGGCAATTTTGTTGAAACGGAGCGTTTCAACTGCTTGACAGTTTCATCTGCTTGACAGTCGTATAGCTTCCCGCCTTTATCGAGCCGGAAGCCGGTTGACACAATCTTAAAAATCGACCCTGCTTGATGCAAGCGCGTTTTACAGAGCGACACAGCTGGTAACACAATGCTCATACCATTCCGCTATGCACGCGACGCCTCAAAGCGACGAACCCAGTCCTCGAACTCGGCGCGCGGCATGGGTTGGGCGAACACGAAGCCCTGGATGGCATCGCACCCGAGGTCGCGCAGTCGCTCCACCTGATCGGGGTCCTCCACGCCCTCGGCCACCACGTCGAGGCCGAGGGCATGCGCCAGCTCGATGAAGGCGCCCACCACCTGCCAGCATTTCTCGTTCGCATCGATGAAGAAGTGCCGGTCGAGCTTGACGGCATCCATCTCGAAATCCTTCAAGGTTGCCAGCGAGGAATAGCCGAAACCGAAGTCGTCGAGCGAGCTGCGGAAGCCGTACCTGTGCATCAACGGCACCGCGCTGCGCACGACCTCCATGAGGTGCGTGTCGTTGGCAACCGATTCGGTCACCTCGATCTCGATCATGCGGTCAGCGATGTTGTAGCGCTGCTTGATCTCGGCCATGTCGTAGATCACCGACAGTCCGTGGTCGACCAGACCAACGCGCGAGAGGTTCACCGAAACGGTGATGTCGGCGAGCTCGGTGCCCGCCCAATCGGCCATGGTGCGGCACACGCGCTCGAACACGTAGCGGTCGAGCTCGTAGATGCGCCGGTTGTGTTCGAGCAACGGGATGAACTCGCCCGGCGAGATCGTCCCGTACTCCGGGTGCCGCCAGCGCACGAGGGCCTCAGCAGCCGGATGACAGGAGCAGCTCAGGCAGACCTTGGGCTGGAACTGGACCTCGAAGTCGCCGCGGGCGAGGGCCTCGGTGAAGGTGCGTTCGAGCTCGAAACGACGCGCGAGGCGAAGCTCCAGGTCGTGGCTGTAGAACATGCAGGGCTCTGCCGGTCCGCAGAACTCGGCGGCGCGGATGGCGTGATCCTCGAGTACCCGCAGGTCGGCCTTGCGCCCGCGCTGCATACAGGCGCCCCACGCCAAATCGACCGTAGAGACCGATGCGGGCGCGATGCGCGCATGGATGCGGTCGGACATGCGCTTGATGCGGGTTCGGACCGCCTCGTTGTCGGACTCACGCAACAGGACGAAGAAACGGTCGCGATCGCCGCGAGCGGCGAGCTCGCCCTCACCGACCTCCGATTCAAGTGCGCGCGTGACCTCGATGAGCAGCTGGTCGGCCGCCTGGGCGCCGATGCGCTCCGACAGGTCCTTGAACCCCACGATATCCAGATGCAGCACGTAGAGCGAACCGGGGGCCGCCTCGGCCACGATTCGGCCGGCGGCATCCTCGAATGCGGCAATCGTCTTGCCCCCGGTGAGCGGATCGATGAACAGGGCGTCACGCACGCGCTCGATGCCGTGCCGGTGGCCGCGCCAGATACCGAGCAGGACGATGAGGAAGCTCACCACGCATAGCGCGATGGCAGCTTGATAGCGCGACAGCATCGTGCTCGCGCGCTCGGCGAACACCGATTCGGGCACGTAGGTGACGAGCGCCCAGTCGTTGACATCAAGCGCGCTGGCGGCGATGTAGCCTGAGCCGTCTACATAGGACGACACGTCGCGCAACTCGACGGAGGTGTTGTCGGAGCCATCGTGCACGGACTTGATGGCCTGCCGCACGAACCCGGCGATGGGCTCGGATTTCCACGCGGAACGCAAATCGTCGGAGATGACGCCGCACGCCGGTGCCACAAGGTTGCCTTTGGCATCGACCACCGCGCTGAAGCCCGATTCGAGATAGTTCTTGTCGCTGAAAAACGGTCCGGTCCCTGCAGTCAGGCGGATGCCCACCAAGGTGAGATCGGAAGCTCCTCCGCGCGAGATCGGTGCTGTAAATGCCAGGCCGATCTGGTTATACGGAAACACGGCTGGTTTTGAGGGAAAGGCATCGATATCCGCCATCCAGCTCGTGACGTTGTCGGTCGTATCGGTTGAGGCCTCGACCTCAAAGGAGGAGTTCACGATATACATGCAGTCGAACAGGGTGGTGGTCTGCTCGCTGGCAAGCAACTGGTCGAGAGGCCGCGCCGGGTCGGCATAGGACAGCCCGTTCGCCACATCCTCGACATAGCTCTCGAACATGGTGAGCCGGAAGGTCGCGTCGTCGTCGATCTGGGTGGCGATATCCTCGACACTCGTGTGCGCATCCTCGACCAGCACTTGGTTGAGCTGGGCGGTGTTATTGATGAGGAAGGCGAGCAGAATCAGCAGCAACGGGACGGCGACGATCCATTGGCGCAGGTAGCCGGAATCATGAGTGAGCGACGGGGCGTGACGATGCATGAAGGGCCTCCCCTCAATCGAGTAGCTCGGACATACAGATGCGTGCCGGCGCGCTGGGCGTGCGGTTGGGCCGTGCGGCAAGCCGTCGCGTACCGCAGGGCGGGACGCGGGTGCAGCGCCCTATCGCAGGCCGCCGGCGCGGGCCACAGACACAGGTCGCGGGTCGCGGGCACGGGCGCCGGCGCGGATGCGAGGCGCGAGTACGCCACGCAACAAGCCGTCGCGCGCCGCGCGGCGAGACGCGGATCGAAGGTGCGAGTGCGGGCGCGAATCACAAGTGCGAGGCGTGGGCCTCATCGAAGGCCGCAGGCGCGGACACGGATGCGAGTCGCAAACGCACGGTCAGGTCGCGAGTCGCGAGCACGGGGCACAGGCGCAGGTCGCGAGTGCGGACGCCGGCGCGTGGTGCCAACGAGGAACGCAGACGCGAGGCGCGAAACTCGGCTGCCAGCGAGGAACGCAGGCGCGAGGCGCGAGACTCGGCTGCCAGCGCGGTTCGCAGACGCAGACGCAGACGCAGACGCAGACGCAGACGCAGACGCAGACGCAGACGCAGGAGGTCATTGTAGACCATTTCAGACACCCTGCGCTACCTCAGATGACATGAAACCTACTTCTGCGGTGTCATCAGGCCTGCCGCAAACCCCGCGTTCACACCTCCCCAGACGTCCAGAATCCGCACCCGCTCTTCCCTCGGGATCCGGAACCCACACGTTCCGGGTTCGTTTCCAGTCCACCCGCGCATTCATGGTTTGAATTTCTGCCATCCG
>CABRHH010000058.1 GCA_902470695.1 uncultured Collinsella sp.
AGGCCTGCGCGGAGCGCTACGGCAAGTCCGAGTACGGCAGGCACCTCAGGCGCGTCGCGGCCGGCGAGTTCGTCAATCAGGCAACCGGGTACTAGGCTTTCTGTCGTCTGAATTGGCTTTGTGCAACGGCGTGTAACATTCTTTTCAAGGCGTGTTCGAAGGGCGGTGACGAGATGCCGGATGGAATCGATGTTGTCGATATGCAAAAGATTGATGGCGTGGCGCGGAACCTGCCTGGGTTTCGGTCGGTTGTCACACGTCGCGAAGCAATTGATATCGCGCGGCGTGTGCTCCCGTTGTTTCCTGTGTCGGCGGCCGCCTTGTTCGGTTCGTTTGCGCGTGGCGAGCAGACTGAGAAGAGCGATCTCGACTTCCTCGTTGCATTCTCCGCGTCATCGCGCGCGGGTGATGTTGAAGGCGTTAGGCGTGCACTCGAATATGCAACCGGAAGAGGGGTTGATGTTGTTACAACGCTTGAGGGTCAAACGCATCAGTTTCGAGCTTCTGCTGCAAAGGATGGGGTGAAGATCCTTGGATAGCCGGGATGCCGCCATTCTCGTTAAGATGTTGCTTGAAACAGATGAGATTAAAGAGCGCATCGATGAGTATCACATTACGGAAGACGCATGGTTCAAATCGCGTGCTCTGCGTGATTTGCTTTTGATGCCGTTACTTCAAATTGGCGAGCTTGCTGCTCACTTTAAGACCGATGAGCCGTTTTCTGTATTTCCGCGTATCCCTTGGCGGGATATAAAGGGTTTCCGAAACGTGGTCGTTCACGGCTACGGCCACATCGATCTTAACGTAGCATGGAATACGGTTATTGAAGGTGTTTCGGAGCTTCGAACTGAGCTTTTAGCAAACGACGAGATTCGGCGCGCATACGATTGCGAGCTCAATGCGCAATCGCATGCTGATTCGGTCGATTTGCTCGACTTGATTCATTCGCTTCCGAGCGATTTTGATTGACTGTTTTGATTGGAGTGGTATGACCAACGATACCTTCGAGCCGAAGTCCATCGTCGTCACCGGCGGCTGCGGCTTCATCGGGTCCAACTTCGTCCACCACGTGGTGCGCGAGCACCCGGGCGTGCACGTCACCGTGCTGGACAAGCTCACCTACGCCGGCAACCCCGCCAACATAGCCGGCCTGCCCTCCGACCGCGTGGAGCTCGTCGTGGGCGACGTCTGCGACGCGGCGCTGGTGGACCGGCTGGTGTCCGGGGCGGACGCCGTCGTCCACTACGCGGCCGAGTCCCACAACGACAACTCCATCGCCGACCCCGCGCCCTTCCTGCGCACGAACGTCGAGGGCACCTACACGCTGATCGAGGCCTGCCGGAGGCACGGCGTCCGCTACCACCACGTCTCCACCGACGAGGTCTACGGCGACCTGGCGCTGGACGACCCGGCCCGCTTCACCGAGGGGACCCCGTACCGGCCGAGCTCGCCCTACAGCTCCACCAAGGCGGCCTCCGACATGCTCGTGCGCGCCTGGGTGAGGACCTTCGGCCTTGCGGCCACGATCTCCAACTGCTCCAACAACTACGGCCCCTACCAGCACGTGGAGAAGTTCATCCCGCGCCAGATAACCAACCTGATCGACGGGGCGCGCCCCAGGCTCTACGGCGACGGGCGCAACGTCCGCGACTGGATCCACACCGAGGACCACAGCTCCGCCGTCTGGGCGGTGCTCACCCGCGGCCGCATGGGGGAGACCTACCTCATCGGCGCCGACGGCGAGCGGGACAACCTCACCGTCCTGCGCGAGATCCTCAAGGCATTCGGCCGCGACCCCGACGACTTCGACCGCGTCCGCGACCGCCCCGGCCACGACCGGCGCTACGCCATCGACGCGACCAAGCTGAGGACCGAGCTCGGCTGGGAGCCCTCCCGCACCGACTTCGCCGCCGGCCTGGCCGAGACGATCCAGTGGTACCGCGCCAACGAGTCCTGGTGGCGCCCGGCCAAGGCGGCGGCCGAGGCCCGCTACGCCGCCCAGGGTCAGTAATTCATCGGTTTCGCGGGTCCCTCGCCCGGGTTCCGGCAGGGGATGGCCGGAGCCCGGGCGGGGGACCCGCATCCCGCTGTTGGAAGGCATGATCTATGTCATTTGAATTCGAGAAGGCCCTCGGCGCGCAGGGGACCAACATACCCGGCATGCTCGTCC